>JAFUPV010000012.1 GCA_017472605.1 Lachnospiraceae bacterium
CGAGCTGTTGTCTGCCAACCGGTTCTTCATCACCAGCCAGTACGCACCGTTTCGCTTTGTCACTGCTGCCATTCCATAGCAGCCCTGCAGCGCACAGATGCCGGCATAGTCCCCCTCATTCAAACGAGAAAAATCGACTGTGATTTCCCCGCTGCAGCCCGGATAGCACATGCGCTGGGTCAGCATGTTTTTCGCCTGAGTCAGATTGGAGCAAAGCTTATCCGTTGTCACAGAAACCATCCCCTTCTCCCGCTTCCAGTCAATCAGCGTAAGGTCCGGCTCATGATTAAACTGCCAGACGCTTTTCAGGCCAAAGCAGTCAAACCGGTCAGTAAGGTCAGAATTCCCGTCCCGGAAAGCGGATTCTGCCGCCCCACGGAAATCATCACTCTGCACCAGCGGCTGATATTGATAATCACATTCTGCGGAAGCGATCGTAACCTGAGAGGGAACCGTTCTCTTCCCGCACTGCAGCGGATCCTCGCCAAATACAGGTACCCCATTCTTCCAGCTGACCGGAACAAGAACCGGAATCCGTCCGACAGCTCCCCGGTCCTGGAACAGAACTGCATACCAGTCTCCGTCCGGCGTATCCACAATTCCACCCTGAGCAACTCCCTGTCCGCAGTATCCAAGATCATCATCCAGCACATCGCCTCCTGTAAATTCCCCCTCCAGCGAATCCGACCAGAAGCAGGCTTCCACCCGACGCCAGCGATCCCGCAGAGAATGAATGAAAAACAGATAATATCTGCCGTTTCGTTTATAGAAATGGGTTCCTTCATAGCCCAGATAGGAATTTCCTTCATCACTGACAACCATCCGGTGAAGACCTCCCTCCAGCGGTCCGCTCAGATCCGGCCGAAGCTGCGTCACCCAGATTTCCTTATTGCCATAGGCAATATAGACCTGATCGTTGTCAAACAAAAGGGAACAGTCATGGTAAAATCCCTCAATCAGCTGCTTTTTCCATGGACCGCGGATGGAAGGAGATGTATAAAGATAGGTCTTATGTGTATCATTGGCAACAAAACAGACATAGAACAGGCCCTTATGATAGCGCAGACAGGCTGCCCACATGCCCTTTCCATAGCAGTTCTCCTCTCCCTCCAGGCGCTGCCCCGGTGTGCTGTCCAGCCTGTCATAGACATATGCGGCATGCTCCCAGTTCAGCAGATCATAGGATCGGAGAATCTCACATCCCGGCATAAAATGCATGGTAGTCGTCGCCATGTAATAGGTATCATCTACACGGATCACATCCGGATCCGGATAATCCAGATTTGTTAATGGATTTCTTCCAGTCATACGCTTCTCCTTTTCTTCTCATTGCAAAAGAATCCGGCAATGCCGGACTCTCTGCTTATGATAATTCCTTTTCCAGTTTTCTGTCCGACGTCACGCTCGCTCCCTGACCGTCTCCAGCGGATTCCAGCTTCCTTTCACATAGCAGATCAAAAACAGAACAAACAGAAGCAGATTGTGAGCAATCATGCAGGCCCACGCGGAAACCAGTCCCATGGAAAAAAGCTGAGTACAGATGAAGGTTCCCACGATGCGGATTCCCCACATGCCGATGATGTTGTATACAAAGGGCTGTCTGGTCTTTCCAACGCCCTGCATCATTCCCTCAATGATAATGGAAAATCCGTAAAACGGCTCCGAAACGGCAACCATGCAAAGGACAGTCGTTCCAAGAGCGATCACTTCCTCACTGGATGAAAACAGACTGACAAGAGGTTTGGCAAGAATGAACAGCGCACCGCCGGAAAGAATCATCAACCCGATTTCAATGGGAATAAACATGGATGCCAGATCCTTCATCTGCCTGCGGTTTCCGGCACCATAGGCATTTCCAGCCAGCGTTGCAGCTGCTGTCTGCATGCCGTATCCGGGAATGTAGAAAGCGGATTCCACGGTATTGGCAATGGTATGAGCAGCTGTAGAAACTTCACCAAGCGAATTGATCATGGCAGCAAAGAACACATAGCCAAGGGACGTTCCGAAACGCTGCAGCATGTTGGGAAACGCAACCTGCATGCAGGGGCGAAGGATCGCCGGATCCGGGCGCAGGCTCTGACCGCGCCAGGACACCATGGGATGGCGCCAGAGAGCAGCCGTGATCAGAATACCGCCCACCGTGTACGCCGCTGCACTGGCGACAGCCGCACCGATCACACCCCATCCTGCACCAAACATGGTGAATTCCAGACCAAAAACAGTCAGCTCACGGGTCGGATAAATCAACAGGAAATTCAGGATGATGTTGATCACATTGACAAGAATGCCGACCTTCATCGGTGTCCTGGTGTCTCCGGCAGAGCGGAGAACGGTTCCGAAAATCGTGCTGGCAGTACGGGGAAGCATTGGCAGATACAGGATGAAGAAATACTGGGATGCCAGGCTGCAGATACTCTCATCCACCTGCATCCAGACAGGAATCACACCGCTGAGTGCCAGTGTCAGTACGGTAAAGAGGATTCCGGCAACCAGCACAGAAAGCACTGCCTGTGATACCGCCCGTTTCGCCGCCTGCTCATCTCCCGCTCCGCAGGCCTTTGCAATGAAGGACAGGAAACCGACGCCAATGGCTGAAATCGTACTGCCGATCAGCCAGTTCACCGTTGTGGTTGCTCCGACTGCCGCAGTCGCCTGGGTTCCCAGCGCTCCGACCATGGCCGTATCAATATACTGAACTGCTGTCTGCATCAGCTGCTCCAGCATCGTCGGCCAGGCAAGACTCAGGATCACCCCAACCATTCCCATATTTAACTGACTGAATTTTCTTTTGATTTGTGACTGACTCATCATCCACCTCTGATACCTTCGAAATCGAAAGCTGTCCATGCAGCCTTCCCATGGATTCATTGTATCGTTCCTGTCGGATTCCGTCAATGGATTTTCTTTTTTATCAGACTGCCCTGCAGTATTCGGACTGTATCACAAAAAGCCATCCGGTGAAAGGTTGAGCCCTCAAAGGACTGCTCCTCGATAGAAACTGCTCGGTTGCATGAGCTTCCCCGTGAAAAAAGGCTGCCGAACGGCACTGCTCATTTCTGAACTGTGCCGCCATGCAGCCTTCTGTGTAAGACTCTGTATGACAAGGAGGGAGGGCAGAGTCTTACCTCATCTATAGTTATGGGATAATACGCTTCTGTGATCAGCCGAGGACTGCAACCTGAAACGGCTGCAGAACCAGACTGCTTCCTTTGAATTCCACCGGAGCATTTGCAAGAAGAATCCGTTCCGGCTCTGCAAAAGCGGACGGGATCTCAAGTTCTTTTGCCTCATCCCCAAAATTACCGGCAACCAACACATCCTGCTTCTGCCACCGGCGGAAATATGCCATGATACCCGGTTCTTCTTCCAGGTAAGGCTCTGTCTTTCCGTAAACAAACGCATCCTCAAAACGGGGATCTCTGCGAAGCCTGCTCAGCGCGCGGTAGAAATTGAGAACGCTGTCCGGATCGTTTTCCTGTTTCTTCGCATTAATTTCTGTATAGTTGGGATTTACCGGAAGCCACGGTGTTCCGGATGTAAATCCGGCATGGCAGGAATCATCCCACTGAAACGGTGTTCTTGAATTGTCACGGGAATACTGATTCACTGCCTTCAATGCTTCTTCGGGACTTACCCCGGCCTTCAGGCAGACTTCATATTCCGCCCGGCTGCTGATATCGTCAATCTCATCGATAGACGCATATTTCATGTTTTCCATGCCCAGCTCCTGCCCCTGATAAACAAAGGGGATTCCCTTCAACAGGAAATATTCCGCTGCCAGCAGCTTCTTTCCCATGTCATTCTGACCTGCCTTTGGCAGATAATAGCTGACACCGCGGGGCTCATCATGGTTTTCGATCACATTGGAGTAAAAACCAACGCCCTCGGATCTTCTCTGACTGCCAAAGCAGCAGCGTTTATAGTCATCCGGTGTCGGAATCCGGTTTTCATGCCAGCCCTTTGTGGATTTTCCTTCCATTGTCTGGCTGAAATCAAAGATAGAAGAGAAATATCCGTTTTCGCCGATGAAATCATTCAGTTCCTCCGGCTTTTCATTGAACACTTCTCCCACAGCGAACGCATCGTAAAGCTGGAAGGTCCGGTCTCTCATTTCGTTCAGGAATTCGCCGATTCCACAGGTATGGTTCAGAACTTCGCCCATGTCACAGAGACCATCCTCCCGGTCAGCCGGATAATCTTTAAACGGGAGCGGCTTTTTGATGTTAATAATCGCATCGACGCGGAAGCCGCCCAGCCCCTTTTCCAGCCACCAGTTCATCATTCCGTAGATTTCTTCTCTCAGACGGGAATTTTCCCAGTTCAGATCCGGCTGCTTTTTGTGGAACAGGTGGAAATAGTACCATTCTGTTCCCGGTACCTGCTCCCACACCGATCCGCCGAAATAGGAACGCCAGTTGCATGGCAGCTTTCCGTTTTCCTTTTTTGCAAAGTAGAAATATTTTCCATATTCGCCCTCCGGATCGGCGCAGGCACGCTGAAACCATTCATGCTCATCGGAGCAATGGTTCACAACAAGATCCATGAGAATCTTAATATCCCGTTTTCCTGCCTCTTCAATCAGCCGCTCCATGTCCTCCATGGTTCCAAACATGGGATCGATCTGAAAATAATCTGCAATATCATAGCCCTGATCCGCACATGGCGAAACATAGACCGGTGAAACCCACAGAATTCCGATTCCCAGCGATTTCAGGTAATCCAGCTTTTCAATAATTCCAGGAATGTCACCAATTCCGTCCCCGTTGGTATCCAGAAAACTCTTGGGATAAATCTGATATGCAATTTTGTTATGCCACCATTTTCTTTCCATCTATACCTCCTGTCCGGCTGCCTGCGCATTCCGGTTTCGTCACGTTTCTGATTCCTCTTGCGATTCATTTTCTGACTCGTATTCGGATTCGTCTTTTTATTTGTCTTCTTTTTTCACCTGTTTCTGCGCCCAGTTCATTCTTCCGTAACGCTTTGTCACCGCCAGAATCTCCTGCTGCAATTCTTCGCCAAGCTGCTTTTCGGTCACGCGCCACTTCCAGTTCTTTCCAACGGTGGAGGGCTGATTAATCCGCGCCTCATTGCCAAGACCAAGATAGTCCTGAATCGGAATGATACACAGATTCGCTTTACTTCTCATGACAAGACTGACAAAGGACTTGTGCAGATTCTTGATTGGCGTTGTGAAATCGCAGAGATACTCTCTTGCCAGCTTCTGTTCTTCCTTCGTGATGGCCTTATACCAGCCGTTAATGGTTTCATTGTCATGGGTTCCGGTATATACGACACAGTTTTCCGGATAGTTGTGAGGCAGGTAGTCAGACGCGCATCCGGTATCTCTGGCGTCAAAAGCGAACTCCAGCACCTTCATGCCGGGGAATCCGCTGTCCGCGACCAGCTGACGGACAGAGTCAGTCATATAGCCCAGATCCTCCGCGATGACACTGCGTTTTCCAAGTGCCCATTCCACGCTGCGGAACAGGTCGATTCCCGGACCCTTCTCCCAGTGACCGTTAACTGCTGTTTCTTCTCCATAGGGAATGGAGTAATACTCGTCAAACCCGCGGAAATGATCCACACGAACCACATCATAGAGTCGGAAGCAATAAGCCAGACGGGAAATCCACCACTGGAAGCCGGTATTTCTGTGATAGTCCCAGCGGTACAGCGGGTTTCCCCACAGCTGACCGGTTGCGGAAAATCCATCCGGCGGGCAGCCTGCAACAGCGGTCGGCAGATTGTTCTCATCCAACTGGAACAGTTCCGGGTGAGCCCAGGTGTCTGCGCTGTCCATGGCAACATAGATCGGGATATCTCCGATGATCTGAATGCCCTGACCGTTTGCATAAGCCTTCAGGCGGTTCCACTGAGTGAAAAATTTGAACTGCATGAAATACTGAAATTCAATTTCATAGTACAGCTCCTTGTGATAATAATCGATGGCATTCTGCCAGCGGAGGCGGATATCCTCTGCCCACTGTGTCCACGGAATGCCCCCAAACCGCTCCTTCACCGCCATAAACAGACCATAGTCAGACAGCCACCAGCGGTTTTCCTCCATGAACCGGTGGAATTCCGGATTCTCATGAATTCTGCTTCTTTCATAGGCCTTTCGCAGCAGCGGATATCTTGCTGCGTAAATTTTGCTGTAATCCACATCTGCCTCATTGGTTCCGAAATCCGCCGCATCACACTCTTCTTCTGTCAGCAGACCTTCCTCAATTAATTCTTCCAGACTGATGAAATAGGGATTTCCTGCAAAGGTTGAAAAGGACTGGTATGGAGAATCTCCATAGCTGGTCGGTCCTAAGGGCAGAATCTGCCAGTAGGACTGACCGGCTTCTTTCAGCCAGTCAACAAAATCATAGGCGCTCTTTGAGAAACAGCCGATTCCGTACTTTGACGGAAGGCTGGTGATTGACAGTAAAATACCTGCTGCTCGTTTCATGGTTCCCTCTCCCTCTTCTTCCATATTCTTTCTGCTTTTCCTGCTTCGATTTTTCCTGCTTCGATGCATGTCCCTGCGATCCGATGCCGCATCATGCCGCACGCAGTACCGCATTCTTCCGTTGCATTACTTCTGCAGCTCTCATGCGATTCGCTGCAGTTCTCCTGCATCAAAGTCGCACGTTAATGCAACCGTTTGCATTAAATATACAACTGTCGCGCAGTTTTTGCAACTCCTTTTTTCTTCTTTTTTTCACTTTTGTATGTTTCCACAGATACATCCACCGTCTTTGCCCCTTTTTTTGCTACTTTTCCCCTGCTTTTTTCTCCTCACCTCTCAGAATCCCACCGTTTTCCACTCATTTTTTTATCTTCCTGGCACTCTCCTCATGAAAATAGAATCTGTATCTGTGCAACCTTTATGCAACAGTCATTTTTCATTTGCATTTCCGATTGACATTCTCCCCGTTTTCTCTTACAATAGAATCAGTTTTTACAGGAACCCGTTTTCCCGTTTCGTTCAGGAGGTATTTATATGGCAGTTACGATTCGTGATGTTGCAGCGCTGGCTGGTGTTTCCCCTTCCACGGTTTCCAGAACCTGCAAAAACAATCCGGCCATCAGTGAAGAAACAAAAGAAAAGGTCCGTATCGCCATGGCAACTCTCGGCTACGAACCCAATTTTCAGGCAAGCAGTCTGGCAACCCAGAATTCCCGGACCATCGGTGTGGTCCTTCCCGTTTCCGAACGGTTCCAAAACGTGGATTCCTTCTTTCTGGAAACAATCCGCGGCATTAACAAATACTGCAACGGGCATCAGTATACCACCACTCTGATCACCGGCGATACCGACGAAGAAGCGCTTCAGGTCATCAAGTCCATGGTCCGCAGCGGACAGACCGAAAGCTTCATCCTTCTTTATTCCAAACAAAAAGACCCCATCACAGATTATCTCTACAATGAAGGTCTTCTCTTTGCGCTGATCGGCAAGGCGTACCAGTCCGCCAATCAGACGATTTATGTCGATACGGATAACATTCAGGCCGGACAGGATGCCACCGAGTACCTGTACCAGCTGGGCCACCGCCGGATCGGTTTCATCGGCTATGAACGAACCCTTCTTTTCTCCTCTGACCGGAAATATGGCTGGCAGCTGGCTCATTTTTCCCATGATCTTCCCCTGGATCCATCCCTTTTCATCGAAATCAAAGGCACATCCAAAGATATGCCCGATGAGCTGTACCGACTGCTGAACCTGCCGGACCGCCCGACCGCTTTTGTCGTAACCGATGATTTCCTTGGTGTTTCTCTGGAACGCGCCTGCCGTCAGTGCGGTCTCACAGTCCCGGACGACGTTTCCATTCTTTCCTTCAACAACTCCCTGTTTGCCCAGATGGCGACACCGCCGCTGACTTCCATTGACGTCAATGCGGCCGGACTGGGAACGGAAGCTGCCAGACAGATCATCAATCATCTGGAAAATCCCAATCTGGCAGCTACAAAGATTATTGTTCCTCACATCCTTGTGGAACAGGAAAGCTGTGGGAAGGCGGAAAGCTGATTCATCCGAATCGGTCACTCCTGATTCGTCCCATTCTCCTGCAGGCGGAACATGACAGTAAGGATTCTTCTGACACATTCCTGCAGTGTCTCTCTGTCCAGACTGCCATCCGCCATTGCCTGCTGAATGCTTTCCACATCTTTCGGGCATCCCGGCATGATCAGATCATTTCCGGCTGCGGCGCACATCCACGGAATACTCTGTCCCGGTCTGGTTGTGCTCCAGTCCGTCATAATCAGTCCCAAAAATCCCCACTCCTCTCTTGCCGCCCGGGTGCAGAGATCCCAGCTGTTTGCTGCATGCTGACCATTAATCTGATTATAAGAGGTCATTATCGCCGCAGGCTGTGCTTCTTTCACTGCAATCTCAAATCCGCGAAGATAAAGTTCACGGAGTGCCCGTTCCGAAAGAACACTGTCCGACCACCTTCTGTTATTCTCCCGATTATTACACGCAAAATGCTTGATGGTCGTTCCTCTGCCTGGCACAGACTGCACTCCTCTGGTAATGGCAGCCGCCATTTTGCCGCTCACCAGCGGATCCTCGGAATAATATTCAAAATTTCGTCCGCACAGCGGATTTCTGTGGATATTCATGCCCGGAGCCAGCCACAGGGAAATTCCAAACTCCTCCATTTCACGGCCAATCGCCTGACCAACCGTTTCCAGAAGCGCCTCATCCCAGGTCTGCGCCAGCAATGTACCTACCGGGATCGCTGTACAATACTGATAGTACCGCTTCCTATGTTCCGATTCTTCATGGGAAAGGAAGAATCCGCCTTCCAGTGCGCCAAGAATTCCCGGGTTTTTGATTGTTCCGTCTCTGCAGTCCACCTCATAGCTTTTTGCCAGCCGAAGTCCGGCAGGCCCGTCTGCCATGATCATTCCGTCAATGCCATAGTCCGCTTCCAGAACACTGCTTGTTTCTCCGGCCGAACCCGGCACACGGATTCCTGCTGCTCCAATGGTCTGGTCATATTCTGCGCTCAACTCACCAACTACCATGGAAATCAACTGGCTGTCACTTAATTTCCGCACCAGTTCTTCTGTTTTCTTTTCTATCACTTCGATCCGGCTCCCTGCCGTCATTCCGGATCCGCTTTCCCCTTTTTCCTTCCCCGGCACAAAGAAAACCACAGGAAGCTTCTTTTCTTCTGCCAGCGCATTCCACGTTTGTTCCTGCCTAAGACGTGCCTCCCGATCACAAACAAGTTCCTCCAGCGGCTCTTGGACCGGACATATGTGCCGTACCGGTTCCAGCAGGGTCTCCCGCTCCACCAAAACCACGCCGGACAGCTCCAGATTTCTGGAAGAATTGCCGACCCAGATTCCATATCTTCCTTTTTCAATCACCCAGCCGGACTGTACTTCATCAAACGATGCGATTGCCTTCCCATCAAAAGTGATTGTAAGGTTCTGACTCTCCCCCGGTGCAAGCAGTTTCGTCTTGGCAAATCCTGCCAGTCTCCGGAATTCTTTCGGCAGCCCGGTCTGAGGACAGGACACATAGACCTGCACCACTTCCCTTCCGCAAAACTGCTCGCCCTTATTTGTTACCAATACCGTTACTTCCACCCGGTTTTCCCCAGCCATTCCCGCTGTGATTTTTTCCGTTTTTATCGAAAATTCCGTATAGGAAAGGCCGAATCCGAAGGGATACACAACTTCTTTTTCAAAGCTGTCAAAATACCGGTATCCCACATAAATTCCTTCCTCATAACGTTCTTTCAACGCATCCGGACCGGGTCGGCTGAAGGTTTCTGCACTGGGATAATCGGCATATTCCCATGCCCAGGTATCCGTCAGCTTCCCGCCTGGTGTTGCCTTTCCCATCACCAGATCCGCCAGCGCATGTCCGCCTTCCATCCCTGGCTGCGAAACATAAATCAGAACCTTCAGATTGGGAATCGCCAGAATATCCTTCAGATCAATTGGACCTCCCGTATTCAGAATGACCGCTGTGTTCCTGCAATGCTCCGACAGCCGGACCAGCTGTTCTTTCTCTTCCCGGGTCAGATAGTAGTCTCCCTCCTGCGTGAACCGATCCGCACTTTCCCCAGCTGTTCTGCTGATCACATAGAATCCGGTGTCTGCTCCTTCAAAATCACTGTCTTTCATGGAATCTCCCGGCGGCATGTGAAAACGGTGTCTGTTGTAAGAATCAAGCAGCCGTTTGCTTTCGCTCCGCTCTGTTTCTTCCATAATAATACTTCGCCAGTCTTCCCGCGCCTTCTGATAGACTGCGGCAAACCGATCCAGCCATTCCTGATTGCTCAGTTCCAGACCAGCCTCTGCAAACCCCTGATAAATGCTTACCGATTCCCGCTCGTTCACATCACCGGAACCGCTTCCACCCTTAACTGTTTTTACTGCTCCGCCTCCAAAAAGCGCAACACGCGCTCCTTTTTTCAAAGGCAGTACCCCTTCGTTTTTCAGCAGTACAATCCCCTCCGCTGCCGCTTTCCTTGCCACCTCCCGGTTTTCTATCTCTCTTCTGGATACCGCATTGTCCGGGGTTCCGCTGTATCTTCTCTTTCCCCTGTCTGTTTTCACCATTCCGCCCATGGTTCCTCCGTTTCTATGATTCGCTCCCTAAAGTAAATCCATTTCCTTCGTTCCATCACCAGGCACGCGTTCACCCCACTCCGCACCAGGCATGTTTTCACCTCACTCCGCACCAGGCACGCGTTCGCCGCGCTCCGCACCAGGCATGTTTTCACCTCGTTCCGCACCAGGCTCACTTCCGTTGCTTTCCGGCACCAGACACACCTCCTCATCCTTCCGCACCAACAGCCGCTCAAACGCCTGCACGCTGATTTCAAAATTCTCATGCCCCTTCACTTCCAGGAACACAGGAACATGGTTCAGGATCCGCTGCTGCCAGCACCAGAAAAAGGAAGTGTAATTAATCATCGGTCCAAACCATTCTTCAATGGCGCAATGATTTTTATATCCATCCTCAAACGGCACCACCTGGTGGATGTGATATGCCACTGTTTTCTGCCCCATTCTCTCATACCACCTGCTGACCGGGTATTTCTGTGCCAGCAGTCCATTGTTTCTGGCATGCCCCACATCCAGCACATGTCCCACCCGATTGCTTTCGCCTGCCATCCGATTCAGTTCGTTGATCCACAGAGACACCTCTTCCGGTATGTAACCAAAACCGCGGTTTCCATCCGCCGCCTCACCCGGATTCATATGCAGATTCTCAATTCCCAGTTTCACACCTGGTCTCACCTTCCGGACTACATCAAAATAGAGGGTCAGAATCTCATTCCACCGCGCCCCGCCATATGGAATCCCGGACTTTTTCACGCGGGGCGGATGCATCGTCAGTCCGTCTGCGTTCACCAGACAGGCATATTCCAGCGCCTGATACCACTGCTCTTTCCCCACAACTTCTCCGTCCCGGATTCGGATATCCGGCATGTGAACCGACAGATATCCCTTCGTTTGTTTTCTCCATTCCTCAATGAGCGGCAGAATGGTCCAATCCGGCGTCCAGTCATCGATGCACCTCAGCTCAATGTTGGGAATTCCATGCTCCAGCGCGTAGGCCACATCTGCCTGATTATCCACACAGGAAATGCCAAAATACCGGCGCACATCCTCCATTGTCTCTCTGGGAACTCCGATCTGACATTCACGGAGGTCAATTTCCTCTTCGGAAACCGTAAGCCAGGTCAGAGCCGGAAAACTTCCGATGCACTTGTCCGGATCCAGGCATTTCACGCCAATCACCCGGCTGTTTCCAATCCGTCTGTCCATCCATTGATGGGCATGCCCATGTAAGATTGTAATCGGAACCTGCTCTGCCAGAGCCGTCAGATCGTTCCTGCTTTCCTCCTCCAGAGATTCCGGATCATGATGCAGAAATACAAGATCACCCGGTTTCACATTTCTGAGCCGTTCTTTCTCCCCGTCCGCAATCCGACCATAGGGGGTATTCACACCGATCACCTTTCTCTTCCCAAGGATGAGTTCTCTGTTCTGAAACAGCTGCACCATCGTCTCTGCAGACGCCGGGTCCCTGACATCTGAATTTCCCGCCGCCTCACAGAGGGAAAAATCACGCAGGATTTCCCGATAGGCTTCATAGCCCTCCAGCTCCCCGCAGGCAGTCACATCACCGGGACAGATCACTGCATCTGCGCCCTCCTGCCTCATTCGCTGCGCCGCACACCTGAGAAATGCATGCTGAGCGGTGCGATTTCCCTCTGTCAAATGCAGATCACAGATAACGCCAATCCTGTATTTATCTTTCATATCCCGCTTCCTCCCGGTAATCCTTTTTATAATTCTTCCACATACCGCACGCCGTCAATTTCCCGCAGCACATCCATCACCACGGCTCGCCTGCTCTTATCCTTCACTTCAATCGTTGCGATTGCAGTGGGCCCCTCACCCTTAATCCGGCTTTTTGATACCTCAAACATCACCAGCTTCAGTTCTTCACTGCGCAGCGCATCCCGGAATCCCCGAATGCTCTGGTTTCGCTCAAATTCCAGATACAGGTCATATACCTTTGCATACCTTGGCAGCAAATGATCCACATAGTTCAGGATTTTAAAGGTAAACAGCGCAAATGCGGTACCTAAAACAACGCCTTCCATGTAGCCGATTCCGGCTGCAAGCCCGAGACAGGCACAGGTCCACAGACCGGCCGCCGTTGTCAGACCTCTGATCTGATTTTTTCCGGTTACAATGATTGTACCGACTCCAAGAAAGCCCACACCGCTGATCACCTGCGCACCAAGACGGCCCAGATCCGATTCCGAAGGAAAATGCACGCTCATGTACTGTCCTGTCATCATGACCACCGCGGCGCCCAGGCAAACCAGCACATGCGTTTTAATGCCGGCTCCTCTTCGTTTGAGTCCTCTGTCAATCCCGACAGCCAGCCCGACAATCATCGCGGCAGACATGCGCAAAACCATTGACAGCAGGCTCCATTCCCTCGCTGTAACAACCAGCCATTTCCACATCTCATTCACTCCATTCTGCTTCTTTTTTTCGGATTACACGTCCCCATCCGTCAAAATCCAGAATCACCTCCGCAGTCTCGATGACGCCGCTGCCCCATCTGGAGAAAACGCAGGGGCTATCATATGTCTCATATGGAAATCGAACCGTTTCGCCATTAACCCGCCGTTCCTTCCGGTTCATCATCAGATTGGAGTAAGTCAGCGTCATGGTATCCGGATCCAGCCGCGGATGGCCGGCTCTTACCATCTCCTGAAACGCCGAAAAGCTTCCGCTCTCCTCCCGGGTCGAAACAACGCAGACCACCCCATGCTTTCTGCCGCAGCTGCGCACTTCTTTCTCCCGCAGATCCTCGCGTCCATCGCTGATTCCCTGGGAAAACCACAGCGCTGCATATACCCTTTTATGGGCTTTCATCCACAGATAGTTTTCTTCCCGTACCACTTCCAGACGGGAAAACGGCACACTTGCATGAATGAATCCTTCTTCCGACTCCGGTATGTCATAAGTCGCCATGGCCACATTCCCTTCACTGAAAAACTGTCCACAGCAGCAGAACAGATCTCCGGTCCAGTATCCATGCTCCTTTCCCTCCGGTCCACAGCTGCCCGGATGGTGGGTGAAGATGCGGATATCCTCCGTCGGCAGAATCGTCAGCTCCCATTCATGCTGCTGATGATGGGCATACCAGGCAGCTTCGCTCCCTGCCGGATAGTCATCCTGCCAGGTCACACCGCCGATCATGTAATCCGGCGTGATGTAAGTCCGTTTGCTGATGCTTCCCGGAACCTGAGGAACCTGTCTGTGAGGGGTCTGGTATGTAATGCTGTGCAGATGCTTGCACTCTCTGTTTTCCCAACGTTCGGGACGCGCCCGAAGAACGGCATATACATAGTCAGCCGGTCGGAATGTACTTGCTGCCGGCTCCAGGCAGGCACCACACGTCTCGTCCTCCCCAAAATAGAGCTGATACAGCAGATACATTCCCTTCAGCCGGAAGGAAAACGCATAGCGTTCATAAATTCTGCCATGAGCGCCGCCGTAAAATCCCTGTCCGGAACAGTCCATGATCATATCCAGAAGCATCACATTGGCCGACATTTCCGCATACCGGCTCATTGGTTCATCCGCAAAATCATATAGATTCAGCAGAGCGGCAAACACCTCCAGTCCATAACCGGTCGAGTCAAACTCCGCCCATCCTCTCTGTGCCCGAAAGCGGATAAATTCCTGCAGAAAATCCCGATCCACAGCCGCCATCTCCGCTCCCTTCATCTGATATGGTTCAAAAAGCGCATCCGGATATCTGAGCGCATATAAATATCTGGCTTCATGGAACAGAAGCATGTGATTCTCTGATTTATACACGCTCTCAAAGTCCCATTTGGTAAAGAATTCGTGGATCAGCTCCATGGTTTGCTTCGGGAGCCTGTCCTCCAGACTGTAGCATGCCCGGATCAGCTTGTGAGCCACAAAATCCGGTTCCCCCTGTAAAAAACGCCCCTGCCCTTTTGGATGAGGCAGTTCGAACCACTTTGCCGCCCGGTTCAGTCCGGCAATCGCTTCCTCATCCGTCTGCTCCTTCCACAAAAGCCTGGCAATCGCCTTCTCTCCGTAAGGATCATATCCAATCTCCCCTTCCAGAAGTTCCTTTTTTATCCTCTCATACAGTACCTGATTCATTCCGGTTCTCCTTCCAGTTCCTTCCGTAATTCCCAGTACTCCGATCCCGCCGCCAGAATCACTCCAGTTCCATGATCATCATTGCAGATCGTAGGAATCGAAAAGTAGTACTCCGCTTCCATCGCGCAGCCGGATCCCATGCACACACCATATACATTTCCCCGTTTGTCAATGCTGTGCGTTAAAAGCCCTTTCCATGCCCTCTCCATCGTGTCAAGAAAATCCCTCTCCAGCCATCCATACCGGACACCTCTTGCAAACGCCAGCAAAAACATGCCTGTACAGGACGTTTCCAGATAGGAACCTTCCTCTGTCCGGTTCAGTACCTGATGCCACAGCCCGCTCTCATCCTGCAGTTCCCGGATTCTGTGGGCCATCTCATAAAACAGCTGTTTCTCCTTTGACACATCCACATGACCTTCCCCATACATCAGAAATTCAGACAGGGTCCACATGACCCAGCCGTTTCCCCTTCCCCACGGAACCCGATTTGCCCGTTCCTCATGAGAAAAATAGATATGAGAAAACAAATGCTCGTCTTCCATGTACAGACGTTTCCGAAATCCGCAAATCTGCTGTGCCGCTTTTTGAAACCACGTGCTGTCCTTCGTCAGTCTGCCCATGCGGACAAGAAATGGACAGCTCATGTACAGGTCATCTGCCCACATGGTATCCACACGGTAATAGGTTCCGTCCGCAAGCCGGGGAATGGTTTCCTCCGCCTGATACCGGATCCGATCGATCAGGGGAAGCAGATTTCTGTCATTGGAATCCAGATAGGCATCGATCAGATTCATTCCCATGGTTCCGATGTTGTCCAGAACATTCATCTGCGCAGTCCTTGGCATAAAGGCGGGCATTACATGGGTTCTGATGTCGTATTGGATATAGTCAAACCAGGCGGCAAGCATGCTCATGTTTTCGCAGAACAGGCGCTGCCTTTCCCTGTCCCCGAAGCAGGCTGCCGCGTCCCGGATTCCATAGAAACCGACCATCAGCGCATAAAACCACTGGCCGAAAAATACGCTGTCCAGATAAGCGCGAAGCTCACTGCCGTCGCAGAAGCGCCAGTACACCGGCTCTCCCTTTGCATTGACAAACACCTTCGAGAAATCCCATTCATATTCCGGGCCATGACACTGGGTTCCGCAGAAGGGGCCGGCAAAGATGGCTTTATCGCCTGTTTTCCGGCCGGACTGCAGGAACGGAAGAACCAGGTTGGCCGTATCAAGGGACAGATACCAGTCATCGCCCCTTCGCCTGCACCGAATCAGCACCCGGTCCCCTTTTTCCAGATACGGCTCCGAATCTTTCTGCACCATCCCGTTCACCCAGATCTCCTCTGCCGTGCCGCAAAAAGAAAGACGATGCGCCCTGGCTGCCTCCGAGTAGACGTAGCACACATCTCCCTCCTGACACAAGTTCCGGAAATCAAAGGTCTCTCCCCGAGGAAACGTTTCTCCCTGAGGAAGCGTCTCTCCCGGAGGAAATGTCTCTCCCGAAAGAAGCAACGGCGGCCATGCGTAGGAAATGGCAGCCCATCCGTCATCGGTCCCCTTCCATTCATCCGCATGAAACAGCTGACTCAGCGCAATTCCTTCTTCCCCTGCTCTCTCCTCCATCGGGAGAACCGCTCTTGCCCAAAACAGATAATCATTGGCCCACATGCCCGGATATCGCTTTACCGACAGAAGCACTTCAAACGCAAATGGCTCCTCTGCTCTCTTCTCGCACAGGATCCGCACCGGATTCTCCTTCTCCGTTTTTACCCGGATCGGCAGATGAACCGGCTCCTCCAGGCGTTGATCCCATTCGTTCCCGCCGTTTTTCTCCCCCTGCCTTTCCTCCATTTTCTCATGGCTTCTTCCATCATAAATCAGCTGTTTTTCATACCAGACACAGACATTTCCCGATACATTCAGATAGATTTCTTCCTCCTGCAGACAGCGGATGCAAAAATCCGCAATCACAGAATCTCCCTCCTTCGCTTCCGGATACATCGCATCCAGATCCACCCGAAGACTCCCCAGCGCGCGCACATACCGGACAAAGGGGCATGGCTGAAACGGCCGGTAATGTACATCGGTTTTCGGTCTTGTCTGCAATGCGCGATCCATGATGGTGCGGATCACCTGCGCGGTTCCCTGGTCCTGTAAAATCATTTCCTGTCCATGGATTATTGTTTCATTCATCGTTCTGCTCTCCTGCTTTCGCCGAATCTCTCGTTATCGCGGCGCTCGTCTGATGAGTGCGCAAGCGCCCTCGCCTGACTCGCTGCTCGCGTAAATCTGACCGAACGTGTCACCGGCACGTTCGCCTGGATGTATAAATAACGGAAAAGGGCGGTGAAAGACACCGCCCCCGCCCTGGTTCTGTTTCTTATCGATTTTCAGCGATCCACTCGTCGATCTGCTTCTGATAGTCATCAATGACATCCTGCACACCTGCGTCTTCCAGCTTCTTCATGAACTCCTCATAGCAGGCTTCCCAGCCGTCAACGCCCATAACGCCGGTTGTCAGCGTGTTCTTATACTCGTCCGCAACTGCCGCCACCTGACTGATCTGGGTCGCAATGTTTGCGGTGGAAGGCGCAAAGCCGATGAGAGAAGAGGAAACCGTATCCGGTGATTCGTTCAGTTCCTTCGCAAGCTCATACTGTCCGTCCAGAACCGCCTGATTCTTATACGCATAGAAGCTGTTTCCGATGATCCACTTCATTGCCGCATAGGAAGTGTCCTCACCGCCCTGGCTTCCCGCATACTCAAGCGTCTCGATTCGATCCGGATCCTCCGCATCCTTGACATAATGCTCGCCTTCCAGACCAAACACAACGGTGTTGTAAATTTCTTTTCCAATCTCCGTACCCGTTGTCAGCAGCTCGATAAACTTCGCCGCTTCCTCCGGATGCTCACAGGTGGAGGAAATGCCGTTTCCGCCTGCCGCCCACTTGTACTGAATGTAATCGTACTGCTGTACAGGAATCGCAACCACGTCAAAGCCGTAGGATTCACTGTAAATCTCAGAAACATGCTCCGGCGTACCGATCTGCTCCTTCACGCAGAATACGGTAGAAATCTCGTCCATCATGTGGCCATATGCGTAGTTCTGAAGATCTGTGCTGACGCCGTCCGGTGAGAAAATGCCCTTGTCATACCAGTCCGCATAAATTGCCCATTTCTCTTTGAACTCGTCATTCATGTACAGGTAGGAAACCTCATCGGTGCCGTCCTTTACCATAAATCCCTTGCCAAGCGCGTCATATGGCGTTTCAAAAGCATAGCCAAGCGTGCCGCCGACCTCACTGATGCTCAGGGTACTTGCATATTTCGTGTCACCCTCGCCGGCGCGGACAGCCATTACATATTCCTCCAGGCAGGCAGCCTTCTCGGTAATCGTCAGATCCCAGTTTGTCAGCGTCTCATACATCTCATCATAGTTTCCATACTTGTCCATATATTCCTTCGGGAACAGAATGTATGCACTGTTGAATGCATTCTGATAGTTGGGAACCATGTAGGTCTCTCCGTCAACCATACCCATCTTCCACAGCCACTCCGGCAATTCTGCCCTCAACTCATCGGAAATATACGCATCCATCGGCATGAAGCTTCCATCCTCCACATGCTCCGCAAAGGAAGACAGGTTCACGCTGTTTAAGATGTCGATCTGCGCCTTGCTCGCCTGTGCCAGCAGCACCTGCTGATTATATTCCGATGAAACAAAGCAGTTAAAGTTTACCGATACATGTTCCATGCCGG
Organism: Lachnospiraceae bacterium; assembly: GCA_017472605.1. Lineage (GTDB taxonomy): Bacteria > Bacillota > Clostridia > Lachnospirales > Lachnospiraceae > Anthropogastromicrobium. Next base: position 18,444 of record JAFUPV010000012.1, read on the forward strand.
GAACGGTTTTCAGCAGCTCATTGACCTTTGCTTCCACCGCGTCCGTATCCTCCTGCTGTCCGCAGCCTCTGTAATACCATTCCAGCAGAACCGGCTCCTTCTCCTCTCCGTCCTCTGCCGCAGCAGCCGGGCCTGCTCCCGCTCCAATCATCAGACCCATTGACAGCAGCACTGCCATTGATAATGCTCTTCTTACCTTTCTCATCTGAAAACCTCCATGATTTTTATTTATTGTCATCCCTTCACGCCTCCCAGTGTCATACCTTTGGTAAAATACTTCTGGAAGAAGGGAAATGCAACCAGTACCGGTCCGGCTGCGATGATAGCCATCGCAAAGCGCAGCGTTTCCGTCGGAACCACCGCGTCGCCAACATAGGAACCCATTTCCGTTGCCTGTTTCAGGTATTCCACTTCCCGGATCAGCCGCTGCAGCAGATACTGCAGGGAGTACAGATCCGGATCGCGGATATACAGCATCGATGTCATCCAGTCATTCCACTTTGTCACCAGAAACAGGAATGCAACGGATGCAATTCCTGGCTTTGCCAGCGGAACGACTATTTTAAAGCAGATATACAGTTCCTTTGCGCCGTCGATTTTTGCCGCCTCGATCAGCTCATCCGGAATGCTCTGATAATTGGTCCGGATGATCATGACGTTGTACGCAGATACCAGTCCGGGAAGAATATACACCAGAATCTTGTCATCCAGATGAAGAACACTGGTCAGCAGGATGTAGGTTGGCACCATTCCGCCGGAAAACAGCATGGTAAAATAGACAAAAAAGTTCAGCTGCTTCTTCCAGATGAAATTCGGCCTGGACATGGGATAGGCCAGCATTGCCATGACAACGGTTGAAAGCAGCGTAGCCGCCAGTGTAAAGAAAATGGTGACTCCATAGGCACGGATAATCTTCATCGGATTGCGCAGCGCCAGTTCATATGCCGCCGTGCTGAACACCTTCGGTATCAGACGGTAGCCGCTCTGGATCAGTGTCGTTTCATCGGTGAAGGAAACGGAAATGACCATCAGCAGCGGAAGGACATACATGACTGTTATCAGGATAAAAACAATGTGCAGACAGATCTGCCCCAGATTTTTTTTCTTCTTCATAGCCACTCCTCTTAAAACAGACAATTTTCCGGACTGATCTTTTTCACAACTGCATTGGCCAGCACAACGGTCAGAAATCCGGCTGCTGACTGGAACAGTCCGATGGCTGCGCCTCTTGCCAGATCTCCTGCCTGGAGCGCGCGATAGGTATAGGTATTAATGATATCCGTTACCGGATACAGGACTCCGGTGTTCTTCGGAACCTGGTAAAACAGACCGAAATCTCCGGTAAACAGCTTGCCGATGGACAGGATGTTCTGAATGATTATAATGGGGAGCAGATGGGGAAGCATGACATGCCAGATCTGTTTGATCTTATTTGCTCCATCCAGTCTGGCTGCCTCCAGCAGCCCCTCGTCCAGACTCATCAGGGAGGAATAGTAGATGACGCTGGTCACTCCCACATGGCCCCATATGTATACAATCGTCAGGATCAGCGGCCATACACCAATCTGTGTATACCAGTCTGTCCTGCCTTTCCCAAGCGCCTCCAGCATCTGGTTCAGCAGGCCATATCTGGAATGCAGGAAAACTTCTGCCAGAAATGCGACAACGACTGCCGAAAGAAAACGCGGAAACAGAATCACCGTGTTATACAGTTTCAGTGCTTTTGCATTTTTCAGGCTGTAAAACATCAGTGCCAGCGTTACCGCCGTTATGGTTCCCAGAATCATCCAGCTGAAATTATACAGGATTGTGTTCCGGATTGTCCGAACCGCATCTGCGGATGAGAAGAAGAACTTAAAATTGTCCAGACCGTTCCACGCGCTTCCCCAGATTCCCTTCAGCGGTTTATAGTTTTTAAATGCAATGACAATGCCAAACATTGGTGCATAGTTGAAAATAAGGAGCAGCACAATTCCCGGAACTGCCAGCATTCCCATGCTGATGCTTTCGCGAACTGCTTTTTTCGATGACTTTCCTCTCCTTCGTATCCCTTTCACGTCATTTGTTCCTCCTTGCCGCCTGTTGTGCTTTTATTATGGCTTCCGTTTCCTCCTTTTTCAATCCTCGTTTCATGCTTTTCTCCTCGTTTCGTACCAACCTCCGGAAATTGGTCTCCGGCGATTGAATTTTCGCTGATTTTCCGCTATGATTTACTTACCTTAACAGACAAAGTGCGTTCCTCTTTGTCCTGTGCAAATATGTACTGTTTACCGGAGGTTTCTCATGTATCAGCTCATGATCGTGGATGATGAGATCATGTCTCAGGAAATCATCTCAAACTATATCAAAAGCAATCTTCCCGCCTATCAGATCACCCATGTCTGCAGCAACGGCGCGGATGCACTTGCCTGCTTTCGCCAGAAACCGGTTGATCTCGTGCTGGTTGATATCCGCATGCCCGTCATGGATGGAATCGCTTTCATTGAAGAACTGAACCGGCTGACTTCCGACTGCATTCCCATAATCATCAGCGGCTACGCGGAATTTGAATATGCCCAGTCGGCAATGAAGCTTGGCGTGAATCACTATCTGCTGAAGCCCCTTGATTTTCTCGAACTGGAGCGCAGTCTTTCGGCCGCCGCCCATTCCCTGAATTCCAGGAGGCAGCTTCTTGCCTCGCTAAACGTTGCCGAAGACAATCAGGAGATTTTTTTCACGCAGCTCCTTTTGGGCTCGTATCAGACAAAGGACCAGGCCCTCATCCAGTTTTCCTCTCTGCGTTTCCCCTTTTCCTATGACGCCTGCAGCGGAATCTGTCTGCAGATCCGGTTTCATTCGCTGGAGCCGGAACGTCTGGAACTGGATCCGCTCTATATGGGAATTAAAAATCTGCTTCATCTGCTCTTTTCCGCCCGATATCTGGTGCTCCTTTCTGCCAGAAACAGCACCTGCAGATACCTTCTCATCACCGATCATCTTGCGGACAGCCGGTTTGAGGAACTGCGCCTTCAGGCGCTCCAGCTGTTGGGTATTGAGATCACAGTAGAGCCTCTTCTCTCGTTTTCTTCGCTGGAGGAGCTGCGTACGAAAAAACCGGATTTTCTTCTTTTGGATTCCCGGCCGGCGAATCCTCCCTTCTCATTGCCCGGGGAACCGGTTCCATTTCTTTCCGTTCTGGACGAACCGGGACAAAAAAGCACAGCAGAAGCCATTCAGTCAAGCATTGAACAGGCGATTGTCTATATGAAGGAACACTTTGCGGAGGATTTAACGCGGGAAGCGGTGGCGGAAAAGGTGTACATGTCAGGTGCGCACTTCAGCCGGTGCTTTAAGCTTGTCATGCGGACTTCCTACAAAGATTATCTGACAGAAATCCGCATGCAGAAGGCCATCGAGCTGCTGAAAACCAATTGCCGGATCCAGGACATTGCCAGACAGGTGGGCTATCCGAACCCCAACCGTTTTAACATCAACTTCCGGCAATACACATCCTATACACCATCGGAATACCGCAGGCAGGTTCTGAAGCTGATCTGAAACGTTCTGCCCCTTTCCGGCCGGTCCCGCCTGAAGTCTGTACCGCCGAACGTCTTTCCCACCGGATTTTCTGCTTTCTCTCCCGTTCCGATTTCAATCAGGAGGTATCTGTATGAACCAGATCAAAAAACTGGTATCGAATTCGTTTGTAAAAAAGTGGTTTTTTACCCTTCTGCTTTTCGTAACCATTCTGTTTATCTGCTTCATGGTATACACAAGAATTCATTCCGTGCGTCAGCTGCAGGTGGAATTTACTTCCTACAGCGAACTGCAGACAGAACGGATTTCCGAGCATCTGGATGACAGCATCCAAAGCTGCAGGAGGGTGGGCGCACTGCTGTCACTGGACGAGATGATCAACATCTATCTGTTTCGGGAGAACGCGGTCTCCGTCTTTCCGGATCTCTACACACAGATCCGCTCCCAGCTGACCGCCTATACGCAGGGGCTTCCCGTGATCGACTCCATCTATCTGTACCCTGCTTCCCAAAAAGAAATCTTCCTGTCCGATTATTCCGTTCCGGTTCCGTCCGGCAGCTTTTCCGATACCAACTGGATTTCCGCGCTGGATGGGCTGGACGATATGACTTACATATACCGGAAGAAAAACAACCGGTATCCCTACCTTGCCACCCTGCTCATACCGATTCAGCAGTCCGGCCAGAAGGCTCACATTGTCCTGAACATGAACCTGTACCAGCTTTCCATTCTGGAAGACAAGAACGACAACTCGTTCCAGAATATCTATATTGTGTCGGAGGAAGGCGATATTCTTTACCGCACCTTCCAGCAGAATATGCCGGAAGACAGAAGCGCTGTCCCGAACCTGCACCATTTCGATGGAACTGCCGACTATCTGAGCTATTACGCCGATACCGACTCGCCTTACATTTACGTCCAGCAGCATTCATCCAAATTTCCATGGTACTACATCACCATCACGACTCCTCAGAGCTTCCGGGTTCCGTCCTATGACTTCTTTGGTGAGCTGCTGTCGTTTCTCCCGTGGCTTCTGGTTCTGGCAATCATTCTTATCATCTGTCTGGTGCTGATGTTCACCCATCCGCTGCGCACCATCTCCACGTTTCTGGATGCGCCCATCAAGCAAATGCCGGACAATATTTCCGAACCTGAGGTGCAGAAAATCATCCGGCAGTTTATTAATTATGTTCATACCAACCAGTCCCTTTCCGATGAACTGAACCATCAGATGGAGCTGCAGAACAATGCGACCTACTGTGCGCTGCAGGCGCAGATCAATCCACATTTTCTGTTTAATACACTGAATATGATTCGCAACATGGAAATCGAAAGCCTTGGCTATCACCATGAAGTGCCAAACACAACTCTGACGCTGTCCCGACTGCTTCAGTACGCCATCAGTTCCACCGAACTGGTTCCCCTGAAGACGGAATTCTATTACATGGATCTTTACCTGACCATCCTGAATCAGCGTTACCGGCAGGCTCTGCAGTTTGAGATTCAGACGGACTCCCATTCCGATGACCTGCTGATGCCGAAAATGATCCTGCAGCCGCTGGTGGAAAACGCAGTCTTCCATGGCTGCGCGCCGGCGCTGGATACCTGCAACCGGATTATGATCACTGCCCGGAACGCGGACAGCACCTGCACCATAACGATCCGTGACAACGGAATCGGCATTGCGCCGGACGCACTGAACGAGCTTCGTCAGTCACTGACAAACATGAATGAAATCCCCAGCAATTCCATTGGCCTGCAGAACGTAGCGTTCCGCATGTATCTGACCTATGGAAAGGAGTTTCATCTCACCATCGACAGCACAGTTGGAGAAGGAACCTGCATCACACTTTCCTTCCCGGCCTGAACTGCGGTACATGTTTCTGCACAGACCGCTTCCGGTCACTGGTACTGAAATCATTGAAGCGGCGCACCAGCCCGGGTTCCAGACGGTGCACCGCTCAGAAAGAGAGGATATTATTATGAATTTCATTATGGATCTTCACACCCATTCCGTCGCCTGCGGCCACGCCTACAGCACCTTTTTTGAAAATGTATGCGCCGCTTACGAAAAAGGACTTGCTGTTTACGGCTTCAGCGAACATGCTCCGGCCCTGCTGAAAGGAACGGAACCGGCTTTTTTCGCAAATCTGAAGATACTTCCCGGCGAATACAAAGGGATGCGGATTTTAAAGGGATGCGAAGTGAACATCATTGATCTGGAAGGTCATTTTGATCTGAATGAGAAACTCCTTGGTTCCCTGGATTATGTGATTGCCAGTCTCCACATTGACTGTCTGAAACCAGGTACGGCCAAAGAGAATACGGACTGTCTGATCCGCGTCATGGATCATTCCTTTGTCCGGATCATCGCCCATCCGGATGATTCCCAGTTTCCGCTGGAATATGAACGGCTGGTGGCTGCCGCGAAGGAAAAGAAGGTGCTTCTGGAAGTGAACGAAAGCTCGTTAAAACCGACCTCTTCCCGGAAGGGAGGCCGGGAGCATGTGCTTACCTATCTGGAACTCTGCAAGTGCCATCGTGTCCCTGTTATTCTCAACACAGACGCGCACTATGCGCCGCTGATCGGGGATTTTACCAATGGACGGCGGGTTTTGGAAGAGGTGGATTTTCCGGAAGAGCTGGTGGTAAATACCAGCGTTGAGATGCTTCGGCGGTATTTGCCGGTGGTGTAAGCAGCGCTCCATTTATTCCTTTTTCTCCTCCCGGTCATACAGATAAAGATATAAATCCTCCAATGTCGGCACGGCCTCTTTCCACTCCTCCCCGGGTTCCCGGTCACTCAGCACCTTCAGGCGCACGCGGTCACCTTCCCGTGTCACCTGGCTGACCGGATACTTTTGGGAGATTTCCTCCCAGTTTTCATAGGGAACCCACACATAAAACATGTTTCCCTGCAGAGCGTCTGTGCAAAGCTTCTGCAGATTTCCGGACATGCAGATTTCCCCTTCCCGAAGGAATACCACCTCTTTTGCAATCATTTCTATGTCCGTCACAATGTGAGTTGCTATGATCACAATTTTGTTGAAAGCCACCTGAGAGATCAGATTGCGGATCCGCACCCGTTCTTTGGGATCCAGTCCCGCTGTCGGTTCGTCCAGAATCAGTACCGCCGGATCACCAAGCACTGCCTGTGCGATCAGCGCCCGCTGCCGCATTCCGCCGGAGAAACCGCCAAGGCGTTTCTGACGGACATCCGCCAGATTTACCATCGGAAGGATCCGGTCAATCTGCCGCTTTGTCTCTGCTTTCGTCAGCCCCTTTAACGCTGCCATGTAATACAGAAACCGTTCCAGCGTCATGGCAGGGTAGAGCTGCTGCTGCTGCGGGACAAAGCCAATTTTTTCCCGGTAGCGCTCCGCAAGCGTGCGGATGTCTGTCCCGTTAAAGGAAACCGAGCCGCTGTCTGCGCTCAGATTGTCTGTCAGAATGTTCATCAGTGTCGATTTTCCGGCTCCGTTTGGGCCAAGAAGACCATAGACGCCGTCGGTAAATGTGTACTGAAACAATTTCAGTGCCTGCTTCTTTCCATAGGATTTTGATAATCCTTCGATACGCAACTCATTCATATACGTCCATCCCCTCTATTGATCGGTTGTCTCCGGTTTTAATCCTGACCGCAGCAACCCATTTTGATGTCTTTTCATTCCAATGCCTTCTCCTTTTGACGCCTTCGCATTCTGATATCTTCCCTTTATAATACTTCCGCAAATCTCACGCACCGATTCAGGCATTACCAACTCTGGCATTACCGATTCCGGCATTACAGCAGCCATGTGAAACCTTTTGCCATCCCAAGCGCAGCCAGTTCGATCACAGCCAGCTGAATGATCTGCTGCCCAAGCAGATACATGCCAAGGCTGATCCAGCCGGGTACCCGGTCAAGAATGGAAAGAGACGCCGCACTGGCTGACAGGCCGTTTAATCCGTATGTCTGAATCACCCGCATGTAAAACGGCACGAACAGGAACAGAAAAATCATCAGTCCGGCAGTCAGGATCCATACCCGTTTCTTTTTCCGAATCTGCCGCCAGCCTGCCTTTGTGGCACAGATCAGCCGCTTCTGTCCATATCGGTATTCCATGCCCCAGACTGTTCCCATGGATACCAGCAGAAACAGCACTGCGATACCCGCCATCAAACCATAGTATCCGGCATTTGTCTGCCAGATCAGTCGGCCATAGCCTTTTTCATAAAGAATCTGCCCATTGGGAAGTTCCTTCAGACGGTCCGCCCTGGACCGGATGATCTGGTACGCATTATAAATTTCAAAATTCTGGCTTCCCGCTGCCATCAAAAGCGCTTCTTCCTGCATCTTCGCCACAATCTGCTCCAGCCGCTCACCCTCCTCCTGCAGCCACACGTCCTTCTCCTCGTCCCATGTTCCCTGCAGGCGCTGGCAATACTGCCACTGATAGTATTCCTGCTCCGTCGAATAGAGAGGATACTTCTTCTCATAAATTTTCCCGGCAGCTGCCGCCAGCAGCACCAGAAGAATCAGCCATCCTCCCATGACCAGCAGCTTATAACCTTCATGAAGCAGATGACTGGTATGCCGGATCCATCCAAACCTCAGAACACGTCCTGTCCTCTTTCCCGCTTCCATGACCATTCCATGCCCAAACAGATTCAGCGGAAGAAAAACTGCAAGAAGAATTCCGTGCCCGATGCCCATAACCCATATCATGTTTACCGGATGGCCGAAGCAGTTCAGATTGTGGAATTCCGTAAAAAAGTCCGCGCAGCCAAGGAAATACCAGAGATTTAAGTATTTCAGAGACACCAGCCAGGACTGCCGGTCAATCCCGTGATAACAGCAGAACCCGCTCAGAAGAACAATCAGCCAGATCCATGCCGCCCATCCCGTTTTCCTGCACCACAGGGTACATCCGCAGCAGACAGCGGTTAACGTCACACATGCCGCGCTGCGAAACAGATACCAGACCAGCAGAAACGTCCCCATGCTCCATTTCTGTATGCTGGAAGGAAAGGCGCTCTGGAGCGTCCTTCCCATGCTCCCCAGGCCGACGGCGGCTTCCATGACAAGGACTCTCGCCGTGGTAAGAACGAGTATTCCGCCAACAGACAGAAGCAGCAGCGCAGCAAGCTTTGCCCGTCCAAGAAATCCGCGCCCTTTCTTCATCGTTCGGTTCAGCAGATACTGACCTTTTCTCCGCTCTTCCAGCATTCCCCAGTAACAGAGCATAACAATCCAGACAACAACCAGCACATCGGTTTCATCCGTATCCACGGCAAGCCGTATCCCATCCGCCGGTTCTTCTGAGATAACCGTTCCTCTCATCCCATCATAGATTTCCCCGCTCTGTTTTGCATTCCTGTAAACAAAGCTGTTCCTGTCCGCAAAAATGGCAATGGACGTGGAATTCCTGCTGTGAGTCACCAGAGAATCAATATATTCTTCGTATTCCTGCTGCGTCAGAATTGTCGGTTCCTGAATCTCCCTCGCCTGCCCGAAAGAAATCCCGATTTCCAAAAGCAGCAGGCACAGAAACAACAGCACAAACCGCGTCTGACAGCAGATTCGTTCCATTTCATATCGTATCAGCCGAAGCATCGTCCCATCCTCCTGTTACTTATACAGTTCCATGTACCGCAGATCCATGGATCAGTCCAGTCACGGTTCCTCCTCTGCCCACACAGCATTGTGCCAGATCACTTTCTTATCAGCCAGTTCCTCTACTTCCAGATACATGGTATCTTTATATGGCTCCGGATCAATGGAAAAATAAATCTTTCCATCATAATATCCCTGATAGCTGTGCCTTTCTCCGGTTTTCTCATCCACGGGCAATTCCGCTTTCACCACAAGCGCTCCTGTATTCCGGTCAATCAGACGCAGCCAGTCTTCCTCATCCATCATCATCGCATAATCATCAATCAGCTGAAACGCCCAGATGTCTTTGCAGTCGGAACTCTCCCATTCCCACAGAACCTTTTCTTCCCCATTTTTTGCCCAAATCAGCCGGTTTTCCCAATCCAGAAGGAGAACTCCAAGTTCCGGATCAAATCCGACCGCTCCACAGGTTTCATAGAATGACGTTTCCGTCTCATAAACAGGCTTTAAATCGTTTTCTTTCGGATCATAGCAGATATATTGACGTGAAACTGTCACACTCTGCTTCAATGCCTCTGTCTCTTCCGATGTCAGACCAGACCCGCTAAACAAGGACGACAAATCCTGGCTGAACGCGTTTTTCTCGAAATAAACGCAGCCATCCAGAGCCGTCAAATAAGAATATCCTCCATGGAAGCTTCCTTTTGTTGTATCCAATATTTCTGTCTCCAGCGTATCCAGATTCAGAGCCGCCAAAATCCCATAGCTGTCCATTGTCATCACATATTCACCAGGTGTCGTTTCCTCATAATAAGTATCAACATAGTACAGCATGTTATCAATCAGGCACAGATCCGACATGTAATTTCCCGGTATGCAGTCTGTCAATTCTTTCTTTCCGCTTCCATCAACGGATGCCTTCCAGACGGAATGAGCATTCATCCCTTCCCCCTGTCCGATCAGATACAGTGCCCCCTGATAAAAGAACGCTTTCTCGCCTCCAATCGGCAGCAGGGACGCGCTGCAGCTGCTGCCGGTATGGGCACAGCCTTCTGTCGCGCACAGAAAAACCTCCTGCCCCGTTGCGAAATCAATGTATTTCAGAAATGGGGAACCATTTTGAATGTAATGCTTCAGAATTCCGTTATCGGTAATGCTTGCCCATCCGGTCGTCCCTGTTGTTCCAAAAAATGCTCTCGTTGTTTCCGCCACTTCCGTCTTTTTGGAACATGCGCTGATACTCAGCATTCCTGCCAGCAGGATTATCTGAAATAGAATTTTCTTTTTCTGTTTTCTCATAGATATCACCCTCTTTTCCCTGATCTGTGAATCCCGGCAACAAAACGGCTGCGGAATCATTTCCGCAGCCGCTCTTTTTGTTCATACATCCGGGCGAACGTGCCTGTGACACGTCCGGTTGGATTTATTCTGCCAGCTGACGGTTCATTTCCTCCAAAACAGCTTCCAGTCCTGCCTCCAGCAATTTCTCATGCAGCTCTTCCAGCAGCACTTCCGTTTCCGCGCCATACATCCCCCAGAATACAGGCGCATAGGAATCGTAAAGTTCCATGCAGGCATCATATTCCTTCTGTACCGCAGAAAGATCAATCGCGGATTCGTCCACAAGCGGCATTGACACATATGCATTTGCCTGCAGCTGTGCCTCATAGCACGTTTCGTAAAACGGGATGGAAAGCTCCGCCAGCGCGCGGCAGGAGGTTCCTAAGCCAAGTCCCATGATGCCGCCTTTTCGGGTGTGATGCACAAGAAACGGTTCTTCTTTCGACGTATCATCGACGTAATAACTCCATCCCTCGATTCCGGAATATACCAGATTCCGAAATTCCATATCGGAATAAAGCAGATCCAGAAACTGCAGACATTCTTCCGGATACTGTGTTTCTGCGTCCACGCCAATTCCCATTTTTGCCAGGTTGATGCAGGTTTCGACGTTCAGGATGTTCGGCCATGCAAGGTATGCCGTGCCATATGGATCGGAATTCACGTATCCCCATGTGAGACGGTATGCTTCATTGGGGACGAACACTGCCATACAATAAGCTGCCGTATCCGCGGTGGTCCGCAATTCCGGAGTTTTTATGATTCCTGTTTTTGACTGGCAGGAACTGATCAGAGTCTCCCCATAACCCAGCACGCCTGCTTCCCTGTATTGTCCCAGACACAGATACCAGTTTTTCAGCGTTTCATCTTCGAGAAAATCAACGACACGCAATGTCCCATCTTCCATTTGGCTGACAGCCCAATACGGTGCGAATTCCTGATAACCTGCAATCTCAAAAAATCCTTCATAAAACGAATTTCCCACTTCCATACGCACCGGAATCACACCATTCTGTTTCAGCTGCTCATTTTCAGCCAGAATGGAAAGATCACTGACCGTATTTGTCCACGCAATCGGGTAAACATCGCTCAGTTCTTTGTTGTAGTAGATTACATAGGGATTTGAAATCTCAAAACATGCAGGAATTGCATAAATCCCGCCGTCCGCACCTTTTAATGCTTCTATGCTGACTTCTGCCACCCAGTTATCTTCTGACCGCGTGTAATATGCGTTCAGGGCATCCAGCAGATGTCTTCCCGTTTCCGACTCCAGATAGGGGGACAAATTCAGCAGATATCCATTTTCCAGACAATAGGCCTGCAGTTCGGAACTGGTTGTAAAAAAGATGTCCGCAGCCATTCCTTCTTCTTTTCTGGTTTTATATATCTCAACCGGTGTCAGGAAATCGCCGCTGAAGGATTCCTGATAACCCAGCTCAATTGCAAATTGATATCCGTTTTCTTTCAGATACTGATTGATCGCATTGATATGCTCCGGATAGCTCACAATGGTGTCATCGATTATTGTAAGAACAATGCCCTCCGGGGCTTTTTCTTCCGCATCGACCTCCGCCGTACATTCAAACTCCATGTACACAATGTTAGGACTTGCTTCGCCAAAGGTGATTTCTCCTTCTTCTGCGGTTTCGGCAACCGCATTTATACAATTCAAAAGCAATAGTGCAGACAGAAAAAAGCCAGTGTGTTCCCAGAATCCTTTCATTCGCTCGCCTCCTTTTTCTCAGCATATCATTTCCAACAGGTAAAAGCAAGAAACTTTTTATTTCTGCAAAAGTCCCCTGCTTACCCATTGTTTATATCGCTCATCCGACATATTTAATTATTCTGAGATTCCGTTTTCTGTTAGAACTGATCTTAACGATAACGAATCAACGTAAATACCTTCTGATTTCCGCTTGTAGCATCTGTATGTGTATTTGCCACTGAGTATACAAATCCAGTAGCAGAATAAACAACACTTGCACTATTACTTCCACCATTACTGCCTCCACCTGCGCCAGAACCATTCTCATCATATGAGTTTGAAATAGTGGAAACAACAGAACCACTTTTTGCTGTCACTGCTGTTACAACAGGATATACGCCAGCATTTGAATTAATTGAACATGTCGCAGTAATTCCATAACTTGTCGTTGTATATGACGATCCATATACTGTTCCACTGTCTACTACTGCCGCATTTGCAGAAACAGCTACTCCCAATAGTGTCGCCATGGCAACCATTGCAATTTTTATTCGTTTTATAATATTTCTCCCTTCATTACCATGAAAAATCTACTACTCCCGTTGACCAATTCGGTGTCCAGTATCCACTAACCACATAGTCTACTAAAGTACTTCCTGTATTTCCCCGTAAAGCAACATTTCCTTCATGCATCTCACTATAGTACACTAGCTGACACAGATATGGAACTTCTTCTCCTGGTACGATATAATTATATGTTATCTGAGTCCCATCGGAAGCTACAACCAGCATATTTGTCGGACGGTTTAAAACTGATTGATATGTAATCTTTGCCTGAGCGCAAGAGTACTCAGGATATTTATAAACATAGGTACTCATTCCGGCCTGATCTACACTTTTCAACTGAAATCCATAGCCATTCTTTTCATAAATTACATCAGCTGCAAAAACTGTACATGTACCCACTAAGCATAATACAATCAGTATCATGGATATATACTTTTTCATTAGCAATTACCTCCGTTCGTTTTTATTTATATACCTGCCCAACGATTTTTGACACGCTGTTATCCCCCCCTTTCTGTGTCAGGCCCGCTTCAACAGGAAACATTTCGAAACCAGTCTTTTATTCAAGCATCTCTACAATCTTTCCCTTATCCATTCTGTACACAACATCACACAGCAAATCAATATCTTCTTTCGTATGACTGGCAATTATTATCAGTTTCCCTTCTTCTTTCAGACGCAGCAGCAACTGACGGATTTCTTCAACCCCTTCATTATCCAGTCCGTTCATCGGTTCATCCAGTAATAGAATCTGCGGGTCTTCCATGATCGCCTGTGCGATTCCAAGTCTCTGACGCATTCCAAGAGAATACGCGCCCACCCTCTTTTTACTGAATGGATCCAGTCCAACAAGCCGGATTGTTTCACGTATCTTCTGATCTGAAATCTTCCCATTAATCATCCCAAGCATTTTCAGATTCCGGAATCCCGAATACTCCGGTAAAAAGCCAGGGTTCTCAATGATCAAGCCAACATTCTCCGGTACATCCTGCCCCTCTTTTAGCACTTTTCCATTGATTGCAATTTCACCTGATGTTGGACGGACAAATCCACAGATATGCTTCATTAATAACGATTTCCCACAACCGTTTCTTCCTACCAGACCATAAATTTTTCCAGCTTCCATCACTATGTTAATGTCCTTTAATACAATCGCTTCTCCAAACTGCTTATTCAGATTTCTGATTTCAATTTTTCCCGACATGGACCGTCCCCCCTACTGTTCAGAAAATAAATCCATACGCTTCACTTTTCGCCCAATAATTCCTCCCAGAATCAGCATCATGGCAGTACCAGTTATCACTACATATGAGCCAGTTAATAAACCGCGTCCGGACAAATACTGCAGATTTTCCATACTGGTCCAGCTGACAGGTGAAAAAATCATATACCAGTTCGTCTTTTCTGATGTCAGATTATACAGAACCGGATCAATTAAAACCAGAAAAACTGCAGCTGCAATACCAATCCATCTTTTTTTTGAGTACAGATTAATCGCATAGATCAGAAATCCCAAGATAATCAATATCATCCATGCACTGCCATAGCTGTACAGCACAGCAATCCAATAATTGACCTGATTAACAACATGAACCGGACACTGTATTCCGTTCAGGGCTTCAAAGCGATTAATACTGCCTCCTGCAATTGCCCCAATCAGACTTCCCCATCCATGGGTTAAAGAAATTGTTGGTGCAAGATAAATACACGTAACAGTCGTAGTCCACAATAAATAAATCAAAGAAGCAAGAATAATGTAGAGACATTCCCCTTTATACCAGTTTTTTCTTCCTGACCGAATTACCAGATATGGTTTTTGTTTATCAATAAACGGTGCATTGGAAAGCAGTGCGATTCCGCCAAAAAACAGGATTACTTTGGGCAGTCCATTGCTGTTCATGGCATCCCCCATCAGTAATGGAAAGATTGTAATTGGCGTAGTAAGTTCATTCTCCAAAGCAAATTTGGATACCGGTAATGTATATCTTCCAAGAACTACCGCAATCACTGTCAAAATTGTCCAGATTCGGTAATTTCTCTTCCACTCATTCAATCCTTCCGTTGCTACCATCCAGATTTTTTTACAGATTCCCATTCTTCTTTCTCCTGTTCATCGCCCACAGACATCCGGCTGCAGTTACCATTTGCGCTGCAATCAATATTCCATTACTATATATGAAATTGGGCCAGAAATCATTTGTCCCCAATACAATCCAGCAGGAGCTGATCGACCAGAAATCCAGAGACATCGGTAAGATACCGGTAAATGCATATAGGATATAGAACAATATATATGGAATTGCAATTGCTACATAGCGGCTTGGTGCAAAAATTGAAACAAAGATACCAATATTACTGAGAAACACAATTGCCAAACCAAATTGAAATCCAGTCAGCACACCATAGAGCCATGGAAACGGTCCCTTTTCAATGACAGAATAAAAACCAGTCCAGCTCCCATTCCACCCTGCTCCCCCTCTTAGCGGGAAATATGGTGAAATAATTGCCAAAAACAGCAGAAATCCGCTAATCGTAACGAAAAGAATCGCGATTGCGTTTGCTATCAGTTTTGAAACTACATAGGATTCAACAGATACTCCACGTCCAAGAATCTGCTTTTGAAACGAATACTGTAAATCATCGCTGATACCAAACGTATAGATACCAGACAACATAACTACCATAACTGCTTTAAACCGATCAAAATACAGCACCTCCATCAATTTTGATGGTCCGCTTACATAGGGATCAAGATTATATTTCATGCATGCAAGAATACTATCATGAATGCATCCACACATCAGAATGGGAACCAGCACCAGAATCAACCAAATCCTTTTTGCCGCGAAACAGCGGTAAAGATCCATCTTAATCATTCCCCAACATTTCAACCGCGCTCTCCTCCCTATCTGTTCATTTCCCTTTATCGATCAGTACATACGAAACGTATTGATATCTCCGCTTATCGCATCCAAAAGCATATATCCATCTGCTTCCGCCTCTCCCCGCAGCCGGTTCGGAAACTCACCGGCATACAGATCAATTGTCGACTCCTTATCTGTAAAACTGAGTTTCCAACAGGGAAGTAATTGTGATGTACCTTCGATCATATTCTGCTGCTTCGTATTTTCTGTATAAACAAGTTCTATCTCTGTGATTTTCATTTGATCCGGTACCAGCTGATAGATCTCAAATGCCAGTTCTTTCCACTTTTCTTCCGCTTCTTCACTGGATATCAAGTCCACCATTTCCTCTGAAATAACCTGATATCTCACTGGCGCTTCCAACGAAATCAGTCCTCTTGCTGGTGAATAAATTATCGAAAGAATTCCATCTTCGATCAAAGAACGATATGCCAGACCTTCAATTTCTTCATATTCATAGAGAAATAGAAATGCAAAATCTTCCTGATCCCATTCTCCCGCCGCACTGTCCGTCATATCTTTTCCAGGAGCAGGTGTTCCAAAATACATCCAGGATGCAGATCCAAATTCATCATCAATCAAATACGTTCTTACATTTCCGTACGGAAATTCCAATTCCTCCGCAATCTGATCACATACTTCTCTACATTCCTCATATGATTCATATTCTTTCGCACTCTCCGGCATCGCCATTTCCAGGAAATCAGGCTGATATTTGCGATACACATTAAGAGGAGTCATTGCCATATGATATGGGTCTGCCAATTCTGTGTTAATAACAGAAAACGAACTGCAATCACCATATACCGACAATTTTAAATCTCCGCTGCTATACCAGGCAGACATTTCGTCCATGTCTTCTGCATATTCTTCACCAAGGAACAGTTGAACAATCTGTTCCAGATCATAACAGGAAAACGACACGTTTAGTAAACGATACTCCGTCAATTGTGTCGTATCAATCTCTTCTTCTGTTTCATCCACTTCCGATTCTTTTTCGTAGTCGATCACATCCCCGGTCTCTTCAGACACATTTATTTCGTTTGAATATGTATTTTTTGCGTTAACTGCTGCAACAATCATCATAAGAAAATATACGATCTTCCTCATTCTGTTCCTCCGATTCTTATTCATTATCAAGTTGCCTGTTCATCTCTTCCAATACACGGTTCAGTCCTGCTCCCAGCAGCTTTTCATGCAATTCATTCAATTTACTTTCCGTCTCTTCGGCATAAATTCCCCAAAACACCGGTGAATATTCCTCATACTATATATGGGGATGCGTTTTGCTCCCTTGGATCATTCGTTTCTTCCATAAACTCTCCTGCATCTGCAGTACTCCCACTAATACTCCATACACATCCGCCCAGTAATCCCAACAATAAAAGTCGCTTTCCCATAGTTTCTATCCTTTTCCTTCCCTATCGTCAAGAATATTTCTCTTCTTTCACCTAACGATACCTGGCTAATGTATAGGATTTCTGCAAATTATTTGTTGCATTGCTGTGTACATTTTTCACCATATATGCACTAGTGCTGGGAACGTAAGATATATTGATACTATTATTTCCTCCACCACTGTTTCCACCAATTCCTGATCCAGCTTCATTATAGGCTGTTGATACAGCATATACCACGCAACCACTCTTACTGGTAGTTACTGTTATCGGTGCATTTAATGGATATGTCAATCCATCACCAAACGCACAATATGCGGTAATACCATATCCGGTCGTTGTATATTGCAATCCATAAAATGTTCCACTATCAACGGTTTCTGCACTTACCGAACACAGATTTCCAAGTAAAAGTATTATTGCCAGTAATAATGTCATTTTCTTCTTCATAAAACCTTCTTTCTATCTCAGCAAGTATCCAGTTAGTCTCACCTTTTCCTATTTCTCCCGCCTAACAATCACATCACTTTCCTAAAATAGTATCCGTACTTAAATCACTCTATCGTTATTATATTGCAAATATTCTTTTTTTGTCAATAATTCTTTTTGACTTTTTCACAATCTTCTGATATAGTAATATCGTATTACATGTATAATTTTTTTACAAAATCAATGAAAGGACTGTTATTCCATGGCAATCCACCTACAACAAAAAGAACTGGACATTCTATCCCTTCTGGTTCATGCATCAAAACCAATGGCAATTTCTGAAATTGTTGCCACCGATCCTTCTTACACAACGAACATCGTTCAGCCAATCATCCGAAAGTTCTGTGAGATGAATCTGGTCGAGGTTGCAGATATCGTCTACAACAAAAAGGCGCTTACGCGAACCTTCCGTCCAACTGCCTCAGCAAATGCGATTCTTGAAGAACTCTTTCTGAAAGAATATCGTTCCTTCCGTCAGCTCTTTTCTGACAATACACTGCTGGCTTCCATGGTTCAATCTGAACTGGACTCCACACAGGATGCAGCAGAAATTCAAAGATTAGAACAGATTTTGGAAACGTTCAAGAAAAATCTATAAGTAAGAACGGAGGAATGTTCATTGAGTTACTCGTTTGAAACAGTCGTAATGGCTGTTTTGTTTTCCAATGTTCTGTTTTTCATTACATATTTATTATTTCGGAGTAAAAAGATGCTGCTTCTTGTCGGCTACCGCACCCTGGCAGTTACAACAATTCTTTCCCTGATTCGTTTGCTGTTCCCGATAGAGCTTCCTTTTACCACAACCATTCTGTATTCCTGCCCGCCTTCAAAAGCGGTTGTTTTTCTTCAGCACAGATGGAACCTGTTTTCCTTCCTTCACGTTTCCATCTTCGATTTACTCCTCATTGTCTGGGTGATTGGAATCATTCGCGGTTCTTCTGTTTATTTCATGCAATACAGAAAAATCAGCGCATTCATTTTATTACATGGTAAAGAAGGAGCAAATCAGGAACGATATTCGGCAATCCTGAATTCTGTATGTACTTCTCTGGCTGCGAAAAACAGATTCCAGGTAATGGAAATTGCCGGACTTTCAACCCCGATGATTTTTTCCGTTTTCAAACCAACCATTTTGCTGCCTGCGAATCATACCTACACGGATCAGGAACTTTTTTTCATTTTTCAACATGAAATTTCCCATTCCGTTCACGGTGACCTGCTCGTCAAATTCTTTTTACAGATATTAACCATTGTTTACTGGTGGAATCCACTGTCTGCTTCCATAAAAGCACATATGAACCGGATTCTTGAATTGAATATTGACGCAGTTGTTACACACAACGACCGGCAGGCAATTGCAGACTACCTTTCCTGCTTATTGGCGATCAAAAAGCAGGCTGTCAATTCCAAACCTACTCCATTTCTTTCTTCAATTGGACTCTCCATCGCAGAAATAGAAGGAAGTGAGCTGGAGACCCGGTTTCAGGTACTGGCGAATCAAACTCCACAGCGGAAATCCGTTTCCTCTGGTATTATCGGTGTCAGCATCCTGTTTTTTCTTATCTCCTATCTGTTCATATGGGAACCCTCTCAGCCGCCCTCATTGTTTGAGCCGGAATCTTCCTATTTCCAAATGACAGAAGAAAATTCCTATGTAATTCAAAATCCCAACGGAACCTATGACTTTTACTGGAATGGGCAACTGATTGAAACCGTCGATTCCTTACAGTATTATGATGAATCCATACCAATTTATCAAAGCAAGGAGGATGTCCCATGACACGCAAACAACTTTTTCGCCTCACACTCTCTGCACTCTGCTGCAGCATGTTTCTTTCCCTTCCGGCAACTGCCTCACCCATTTCCGACTATCAGGAAAGCGCTTATGCTACTGCATGCACTGCCGTTGATACCTCCGCAGTTCCATATGCCGATGGACTCCAATGGTATTACAAAATTGAAAATGGAAAAATGTATAAGCGATTATATAACACGTCCACTGGAAATTGGGTTGGGGACTGGATTTATGTAACGGATGTCGAGTAGCAGACTGCATGGAACAGAAACACAAGAACAGATCCTTTATCATATCAGCAGAGCGAAACAATATGTGAAAATGGACACGAATCAAACGGAAATGACCACAATAAAAGAGAGACTTGTATCCGTGTGAACGGAATTGCAAGTCTCTCTTTCCTATCCTTCTGATGTATTCTTTCTATTTTACAGCAGTCCATGCTGCAGGCAGTCAAACGGACGATTCGCCCATCTGACTGCTGTGCAGACTCCAAGAAAACAAATAACTTTACACGGCTACCTGGATTCCCTGTTTACCTCAATCTTTATGTTCTCTGCAAGGAATTCGATTTGTGATTGGGCAGTTTGCTCGACTTCAATCTGAAATACAACGAAAATCGGCTTTTCATAGTCATTCATACCTACCCACAAACAAGAATCCGATGTTACCTGTGCCGGATATATATAATCCTTTCCATATTGGTATGTTCCATCCGACTGCTGGATATAAGTCTGAACATTGAAAGCTGTCAGAAGATAGTCTGTTGGATACTTTGCCGTAATCCTACAGGTTTCATCCGGCATTACAATCATTGATGCCGTAACACACAACATACTCTTCGATTGAAACTGATAGCAAATAATCGGATTCTCATTCATTTCTTTAATTCCGTTCTTATATGAATTGCTAACTTCTTCACTCAATTGTACGGTACACCCTGACAGAAATACAAATAGCACAAATAGCCATCGTTTCACAGACTTCAATTCAATAAATACCACCCTTTCATGCCTTCGAAATATATCTACAAAATTATATTTTCCGGAATTCCACAAAGATTCATGGCCTTACTCTAAATAAATAGCAAATATCATTCCGAATCACCCATATTACATTATGAAAATCCAGGAGCTTGCAATTTTAAACCAATAAATGTACCATTTGCCCAAGTGCCAGCCGAATCATATTCACCATCCACAATTGTAACCTGTCCCGCTCCTCCTAATGTGCCGTCTCCTAATTCAACTCCAAACGATACTTCTAGTTCTATTAGTTGATGATAATATGTGGCTATTATTGGTACACTTATCTCGACACCTTCTGTGAATGCACCTGCTTTCGGAATTAACTGTATCATCGAGGAAACGGAGATATTTTTGTACAAATTTTTAGAGATTGGTGCTGTATAACCAACTCCTCCCTCGGTTACATACGCTGGATATTCATTATTGTAATATTCTATATACTCCGTTGTTCCATCATATAATTGCGCAAGCCCTGTAGCACTTACATAAAAATAATTAAGCGAAAACAAATCACTATCCCAATTAACTGTTACAGCATCAGTCAATCTATTAATTGGCATTTCTATCCAACGTCCATATGGTTCTACATCCAGTGCAGTCATATTACCATCTGCGTCTTCCTCGCAGAAAACTCCTATCTCCCAAAAAAACATACTATCATCAATCGTTCCTGTCGGTATTGATCTCTGATTTGCATTCTGTTTCACACGAACATTGTCAACAAACTTTACATTTTTCCCAACTAACTGTTCATACACTTGCTCGATTGTCTTCGTATCGCGAATCTCTAAATATTCATCTGTACATCCAATTGATTTTAAATATTGCACCTTTTCCTCATAAGAAACCGACTCTTCGGCAAAACAGTTATTTGCACATCCAATGAGCAGACATAACATCAAAATTCTCAAAATACATTTTTTCATATAACACTCATTCCTTTCTTTATTCTATTGCTTATCCTGTATTCAATCCCTATAATTCTATCTCACCATATCATTACACTTCCTTTCTTACGAATTCATCGCTCAACGATATTATAATCATAATGTCTTATCTTGTCAATAATATATTGTATCAGAGGGAAATATGAAGTAAAACATTTACTCAGAGAGATCCTGAAAATTGGTTAGCTAAATATAGTCAAGCTTTTCTATCCATGCAACAGAAAAAAGGATTAAAATATCATTGATTATTGATACTTTAATCCTCTTTCTTCTTATACTTTACTTAATACCATTGACTCAACCGGAATGTTCATTCTTTCAATGCTTTCACGCCTCTACTGCAACACTCCGACCATCAGAATACCGAACCGTCCACACACCCGATCCCAGCTCCGCGCTCCACAGACCATCGCGGTTCTTCATCATCACCACGTCTCCCTGCGGATTCGCTGCCTTTTCTTCCAGTGTCAGCGTTGCCGTCGTGTTGGCCGGAACCTGCACGGTCAGGGTAATCTGGCCATCCTTCGCCTCCCAGCGGGTTGCTACTCTGCCGTAAACGCTGTCAGAGCTTCCTTCTGCGTAGTCCAGATTGCCGCCCGTCTTCGGCGCGATTACGCAGTGGCGAAAGCCCGGTCTTCTCTCATCTACTTCCAGTCCGGCAACGACCCGGTAGAGCCACTCGCCGATGGCGCCATATGCATAGTGGTTGAAGGAGTTCATGTCGGCGCTCCACATGGTTCCGTCCGGCTTCAGTCCGTCCCAGTGCTCCCAGACCGTTGTGGCTCCCATCTTCACCTGGTACAGCCAGGAGGGGAAGTCCTCCTTCAGGAGCAGATCATAGGCCTCGTCCACGCAGCCGTTCTGGCTCAGTGCGTGGCAGAAGTACGGAGTTCCCACAAAGCCGGTCACCAGATGACCGTTTTCCTTTTCCAGAAGACGCTTTAAGCCTTCCACGGTACCGGGGATACCGCCGGTTGGAAGCAGGTTGAAATACAGCGCCACGATGTGGGCGGTCTGTGTCTGTACCTTCATCACATAGTTCTCGTCCAGGAAGGTGGCAATGAATTTGTTTACAATATCGTAGTAAAGCTGTTGGTACTCCGCCGCCAGTCCCGTCTTGCCCAGCGCTTCACAGGTCTTGACAAACAGGCCGGTGGAATAGGCATAGTAAGCGGTGCAGGTCAGATCGTTGGGCGTTGCGCCAAAGTAGCTTCCCTCTTCCGCATCCAGCGCAACCCAGTCGCCGAACTGGAGCTTGTAGTTCCAGATGTTGTCAACGGCATGGGCTCTCATGAAGTCGATCCACTTCTTCATGCTGTCAAACTGCTGCTCCAGGATCCGGCGGTCACCGTAGGTCAGATACAGCATCCACGGATTCACCACGGCAACGTCTGCCCATGCGGCAGCGGAATGGGTTCCCTGACCAAGCAGCCAGTCGGTGATCACATGGAACGGCATGGTATCCGGTACCATGTGGGGAACGCCGCCTTCTTCTGTCTGATCACAGGCAACGTCCTTCAGCCACTTGCTGAAGAATGGATATACGTTGCGCAGGTAGCAGGAGGTGCGGCAGAAAATCTGTGCGTCGCCGGTCCAGCCCATGCGCTCGTCACGCTGCGGACAGTCGGTTGGAATGTCCAGGAAATTGTCGCGAAGGCTCCAGCCGATGTTGTGATGGAGCTGATTCACCAGCGGATTGGAACAGGAGAAATGACCGGTCTCTTCCATCTCGGAATGAACCACGCAGGCAACAAAGTCCTCTGCCTTCGGCTCGCCCGGCCAGGTTTCCAGCTTTGCGTAACGGAAGCCCTGGAAGGAAAACTGTTCCTGATAGGTCACCGGCTCGCTGTCCTTGCAGATGTAGCGGATTTCCGCTTTTGCACCGCGCAGGTTGTCCAGATAGACATTTCCTGCCGCATCCAGGGTTTCGAAGCAGCGGATATGAGCCAGCTCGCCTTCCTTTCCGCGAACCGTAAAGCGAACCCATCCGGTCAGGTTCTGACCGAAATCCAGCACCAGATCACCCTGCGGCGTGGTAAAGAGACGCTGCGCCGGGATTTCCCCGTTGATTTTCACACTGCAGCCCGGCTGTGCCGCCAGAACTTCCTTTTTATAGGGAACGATTTCCACGCCATGCCATGCCGTCGTCTCCGGGTAATAGGCAGCAGCCGCCTCGCGCTGCGCTTCCTTCTGCTCATCCGTCAGCGGATCCGTAAGCGGGTCATAGGCCAGCGCGGCAAGTTCCTCATTTGTCAGGCGACGGAAACTTTCGTCCATCACCGGGACAAATTCCGGCTCACACCAGTCATCCTGCTCCAGACGGGCATCATAGCGTTCTCCGTCATAGATCTCCGAGAAGGTAACCGGAGAATTGCAGCCGATCCAGCTTTCATCGGAGACAACAGTCTGAACGCTTCCGTCCGTGTAGCGGATTACCAGCTGCAGCAGCAGCGCCGTCTGATCTCCATAGTTGTTTCTCTCATGGACAAATCCCATCATTCCCTTGAACCAGCCTGCTCCAAGATGGGCTCCCACTGCATTTTTGCCCTGCTTCAGCTGAGCGGTCACGTCGCAGGTCTGATAGCAGAGATGCTTATGGTAGGAGGTCCAGCCCGGTGCCATCTGGTCGTCGCCCACCGGCTCGCCGTTGAGATACAGGTGGTACAGGCCAAGAGCCGTTGAACAGATGTAAGCTTCTTTGACCTCTTTCTCCACTGAAAACGTTTTGCGCACATAAGTACCCTTGGAATTGGTCTTATCCGCTTTCGTCTCCGCGGAAATGAAGTCCGCCTCCCATTCGTTCTGCAGAAGCGCGGTCACGAAGGACGCCGGTTCACTCCACGGACTCTCCGCTTCCAGACCATCCGCAAAGCTTCCTGTCACCCACACCTTTGCCCTTACATAGTACCTGGTGCAGGAGCACAGCTCCACTCCTCTCACATCCACATGAGCAGACTCATCGCTCTCTGTTTTTCCGCTGTCATAGATCAGTTCGCAAAAACCGGCATCTGTGCCAATCTGCAGCTGGTACGCCTGCTGCATCACACAGGTTCCGTCACTTTCCATCACCCAGCCGAACTGCGGCATGGCATCCACGCCAACCGGATGATCCAGATAGTCCATCCGAAGCCTACTGATTGTTACCATAGTCTCTCCTCCATTCTGCCCTGCCATTTTCCGGCAGATTACTTCTGCTTTTATTCTGTCTCTTCATTTCTGCCTTTTTGTTTCTGTCTTCCCGCCGCTGACAGTTCCTGCCTCACTGCCTGCATTCCAGTACCTGTTTCTCCGTCAGCCTGGCGTATCACGTCAAAACCTTCTGCTACAGGCGGATTCCCTCCTGCGCCACAAACCCGAACCACAGAAATTTCTTCAGACGGAACCGGATTGTCTCATCATATTCCAGGCGGTATGGCGGAAGAAGAACTTCTCCCATCTCCGTCTCCCAGGACCGGAAATGCTTCTTATTCTTAAAAAATTCTGCCTGCTTTCGGTCCGAAAAGTGGACATAGAGCTCGGTCACTTCAAAATCCGAGTTGTTGCTGGTCACAACCTCAACGGTAATAGCCGTCTTGTTTTTCCGGCGCATGTAGTCCTGCAGGGCAGGTTCGTAAGTAAACTTCATCGATATGTTCCCCTGTTATTTCCTTCTGATTTCGAACAAATGCGTTTCGCTGCAATCGTTTCAGGGCATGCAGACCACTCTGCATGCCCCGCTCTTTCAGTATATCAGGAAGGTCTTGATCCTGCAAGGTTTTCTCGAATCACCTTTTTGTGCATGTTCGATACCGTCTCCGCGTATTATGAAAACTGCACCACTGCAACCCCATACGGCTCCAGACAGATCTCTCCATCCACGTCCGTGGCGCCAATCAGCTCCTTGCCGGCTTTCACCGTCACCGTTTTCTTCTCATCGGTATGGTTCAGCCAGAAGCCGAAACGCTCTTCTCCATTGGTTCTGACATGGTACTCCACGCCTTCCGGCTGGGGACTGCACGCCACGCCTGCTTCCTCCAGACACTGCGCATAGATCCGCTCCATGCCCTTCTGGTCCATGCGGGCTGCCACATACCACGCCTCTCCGGCGCCGTTCTTCTTTCTTGTCACCACCGGTGTGTTCCGGTAGAAGTCATCCTGATAGGTCGCCACAACCTCGGCTGCTTCGTCCTCCACGCGAATGATCTCGCAGTAATCCACGATCTCGTAAACGCTTCCGTCGCCAAATACCGCATGGTTGCGGTCAGACGGGTAAAGGGTATCAATCTCCTCGCTGAACAGGCCAAACAGACTTTTTAGTCCGTCGCCGGGGAATCCGCCCAGGAAGTTGAGGGTATTTTCGTTGACATAGCCAGACAGATAGGTCATCACCAGCTTTCCGCCCGCTTCCACATATGCTTTCAGACGATCCGCCATACCGGGTTTAAGCAGGTACAGCATCGGCGCGACAACCAGCGCGTAGCGGGACAGATCTTCATCCACCGCCACCACATCAGTCTCCACGCCAAGGCGCAGCAGACTCTCATACTGGGCGCAGCAGGTCATCTCATATTTCTTCTTATCCTTGCTCAGGCCCGGCAGGTTATCGATTGCCCAGCGGTTGCTCCAGTCAAAGAGAACCGCCGCTTTTGCCTCGATGCGGCTTCCGGTCACCGGCTCCAGCTTCTTTAATACAGTTCCCACATCCGCCACATCACGGAATACCCTTGTATCACTGCGGCCAAGATGGTCAATCACTGCGCCGTGATACTGCTCGAAGGACCCTCTTCCCTTGCGCCACTGGAAATACTGAACGGTATCGGAACCGCAGGCAATCGCCTGAACGCTGCTCAGCCGGTGAACGCCCGGGCGTCTCAGCTTGTTGAATGGATGCCAGTTTACCAGGCTGGGCGTGCTTTCCATCAGCATGAACGGCTGATCCCGTTTCAGGTTTCGGATGATGGCATGGTCAAAGCTGTTGAGACCGGCTACTGCTGACATTGGCTCATAGTCGTTGTGATAAACCGGATAGCTGTCCCAGCAGACCACATCCAGTTCCTTCGCCAGACGGTGATAGTCCAGACCTGGGTACAGATGCATGAAGTTGGTAGTCACCGGCACATCCGGGGTGATTTCCTTCAGAATCTCCCGCTCGAAGGTGATGTACTGAGCCATGTTCCAGGTGGTGAACTCCTTCCAGGACAGGTTCAGTCCCATGATGCTGCCCTCGCCCTGGGCCATGGGCGCGTCGATCTGGTCAAAATCGTTGAAGGTATGGCTCCAGAATGCGGTCCACCATTCCGCGTTCAGTTTCTGAATATCATTGTTGAACTTCTCTTTCAGATACCCTCTGAATTTCTCCTGACAAAGCGGGCAGTAACACTCACCGCCCAGCTCGTTGTTGATGTGCCAGAGAATCAGGCCCGGGTGATCCTTGACACGCTGTGCCAGCCTGCGGATCAGAATTCCGGCTTTCTCCTGAAATTTCGGGGATGTTATGCAGTGATTATGGCGCAGGCCATGCATGTTGCGGACTCCCGCTTTGCTGACACGCATTGCCTCCGGATAGGCTTTGTCCAGCCAGGCCGGACGCGCGCCGGTCGGCGTTGCCAGAATGGTGTAAATGCCGTTTTTATACAGCTCGTCCATGATCTGGACAAGCCAGTCAAAATGAAATTCACCTTCAACCGGTTCGTAGGCAGACCAGGCGAAAACGCCAAGAGTCGCGCTGTTGACACCGGCTTCCTTCATCAGGCGGATGTCCTCTGCCAGAATGTCCGGGCGGTCCAGCCACTGATCCGGGTTGTAATCGCCGCCGTGGATCATTCCCTTTACCTGCGGAAATAAAATCTTCTTCATAAAAATCTCCTGCTGTGTATTCTTATCGTTTTTCACTGCCGCAATGATTACTGTCTCTCCTGCCGTAATCATTTCAGTTTCCGCTGCAGCAATCATTTCGGTCTTCACTGCCTCAACGCTTTCTGTTTTCCTTCGGCAATGCGCCGCCTTTTCTTCTCATGTTCACGCATTCAGCTTCAGAACAAACACATCGCGCCCTGCGATTGTCTTTCTGCCGCTCATTGTCTCACCGGTCAGATAGCTGGTCAGGCTGTCTCCTCCAAAGTCAACCCACGCCTCGTTCGGATTATGGTTGATCACAAAGATGGTGGTTCCCTTCTCGTTGACACGTCTGGTCACTTCCACGCCTTCTGCTGCCTCATAAACCGGCTCCAGACCGCAGTCATCGCAGACCTGCTTCATGAAATCTGCCAGGAAGTCGTCGTCCGGTTCGGTTCCGATGTAATATGCGGTTCCCTTTCCAAAGGAGTTCTTTGTCAGGCAGGGCATTCCCGCGTAGAAATCACTCTCATAGGAAGCCAGAACCTTCGCCTCTCTCGCATGAAGCAGATCACAGAGGAAGGTGCACTGGTAGGAGTCTGCCGGCAGCGGCATCTCTCCGTTCATCACCATCCGGTTGCTCTCATCCGGACGAAGGGCATCCACCTCTTCCACCCAGATTCCCAGAACCTCTTTCAGCTTGCCCGGATATTCACCAAATACACAACGGTCGTTCTCGTCCACAAGACCGGACATGACCGTTGTAACCAGTGTTCCTCCCTGACGGACAAACTCGGTCAGACGCTCTGCCACGCCCTCCTTTGTCATGTACAGCATCGGAGCCACGATCAGGTCATAGCCCTCAAATGAGAAAGACGGATTCAGCACATCAATGGGGATGTTTCTGCGGTGGAATGCATGATAATAGCGGGAGAAGGTCTTCAGGTAATCCATGTCCTTATTTGGTCCGCTGGTCAGCTCCAGAGACCACCAGTTGTTCCAGTCAAAGAGCATGCCCACCTTTGCCGGTGTCCGCGCCTCAAGGAACGCATCTCCGATTTTCTCCAGCTCATGACCAAGAATCTCTGACTCGCGGAAAACTCTGGTGTTCTCATGGCCGGCGTGGGTGATGATGGCGCCGTGGAATTTCTCCTGACCGGCGATGGACTGACGCATCTGGAAGAACAGACAGGTATCCGCGCCGTGAGCCATTGCCTGGTAGCTGAGCAGACGAACCTCGCCCGGACGCTTCAGCTTGTTATAAGGCTGCCAGTTCTGCTGATTCGGTGACTGCTCGGTCAGAACATAGGACTGTCCGCCCTTTAAGCCGCGCATGATGTCATGCTTCATTGCGACAAAATAAGCCGGATCGTGGGGCCACGGATAGTTGTCCCAGCCTACAACATCCAGATGCTTCGTCATCTCGAACTGATCCAGCTTCTTGATGTAGCCGGACATGTTTGTCTGAATCGGGATTTCCGGATTATATTTCTTTAACACATCATATTCATTCTGGAAGCACTCTGCGGTGGAATCGGTGATGAAACGCATGTAGTCCAGCTGGATGGCCGGGTTGAAGCGGTAGTCGTCGTTGAGCTCGCTGGGCACGGTCACTTCCTCAAAGCTGGTCACGATTCTTCCCCAGAAGGTGGTGTGCCAGCGGTTATTCAGCTCCTGAACGGAACCATAGCGTTTGCGCAGCCACAGGCGGAACTTGGCCTGACAGGTGGGGCAATAGCAGTAGGTTCCATATTCGTTGGCAACATGCCACATGGCCAGCGCCGGATGGTGGGCATAGCGCTTCGCGAATTCTTCCGCAATGGCAGCTGCCCGCTCTCTGTATTTCAGACTGTTGACACAGAAGAAGACACGCATGCCGTGGGTGCGCTTTCTTCCCTGAATGTCCACCGGCAGCACCTCCGGATAGCGGGTGGAAAGCCATGCAGGCTGAGCGGTGGTCGGGGTTGCCAGACACACATAGATGCCGTTTGCCCAGATCTGATCGATGATCTTATCCAGCCATTCAAAATCATAAACGCCCTCGTCCGGCTCCAGTTTGGACCAGGAGAATACCGGAAGGGTCAGCAGGTTGATGCCTGCCTTCTTAAACATGCGCATGTCTTCCGCAATGGTCGCCTCATCCCACTGATCGGGATTGTAATCGCCGCCGTAATAAATTCTGTCCGCTTTTTTCATGTTGTTTGCTCTCCTTTATTATCAGAAGCATGTGCAATGACTCGATTTCATCCACGCGCCTTTGCACATGCCGCATTTCTTTTCTGTTTTTCCTGCTTCCTGACGCCTCACATCTCAGGACACCTCAAAGCACTTTAATACCGGCTTCGCCAGCAGTCCGGTTCCGTAAATCTGCAGATGGGTTGACGCGCCGTCCTTCCGCTTCCACACAAGCGTCGTCGACCACTCGATTCGCAGCTGATTTTCTCCGTCTCTCAGCGCATTTGTTACTTCTACCCGTCCCGGAAATCCGGCAATGTATCCAAGATCCATGCCATTGACAAACACCTGCGCCACATCGCCGCCGTCCGGAATCGTCAGCCAGTAACGGCAGCCCTCTTCCTTCTTCACTGCAAAGCTGCTGTCATAGCGATAGAATCCGGAGAAGGTGGGATCAAAGCGGGGACCGTTCATGTTGGGCAGCTCCCCGGAAGCCTTCAGAGCGGTATATGGTTCAAATTCGCCATAGTGAAGTTCATCGGCCCGGCTTACCTGCCAGTCCAGATCCAGAACCAATTCCGATTTCAGAACAGGGGCTCTCTGCACCGTTCCTCTTCTGCCGGCCGTTTTTTCCGCGTTTGCCGCAGCAGATCCCAGGCCTTCTGCACCACGCGCAGCTTCCGCACTCCGTCTTTCTTCGCTGCCCGCATCGGACGTTTCGCTGCTCTTCTCACCCACTTCTTCCCCGCATCCGTTCTCCAGCACGCAGAAGCAGGCTTCTCCCGGTTCCAGAGAAAGAGGCAGGCAGTTTCCTTCCATTGCCATGGTCTCTTCCGTTTCCTTCCACGGATCGTACCAGGTCACGGTCTGCCAGATTCCATGATTGATCTGTACCGTTGTCTGGATCCGCTTCGTCAGGTTCTCATTGAAGAACATGTAAACAACGCCGTCTTCCTGCTCCTGGCCCAGGAAACGGAGTCCCGGCTCTGCTGTATTGCAGGCGATCTGTGTCTTTGTGTCCCAGCCGATCTGTTCCGCCAGACGATCCAGCTTCACCATGCGGACTGCTTTCGCAAATCCGTCCGGCAGCGGTTCCAGACAGGTATCGCTGACCGGAAGACCGTCCACCGCATAGACCTTCAGTCCCGCTTTCGCCGCTTCGATCACAAATTCCGCCACCGAACGCTTCAGACATTCCGCATAGGGCAGAACAAGACAGCCGTAGCGCATCTGATTAATCACCAGACAGCCGTCCTCCACCGACGCACTGCCGGCATCGCCCATCACCAGCACATCCGCCGGAATCACATCACAGTCGATCTGCGCTTCCATCAGTTTGCGCATGGGCTTCTGGAACAGCTGCATCTTTTTGCCGCTCCACTCTGCCTCCGCGTGATACAGCACCGCCGCGTCACAAAGCGGCTGACCGCCGCTCAGAAGATGGCAGGCGCGCTGCATGTATTTCATCAGCTGGGCAAAGGCTCCAAACTGGGGATTGTTTCCTCTCGCATAGAAATGGGGCGGACAGTCACGGTCCGGATAGGTCATGGAAAAGGCATGGGGTGTGAAGATGTTGATACCCCGCACCAGCATGTGATTGGTCAGCCACTTCATGAAGGTGACGCCTTCTGCCCAACCATAGTTGCCAAAAATCTCACAGAGGGCGCGGTTTTTCTTTTTGGAATCGATGTGTGCCGCGGAGCTTCCCAGCTTTGCAAGGCCGAAATGGAAAAACTCTCCGTCACTGTCTCCGGCGATCCACTGATGGACCCGGCCGGTAAATCCGGGGACAATCTGGTGATGCACCACATCAATGCCGGCCATGTGCTGACCCTTCATTTCTTTGAAATAGTGGCCGATGCTGCTGGCCAGTCTTGCGTGGGCGTTGTCGTCCTCGATGATGTGACCGATATATTCCACGCCGTGCTCCTGGCACCAGCCCCCCACCTGAGCGGAAAAGCAGGTATAGACCAGATCGGTCAGATGCTCCATGTATTGGCTGCGCACCCGCCCTGTCTTCTCGCCCATTCCGTACCAGAGCGCCGGAAGATTTCTTACAAAGTCCGACTTCCATTCGCCTCGAAGAAGCGTTTCCAGCTGACTGCTCCACGGCAGGCGGACGTCCCGTTTTCCCAGTCCGGCGTCAAAGGGATAGCCATTGATGTTTCCCAGCTCCGGCTCGTCGGAGAAGAATCCGGCAATCACGTTGCCAAAATATTTTTCATAGCGCTCGTAGTGCTTTTCATAGACCTCATCGATCAGAACACGGACCGAGCGGCTGTCAATCAGATTCATGTAATGGTCTCTGCCGCCGCCCTTCTGAGTGGTGAACAGAATGAACAGACGGTAGGCTCCGGCGGGCAGATCAAAGAAAACAAATCCGTCTTTGTAGTTTGCCGTCAGATCAATGATCCCTTCTCCGCTGACATCCAGCGTCTCCGTATCCGGCTTGGGACATGCCAGGATTCCCAGCAGTTTTCCGTCCGGCATCAGAAACGGCTCTACCAGAACCGCACTGTTTCTGCAGGGACCCATGATATCCATGTGGCGTTCCGCCAGATAGACCTTCTTTAACTCCGGCTGACGCTCAAAACCGCCGTTGGCATAGCCGGTAGGGAATTTCTTATCATCCAGGATCCAGATTTTCATTCCCCGCCGTTCCAGCTCCGGCAGCAGAAAGTCCATGGCTCTCCACCACTGGGGACCGCAGTAATCCGGATGCGGCCTGGATTCCAGACAGATCTCGCGGATCCCGCATTCTTCAATTTTGTCAAGTTCGTCGGAGAGGGTCTGATTATCCTCTCCCTTCATCCAGAGGAACGGCAGAATATAGCTGCCGCATGCTCCTTTGCGTAAATCATCCAGTCGTTTCATCCCAACCTCCACATCCTTTTTCCGCAATCACATATCCCCATAATCGGGAATCCGCTCAGAAAGAAACGGCCTGCCATCCCGATTCTCCATTCTGTCTCTATGGTAACAGATTTTTATTCATTCCGAAATGGAATAAGTTATCCAGTTCTATTATTTTATTTCACAGGTACAAAAAATTCATAGGTACCGCTTCCAACGGTCTCACAATAGCTTCCGTCCTCGCTGCGCAGTACCGCCGTGGTGTTGGGCGGGATTACAGCAATAACCCGTGCATGATCGCCTTCCCGCTTCCAGTTCACAGCCATTTTTCCATAGGGGTGCATGGTTTCTGCGCTGCAGAAGTCAATTCCTTCCGCAATATGCGGACAAATGGTAATCTCCTGGAATCTGCGGTGGGTACGGATGCTTCCGATTCCGCCAAGACCGGCATAAAACCATTCATCCAGGCTTCCCAGCATCAGATGGTTCTGGGATCCATGAGGTTTACCGGGCTCCGGTCCGTCCCAGTCTTCTGTCAGTGTCGTTGCACCGTTCACCACCTGATAGCCATAGCCCGGTGTCTCTGTGATATTTGTCATCAGATTCAGCAGATCGGACATGCCGTGTTCCATGAGGGCTGCCACCAGATAGGGATGTCCCACATCACCCGGTGTGATGGCATAATTGCGCTTCACTACGTCATTTTTCAGTTGCTGGATTGCCTTTGCCTGATAGTCTTCTGGTACCAGCCCGGCCATCAGACTCATGGACTGGCATGCCTGGCTTCCGTTGGCATAGCGGCCGGTCTGGTTGTCCAGAAACTGCATGTTATACTCTTCGTAAACGAACTGACGCTGCTTCTCCCAGTATGCCGCATCTTCTGTAAGTCCAAGAAGAGCAGCCGTCTCTTTCATGACGGTCAGGTCGATGTAATAGATGGTGGTTGCGGTCACAGGAATCGGCGTGTTCTGGGAATTGGGCGGACAGGGGCCGATGTCCAGCCAGTCGCCAAGCCCATGGTGCAGAACTCCATGCCAGGTCCGGGAGGTCAGGTAGTCCACATAGTTCTTCATGGTTGGATACCACTTTTTCAGCACGCGTGTGTTTCCATATTTACAGTATAAATGCCATGGGTTCAGGACGCATGCACTTCCCCATTCCGGAGAATCCAGGAAGCCTTCATGCCACTGTTCAAATCCGGTCACATATTCCGGACAGATATCGGCAACCAGACCGGTCTCTCTCTGGGAATCTGCCATGTCCTGCTCAATCTTCTCATAGAGATTGGACAGATCCCAGTTGCACAGCATCGCCGGACCGATCAGGTGCGTCTCCTCCATCCAGGGCAGCTTCTCACGCTGAGGACAGTCGGTAAAATAGCTCTTAATGTTGGACAGCATCGCCTGACGGATCAGCGCGTGAATCTGATTGAACAGCTCATTGGAGCAGGTGAAATGGCCGGTCTCCTCCATGTCCGGATAAATGAACTCGCCGGTCAGCTGCTCCAGAATGGGAACCGCGGCGCAGTTATCTGCGCTGCCGCCTGTTGCAAATGTGCTTCCTGTCCCTGCACTGCCGCCTGCTGCAAGCGTGCTTCCTGTCCCTGCACTGCTGCCTGCTGCATGCACGCTTCCTTCTGCAAGCTCTCCTGCCGCTGCGCCTTCCACCCGCACATACCGGAATCCTGTGTAGGTGAAATCCGGCGCAAATTCCTGAACTTCCTGTTCATTGCAGAGATAATTCCACTCGCATCCGTTTCGTGTGATCTGCTGATTGATGTTTCCGTCATCCGCCAGAAGCTCTGCCGGTTTCATGGTGATCTTCGCTCCTGCCATTTTTCCGTTTGTTCGGATGCGGATCCGGATGCGGCCGGAGAAGTTCTTTCCCAGATCATAGATGAACACGCCCGGCTCCAGCTCCTTCACGGAAACCGGCTCATAGCGTTCCATCACGCGAAGAGGCGGAATCGCAGCCGCCCGCAGCACAATCTCCGGTGCTTCTGCGGTGGATACCGGCTGCCAGCTCTCATCCTCCGCAAAGTCCGCTTCTGATGTCACTGCCACCGGAATTCGTCCGTCATAATCCTCGCCGCCATACACACAGCAGAACTGAATCGGGCTCGACCCCTGCTTCCAGCTTTCATCGGTACCGATCCGCACGCTGCTTCCGTCTTCAAAGGTCACACGAAGCTGTGCCAGAAGCTTTCTCTTTCCGAAGCTGCGCGGCCAGTACACATAGCGTCCGCCCGGCACGTTGTACATGCCGTCACCGATCTTCACACTGATTCCATTGTCCCCTTCCTTCACCAGTCCGGTTACATCATAGCAGGAATACATGGCACTCTTCCGGTAATCCGTCCAGCCCGGCTCCAGCACAGCATCGGTCACTGCCTGCCCATTGATCCAGCACTCATGCTGGCCAAGGCCGCAGGCATAGAGCTTCGCTGCCTTTACCTTCCTGTCCAGCGCAAATGATTTTCGCATCAGATGGTACGTTCCGTCTTCCGCCTCCGTGATCCATTTTGCCTTCCAGTCCTCTTTGGAATAAAAGGCCGTTTCAAACCAGTCAACGCTGCTGGATACGGCTTCTTCCTGATTCTCCGCAAGCACATCCACCTTCCACAGATACCGGGAATCGGATTCCAGAGCAGCGCCCTCATAGGGAACCATGTTCATCGTTCTGCTCATGACCATTCCGGAATCCCATACCGGTGCAGAGACAGGTTCCTCAAAGCCCCATGCTCCCGATTCTGTTTTCCACACCCGGATCCGATACCCTGCCTGATACCAGTTTCTCTCCTCCGTTTCCACTCGCCAGGAAAACACCGGCGCCTCCACATCCACACCAATTGGATTTCTCATATTTTCTACCCGCAGCTGCACAATTTTCATCTGGATTTCCTCCTTACCTTTCGATCTCGCAATCTCGCATGCGCGTCATACAACAATTCATCTGCTGACTGCAAATGAACTCTTGTACACTGCGCAGGCTTCTCCCGCTCCCGCAGCGCCCGCCAGAGAGCATACAGGCATCCCGCACGGCTCACTGACTGCGTAACATAAAGGGGAGCAGAACCACCGTCTGCTCCCCTCTGCATCACTCCTTCAGAAAAGGAGCTTTTTCTTAAATTTCATTTGCTTCGTTCAAATTCCGAATCAATCATCCAATCGAAATTACTCAACTACGGAATTCTCGTTCAGCATAGCGATGGTCTCGTCGAAATCTTCGTCGGTCTGAGACTTAACTGCTGCAACATATGCTTCCCAAGCTGCATCATCTTCAACATCCAGTTCGCCGGTGATGAACTTCAGAGCTTCGCCTCTTGCATAACCTTCACATACGGAGGTCAGGTTAGACTTAGCGGTAGACTGATCGGAATCAAGGTTGGTAACTGCAGGTCTGTCGAACGGAGATACGGAATCAACACCGCCAAGACGGTCGGACTCGATCCAGTACTTTCCATCATAGTAGCCATCGTCTGCGCTCCACCACGGCTCGGTTGTTGCGGAAACCTGTACCAGTGCGGAGAAGTTCTGCGGAACGAACGGGATACCGGTACGGCATACGCAGGATGCAGCGGTACCATAGAGAGCACTCTCAGTTGCCGGGCTGTCAGCGTTCAGGATGGAATCAACGAAGGTCAGAGTTCCGTCTTCGTTTGTCTCATAGGTAACGCCCTCAACACCCCAGTTGATCAGAGTGGTCATCTCATCGGAGTACTGATAGTCGATCATAGCAACCAGATATTCCGGATACTCAACGTCAGCATCGATAATGATACCCATCTGCGGGTTCAGAGACTTGCCAGGAAGCTTGGAGCCCCACTTCCACGGTGTTCCATAGGTGTCATCCTTCGGCAGGTATGCAAGACCCCACTCAATGCCGGAATCTTCCGCAGCAGCGGTTGTCCAGCTCTGAGCGGAACCGGACCACAGGGTCGGGCAGATCAGAGCCTTACCGGTGGAAGCCTTCTCGTTTGCAGCGTTTCCGTCAGCAGTTCCGAACTCCGGATCAATGTATTCAGCCTCATACAGGCCGTTCAGGTACTTCAGCATCTCACGGAAGTTGTCCTCGATCGGTCCGAATGCCCACTCGGTTCCGTTCCAGTACAGAGTATCCCATGTGTGGAAGATACCAACGAATCCACGGTAGAACGCATAGTCCTTGGTGGAGTTCATGAGAACGTAGTCAGCGTCAACAGCGTCAGCATCGATCAGAGCCTTCAGGTCTGCACACAGCTGGGTGAACTCATCCAGAGTGGTAGCCGGAGTCAGATCGTTGTTCTTCAGAACGTCGAAACGATATGCGAATGCGGTGAAGGACTGAGCGCCCATGATGTCATCTGCATTGTTGATCGCATCGATGAAGTAGTACATGGAACCATCCGGATTCTTTGCAACAGCCTCTCCGTTCGGATGACCGTCTACATAATCCCAGTAGTACTTAATGTAATCCTGATAATCAGCGATGTTCAGAACAACCTCGTCCTCGCCGTACTCATTAACCGCTTCCTTGTAGGAATAGGTATTGATATCAGCGATATCATCAGCTGCCAGAAGGATCAGCTCGTTGGATCTGTAGTCAGCCCATGCGGTACGGTTGAAGGTAACCTCGATGTCAACACCAAGATAGTGCTCCATTGCCTGCTCCCAAAGGGTCTGAACCATGGTTCCGTCGGAAGACTGGTTGAAGTCTGCGATGTTCGCTTCGATCTTCAGAACGCCGCCCTCGATCTCAGGAAGCTCAAAACCGTTGTCAGCTGCGGTTGCCCATGTGCTGAAATCAACCTCCGGTACCTCGATATCCTGAGGAGTGGTAGCAAATGCGGACATTCCGCTCATTACCATTGTTCCGGCAAGGATACCAGCAAATAATCTTTTCTTCATATAGTTTCCTCCTTCTGCCGTTTTGCGGCAAATTATTTTTATTTTCTTACAGCTGCCGCCGATGCGGCAGAATAAAAACAAAGTTACAGATTTGCGGGCGTTTCTTTGCCCAAAATCAGATG
The DNA here is from genome assembly GCA_017472605.1 of Lachnospiraceae bacterium. Classification (GTDB taxonomy): domain Bacteria; phylum Bacillota; class Clostridia; order Lachnospirales; family Lachnospiraceae; genus Anthropogastromicrobium. Next base: position 55,599 of record JAFUPV010000012.1, read on the forward strand.
GGATTAACCCTTGACCGCACCTACCTGAACACCCTGTGCGAAATATTTCTGCAGGAACGGGTAGATGACCATAACCGGCAGCGCGGTTGCAACTACGCAGGCGTACTGAACGTTCAACGGGTTCAAATCACCGTTGCTGAGCATTTCCGTTGCAGTGACCATGTCACTGGTACCGGCGGTGAAGATGATCTTTCTCAGAACCATCTGAATCGGATACTTGGCCTCATCGTTAATATAGAGAAGAGCGCTGTAGTAGCTGTTCCACTGACCAACGATTGCAAAGAGTCCGAAGCTTGCGTACAATGCCTTGGAAAGCGGCACATAGATCCGCAGAAGAATCTGGAACTCACCGGCTCCGTCAATTCTCGCCGCCTCACGCAGTTCATGGGAAATTCCGTTGTAGAACGCGCGGTATACGAATACATTATATGCGGACAGACAGCCCGGCAGAATCAGTGACCACCAGGAATTCATCAGATCCAGGTCACGGATCAGCAGATAGCCCGGTACGATACCGCCGCTGAAGAACATGGTGATCAGCAGCATGATGGAGAGGAACTTTTTCAGGACAAAATCCGGAACCATCATAACATAGGCCATCAGAGAGGTCATGGACAGATTGCAGATCATGAATCCGATACAGATGATAATCGTGTTCAGATAGGAACGCCAGATTCCGGCTTCCTGGAACAGAATCTCATAGCCCTTCACATTGAATTCTTTCGGGAACCAGCTTACCTGACCGGTTGTGATCTTTGAGTTACTGGATAATGAGATTGCAATTACATTCAGAAACGGGTAGATGAAAATAATGGACATAATCACGAAAAACAGAACCAGAAGGATGTCCACGAAACGGTTTCCGATGTAAATCTTATTTTTTACCTGATTTTTCTTAGCCATTTCTCATTCCTCCTTACCACAGACTGTTTTCCGGAGCCATCCTGCGGACTACCATGTTGGTACACCACACGAAGATGAAGCTGACAACTGACTGGAACAGGTTAATTGCTGTGGAATAGCTGAATTCCGCTTTGCTGATACCCTGATAGTGAATGAAGGTTGCAAGAACATGAAGCTCGTTCTTATTGGTATCATTCTGCATCAGAAGAATCTTCTGGAAGTCAACACTCAGCACGTTACCGGCATTCATGATCAGCAGCGTGGTTGTTGTCGGCATAATTGCCGGCCATGCGATGTGACGGATCTTCTGGAGACGGTTTGCGCCATCCAGATTCGCTACGTCATAAAGCGAGGTATCCACATTGGACAGGGCTGACAGATAGATGATGGAGCCCCAGCCGACACCCTGCCAGAGTGCAGAGCCGATGTACTCCCACATGAAGTACTTTGTTCCGCTGTTCATGTCCACACGTGCCATTCCGAGGAACTCACGGATGTCGTTAAACAGACCGCCGAGGGAACTGAACTTGTTCAGCATGGTACATACAACCACAACAGAGATGAAGTGGGGAATGTAGGATGCTGTCTGAGCGACACGTTTGAAGCGCTTTGCCTTTAACTCATTGAGCATCAGCGCAAAAATAATCGGAGCCGGATAGGTAAACAGCAGCGTCAGTGTACCAACTTTAAAGGTGTTGATGATGATCTGCTGACAGTTCACATTTTTGAAGAAACGGATGAATTCCTTAAAGATCGGATCATTCCACTCACTTCCCAGAATGCCGCGCTTCGGTTTATAATCCTTAAACGCGATCAGGATACCATAAATCGGAACGTATTGGAAGATGATCAGAAGTGCGACCGGCGCTGCAGCCATCAGAACAAGCGCTTTCTGTCTCCAGAGTTTCTTCCAGAAACGCTGCTGGCTGACGATCAGACCGGAGGCTTTGTTATTTCCCTTTTTTTCCATATGTACCTCCCTGCAATTTTATTCCCGAGGGAAACAATCGATTTGTGCTTTCTGTCCTGTTTCCAAACCGTCAGACAGCACCGGTAGATTGCTCACTGTAACAAGTATAGGTCATTGTGTACATTTTTTACATGGAATTTTTCCAGTCTTTTATGGAAATTTTCGCATACTCTTCCCATCTTCCAACTTCAATTGTACTTTTTCCATATTTTTTGTAAATCCTTCCATAACCCAGTTTGGCACTTTTATGGTAGAATGTACCTTAATATAAGGTACCTTACTCAGTCAGGAGGCGCTATGAAAAAAAGACTCTTACCGTTACAGCAGCAGCTTCTCTTTTTACTTTGCATGTTTGTCGTTTTCATTTTTTCCATTATCATCTGGAGCGTCAATGACTACATGACCATCCAGCGCGAAAGCATGGACAGCTATCTTGAACTCTATTCCAGTCACATGGCGCAGACTGCCCGCCAGTCCTATACTTCCTACGAAAACATCGCCTACAGTGTCGCCTACAATACGCTGGTTCAGGATTACATTCAGGAAGAGGACTCCGCCAGGCGCTATGATTCCTACAAAAAAGTCTATAATCTTCTGAACAATACAGCGAAGCTGAATTCAAATCTGACAGATATCGCCGTGATCAGCAATGACGGAAACTCCATCTCGCTGACTGCCTCACCGGACCTCTACAGCGGATATAAAGAAACGCTTTCTGCGCCCAGCTATGCCTTTCAGTCCATGGGCACGCTGACAATCCGGGATTCTGTCTGCCACATTCTGTCCATGCCTGTCCACCAGCTGAACACGACCGGTCAGCACCGCTATCTGGGCACTGTCTTTCTTGCAATAAACAGCCAGCGGCTTTTCAGCAGCGATCTGACCCCGGAGCAGGGAACCATGCCGGAAGTTCTTCTGATTGATGAGTATGGCCAGCTGATCCACGGCAACGAGGCGCTGTTTGCCGAACTCCCTCAGGATATCACCAGCACCTCAAAAGCAGTAAAGATCGACCGGAAAACCTACATGGCGCGCATGTACACCATATCCGAGGCAGGCAGCCGTCTTTACATCCTCTATGACAGTTCCCTGTATACCGGTGCATCCTTTGAGGTTACCCTGCGCATGTCCATCGGCATCGGCGCAGCAATGCTTCTGATTCTTCTGACGTTTATCATTGTCTGCTTCCCTGTTTCCCATTCCCTGCGTCAGCTGACCCATGTCATGCGGGATATCACAGACGGCGAGCAGAAAACAATCCGGGAAGGCGTTGACCTGACCAATGTCCGCTTCGGCTGCTCCGAAATCCGCGACATCTACAGCGCATTTAATGACATGCTCCAGGAAATCAACCACCTGAACCATACGATTTTCAACACCTACACCCAGATGTATGAGCTGGAGATGAATAACCGCCAGACGGAGATTGACTTCCTGCGAAGCCAGATCAATCCCCATTTCCTCTACAATACACTGACAACAATCTGCGGCATGTCCGCCTCCGGTATGAACAGTCAGATCATTGACGTGACCAATGCCCTCTCGCGGATCTTCCGCTACAGCATTCAGGGCGGCGATATGGTGTCACTCTCGGAAGAGCTTGATATCATCCGCTCCTATCTGATGATTCAGTCCTATCGCTTTGAAGACCGTTTCGGCGTGGAGTACAGCATCAGCAATGAAGCGCTCCCCTGCCAGATCCCCAAGATGATCATCCAGCCGCTGGTAGAAAACGCCATCGTCCATGGACTGGAGCCAAGTCTTAAGCGCGGAAAAATCATTATCAGCGCCTCTCTCAGCGCGGACAGAGACTATCTGACGATTTCTGTCATGGACACCGGTGTGGGCATGTCTGCCGAAAAGCTGCAGCTGCTTCGCGACACCGTTCTCAGCACAGACCGTTACAAGCGCGGCAATGCAAAGGAAAATCTGCAGGCGCTTGACGCCAAGAGCCATGACAGCATTGGAATTCTGAACGTAAACAGCCGGATTGTTCTTTATTACGGCGAAGAATACACGCTGAAGCTGGACTCCTGGGCGGGAGCCGGAACGAACATTCAGATCCGAATTCCCTGCAAAAGACCGCTTTATCAGCAATCAATTCGCCAGGAATGAATTCACCAGCAATCAATTCACCAGCAATGAAAGGAGTTTGTCCCATGTATCGGGCAATTATAATCGATGATGAAAAATGGGTGGTAAAAAGTCTGATCGCCACCCTGAAAGATATGGAGCATTTCCGAATTGAGGCCGAACTCTATGACGGTCTTTCCGCCATGCGCTATCTCAAAGAAAACCAGCCGGATCTTGCGTTTGTGGATGTACGTCTCCCCGGAATGGGAGGCCTGGAGATCCTGCAGGAGGCAAATTCCCTTGGGCTGAAAACCCTGTTTATCGTGATCAGCGGTCACGCCGAGTTTGCCTATGCCCAGAAAGCCATGCTCCACAATGCCATCGGCTACTGTCTCAAACCCTTTTCCCACAGCGAGCTTTCCGATGCTGTGGAAAAGGCGCGGCAGCTTCTGGAAAAACGCAGACAGGCTGAGCCTTCTGTTTCCGCTTCGGATTCTTCTGCTGATTCCGGTCCAGCCGCTGTTACGAAAAACAAGGCAGTGAACATGATGCTGGACTACATTCAGGGCCATTACATGGAGGATATCTCCATCCAGACGCTGGCCGACCTTTGTTCCATCAACCCCAACTATGCCGGGCAGCTGTTCAAGCAGAAGATGGACCAGACTTTTAACAGCTATCTGACCAACATGAGAATCCGGGAAGCGATCCGGCTGCTGACTGCCACGGACATGCCCGTTGCTCTTGTCGCCGCTTCGGTCGGATATCAGGATTATTTCTACTTTGCCAAGGTGTTCAAAAAGATCACCGGTGCCACACCAAGCAGCTATCGGCAGGAAGAGGAACCGTTTTCCGGCTGATATGCAGAAAGGAGTCACAATGAAACATGTTTTGCCCCCAAACGCCGGACGCGGCAGCTTCCTTCGCCCGATAAAAGGATCCGCACTGCTTCTGTCCGCGGTACTGCTTCTTGGCGGATGTGCGGACCAGGTCAGTCAGCCGTCTTCGGACGCCGCTTCGGAACAGGAAACCATTGAGATCAGCATCGGATACTGGAATATCGACCGGATGGCTGATGTACAGAAGGATGCCATGCGTGACTATGTGGAAGAACGGTTTGCAATTTCCATCTCCCCGGTGTCTGTGGACTGGACGAACTACAAGGACTATTACCAGATGCTCAGTGCCACAAACAGTCTTCCCGACGTGTTCGCCACGCTGACCATTTCCTCCAACGATGCCAATGACTCAGCCTACTATGAAAATCTGATTGAATCCGGAAGCATTCAGCCGCTGCCGGACGATCTTTCCGCCTATCCCAATCTGGAGCGGATGATGGAACAAATGGAATATACCCGCTACGAGGACGGTCATTTCTATGCGATTCCCCGCGTGTCTTTCATCGACCCGACTCTTGCATGTACCGATGCCGCATTGATCGTGCGCCGGGACTGGATGGAGAATCTTGGTCTGGACGATCCGCAGAATCTGGACGAGTTTATTGAACTGATTGCCGCCTTTGCCAACGATGATCCGGACGGCAACGGAATTGACGACACCATCGGCTATAACGTAAATGCGCAGAATGCTCTGGGCAAGTGGGTTATGCTTGGCATTGCCCCGGAATGCAACACCTACTCCTGGATTGAGCGGGACGGGCTCTACATCCCATCCTGGTACAGCGAGGATTTTTATGATGTTGTCTGCGCCTACCGGACCATGTATGAGACAGGCGGTCTGGACCCTGATTTCTACATAAAAAATCCCAATGAGGTGATTGAGGATTTTGCTTCCGGACGCCTTGGCGCCATTGAGTTTAAATCAGCGCCGTCCTCCTGCCAGCAGATTGAGGAGCAGTGGAATCTTTACAACACGGAGCCGTTTGAGGAGTGTGTCGACATCCTACCCATTTTCGCCGCACCGGACGGGACAACCTACTGCAATTCCAGCACGCCGTTCTGGTCGGAATCCTTTATCTCTGCCGATGTGGATGAAGAGAAAATGCACCGCATTCTTTCACTTTTTGACTACCTGCTTTCCGATGAAGGAAATGTCATGAGCAAATATGGTCTGGAGGATGTGGATTACCGTGTGGACAAAGACGGAACCTATACCTGCCTTCTGGATACGGAAAATACGTCTCTGCTGGATCTTCTGGAGAAGAAATATCCGTCCATTACCCTGTTTGGCGGCCTTGCCACCTGGGGCGGTTCCGATACCGACTTTGAGCTGAATGAGATGAATTTTGCCCGTTACGGAAAGCATTGTGTCGTTCTTGGCAACAAGGACGTTACATGGAACCGCGCCAACGCGACGCCGGTTGAACGCCCCTATGATTTTCTGATTTTCCCCAAGGAATCCTCGGAGCTGTTCAGCACAGCCAATGCCTTTTCTGAATTTGTGAAATGCATCATCGGTGATGGGGATCCGGAAACGATGTGGAAGGAAGCAATTCAGAATCTGAAGGATCAGGGACTGGATAACTATATCCAGAGGCAGAATGATGCCTATCTTGCCTCCCTGGGAAACGACCGTGAGAACTGACTCTGACCAAACATGTCACTGGCGCATTTGTCTGAGTGTATTTAATGAAAAGAAACACGCTGCGCGATTGAAAGGAGATATACCATGCATGGAATTACACTCTTATCCGCTCCCGCCGACTGGGAAATTATCCAGCAGGAAAACGGCTTTGGAACGGCTACTTTAAAAGGAAGCTTTCAGGTTCATCCGGCGGCGATTAACGTCGGTGTGGAGAAGGTTACACCGCTCTATCGTGTGATGAACGAACAGGACAACACGGCTGTGATTCCCTGGACACCGCTGAAGTTCCAGGCGAATCCGGATTTTACCGGTACATTTGAGGACACGATTTCCATTCCTGCCGGCGGTCTCTACCGGATTGATACCAGCCTGGAAACAAAAAGTACGGTGCCAAACCTGACATGGCTTTACCGCGGCGACTGTGTGCTTCATCTGGGCGTAGGAAATGTTTTCCTCATCGCCGGACAGTCCAACTCCGCCGGCTATGGACGGGATTATGCCATGGATCCGCCCCATCTCTGCGTTCATCTGTTCCGTAACCGCAGCCGCTGGGACCTTGCCTGCCATCCCATGAATGAGAGCAGCTTTGCCGGTTCTCTTCCCAACGAGGAAATGGGAGTTCCGGGCGTTTCTCCTTACCTTTCCTTCGGCAAGAACTTCTATGAATTTTCCCATTGCCCGGTCGGCCTCGTCCAGGTCTCTCTCGGCGGCTCGCCCATGTCCCGGTGGCATCCCAGAACCGGCGACCTTTATGCGAACATGATCGATAAGATCCGTCTGACCGGAGGAAAATATGCCGGTGTTCTCTGGTATCAGGGCTGTTCGGACTGCAGTAAGGACGCTGCTGCCTCTTATCTGGAACATTTTTCAGAAATGGTTTCTGCGCTGCGAAAGGAACTGGGTTATGACATTCCGTTCTTTACGTTCCAGCTGAACCGTTTTCTTGACTGCAAAGATGATGTGTACTGGGGACAGGTCCGGGAAGCGCAGCGCGTTGCCGCCATGACGATTCCGGGCGTGTCCATCCTTCCTACGATTAATAATGCCATGTCTGACGGAATCCATAACAGTGCACACGCCAATGTGATGCTTGGTGAAAAACTGGCCCGCCAGGCTGCCCACTATCTGCTTGGAACGGCTCCCTTTGAAGCGCCGTCCATCGCATCCGCCGTACTTGAGGAAGACGGCCGTGTCTGCCTCACCTTTGACAACATGGCGCTTGGCTTTGTCTATTCCTCCGGAAGTCCGGATGGAAACGGCTTCACACTGGAGGATGAAACCGGCGTGATCCCGTTTACTGCTTTCCAGGCTGCCCGGGAAGATAAGAACCGGATCTACCTGACGCCGCAGCGCGCACCGGGTGTCGGCGCAGTCATTTCCTTTGCGTGGGAGGCGGATCCGGTCCGGTTCCCGGTGACGGATGAAGTGACCTTCCTTCCGCCGCTTTCCTTTTACCGGTATCCGGTTACTCAGTAATTTGCTTTGCAGCAAACCGGCTTCGCAGCAGACTGCGTTTTCCGGCAATTGATTTTTATGTAACTGCATTTTCTGTACAACAGGTATAAACCCGATTCTTAGCTATATGGAGGTATTGTTATGAGTGAAGAAGCGAATCAGAAAATTTCCCCCGACTGGTCATCCGTGAAGCAGGAGGTTCCCGAGTGGTTCCGTGACGCCAAGTTCGGTATGTTTTTCCACTGGGGTCCCTACAGTGTTCCCGCCTGCCAGAACGAATGGTATTCCCGAAACATGTACTGCCGCGGCCTCGCCCAGAATAAGTGGCATGAGGAGCACTATGGAAAACTCCACGATTTCGGTTATAAGGATTTTATCCCGATGATGAAGGGTGAAGGCTTTGATCCGGAGGAATGGGCCGATCTGGTAGTCCGCTCCGGTGCCAAATATGCCGGTCCCGTTACCGAGCATTCCGACAATTTCTCGCTCTGGGACAGTCAGGTAAACCCGATCAACAGTGTAAACTGCGGCCCTCACCGCGACGTCTATGGGGAATGCGCAAAGGCGTTCCGTGACCGCGGAATCAAACTGCTGGCTACCTTCCATCACCAGTGGCTGTGGGGCTGGTTCATGTCCACAGACAATGAAGCGGATGTCTATGATCCTGCCAATGAGATTTACTACGGCCCGGCGCTCCCGCTGGAGACCAACCGCTACATCCCCTACCGCTACCCGGATGAGAAGTTCAACAATACCTGGCGCGATAAGGTAACGGAGGTCATTGACAAGTATAGTCCGGATGCTGTCTATTTTGACAGCCGCACCTGCATCATCGATGAAAAGCACCGCTTCCAGGTTGCCGATTACTATTACAATCAGACCGGTCACAGGGATGGAATCATTACCTATAAGCAGGAGGATTTCCCGGAGGGCATCGGCGTTTACGATCTGGAGCGCGGACGGTTTGCAGCACCGAAGCCGTTTGCATGGCAGTGCGATGACCGCCTGGAAGACAACATCACCTGGTGCATTGTTCAGGAGCCCAAATACCGCTCTGCAACTGCCATCGTTCACCAGCTCTGCGACATTGTTTCCAAAAACGGCAATCTCCTGCTGAATGTTGGTCCCTGTACCGACGGCTCGTTCCACCCGGATGCCGTGAAGGAGCTGTACCGGCTGGGCGACTGGCTGAAGCTGAACGGTGAAGCGATTTACGGTTCCCGACCCTTTGTCATTGCCGCGGAAGGTCCTGCCACGGTTGACAATACCGGATATGACATTGAAAAGCTGAAAGAACAGCTGAAGAAGGGCGATGAGGCTTATGTCAAGACCACCGATCTCGGTGAGCATGATTTCCGCTTCACCACCAATAACGGCGCTCTCTATGCCATTGCCATGGGATGGCCCCAAAGCGGAAAAATGGAGATTTATACGCTGAAAAAAGGCGGTCCGCTGAAGGAAATTTCCTCCGTTTCCATGATTGGCTGCGAAGACGAGCTGACCTGGGAATGGACCGATAAGGCGCTGATTGTGAACATGCCGAAGGAAAAGCCATGTGAGCATGCATACGTTCTGAAAATCAGATAAAACGACGCAAAATCCGCAAAAAGGGGATGCGGCACAACTAACGCAAGTTCATTGTACCGCATCCCTCTTGCATGCTTTCAGACTTACCAGAATCGGAAGGTCGAGAGTGAATGAACAAATTTTTCTAATTTTGTTTATCCACCTTCCTGTTTCGCATTTTGGCAACATTTCCTGTCATAACTTTTCTGCCATAATGCATATACGCTAAATTTTTCAATCGACTCCACGTTTGGTGATGCTCTTCAAAAAACGTATCCGGATTATCATATACACCATAATCCATAACAACCGCATCATTTTGTACATAGGTATCGTTTCCACACCAATTCAGATTAAGACTTTCCAAATCAGGGACAGCCACCGCATATCTGGCAAAATGTCCACGAACATTTTTATACTTATCCTTTACCGCTCTCACATAACATTCATCCGTAATCACACCTTCAAGTGCGATCCAATTCCCCTTATATAAGACTTCTACCCAGGTATGCACGATACGTTCCGGTGCTAATACGGAAATAAGCCATGATGCAGCTCCCCGTTGAAAATGTTTACTTACTTCAGAACCATGCAGTCTGCAGGGAATTCCCACACCTCGTAACAAAGCCATAAGCAAGGTTGCCTTTGTGTTACATTGCCCATATCCATCTTTCAGCACTTCTGTCGCTGTTAACAAATCTGAACGGTTATAGCCAAACAGTATATCGTTTCTCACAAAGTCATAAACGGCACCGATTTTATGATATTCATCCAATTCTAACCACTTATGACGATCGATCAGAGTCTGTATACTCTCTGCGTCATAATTTAACATTTTTGTTTGTTCAAGATATTTTTTCTCCATAAGATTGCCTCTCTTTCTTCTTATGGCTCTATTATAGAAAACATTTATCTAATAAACTTTCAAAAATTCGCTGTCTTTTACTGTACTTCTGGCCGAAAGTCCCATCATCCTTTTTACGGTAAACGCAAAGTGTGATGGAGAATCAAAGCCTGCGTTCAATGCAGCTTCTGTTATCCGTTTCCCTGCTAATAAATCTTGAAACGCCCTTTCTAATTGATGCAGCAGCAAAAAGTTTTTAAGACTTATCCCTACCTGTTCACGAAACAAATGAGACAACCTGCTTGCTGAAATCCATAGTTTGCCGGCATACTCCTCGATTGAATGCTCATCGCAGTTACATCGTTCAAGCATCTTAAGAAGATCGAAAATTCTTTTGTCGAATTGTTTCTTCTGATATGCAGCATCAAAACAGTCGTAGATCTGAGTCATTAGATTTTTATATGTTGCTTTATCAAATGTTTCCCTCATATCCATTGCTGTCTTCTTTAATCCATTTGCCCTATTTTCATCAACAATATAATAATCCTTGTTTTGCAGCATATGGTTTAATCTCATACCAATATCAGAGATCGGTTCTATCACACACGTGAAATGAATTTTATTATTCGCTTTGAAAGAATGTCTGATATTCTTATTTACCAGAATACAGGAACATTTTATTTTTTCCGTTCCAACCCTGATTTCTAATTCGTCTTCCAGACATAGAAAAAATTGTATCATGCCATGACTATGCACAGACGCATCCAAATGATCCGTCAGCATTGAAATCTTATCGATATCCCAATATATCCGATTCATGACCTGCATCCTTTCTACTCATATCTCAACAGAAACTTCAAAATTTCTCGAGTATTTCCTCAACTTTCCCGTATTTACGGGCTTTCCAGCCCATCAACATCTATGTATTTTGCACTTTTCCCTTATTTTTTCCCTTGTGAGTAAGCTATAAGGGAAAAGTGTTGTTTTCGCCTTAATCGTTGCCTACTACCTTATCAAGAAGCCTTGCTGAATTTTTCTTGGCTTCCCTTGTAGCGTGGGCGTAAATATTCATTGTGGTACTTACTGCCGAATGTCCCAAGAGTTCCTGCACATCCTTCGGTGGTGCTCCGTTTGCTAACAGATTGCTTGTGTAAGTGTGGCGTAATGAGTGGAAGTGAAAGTTTTCAAATCCTTTCAGGTGCTTCCTGATTGACCTGCACATCCAGTCCAATGCTTCCCTTCCTAAGTACATTCCGTCCTGTCTAACACACACCAGAGAAATCTCTGTGTAGTCCTCCGGCACTTCCTGCGTTCCGTCCAATGAATACAGTTCGTAGTAAACTCTGTTCTTTTCTCTGACTTCCTTGTAGTAATTTCTCTGATAAAGCTGTCC
>JAFUPV010000013.1 GCA_017472605.1 Lachnospiraceae bacterium
TAAAAATATGGAGGAAAACATATCATGAAAAAAAGAATGCTCACCGCTCTGCTCGTCGCGGCGATGTTCTTGAGTCCCGTACTCACGGCATGTTCCGACGCGACCGAAAATGCGGAAGTCACACCGGATGCAGCCACCGTAAGCGCGACCCCGGAAGAAGGTGCTGCGGAAGTTGTGGAAGAAGAACCGCAGGACTTCTAGTAACCAGCAAATAATCCCCTGACTAAACAACGGCTGACCACTGATGGTAAAATAAACTATACAAAGAAGCTCCAACCACTCCAAGCGAGCAATTGGACATCCGAAGCTGTTCCAAGAACTCGAATGGAGTAAATGGAACGTCAAACAAGGAGTCAGCCATGAATGAAGTAACCACAGCAATAACCGAAATCAAAACGAGAGTCTCCATGGATGAGTGGAAACAAAGAATCCTCGACTGCCAGAACAGCGGCAAGTGCATCAAAGCATGGTGCCGGGAAAACGGAGCAGCCACAAGTTCCTACTACCACTATCTCCGCAAGATCCGAGAATCCATGCTGCAGGAAAGCCAGATCGTTCCGCTTGAACTGCCGAAGCCTGTATCATCTCATGAAATCCGCATCGAATCCGCAGGAATAACTGTCACCCTGCCGGAAAGTGTCACCGCAGAACAGCTCACAGCCGTTCTGTCCGCTCTGAAATCATGCTGAAGGAAATCGCATCGGTAACCCAGGTGTATCTTGTAACCGGATACACGGACTTACGGCTCGGAATCGATGGTCTTGCGGCACTGGTTCAGGGGAAGCTGGAACTGGATCCATACAGCAGAGCATTGTTCCTGTTCTGCGGACGAAGACGTGACCGCATCAAATCGCTCCTCTGGGAGGGTGACGGATTTTTGCTGTTGTACAAACGGCTTGACAACGGAGCTTTTCGATGGCCGAGGAATGAAACGGAAGCAAAACTTCTGACGGAACAGGAAGTACGCTGGCTGTTTGAAGGTCTTGAGTTAGAGCAGCCAAAGGCCATCAAGCCCGGCAGGAGAAGCACACTTTACTGATCGTTTCATGATTGTTTTCAGGATATATACAGACTTTTCCTGCGGATTGTGATACAATGTTTTCATCACAAAACGTCGGAGGGACACCATGGAACAATGGGAATTCTTAATAAGGGAAGCAATCCGCTCACCTGAAATGGAACTGAAGGTGCGTGCTGTTTTCGCTGAAAATACCGCGCTCCATGAGGAAAACTCCGCGTTAAAAGATGAACTCTCAGTTTTGAAGGAACGCCTGGCATGGTTTGAAAAACAGGTCTACGGACAGAAAAGCGAGAAAAGTGAAGTAGTTCTGGAAACTGCAGAACAGCTGCCTCTGTTTGATGAAGCAGAACAGACTGCGGATGTGAATCTGAAGAATCCGGAGTATATCGATGTAAAAGCCAGCAAGAGAGTAAAACGCACCCGTGATGAGATCTATGCTGATCTGGAAGTGGAAGAAGTAGTTCACGAAGTCGAAGACAAGATCTGCGACAAGTGCGGCTCTGAAATGACCGTCATCGGCAAAGAAAAGATCCGTGACGAGCTGGTATACGTACCTGCCCATCTTTTCCTGCGTCGTCATGTTGCGGAAGTGGTGAAGTGTACCGCCTGTGGTATGGACGAGTCCAGAGATGCTGATCTTCCCGATATCGAAAAGTGTCATATCCGTAGCGCGGAAGTGCCTGCCCCCATGATTCCGCACAGCTTCTGCACACCGGAACTTCTGGCGCATATTGCCTATGAGAAATACTGCAAGGCAGTACCGCTGACGCGTCTTGAGAAGGATTTCAAAGCCAAAGGCGTAAATCTGTCGAGTACAACGATGGCAAACTGGATCATCATGGCATCGCAGCGATGGCTGAAACCTGTATGGGAACAGATGCATCGTGAACTTGTCACCTCTTCTGTCATTCACGCCGACGAAACCGTGGTGCAGGTTCTGCATGAGCCCGGTAAGAAAGCAAAGACAGATTCCCGGATGTGGGTGTACTGCAATGGAAAAGTTGATGGAAAAAGCAACATTCTGTTCGACTACCAGCCAACCCGGAACGGCGACCATGCAGCAAGATTCCTTGGAGATTACAGCGGATACATCGTATGCGATGGCTATGATGCATACAACAAGCTGAAAAAGGCTGTCCGCTGCGGATGCTGGGCGCATGTAAGACGGAAGTTCGTGGATGCCCTGCCGAATGACAAGGAACTGCTTCCCACATCAGCTGCTGCAAAGGGAGTGGAATACTGCAATCAGCTGTTCATGCTGGAGCGGTATTACAGCGGACGCAATGAAAAAGATGAGCAGATCGCGGATCCTATGTCAAGTGAAGAACGCCATAACGCGCGTCAGAGACAGTCGAAACCTGTGGTTGATGCTTTTTACGCATGGCTTGATACGGTGGAACCGGCTGGCGGCTCGAATCTCGCGAAAGCGGTACAGTACGCAAAGAATGAGAAGAGATATCTGTGCCGGTTTCTGGAATCAGGAGATATCCCGATCGACAACAACCGTGCGGAGAATGCGATACGACCGATGTGTGTAGGCAGACGCAACTGGCTGTTCGCGGCATCGGTGAAAGGCGCGGATGCCAGTGCAATGATGTATTCTGTGGCGGCGACTGCATGTGCGAACGGATTGAAGGTGGAAGATTACCTCATAGAGCTGTTCCGCAGCCTTCCGGGGACTCTGGTTATGCCGTGGTAAATGAATATTTGAAAACCGTCAGTCATTTTTGGGGCTGACGGTTTTGTGTATTGGCCTACGAGGGATTATTTGGTGGTTACCAAGAATCTAATTTGTTTTTACGATATAATAATACCATCATAATTCAATATCCATTACCGA
>JAFUPV010000014.1 GCA_017472605.1 Lachnospiraceae bacterium
GCATCCCTCCATTACTTCTCAACACAAGTTATTGTTACATGACAGGATTTCTTTTCCCCTGGTTTCAGAAATTTCAATATTCCTTTCCTGCGCATGACGTCCCGCCCATCCGGATAGCAGTTTCCGCATTCCAGACCCAGGGCGTAATCGCGAATTCCCATCATCTTCCATTCCGCAAAACAATCCAGTTCTTCCCGATCAAATGTGATTTCCAGTCCCATCTTCCATTTGGGCTGATAAATGGAAGCTCTTCCTTTCTGTCCGGAAAAATCATGGTAGTAGCAGCGTTCCTGATAGCCGACGGAAGGCTTTTCTATGCGCATCCAGTGTTCCAGATCTTCCGCTGCATGGTCATCTCTTGGTCTGACCTGTTCTGACGGAATTTCAACGATGCTGTCTTCATCCAGAAGCGGATATCCCATGTTGAGATGATACAGGATTTCAAAGGGCTCCACCCTGTCTCCGGTATTTTCAACCGTATCAATAATCGCAAATGAATTTTCATTCTTTGAAACCCGTATTTCGCGGTATAATCGAAGCTTTCGTCCAAAAATTATTTCATCTTTTGTTACTGTATGTATGACAAGACAATCCTTTTCATCCGTCCAGTACGCCTGCTCACAGGGTATGTTTGCGATACTGCCATGCAGCGGCAGCGTTTCTCCCCCGTCCTCACAGGGCGACCCTACTGCTTCCAGCCCGCATGTCGTCAGAAATCCTGCCGTGAATGACTTCAGCCAATTGGTTCCAATGGAATCGTAATAGGCTGGAGCCACATATCCGCAGGGAGACATGTAGCTCATATTAATCCCGCGGAAACGCAGTCTGGTAATATCACCGTTTCGGTCAGGGGAGATGGTAAGCTCCATCCCCTTTCCGTTATGCACTTCCAGCAGACGGATTCCGTCTCCTTTTCCGCCAATGAGGCGATGTTCTTCTACGCCATACAGCTGTGAATCATGTCCAATATATGGATTCATATCCTCTTCCTCCGCGTCACAGGTAATGCCGCCTTCACCAGACGGAAGTTCTTATCCCATGTTGTATTTTTTCAGCATCGCCTTCTCAAATTCCAGCAGATATTTTGCTTCCGCATCAATGGCGGCTTCACACGGATTTTCAATCAGATCACGGTACACATGGATATCCCGTCCGACTTCACCGCCCTGCATCACAAAGGGTTCGGAAACAATGCGTCCTTTGTATCCGATTTCAGCAAGCGCGC
Source organism: Lachnospiraceae bacterium (assembly GCA_017472605.1). GTDB lineage: Bacteria > Bacillota > Clostridia > Lachnospirales > Lachnospiraceae > Anthropogastromicrobium. The sequence continues at coordinate 1,226 of JAFUPV010000014.1, forward strand.
CAAATACTTCATCCCAGTTAATATGACCTCTTCCAGGTGCCCGGCGGTTATTCTCTCCGGTATGGAAGCTCTTTAAGCGGTCCGCTCCCACAAGACGAATGGCGTCACCAATGCTGTCTTCCTCGATATTCATGTGATAGGTATCCAGAAGAACGCCGATGTTCTTACTGTCAATCTCTTCGATATAGGCCAGCGCTTCTTTTGCTGTATTGATCAGGCAGGTCTCAAAACGGTTCACTGCTTCCACACAGTAGGTTACGCCGCAGTCCTCAGCAACCCTGATAATCTCGCGCATGCTTTTTACGCTCTGATCCCAGTATGGCTTTTTCGTATCCTGCATGTCATCCGGTGTTCCCCAGCCTGCATAGCTGACACCGGACAGCAGCGTGCCGCCTCCTACTTCCATCTTTCGGATGATATTCTGCAGATAGGTCACACCGCCCTTACGAACGGATTCATCCAGAGAGGAAACGTCATAGCGGCGATCCAGACCAAGGCTGTATGTCAGCTCAATTCCGGCATCATCTGCCGCTTTTCTTAACTCACGAATATGGTCATCGCTCATTTCCAGCAATGGCTGTGCCTGAAATTCCAGGATATCAAAACCGATGTCCGCTGCTTTTTTTATGTATTTCTTATGATCAGCCGCCCAGCCCTTTTCCCAGAAATTCATGAAAATACCCAGTTTATTCATATTCTCTTATCTCCTTTCCTTCATCTGCGGTCATGAACCTGCCATGACTGCTTCTTTTTCCTTTCTTTTTCAGTCTCAGTTTTCTGTTCTCAGTCGAATTGCGTTCCAGGAAAGGGGCTTTAATACGGCTTTGCATACCCCCTGATCCATCTGCGCGTTTCCGTCTCCACTCGGCACAACACGATTCGGTTCCGCTGCGCTGTTCACTGCGTAACGATCCTCATCCCACAAAACAAGATGTTCGATCACGTCGGTAACTCCGGCAATGGTGCACTCCAGATCCATTTCTTCCTCGCCCCGGTTCAGCGCAAATACCGTAACTTCC
>JAFUPV010000015.1 GCA_017472605.1 Lachnospiraceae bacterium
AACCCACGTATCTAGCTTGGAAGGCTAGTGTTCTACCATAGAACAACACCCTCACATTGCCCAGATCCGGAATCGAACCATCGAAACGAGGATATTCAGACCTCTGCTCTACAAACTGAGCTATCTGGGCGTTTCCACCGGAACTTGTTGTTGTCCGTGTCAACGAAACATATAATACACCATAAATGCATTTCTGTCAATAGGTTTTTTGAAATTTTTTTTATTTTTTTTGTATTTTTGTTTTTGTGTACAATTTGCCCCAAATCCATACAATAATCCGGCATACCAGTGTCTGTCACCCTTCCTTTCTGCTGCTTTCCTGCACGGCAGACGGCAGTTTTCCTTCTGCCCGGACCGGATGCGCCGGAGTGTTCTTGCCATATTGAAAAAATAATGTTACAATGATGAAAAGATTCTCTGTCCGACGGACGGTTCCCGATTGACCCAGAAAGGAGTTTCTATGATCCGATTCCATTTTTCCCGCTGTAAACAGCTGTACTTTCTTCCGGCGTGCATCGCTGCCATCCTTTCTCTGACCGGCTGCGGAAACCTTGTGGACATTACCGGCCGGCTTCTGACTGATCCGTCTGCTTCTTCTGTGTCTGAGCCGGCAGAAATCCCGCAGACGCAGCCACAGACGCAGGCGCCTCCTGCGCTTTCTGATATCACACCGGACAGTTCTGCTCCGGCTTCTTCCTACACAGCAACCCAGGAGCCTCTCTACGCGTCATACAGCTTCTTTCTTCCGGAACTTTCCGCTGCCCAGTACAGCAATTTCACTGCACTCTATCAGGGCATTCTCGCCTTCCAGGAATCCATTCCCCTTCCTGTCGCTGCCACATCCCAGGAGGTAAAGGATCTGATGGCTCTTCTTTCCAATGAATGTCCGGAACTGATGCATCTTGACAACGTATGGTCGCAGCGTTCCAATCTGCTGGGTTCCGTCACGACAGTCAGTCCATCCTATACCATGGATCCGGAGACTTACCGTACCAAACGGGGAGCCGTGGAGACACTTCTCGCCCGCTTTTCTTCTGCCCTTGCCGATGCGGATTCCTACCAGTCTGAGCTGGAAATTTTCGATTACCTGATCAGCAACTGCTCCTACAGTACGACTGCGGAAGACTGCGGCAATGCCTACGGCGCACTGATTGGCGGCCAGGCCAAATGTGACGGAAGAGCGGAGGCGATGGTCTGGGCTCTGCGCAGCCTTGGCATTACCAGCTCCGTTCTCACCGGTTCTGACCACGCCTGGGTAACTGCTAAAATTGACGGCTATGTCTTCAATGTGGATCCCACCTATGACGACAACGAGAACGGAACCACCCAGTATCCCTGTTCCTACGCTCATTTTAACGTTCCCCAGTCGGCAATCGCAACGGATCCCTATCCGGTTGACGAGCTCTACGAGCGTCTGGGCTATCCGTCTACCGTTCAGTGGAACAGCAATTACCATGTTCAGACAGGCGCATGGGTTCCTGCCGGCAGTGACGGAGCAGACCTTTTCCGCTCTCAGCTTGCCATTGCAGGCGCCACCGGAACCGGAACGATTAACATCCGCTTTGAACGGGCTGAGGATTACAAGGCCGCAGCTGCCGCCTACGGTGGGTGGATTCAGACCTATCTGGACGAAAACCACCTGAGCTGCAACGCTACCACCTATGACTGCAGTGAATTTAACATCATTTTTATGCAGCTTACGTTTACCCCAACCCAGCCATAACAGAAGGAGATTTTCCCATGAGATTCCCATTCATCCACTCTGCTGCGCCGGAAGAGGAACTGGTTTCCCTTCTGATGCAAAAAAATTACCGGATCTGCTGTGCCGAATCCTGTACCGGCGGTCTTCTGGCCGCCTCCATCGTCAACGTTCCAAATGCTTCATCGGTTCTCGATGTCAGCTTTGTCACCTATGCCAACGAGGCAAAGATCTCCTGTCTCAGCGTTGATCCTGATACCATTGCAGAACATGGCGTTGTAAGCAGCGAAGTCGCCGCCCAGATGGCAGCCGGTGCCGCAGCCCGCGCAAACGCCCAGGTCGGTGTCGGCATATCCGGAATTGCCGGTCCTTCCGGCGGCACGAAAGAAAAGCCGGTGGGCATGGTATGTTTCGGTTTCTGGGTAAACGGCCGCCAGAAAACGGTCACCCGGTATTTCGGCTCCATCGGACGAAACAGGGTGCGCAGAGCTTCCGTGAACTTCGCCATCCGTTTTCTCTGCCGGATGCTTTCCGAGGAATAGAAGACCGTCTCTTCTTACTTCAGGATAAAACTGTCATTGATAATCTCGGTATTGTACAGAAACAGCACATCCGGCACGTTCCTTCCCATTCCTTTGAAGTTCACATACTGTCCAAGCACTGCCGAATTGACATAACGCAGATCGATCAGCGTGATTTTGGAGTAGGATTCGATCATCAGCGGAATCAGGCTGCTTCCGAACGAATCGCGGAACACGATCAGCTCCTTCCGGTTTTTCGCCGCCGGATTGGTGATTACCTGAAGGGCATCGGCTCCGGAAAGGTAGATGTCGTACATGTCTACGCTCCTGGGATCGGTCAGCTTTGCCAGATCATAGACACCGGTCTTTGTGTTTGTTTCCATGTGAAGGACAACTGCCTGCTCTGCTGCCGTTCCGGTCAGATAGACAATTTCCTCTCCCTCCATCGGCAGCGCCGCCTGCCCGTAATAGCTTCCATAAAATCCCGGGATCCGGTTCTCCTCATAGGAAGACCAGTCCGGGATGTTTTCCGCACCCATCCATGTCAGAAGTGACTCTGCCACATCTGTGATTGCTTCCTGTCTCCAGTGAATGTCCGTCCGGTAGTAATCGTCGGCTTCCAGCAGATTTGTCAGCTCCCGAAATTCAATTCCGTTCACACCCTCCTCCAGCATCGACCACATCGTTTCATAGTCCATGTCCGGATACCCGTTTGGCGCAGCCAGATAATAGTTTTTGCTGGGAATCACAGCCAGATACGTGTCTGACTGTGGGAACAGGGTCGTTTTCAATGTATTAATTTTGTTCAGAAAATAAGTAACGCCGGATTCATTCAGTTCACCGGTCAGTTTTCCGGCATGACCGTCCGCCAGATAAATTCCCTGATTATCCTGCATCTGAAGCACATGGTACCAGGTCCACGCCTTCAGCTGCCGGAAGGACTGCCTCATGGGAAACTGATCCTGCAGCCAGCTTTCCGTATCTGTCATGAATGAGCCTGATAAAACCGCCTCTGCCGCTGCCTTCGGCATCTGATCCAGTTTTCTCCGCTCTGCTTTTGAGATTGCTTCATCCGGTGTCAGGATCTGCCAGATCATTCCGCCGGTCAGAAGCGCCACGCACAGAATTCCTGTGCTCCATTCGATCCATTTCTTCTTCATTTTTTCCTCCCTGTCGTTCTGACAATCCATTTCCATTCTGCTGCCATTCCTTCACGCAAACAATCAGAACCGGAAATACAGGAACGGATTGAACGATCCGTCAACCAGAAATGCCGTGCAGAGGATCAGCAGTCCGGCAAGCACAACCGGACGCGCCAGAATCACCAGCTGCTCTCCGATTGCACTGCTGCGGATTTTCTTCATGCACCATGCAGGAACAGGTGTCGCGCCTGCCGCCGCGATGGCAAACAGCACCCCATAGCTCCTCAGATAGTACAGACTTTCCGCAGTAACCGCTTTTCCGCTCACCAGGGCCTTCAGATTGGTTCCGATTCCGCTGATTCCTTCGCTGTCAAAGATCAGAAAACTTACCATGATCAGGACAATCGTGATCATCCAGCGCAGCACAGACGGAAGCTTTTCCAGCAGTTTTCCCCAGAACAGCTTTTCGCAGGTCAGAAGAACACCGAAATACAGTCCCCACAGCAGAAAATTCCAGTCCGCGCCGTGCCACAGGCCGGTCAGCCCCCAGACAACCAGCAGGTTTCCCATCCATCGAAGTTTGGACACGCGGTTTCCTCCCATGGGAATGTACACGTAGTCGCGGAACCAGCCGCCAAGCGTCATGTGCCAGCGGCGCCAGAATTCCGTGATTGACCGGCAGATGAAGGGATAACGGAAGTTCTCCGGAAACGTGAATCCAAACATCGTTCCCAGGCCAATCGCCATGTCAGAATATCCGGAGAAGTCGAAATACAGCTGCAGCGACACAGCTGCAGCGTAAAGCCACGCAAACAGCATTCCGCCTTCCGTGCTGCCTCTGTACACACTGCAGAAGTCGCCCAGCACGTTGGCAATCAGTACTTTTTTCGCCAGACCAATCACAAACCGCTCCATGCCGGCAGAAAGCCGGGTCAGACTGGTCTCCCGCTCTTTCAGTTCCTTCTCCACCTCTGCATAGCGGACGATTGGTCCCGCAATCAGCTGAGGAAACAGCGACACATACAGCGCCAGCCGATCCGGCCGCTTCTGCACACGGATCCGTCCCCAGTTCAGATCGATCAGATAGCTGAGAATCTGAAAGGTGTAAAAGGAGATTCCCACAGGCAAAGCCAGACCGGGAAGCGGCACCTGGACGCCAAACCAGCTATTTACCGCACGGATCAGAAAATCCGCATACTTAAAGACAATCAGAGGAATCAGCGTAACCGCCACTGACAGTGCGAAGAACGGGCCCCGCAGACGGCTTTCTGTTTGAATCAGCCGATCCAGAATCAGTCCCATTCCATAAACCGCACCGATTACCCCAAGCATCAGCAGCAGGTAAACCGGCTCTCCCCAAAAGTAAAAAAACAACGATGCCAGAAGAAGAACTGCATTCCGCAGCTCCAGTCCGACTCTCCCCCTCAGCATACTGACTGCCAGATATACAATCAGTACAACAGGAAGAAAATAGTACAAAAACGTAATTCCAGAAAATACCATCTTTCCCTCCCGATTTTCTTACGCATGCCGTGCATACCGCACCGCTCTTCTTTTATTTCCTTATCAGGTTTCCAACCTTCATCCCCAGTTCCTCTGCTGTTTCCACAGCTGCCTGATAAAGGCTCTCGCCCAGATCGGAGTTCACCATCATCACAAACACATTCTCATCAAAGGTCACGCCTCTGACATCATCTGCCGTCACACAGACCCATTTTGATGGATTGACGCCGTCCATCACCATTTCCAGCAGCTGCCCGCCATCCATTCCTTCCTCCGGCGTCACATAGATCAGGGAATAGGCAATGGAAGACATCATCGGTTCCGAAATCACAACCGATTCAATCCCGTCCGCCGACTCCAGTCCCGTATGATAGGCCAGCATCTCCAGATCGCCCAGATCCAGTTCGGTACTGCTTACCAATGGCATCTGATCCGGATCGATTTTCTCATACATCGCATCAAAAAAGGCGACTGCTTCTTCTCCCGCCATCTTCTCTTCTGACGGCGAATCGCTCTCCGCTGCCGTTTCAACCGACTGCATCTGCGGTTCCGTTTTCGTTCTGCACCCAACTGCCCCCATCAGCCCGGCAAGCACCAGAAAAGCTGCTCTCATCTTTGCATTCCTCATATTCTCACACTCCTGTATCCGATCGAACATGCCACCGGCATGTTCGCCTGGATGTATAAACAATCCGATCGAACTGTCACCGGCATGTTCGCCTGGATGTATAAACAATCCGATCGAACTGTCACCGGCATGTTCGCCTGGATGTATAAACAATCTGTGAAGTCCGCCCATCAAACCTATGGACAGGATCTCACATCCATACCATAACCATTCTCACGCTTTCTATGCACCCGACTCGCTGCCTGCGCCAATTCCAAACAGAACCGGGAAAGACAACGGAAGCCTTTGGAAGTACTTAGGCTCTTCCAAAGGCTCCCCCGTCTTCCCCGGTTCTGCGTTACCTGAAAATGGAACAATCAATTGCCATAATCTTTGTTGGCAAACCTTGTCAGATCAGCCAGCCATACCAATTCAATGGTTCCAACCGGACCATTACGCTGTTTTGCAATAATTACTTCGGCCAGTCCCTTGGACTCTGAATCTTTGTTATAGTACTCGTCACGATACAGGAACATAACAACGTCCGCATCCTGCTCAATCGCACCGGACTCACGCAGGTCAGACAGCATCGGCCGGTGATCCTGACGCTGCTCACAGGCACGGGACAGCTGAGACAGCGCGATTACCGGCACATTCAGCTCTCTTGCCAGCGCTTTCAGAGAACGGGAAATGTCAGAAATTTCCTGCTGGCGGCTGTCTGTTCCGCGGCCGCTTCCGCTCATCAGCTGAAGGTAGTCGATGATGATGCAGTCCAGTCCGCCTTCCAGCTTGAACTTACGGCATTTTGACCGAAGCTCACCAACTGTAATACCAGGGGTATCATCAATCAGAAGTCTTGTCTGCGCGATGACGCTGGAGCTTTCCACCAGCTGATCCCAGTCGCTGTCAGAAAGATTACCGGTACGCATGCTCTGGCCATCGACACGGGATTCCATGGAAAGCATACGGTTGACCAGCTGTTCCTTGGACATCTCAAGCGAAAAGATGGCAACACTGTATCCGCCTGTTACGGTCAGATTCCGGGCCAGGTTCAGCACGAACGCGGTCTTACCCATGGAAGGACGTGCCGCAATCAATACCAGATCGGAACGCTGCAGACCGGAGGTCTGGCGATCCAGGTCCACAAAACCGGTTGCAAGTCCGGTTACCGTGCTCTTGGATTTGGATGCCTGCTCAATTTTGTTGATTACGTTAATGACCACATCACGGATCGGCACAAAATCACTGGTCTGGCGATGCTCCAGCAAGCCGAAAATCTTTTTCTCCGTGTACTCCAGGATGTCATTGACTTCCTGTTTCTCCATGTAGCACTCGTTGGCAATCTCCTCCGTCTGACGGATCAGGCGGCGAAGCAGTGCCTTGTTGTAAACAATCTGCGCATACTGACGGATGTTGGCTGAAGTGGGAACCATGTTCAGAAGTTCACGGAACGCCGCAATGCTGCAGAGCTCCGGCGGGATGTCCTTCGTCTTCAGACGGTCCTGAAGAGTCACCAGATCCGTCGGCTGTCCTTCGTTGTAAAGCTCGGAGATCGCTTCAAACATGACCCCATACTGATGCTGGTAGAAGTCATCCGCATGGATCATCTCGCAGGCGACCACAATTGCTTCTTTATCCAGAAGCATAGAACCAATTACTGACTGTTCCGCCTCCACGCTGTGAGGCAGCACCCGTTTAATTAACGCTTCTTCCATTTTTTACGCTTCCTGAACCTTTACCGTCAGCTGTGCGGTTACATCCTTGTGAAGCTTCACCGGAATGATTACCGTTCCGCAGGCGCGGATCGGATCCGCCAGAACCATTTTCTTCTTGTCAATCTCAAAGCCCAGCTGCGCTACACACGCCGCAGCGATTTCCTTTGTGGAAACGGAACCGAAAATCCGTCCGCCTTCACCAGCCTTTACCTTGACGGTTACTGCCTTCTCCTGAATCTTTTCTGCCAGCTGTTTTGCCTCTTCCAGCTTCTGAGCGGCGATTCTGTCCTCATTCGCCTTCTGCAGCTTCAGATCATTCAGATTCTTTGCCGTTGCTTCAATTCCAAGCTTCTTGGGAAGAATGAAGTTTCTTGCATAGCCGTCGTTTACCTTTACGCGCTCGCCCTTCTTTCCAAGGGTCTTAACATCCTGTAATAAAATAATTTCCATATTCTCCTGCCTTTCTGTCTCCGGCTTACTTTGCCGGAACAATGTCTTTCTGCTGTTTCAGAACTTCCTTCAGAAGCGTCTTCGCCTGCTCAACAGTCGTATCCTTCAGCTGCGCACCGGCCACACTGAGATGACCGCCGCCGCCCAGCTTCTCCATGATCACCTGAACGTTCAGCTCGTCGATGGAGCGGGCGCTGATGTAAATCTGATGGTCATAGTCCGTCAGAACAAAGGACGCCTTGATGTTCTGGATTCCAAGCAGCTCGTTGGCCGCCTGAGCCGCGATCACAGTCGGACTCTGAGTCATGGCTGCCGGGCATACGCTGATCGCATAGCATCCCATGAACACTTCCATGCTTCGCACAACCTCAGCCTTTGCCTTATAGTCTGACATGTCGTCGCGGAACAGCTTGCGGACTCTGGTGACATCGGCTCCGTTTCTGCGGAGGAACGCTGCCGCTTCAAAGGTTCGCACGCCTGTTTTATTCATAAAGTTGTTGGTATCTACAACAATACCTGCATAGAGCGCTTCTGAGTCTGTGGGTTTTAAGCGGATATCCTCATCATAGTACTGGAGAATTTCCGAAACCATCTCAGAGGCGGAGGACGCATAGGGCTCCACATAGGACAGCACCGTGTTTTCGATGTAATCCTTTGTCTGGCGATGGTGGTCGATGACGACTACATTTCTTGCCAGATTGACCAGACCCGGACACTCGGAATAGCTTGCGCGGTTATTGTCCACAACAACAAGAAGGGTTCCGTGGTGGATCTTTCCAAATGCCGCACTGTTGTTAATGAACAGATCCGGTTCATAGTCCGGATTGTTTTTAAACCGCTCGATCAGCGGCTTGATGTTATTGGACACCGTGTCGAGAACGATGTGAGCGCGTTTTCTGGAAAAGACTGCCGCGCGATAGATTCCGGCTGCCGCACCGATACAGTCCGCGTCACTGATGTGATGGCCCATGATCAGCACATCGTCTGCTGACTCAATCAGCTCACGAAGCGCCTGCGCCTTCACTCTTGCCTTTACACGGGTATTCTTTCCCTGGTTTTCCGCCTTGCCGCCATAGTAGGTGATGTTGTCCTTATTTTTCAAAACAACCTGATCGCCGCCGCGGCCAAGTGCCATGTCAATCGCCGCTCTCGCATATTCATAGTCCTTCGTATAGCTGCCGCCATTGACACCAAGGCCCATGCTGATGGTAACAGCGGTGGTGTTGCCGATGTTTACTTTCTTTACATCCTCGATCAGCGAGAAGTGATTTTCCTGCATTTCCAGAAGATGCTTATAGGTAAAAATCGCAAAATACTTATCATTTTCCAGGCGCTGGATGACGCCCTGGTAGCTGTTAATGTACTTGTTGATCTGACGGTCAATCAGCGCAATCAGAAGTGTCTTTCGAACCTCCTCGATGCTGTCCAGCGCTTCATCGTAGTTATCCAGATAGATCAGGGCTGTTACCAGCTTTTCATCTTCGATCTGCTGTTTGCATGCCAGCATCTCCGTCTCATCGTAGAGATACACGGCGTACATCTGCGGGGACAGACTTTCATGCTCACCGGTATCCAGTACACTGGTCACAATGTCCTGCAGGGCAACTCCTTTGATCGTTACCTGATATTTTCTGTCCTGATAGGAGCTGTGGATCACCATCGGCTCTCCGTTTTTCGGATATTTCCGGTGAATATCCGGAAACAGCGACGTCAGATTCCTGTGGCCGCGGATCTCCGTCTTTGCGATTTCCTTAAATGCGGAATTCATCCAGATCAGATAGCCCTTTTCATCCGTAACCGCATAGGGCACGTTCATTTCCTGCAGCAGCTGCTTCTGGATCTGGGCATAGCCGGCGCCGAAGGTAACCATGTCACTGCTGACACGGCGATAGTAGTACAGAGTCAAGCCGACCAGAATCAGAACGATCACGATGCAGATCACACTGGCAATTCCGCCTGCCACCCAGTCAACAGCCGTGATGGCAGCACACAGAACCAGAAGGCCAATGCTGACCCAGATGGGCCAGTTCATGTAGGCACTGAGGCTTCCGCGGGCACGTTTTTCATATTCCCGGCGTTCTGCCCCTTTCTTTTTCCGCAGCGCCTTCTGCTCCGCCTCCGGAACGGACTGGTTCACCGGCTCCGGATGCAGGGAAGCTTCCGCCTGCTTTTCTTCTTTATTTTCATTTACTTCCGAAATATCTTTATTCATTGACATCTCTCCCTGTTTATCCATGCATGCCGAACGAAACGCTCTGCATGCCGAAAACTGACTCCCTTTATGGGAATTACAGAATATCCCCATAATACGTTCAGTATACCAAAAGAGACGCAGCTTTTCAAGCTAAGGTTTTTTTTAACAATGTTTCCGTCACTGGTACGTCCGCCCGGACGTATCAAGAACAAAAAAACTGCCTGACCAGACGTTTCCGCCAGCCAGACAGTTCATCATTCAACGTTGGAAATTAATCAACGGTGTACGGCATCAGAGCGATGTGACGAGCTCTCTTGATAGCTACAGTCAGTGCTCTCTGGTGCTTTGCACAGGTTCCGGTGATTCTTCTCGGAAGGATCTTTCCTCTCTCGGAAACATACTTCTTCAGCAGTGCAACGTTCTTGTAATCGATTGTTCCGTTGTTCTCTCCACAGAATACGCAAACTTTCTTTCTTCTGCGCGGTACTCTTCTCTTCTGGGAGGAATCCGGTCTCTCTGTCTTATTGTAAGCCATGTTCTTCTCTCCTTTACTACCTGTCCACCGGGCAATGGTTCCTGCCGCGGTTCTCTGTCTTATCAAACTTTAGTTAAACGGAAGACCCTCGTCATCGACACCGTCCGGGATGTTGATAAAGCCCGGAGCAACTGCCTCTGCCGGAGCAGGTCTTGATGCAGATGAAGACGGTGCACGCCATCCGCCGGCATTTCCACTGTTCTCACTGCTTGCTTTGCTCTCTGCGAACTCCTGGTCCTCTACGATCACGTCGGTCGTATAAACCTTCTGTCCGTCTCTGTTTGTGTAGCTTCCGGTCTGGATTCGTCCGGTTACCAGCATCTTGGTTCCCTGACGAAGATACTTCTCAGCGAACTCGGCTGCGCGGTCGAAGGCTACACACTGAATAAAGTCTGCTGTTGACTCGTTGTTTCCGCTCTGGCGTCCTCTTCTGTCTACAGCCAGGGTATATCTGGCAATCGCCATCTGACGTTCTCCCTGAGAATAGCGAACCTCCGGGTCTCTTGTCAGTCTTCCCATCAAAATAACTTTATTCATTCCAATTACCTCTCTTTTTTAAGCTTCCTGCTTAACGCAAAGATATCTGACTACAGGCTCCATGATGCGAACATGACGCTCAACCTCGTTCGGACACTCAGAGTCACTCTCAAACTGAATGAAATAGTAGTAAGCTTCCTTCATCTTCTGAATCTCGTAAGCCAGTCTCTTCTTACCCCAGTCATCTACGTTGTTTACAGTACCGTTGTAACGGGTAATGTAGTTCTTTACCTTCTCGATGGCAGCGGTTCTCTCTTCTTCCTCAAGCTTAGCGCTGATTACGACAACTAACTCGTACTTGTTCATCTTTCTACCTCCTTATGGTCTCTGGCCACTCGTCTGTGCGAGCAGCAAGGATATGATAATACATCACAATTCCCAATTTTACCATAAGCGTGTCCGTTTGGCAAGCACTTTTTTCAATTATTTTGCAGGAAAAATGGCGGCAGATCCTTTTGGACGCTGCCGCCATTTTCCTTTCCGGTTATTCCGAAATTTCCCGCTTAAACCGATATGTTTTTCCGCTCCAGTCATCATTGTAGAATCTGGAATCCGGTTCCACCGGCTCCCACTTCGCAATACTCTCCGTTTCGGATTTCCGATAGATCCGACATTCATTCGCATCAAAATTCATTTGCATGTCCTTTAAGGAATCGCTCGCCGGATACGATTCACGGATCACTCCGATATACTCACACTGTGCAAGTTCTTCGTCGGAAACCTCATCTCCCTTTGGGCGAATAATCGTTATATAAAGATCCGCGGATGCTGCTGAATCAGTTCTTTTGCTTCCTGTCATCGGATATTTCATCGAAACAGTCAAAATCTAATTTCTCCACCGCCCGATACATTTGACCGTCTATCGCAAGCAGTTCCGGTGTATAACAGACAATCTCTCCTGTACAGTCTCCATCCGCATCGTACAGGTTCAAGCGAATCCATGCACCATACTCCCTGTATGAATCATTCCGCCTTATGTATCCAGTCTGAGCAAAAACATTCATCACAAGTTCGTATGTCTGAGAATGTTCTGTCTGATCAATCAAACATTTTTTCGTTATCTGACTGCCCTGAATCCATTCCAGGCAGCAGCTTTCACTCTGCCGGAATCGATTTTGTATCTCCTCCGCTGAAATGGAAGGAATCTCCATCCATTCCTCCAGCACAGGAAGAACGGTCTGCGCCGAACCATCATACACAAGAACCGGATGATCTCCTCTTTGTTTATCCAGATTGATTTCTTCAAAAATGCTCCAGTGGAACCGCGGGAATCCGGAAGCTTCCAGTTGTGTATACCAATCGGTTATCAGGACATCCTGCGAATATCGAATCCGGGACATCACTGTATCACTCATGTACACATTTTCTTCCCCGTTCCATGTCTCTGCCAATTGCTTCTCAATCTCTTCGCATCCGTTCTTCCCGATCAGTTCCCTTGTCAATCACAGAGCTGAAAAAAGAAAGGGAATCTAACTGGCTGCATAGCTGAAGTTCATCCATGTTATAGGCGCAGCCGAATGGCAGCTGACTGATATCGACATTCTGCTCTTCATAGGAAGAAACGTTTCTGCTCCAAATACCAGCTCCAGATTCCTCTCAATCGCCTGCATCACCAGTTGGGGACTGTTCTGATACCAGTGAATGATTTCTGCTTCCTCCGCATTCTCATCACAGGGAAAATGGATCGGCAATCAAAATTCCACGTTCTGGTCAATTTCACATTCATTTAGCAGTTGTAAATACTGATAAATCTGATTCTTCCATTCGTCATTAAGGAGATTCTCTTCTGCCAGAGCAGCGTTTGTGCCAATCAACTGGAGGAAAATGAGAAGTCCAATCCAGCTTTTTTTTAATGCTTTTATCATTTACCACCTTTTTCTCTTCTGCCAACTGTATAAATACTTCATTTTTCCATCGTATACGCATACCTGATACAGTCTAACAGCCAATCAACATTATATTCACGTTCCTGTCCATTGGAATCACCTCCATCATGGCAACCGTCCTTTATTCTCCTAACTATAGAATATCACATATATATCATTTGTCAATAATAATTCATCCAGAACACTTACAAATACCAAAATTCAACACCTAAAATACATAAAATCAGCCAATTTCCAAAGTAGATACACAGCAGAACTTTTTACGAATTCCTTCTTTCCTCTTGAACTTCCCTCCGATTTCCGCTATACTCTATCATATTATCAGCCGCAGAAACACCGGATTCTGTCAATCCGATTTCTGCTCACCCGATTTTGATTCGAACGGTTTCATCCCTATTCGTTCCGGAGGTACACTATGAATTTCACTTACGAAGTCGGTGACATCGTCACCTTAAAAAAGCCCCATCCCTGCAAAAGTCATGACTGGGAAATTCTCCGTGTCGGCATGGATTTCCGTCTCCGCTGCATGGGCTGCAGCCATCAGGTCATGGTCCCGAGAAAACTGGTTGAAAAAAGTACAAAAGGAGTGCGTAAGCCGTGAACTTACGCACTCCTTTTCCTGCGCGGGCGCCGCGACAGCGGGCAAAACCCGCGCAACGTGTGTTTCTCATTGTTTATCCCTTCCGGCGAACGTGCAGTGACGCGTTTGGTCAGATCGTTCCGATGTCCTCACAGGCTGCTTCCAGCACTCCGCCAATCGATTCCCGGATTACCAGATCTGCCATGCCGTCCCGCGGTGTTGCGTCCCGGTTGATCAGAACCAGCTTTTTTCCACGGTAGTAGTCGATCAGACCAGCTGCCGGGTAGACGGTCAGCGACGTTCCGCCGACGATAAGAAGATCCGCGTTTCGGATGTGTGCGATGGAATTCTGCAGGATTTCGGAATCCAGTCCTTCTTCGTAAAGAACTACATCGGGCTTAATCCGGCCGCCGCAGCTGCATTTGGGAATGCCGGAAGAATTCAGAATTGCTTCCAGCCCGTAAAACGCGCCGCATTCCTCGCAGTAATTGCGCAGGACGCTGCCATGAAGCTCATAGACCGCCCTGCTTCCCGCCAGCTGATGAAGTCCGTCAATGTTCTGAGTCACTACTGCCTTCAGCTTTCCTGCCTGCTCCAGCTTTGCCAGGGCAAGATGGGCTTTGTTTTGCTTTGCGCCGGGGAACAGCATCTTGTTTCGGTAAAACCGGAAAAATTCCTCCGGACGCCGGCGATAGAAGGTGTGGCTCAGAATGGTTTCCGGCGGATAGTCGTATTCCTGATTATACAGGCCGTCTGTGCTCCGAAAGTCCGGAATGCTGCTTTCGGTTGACACACCGGCACCGCCAAAGAAAACGATCCGGCTGCTTTCCTGCACCCATTGTTTCAGTTTCATTACTTCTTCCGTCATGTCAGTTCCCCCTTCTTATCAATCCTTCAAATGCAGCGCAGGCCGCACATCCTCTGGCAACAACGATCCGGATGTACAGCCTGTTATGTTCTGTCGGAATCATCGTTCCATGATCCGGCATGTTCTCTTTCGTTAATTCAGCTTGAACCCTTTTAACAAAGCGCCAAGACCGGTCGCAATCACCGTATCGTCCTTATACTCCGGAACGTCCTCGTCAACCTCATTGCTGGTTACCTCAGCCGCTTCCTTCATGCTCAGGCTGATCTTGTTGTCGGCAATCTTGGTAATCTTTACCTTGATCACATCGCCTTCCTTCAGTACCTGGCTCGGATGCTTTAAGCGCTTGTCGCTGATCTGGGAGATGTGGAGCAGACCGCTGATGCCGTCACCGATATCAACAAAGGCGCCATAGTCTTTCAGCTGCTCAACCTTACCCTCAACAATCGTTCCGACCGCATACTTGTTGATGCGCTTATTTTTCTCTTCCATTGCCTTCTGCTGAAGCAGTTCACGGGCAGAAACGATTACCTTCTTTTCCGCCTCATTCACCTCAGTAACAATGAAATCAATCTCCTGATTCAGGTAAGGAGTGGTATCCTCCACGTAGGTCAGAGCCAGTCTGGACGCCGGCATGAACGCGCGGATTCCCTCAACATAAACAACGACTCCGCTCTTTACGATGCCGCCGACCTTTGCATGGTAAACCTTCTTTGTCTTTTTTGCTTCCTCCAGACGCTCCCACGCCAGCGTATCATCTGCATCCTTGCAGGACAGCAGCATGTTTCCGGCGCCGTCATCGGTCTTAATTACGGTTGCGGTGATCCTGTCACCAGGGAATACGCGCTCCGCCGCAACAAAAGTCGGGTCGTTGCTCATCTCCTCTGCCGGAATTCTTCCCGGAGCGTAGTACTCGAAATCGATGATCACATCTTTTTCGTTTACGTCAATTACCGTTCCCGTTACAATGTCACCCGGACGGATTCTGCGGTAGGAAGCCTCCAGCAGATCCTTGTAATCTTCCATTGTCTCAACCTTTTCTTCCTGCACCTGGGCAGTGGTCTTTGTCTCTTCCATGGTCTGTTTCCTTTCCACTTAACTTTCAGCGGCTGCAGTCTGTCTGCAGCCCATTTCGATTCCGGTCACCGGGCCGGTTCTCATCTTTCATCAGCTGCAGCCTGCCTGCAGTCCATTTCGATTCCGGTCACCGGACCGGTTCTCATTTTTCCAGTTCACGAAGCTGCTCAAGAAGAGCCGCGCTGTCCTTCTTCGGAACTTTTTTCACAGTCAGAGCCGCACTCATCAGCTCGCTGACGGATCCGCCGAACCAGAAATCAATGAACTGTCTGGTCTGCTCTTCTGTGAATTTTTTGTTGTTGATTGCGGACGAATAGTAGAACGTGCGTCCGCTTCTTGTGCCTGTCACATATCCCTTTTCAATCAGGTGGGCAATGAATGTGCAGACAGTTGAACGTTTCCAGTCCTTCTGGTATTTCTCTTCAAGAATGTCCATGATGCGGACAAGAGAAATTGGTTCCTTTGACTCCTGGATGCAGCGAAAAACAAGCATTTCGCAATCGGTAATATCAGAAAATAGCATATTGTCCTCCTATCTGTAAAATCCCCCCGCCAAAAAACAGAACTGCGCCTCTTTTAGTGACCCCGTTTTTTGGCTTCTTATTCTAGACTAATACATCCAAAAACGTTTGTCAATCAAAACAGACGATAAAAACCGCAGATCACAAAACTTTTAGATTTTTTACCTCCTGTTTACGGAGATATCATCAATAAAACCCATCAGACAGAAGCGGAATCAGAACTGCCATTGCCAGTACCGCTGCTGTCAGCAGACCAAGCGCATATGCTCTTCTGACTCTTCTCTGGCGCATCCCGATCACAATCTGTACCAGCATCAGAACTGCGGCGACGATTGCTGAAAGCACGGCAGGATAGGTCAGCGTTACCGGGCCAAACAGGCAGGCACCCCCAAGTCCTCCGCAAAACGCAAGAGAAGCAGGTCCATAGAGTCCGGGCTGAACATGGCTGCTTCCCTTTCTCCATTCCTTCAAAACCGGGACTGCAAAAAAAAGCACTGCCATCAGAATCCCAAGAAGAAGTCCCCAGAAAGCCGGATACTTTTTACCGGAATCTACCAGAATTCCTGCCTGCTCTCCCGTCAGAAATCCTCCGATCACCGCAATACAGAGCCCAGTCCCCGCAAGAAGCAGAGCCGGCACCGCCGGCCAGGATGTCTTGTGTTTTTCCAATGGATATCCGCGCATGGATTCTGCCAGAAGCCCCACACATTCCGCAGCAAACAGCAGCAGGAGCAGAACACCGCTGATCCATCCCAGCGTCACATCCGGATGCGTTTTTGTCAGTGTTCTGGCGCCAACCATGATCAGATAGATTAATACATAAAAGATAACTGCGCACTCTCTTCGCCACACAGAGCGATAGCAGGAATACGGACTGATCAGACCGAGAAGCCCGCTGGCAGCCATAACTCCGTAAACACCTGCCCCCAACAGAAACAACAGCAGCAGATTGGACTGACGCAGTACCGAAAAAGAAGAAGCCAGCACGATCACCGGCAGTGCCTGCCGTCCCAGTATTGTCAGAAATCCAACAAGCAGAGAACTCTTTTTTCCCTTATCAACCGAAAGACAAAGCCCGATCGCCGCGACAAAGCTTCCTGCCGCCGCCGTCAATATGCTTCCAATGAACAATAACCAGTTCATGGACACCTCCTTATACAAAAGGAGATCCCCGTCTTTTTCAACGGACATCTCCTTTTCTCGCTTATGCATTCAGTCAGATCTGCCAGTGACAGATCCACGGATCGTTTCCGCATCCGCACGGATCATCTTCCTGACACAATCTGCGCACAGCAATTATTCAGCCTTGCCAACAGAACCGAACAGTTCCATCTTCTCACGTACAGTAGCCTTGATTGCCTCGGTTCCCGGAGCCAGAAGCTTACGCGGGTCAAAGCCCTTGCCCTTCTGATCCTTGCCAGCCTCGATATATTCACGGGTCGCTGCAGCGAAGGACAGCTGGCACTCAGTGTTTACGTTGATCTTGGATACGCCAAGAGAGATAGCCTTCTTGATCATCTCTTCCGGAATTCCGGTACCGCCGTGAAGTACAAGCGGCATGTCGCCAACCTTCTCGCTTACTGCAGCCAGAGTCTCAAAGCTCAGTCCCTGCCAGTTTTCCGGATATACACCGTGGATGTTTCCGATACCTGCAGCCAGCATGGTTACGCCCAGATCAGCAATTGCCTTGCACTCGTTCGGATCTGCGCACTCGCCCATACCAACAACGCCGTCTTCCTCGCCGCCGATGGAACCAACCTCAGCCTCAAGGGACAGACCCATTGCCTTACATACAGAAACCAGCTCCTTGGTCTTTGCAACGTTCTCATCAATCGGGAAGTGAGAACCGTCAAACATGATGGAGGAGAAGCCAGCCTTGATGCACTTGTAGCATCCCTCGTAGCTGCCGTGATCCAGATGAAGGGCAACCGGAACGGTAATGTTCATCTCTTCGATCATTGCCTTTACCATTGCTGCAACGGTACCAAAACCGGTCATATACTTTCCTGCCCCCTCAGAAACACCAAGGATAACCGGGCTCTTTAACTCCTGAGCAGTAGCAAGGATTGCCTTTGTCCACTCCAGATTGTTGATATTGAACTGACCAACTGCATATTTGCCGGCTTTTGCTTTCTTTAACATCTCTTCTGCTGTTACTAACATAAAACGTGACCTCCTTAAACTTGGGCGGATTGTCTTTTATTTCACAACCTCTGCATTTCAGTATAGCATTGTTCGGTCGGCATTTCAACCTTTTATTTATGAAAATTTCATTCTTTGCCTGTCGCGCGCCGATTGACTTTTGATGCCCGTGAGGGTATGATTGAGTCATATTCTGGAAAGGGGATTTGTTATGTTAAAGAAAGGATCTGATTTCAGGGTAAGAATTCTTCCCTGGATCTGCGTTGGCATCGGAACTGTGGCTACAGCCGTCCTGATCATCGGTAAGCTGGTGATGGTTCCGGAGCTGTTATCAATTTTTTATACCCTGCTGCTGGCAGCGGCGGGACTTGCTGCCGGATTTGTTCTGATCCGGAACATCAATAAGAAACCGTACTCCAAACGGGATTATTTTGCAATGAACGGAACGATGATCCTCTGCTGGGTCGGTTCTCTGGCTGTGATCCTTACTGTCACAGAAATGAGCTGGGTTTATCTGGTATGCCTTCCGGTATCCACCTTCTGCATCACGTTCTACATTGGCTACATCCCAAAACGCATCGCCCTTCTCGACGAGATCAAACGCCGCGAATCCATGCACCGCAGCTAAGCGCTGATGGCCAGGCACACAGCTGACAGACGCGCTGACGACAAATCAAACTGCGAACCAGACACTGCATGTACCGAAAAAAATACGCTCTGCTCCACGCAGGGCGTATTTTTTTCAATCACTCATCACTGAAACAGCACCGGTTCTTCCCGTTTCTCCGTCTTCACCACCGCATAAGGATAGCTGATGTTCGCGGGCTCTTCGCCTTCCGGCCCAAGAAGGATGCTTTCGAAAACAATGCTTCCATCTTTCAAATATACCCGCGGAATCTGAATGCTGTATCCGCCAGTTGTCTGTCTTCCATAGCCGACCGCAATGTAAAGGTAGTCGCCATCCAGATAGGTCAGCTTAAATTCCCCCTCCTTCTTCTGATCAATGATCGTTTTCAGCTCCTGCGGCAATTCCTGCGGCGACACCACCGTATATGCAATTTCCTGCATTTCACTGTCCTCACGGTTCTTTGCGCATCCGAATGCCAGGCTGACGGAAACGAGGAGGAGCAGGAACAGACAGAGACACCGGCTGCCGCGGCTATTGCAGGCATCTGATTTCTTCCACTGCATCTGTTCAGACATAAAAAGGCTCCATAAAATAGGCTTTGGTCTATTTTATGGAGCTTCTGCTCTGCTTATTCCGATTTTTGTGGGATCTCATCCAGCTGATAAACGGAACCGTTATCCTGTTTCTGGTAATAAACAATCTGCGACTTATCCGGATATTTCATCCCAAGCGTATTTACCGCATAGTCATAGATTGCCTGATAGTCAATTTCTGTCTCGATCATGCCGCTCAGCGCATTATTATCCCGCACCAGAGTTACATATTTCGCTTCCAGGCTGCTGTTGGTCCGAAGCATACCGGTTGCGGCTGCCTGCTGATAAAGCAGGAAGCTGCAGGCCGCCAGCATCACGACCATGACAGCAGAAATCGCTGCCATTTCCACTCTGCTCCAGCGGTTTGCTTTATCAAAGCGGCTGCGGACTTCACGCTCGATCGCATGCTTTCTGACATTGCGTTCCCAGCGTTTTCTGCGCTCTTCACGAATTCGTTCTTCTCTGGTTTTTACCGGCTGAAGAACCCGTTTCGGCTGTGCCGCCTCCTGTCTCACTGTACTTTCTCTGGTGTACACCGAATAGGAGCGGCTACCTGAATGTAGTCTTACTATCTTCTGTTGTTCCTGCATCTCTTATCCTCGTGCACCTGCCAGTTACTCACTGTTTCTATCAAAAGAATCCATCGATACCGTTAACTCGTACCGATTTCGCTCAATTTCGTCACTATGTCCAAAATTTTACGCATACTATTGTACACCATGACACGAGGAAAGTCAATCCTATTTGTCGATTTACGCGAAATCCTTTTCGCAAATTCTGACACTTTTTCTCTTGTCCGTCATCAAAACCGAACAGGAACCAGCTGTCTGCATTTCGATTTTTCTCCCGTTACTCCTCTTCCGCAACATAGATTGTCGCCGTCTGAGGGCCAACGTACACTTCCAGAATTCCATTGTGAACCGTTTCCACAATGACTCCCACATTATATCCGCCTGCATTCGTCTGCATGACACGCTTCATGGCAGCTTCCTGCTTCACATTTGCCTGCCAGACCGGAATCTGAACGCGAATCCCTACCTTATTGTTATTTACCAGCACAACAGCCTGTCCGCCCTTTCCAAAGCGGCCGTATGCAAGCCAGTGCTTTCCGCCTGCCAGCGGCTTGTAGGAACCGTCACGGAAGAAGGAATAGCGCTTGTGGATCTGAATGGCATAGCGGTGGAATTCGATCAGCTCCCAGTCCTCTTTTCCCCAGGGATAGGTTCTGCGGTTATCCGGATCGGTCCAGCCGACCTGACCGGCTTCATCCGCATAGTAAATGGTCGGAGCACCCGGCAATGTCATCTGCATCACAACTGCTGCGCGGAAAACGCCTTTTTCGACACCGCGGCCCGCCGCATCGGCGCCTGCCGTTGCCAATCTTCCAACGGTGCGGTTTGTCCTGGTCAGGAAACGGGAATGGTCGTGATTGGAAAGCTCATTCATTGCCGTATCCAGCGAGCAGCGCTGGAATTTGCTCATGTTCCGGCTCATGGTGCGGAAAAACCAGTCACTGTTGCCGTAAAGCTCTTCCTTATATTCGTCGCTGTGCTTTTCCATTCCGGTCAGGAACCAGGTTACCGGCTCCATGAACGCATCGTAGTTCATGACAGTATCCCACTGATCGCCCTCGATCCAGCTGCTGGGATCTCCGTAATGCTCCGCAAGAATGATCGCGTTGGGATTTGCCTCCTTGACGCTCTTTCGGAAATCCCGCCAGAACTGGTGATTGACTTCGGGGCTGTGTCCCAGATCAGCCGCCACATCAAGACGCCATCCGTCTGCGTTGAACGGCGGGCTTACCCACTTCTTTCCCACATTCAGAATATAGTCATAGAGCTGACGGGAGCCTTCATAGTTCAGCTTCGGCAGCGTGTCATGGCCCCACCAGCCGTCGTAATGATCGTTATAGGGCCAGCGGTCATCATCGATGAAGTCAAAATAGTCGTGATAGGGGCTGTCCGCGGAAACATAGGCGCCTTTTTCATAGCCGGACTGGTTCTCATAGATTTCCTCACGGTCAAGCCACTTGTTGAAGGAACCGCAGTGGTTAAACACGCCGTCCAGAATGACTTTCATGCCGCGGGCATGGATCTTTTCCACCAGCGCGATAAAATATTCATTGCTGGCTTCCAGATTTTCCCGTGAGGTCACACGGGTAATGTAGCGTTCCGCCTTCGTGTTGTCCATGGACTTTCTGGGCAGAAGCTTTCCGCCGTCCTTTTTGATCACCGCCAGATGGGGATCAATGTAATCATAGTCCTGGCTGTCATATTTATGGTTGGACGGAGACACGAACATGGGATTGAAATAGATGACTTCCACTCCAAGATGCTGGAGATAGTCCAGCTTCGCCTCAACACCCTGCAGATCGCCCCCGTAAAAACGACAGACATCCAGGGCAGAGGGAATGCTGTTCCAGTCCTTTACCTGCTCACACTGCATGTTAATGTAGCCATATTCTCCGGTCAGAACATCGTTATCCGGGTTTCCGTTGCAGAAACGGTCGGTATAGATCTGGTAGATTACGGCTCCCTTTGCCCACTGCGGCGCATGAAAGCCGGGGGTGATCCGGAAGGAATAGGGCGCTTCCACCGAACCATCCGGTCCCAGTTTATTGTAAAAACAGTCATTGCCGTCACATGTTATCTTAAAATAGTAGGAAACCGCCTGTTCTCCCACTGTCAGTTCCGTTTCATAGTAGTCAAAGCGGCCTGCTGTCGTTGCCTTTTTCATTTCGTAACATCCGGCAGAAGCAGTTTTCTTCTCTCCCGCTGCGGATTCTTTTTCGGTTCCGCCAGTGATCAGATACACATGATCCACGTTATCTGCAGCGGTCCGGAAGCGGATCGTTACGGTATCTCCCTGCTCAGGTTCTGCCGGAATGCGGTACGCCTCTGTCTCATCGCAAAACAGAGCACCTTTATTTAATAATAAGCTGCTGTGCATTGTAATAAACCATCCATTCTATTTTTACATGATTTTCTATTTTATTATAGATATTTAAATAAAACAAGCTGTTTTTTGTTCAATTCCGTTCACTTTCAAACATTTCCCCAAATTGCACAAAAAATCATTCGCTTTTTCTACGCCGCGCAAGCCGGTATAACGGAGAAGAGACCGGCTTTGGCGCCGGTCTCTTCTGAGAAGGTATTTCATTTCTTATGGGGTGTAGCAAAAAACTATACAATGTATTGGGGGTTTACATGTTGTATTATAACAGGATTCCGAAAACAAGTGTGCACAAACATTACAATTTCACGCCATTCTTTTTGTCAATCCTGCACAATTGCGTGTATTCCATGCAATTCCGCTTTCAGGGAGACAAATCCGTTCCAAGAGGGAATCTTCCGCTCTCACCCGGTTCGCCGCTCACGCAAATCAGAATCCCAGCAGGGAAGACTGTTCTCTTGCCTTGAAAATGGCTTCGAATTCCTCGGTTCCGATCTTTTCCTTTTCCATCAGGAGCTCAGCGCAGCGATGGAGCACATCGGTGTGAGCAGTGATGATCTCTTTTGCTTTTGCATAGGCTTCATCAATGATCCGTTTTACTTCCTCATCAATCTCTTTGGCGATTTCCTCGCTGAAGCCTCTGGACTGCGCCAGATCTCTTCCAATGAAGACCTCGTTTCCGTCATTGTCATAGTTGATCAGACCGATCCGCTCAGACATGCCGTAACGGGTAACCATTGCCCTTGCAAGGCTGGTAGCCTGTTTGATGTCCTGAGAAGCGCCGGTGGTGATGTCTTCCAGAACCAGCTCCTCCGCCACACGGCCGCCAAGGGATACCACGATATCCTGCAGCATTCTTCCCTTTGTATTGAACATTTCATCCTTCTCCGGCAGCGGCATGGTATAGCCTGCGGCACCGGTTCCGGTGGGAATGATGGAGATTGTATGCACCGGACCCACATCCGGAAGCACATGGAATAGGATCGCATGTCCTGTCTCATGGTAGGCAGTGATCCGCTTTTCTTTCTCGCTGATGATTTTGGAACGCTTCTCTGCACCGATCCCTACCTTAACAAAAGAATTGTCAATATCGCTCTGAGTGATGAAGGGACGTCTTGCCTTCGCCGCGGCAATGGCAGCCTCATTCATCAGATTCTCCAGATCCGCACCGGTGAAGCCTGCCGTCGTCTGGGCAACACGCTCCAGATTCACATCTTCTGCCAGCGGCTTGTTTCCAACATGTACACGAAGGATTTCTTCGCGTCCTTTTACATCAGGACGGCCGACTCCCACCTTACGGTCAAAACGGCCCGGTCTTAAAATTGCCGGATCCAGAATGTCCACACGGTTTGTCGCTGCCATGACGATGATTCCCTCATTGACACCGAAACCGTCCATCTCAACCAGCATCTGATTCAGCGTCTGCTCTCTTTCATCATGGCCGCCGCCAAGACCGGTTCCTCTTCGTCTCGCTACCGCATCAATCTCATCGATGAAGATGATGCAGGGCGCGTTCCTTTTTGCATCCGCAAACAGGTCACGGACACGGGATGCGCCGACACCGACAAACATTTCCACAAAATCGGAACCGGAAATGCTGAAGAAGGGAACGCCGGCTTCCCCCGCTACTGCCTTGGCAAGAAGGGTTTTACCGGTTCCCGGAGGGCCAACCAGAAGAATTCCCTTGGGAATCCGCGCACCGAGCGCATTGTAGCGTTCCGGTTCTTTCAGGAAATCAACGATCTCCGTCAGTTCTTCCTTTTCCTCCTGCAGACCGGCCACGTCCTTAAACAGGACGCGCTTGCTGCTGTTGGGACTGATCATTCTTGCACGGCTTCTGCCAAAATTCATCATGGCATTGTTTCCGCCTGCCCCGCCCTGACGCGGCCCCAGCAAAAGAAAAATCACCAGGCATGCCAGAATAATCATGATCACCGGCACAACGATCGTTGTAAAGTAGCTGTCATGAGGTGCGCCGTCCATGGCAACCTCAACATCATTTTCCAGAAGGAAATCCATTTCCTGCTGAATATCCGCAACAAAAACATACTGCGTATACTGCCCGTTTTCCAGGGTAATTCTACCGTTTGGTACCTTTGCATCCGGTTCAATGGACGCGCTGCGCACCGATCCGGACTCTACCATGCGGACATACTCGGAATAGCTGCATGTACTCTGTGTATAGATGCTCTGCTGGAAATAGACAATGGCAATCACCACTGCCACCAGTACCAGCAGGTATGCAACAATTCCGCCTCCATTTGACTGTCTTCTCACAATAACAAATCCTCCTTAAGCCACCTGGCTCTGCTGCTCCGTTATACGGTAACTTTCTGCGTGCGGTTTGATTGAGAACAGCCGGACATGCACTGTCTGGATGCCTTCTCCCAGATCAGTTCCACTTCCAGAACAAGCCTCGTTCTTTCTGTCACCCTGCAGCTCTCGTCCATCCGGTATCCGGGGATCCATAAAATCCGGTTCCCTTCTGCCAGAAGAGGCCAACTGCTCCGCGCCCAGACCGGCATTCCGGAATCGATCAGGCACTGCTTCAGCTTCCTGTGTTTTCCGGCACCGACACCGATGAGGTCTCCCGCCATCCGGTTCCGCAGAATAAGTCTATTTTTTATTGTATCATAATCGAACCGGTTTACACAACAATTTTGCGGTACTTTTTTTGCATTCTTAACCGGAAAAACACGGATCCGGACTGAAAACTCCGGTACTTCCCGTTTTTCCTCCGCTGACAGCCAAAGAAAATCGCCGGATACAAGAACGTGCACACCACCCGGCAGCTCCATTCTGCGTCCGCTCTGTCCCTTCGCCAGCTCAATCACCGACTCCAGATGTTTTCTGGAAATGTCCTTCAGTCCGGCTCCCAGCTCTCTGAGAGAATGGCGGATCAGATAGACAAGAAGAAGACGGGGCTGTTCCAAAAACAGCTTCCGGTTCATCCGGACTGCCGGCGGCGCAAGCAGCCGCCCGATCTGTTCCCGCAGTGCCTCCGCGGTGCTGCCTGCTTCCGTTCCGTTTGCCGCTGCCGCCGCTCCTCCCGCTTCCGCTCCGTTTCCCGCTGCCGCCGCTCCTCCTGCTTCCGTTCCGTTTCCCGCTGCCGCCGCTCCTCCCGTTTCCGTTCCGTTTCCCGCTGCCGCCGCCCGTCCCGTTTCCTCCAGAAACAGCCGCTCTGCCTCACGGCAGAACCAGGCATCTGCTTCCTGCAGATCCGCCGCTGCCGCCGCAATGTGTTCCACTGCCCGCTCATTGCATGCCGAGGTCAGCTCCGGCAGCAGATTTCTCCGGATCCGGTTGCGCAGATAAGTATCCTCCAGATTGGTCCGGTCTGTCTGCCAGCCGATTCCCTCCCTGATCAGATAGTCTTCAATCTCCTGTCTGCGTACGCAGAGAAACGGCCGGATGATCCGGTCTCTTCTTGCTGCTATCCCGGCCATTCCTTTCAGACCGCTTCCCCGTGCCAGATTCATCAGCACCGTTTCCGCCAGATCATCCATGTGGTGAGCCACTGCGATCCGGTCATAGTCCAGCTGCCTCCGCACTTCTTCCAGACGCTGATACCGGATCATGCGTCCGGCTTCCTCCAGCGAAAGCCGGTTTTCTCTGGCCATCTGGGGCACGTCCTCCACGAAACAGAAAAGACGCACGCCCCATTCCCGGCAAAGCTTCTCCACATAGCCCATATCCTCAAAAGCCTCTTCCCCGCGGATTCCATGGTGAACATGAACCGCTGCCAGCTTCAGATCCCACTCGCCGCGCAGTCCGCAGAACACATGCAGAAGCGCCACCGAATCCGCTCCGCCGGAAACACCGATGACCACACCGTCCCCCGGCTCAAACAGCATTTCTTTTCTGGAAAATTCTGAAATCCTCTTTCTCATCCGTTCCTCTCAATCCGGCTGCCCCCACCGGCCAGCCCGCTGATTTCCATCCATAACTATATCATTTCTTCCAGATTCCCGCAACCAGAACTGTCATATCGTCTCTTGCCGCCCCAAAGCTCTGCGCATAGGAAAGAATCCTCGATGCATATTCCCGCGGCTTCTGGGTTCGGTGCTCCAGGCAGAACGCTTTCATCTGTTCTTCCTTATTCATCCCGGGCAGCGCCTCCAGCACATCGTCCGTCATCATGATGATCATATCTCCGGCTCCCAGCTTCAGCATCCGTTCCACCGGCGCACTCTCCCTCAAAATTCCCACCGGCAGACTGTCCCCGGTCAGCTCCTCCACCTCATCTGCCCTGCTGATGAAGGAAACACATGCGCCGGATTTTGTAAAATCACAGATTCCGCTGTAGAGATCCACGTGCCCCATGTCGACGGTTACCGGCCGTTCCGTCCCCTGCACCATCAGCGCGTTGTTGATCAGCCGGACAATCATCTGAGAGGAAAATCCGGCACGGCACAGCTGCTCCGCCAGCTCCGTTACTCTGGCGCTTTCCTCCTGCGCGCGGATTCCGCTTCCCATCCCGTCACAGAGAAAGAAAACAGCCTGTCCGCAGTCCGGCTCCAGGAAGGAAAAGCTGTCACCGGAAAAACCGGAGCCTTCCTTTTTTGTCTGAGCAACGCCGTGGAGCATGAAGAAGGCGGGATTCTCCTGAAACCGGACCATGCGGGGCGTTCTGGAGACAATGGCCGACTGTTCCTGCTGCAAAACCATTGGCCGTCCAAGGACCTGGCTGACCGCTTCACTGACCAGCTTCATAGTTACACAACGCTCCGTTTTTGACGACATCAGCAGAAACAGGTCGCCGCGCCGACCGTCTCCTCTTGCCACCACAATCCGCTCCACATCAACACCGAGGCTGTCCAGCTGACTGGAGAGCTTCTTCTGCAGATCCGCAGGCAGTCCGGCCGATTCCCCAACAATCTGACCAATATGTTCCATCATCTGCGCACACTCCGTCATCTGTTCCGAAAACAGCAGCCGAAGCTCCAGGTAGTATTCCCTCCAGTTTCTGTCTTCTTTTCGCTCACGGATCATTTCCGCCAGATTTTCATCCGCAAAATAGCCGGAAAGCATCTGACATGCCCCCTGCGCCTGACGAAGCTTCTCACCGGCGGCCCCTTCCATGGTCCGGTATTCCAGCACAGGAAAGTCCCTGTTTTCCGGCTGCAGGTCAATCAGCTTTGCCGGAAGGAGAAGAAAGAGGATCCCGCCCAGCATGACGGCTATGATAAATTCAAACAGAAGAGCCGGGGAATAAAGCAGCCCGACACCGAAGGCAGCCGTCAGATAGGCGGTGGCGCTTGCCGCACGGCCAAGGCGGCGAAACGCTCCGCTAAACACACCAAGCACGCTGAACATGCCCATCTGGGCCAGTTCTTTTGTCCAGAATCCCATCAGCAGCCCGCAGATGCTTCCCACCACTGCTCCCGTCCCCGAACCAAACCGATATCCGAAGAAAAGAACCGCAAACAGCATGCTGACCTCAGCCACCAGGTACGAAGTCTGGCTGCTCTGCATGACAAACCAGACGAAAAAGACCGTTGTTGCAGCCAGCATGCAAAGGCGCCAGCTCAAAACCCACCGATTCCACATAGACGTTTCCCCCATTTCCGCTTTCGCTTCACAGTATCGCGCCTATCATAACCAATCCGAAACGAAAAGTCTGTCAAAGACGGGCAGGCAGCCGGAAAAAGTTTTCGACATTTTGAAACAGACAATCAAAAAGGCCCTGCTTTCGCAGGGCACAGATGATCCGTTTTATTCACTTTTGAAAATAATTTCGTTTTCCTGAACAAGCCCGAGACGCGCTTTCGCGTACCATTCGGCAAATTCAGTGGTCTTTGTGTACTCGCGGTATTCTTCCAGCTCTGCAGCACGTTTTTCTTCTTCTGCGATTTTCAGCTCCAGTTCCTGACGCGTTTTTTCATATTCGCTGTTACGCGCCTGCAGACGGAAGCCTTCCCAGAAAGCAAGTACCGTCAGCACGGCAACTACACTTGCTACAAGAAGAATGCTCCTGCGATTCGCCCGGTTTCTTGACACTGTCCTGCCCGCCAACCTGATCACTCCTTGTGTATCTGAATTTTCTTTTTTATTCTAACCGCTTTCTTTCTTTTTTGCAAGACCTCTCTGACATTTTCCCCAAATATTTTTCCACACCGCTTCCCTATCCCCAGTCCTTTGTCGAAAAGTCCACAGACAATCCGGCTTGGACCAAGATGATACATGCTCATCCCCAAAATCAGCCCGACCAGCGCAAACAGCCTTGGCGTTCCATTGTTTTCCCGAAACAGCAGACCGAACATCATCACGCTGCCGACGAGCCAGAAAAACAGATCCTCCAGCGAGACGAAAAAACGGGAATGTTTCAGAATCCGGCGGAGCAGAAGCAGTCCGTCATAGCCCATCCGCAGGCAGAAACCGAGCCAGAACGCATGAAGGAAAAAATGGATCTCCCACGCCACTCCGGTCAACGCAGAAGCCGTTTCCAAAAGGATTCCCCCTGTTTGCGATATCCATTGTCCTGATATTCCATGCTGCTTACCAGTCCCTCCAGCTCCACCAGACCGGCTTCCAGCGTCAGCTCACGGATATGCAGATTTTCCCCGCGGATTTCCAGATCACCCAATTCCGTCTTCAGCAGAACAATATGTTCATCAAAAGCCACCACATCCCGGATACCGGTCATGTGACAGCTCTTCCTGCGGTCCATGCTGACACTGTGCTCACTTTCGATCAGCTTCTCTTCCATAACAAAAACACGCCTCCTCTCCCGAACCTGGGACCGGCAGTAATCGGATGCCGATACCGGCTTCTCCTGCCATTGTCCCGTATAATCCAGTATATTGGAAAGCGTGTCTGAATAGCACACAAAAATGATCACAGATAGCGATACATTTCTTTTGCTTCATCTTTCTTTGCAGTTTCCTCGATGCTCACCACCTCAACCTTAACGGTTCTTGTACCAAAACCGATCTCGATGATGTCGGAAACCTTCACGTCGGCAGAGGCTTTTGCCACCTTGCCATTGATCAATACCCTGCCTGCGTCGCATGCCTCATTGGCAACGGTTCTTCGTTTGATCAGGCGGGATACTTTCAGGTATTTATCTAATCTCATATCACCAGTTATGCGTTCATCGCATCCTTTAAAGCCTTACCCGGCTTGAACTTCGGGCTCTTGGAAGCCGGAATGATCATGGTCTCGCCGCTCTTCGGGTTTCTTCCCTCTCTCTCCTTGCGCTCAGCTACCTCAAAGGTACCAAAGCCAACAAGAGCAACCTTTCCGCCATTCTGTAACTCTTCTGTAACTACCTCAGCGAAAGCCTCAAGAACCTTCTCTGCGTCTGTCTTCTTCACATCACACTTATCAGCAATTGCTGCTACTAATTCCTTCTTATTCATGTCATTCCTCCTAAACTGATTGACTGCGTGCGTTTTCAACGCATGTCCCGCTTAATAGTTATAATAGGAATCAGCCGCTTTGTCAAGAGATTTGCCCGTGTTCTGCAGAAAATACCGGGCAGGTTTCGTCATTTTCCGGTTCCTGCTTATCCCTCCATCTGCCGTCCGAGAAACATGGCTGCACAGGCTGCCGCTTTCTGCTCCGATTCCGTGAAACGGACACGCTGTTCCCGGCTGTAGAGAAGAACCGCTCCGGCACTGTCACCCTCCACGACAATCGGATAAATAATCTGCGCACTGTAGCCCTCCTCATCGCCCTGTACCAGCGGGATCATCCGGTCGTTCTTTCCGGACTGACCGCTGCTTTCCCGGTTGACAATGAATTCCTCCAGCTCCCTGCTGATCGGTTTTCCCAGCAGCTCCTTCTTTCCGCCGCCTGCTGCCGCAATGATCTGATCGCGGTCACAGACTGCCACCTTCTGATTCAGGGAGGAAGCAAGGCTTTCCGCATACTGCTTTGCAAATCCTCCCAGCTCTGCCATAGGCGAATATTTCTTCAGAATTACTTCCCCTTCTTTGTCTGTAAAGATCTCCAGCGGAGTCCCTTCGTGAAGACGCATTGTCCTTCTGATTTCCTTTGGTATGACAATTCTTCCCAGATCATCAATTCTTCTTACAATTCCTGTAGCTTTCATGTATCAATTCCTCCATGTACTTTTCTTTTCCTTTTCTGGAAGTAGTATCTGTAAATGGAGGAATTTTATGCGTTTATTCATTTACATAAACTAACAGTTTCCATTTCTTAGTTCTTTCACCTTTACCAATACTTTTTCCAACGGCATACACAGTTCGATCGGATATTCTTCAAAAAGATTTTTTCGATTCCCTACACAGAAATGATTGAAGTGATGGTAAAATTATGATACAATAAAAAAAATAAGGACGGTTACATACAGCGAATCCGGCAAATTTCCTTTGTCCGAAACCGTTACAATCACAAAAACAGGAGCTGCGCAATGAATACGAATGAGTCCATCGAAAAATTTAACAGTAAAATCAAGCGCGTGATCATCACCGAAGAGGAGATCCGTGCGGCAATCCAGAAAGCTGGAAAAGAAATCAGCGATTCCTATGACGGACGCCCGATCCTGCTGGTAAGCATCTTAAAAGGTGCCTTTGTTTTTATGGCCGATCTCTGCCGTGCCATTACCGTTCCCTGTGAAATTGGTTTCATGTGCGCAAAAAGCTATTACAGCGGCACTGTTTCTGTCGGCGCAGTGAAGATCACCATGGATCTGGAGCAGGACATCAGCAAGTACCATGTCATTCTTGTGGAGGACATCATTGACACCGGAAGAACCTTAAATGATGTCTGCAATCTGCTGAAAGCCCGTAATCCGCTTTCTCTGCGTGTTGTTACTCTGCTGGATAAGCCGTCCAGAAGAAAGGTGGATTTCAAAGCAGATCTGTCTCTGTTCACCATCCCGGACTATTTTGTGATTGGCTATGGTCTGGACTGCGCGGAATATTACCGCAACCTGCCTTACATCGCGGAATACAACGAAGAGTAAAGAATCTGGTCCGGCATATCTGTCGGAATGAAGGTCGGTTTTTCACCTTAGAATAACTTCCATATATAAATCCGACCAAACGTGTCACTGGCACGTTTGTCTGGATGCATAAACAACACTAAGAGCCTCAGTCGATGTCCGGTTGGATATCAACTAAGGCTCTTATTCTATCCTCATTTCATAAACACAAAGCTCTCCAGCTCAAAAAGCTGTCTGTCCTTATACCAGTCCACAAACCAGCCTTCGTAGTTATGCTCGATTTGAAAGAACACGGAATGTCTGCCAGTGACATTCTTCACAACGGAGGTATAACAGCCGCTTGCAGAGCCGATTTTACAGCTTCCGATTTCCGTACCCTCCTCACCGTCAATGAAGATTTTTATAGTTGCCGAACAGCCGGAACCGTTTACCTTAGCGGCAAACTCCATCGTTTCGGAGCTGTAATCCTCACCGAAATCAAAATATTTATAACCGATAACACATCCAGACTTTATGCTTGTTATAACCCTTGTAAACGGGTCAAATTCAGTAACGAAGCAGCCGCCTTTCAGTACGCAGGCGATGTCTGCATTTGTGATTTTGTAAGGATTAAGCGATGTTTCAAAACCGAGAGAGGTCATTTCAACCTGCGGAATTGTTCCATCAGGAAGAATTTCAATTCGCTCCACACACGCACGTCTTGATGTAATTGTTGCGTTGGTCATTCTGTGATAAAAAATATACCATTGTCCGTTTATATTGCAGATCGAACCGTGATTGTTTCCTGCGGGATAATTAATGCCGTTGTCAATGATTGTTCCCCGGTATGAAAACGGTCCAGACGGAGAGCCCGAGGTCATGTATTCAAGCCTGTTACCCTTGTTCGGCGAGTAAATCAAGTAGTAAGTGCTGCCAACCTTACGTATTGAGCAAGCCTCAAAAAAGCCTTTTTCGCTTTCCTTGTCGGCAAGGATAATATCACGCTTGTAGCTTTCGGGAATAACCTCATACATATTATCTTTAAGCTCCGCCATATATGAACGCTCAAACCCGCAATAAATGTAAACACGTCCGTCGTCGTCAACCAGTACCCCAGGGTCTACAAATGCACCTTCCTCAACCAGATTGTCAGGAAGGTCGTATTTGTACTGCGACAACAACCGGAACGGTCCTTCCGGTTTATCAGCAACAGCCACACAGCCCCTGTTCCAAAGAATATAGCAGTAAAGATAATACGTTCCGTCCTTTTCAACAACATCGGGTGCATAAAGTGGGTTGTCAGTCCAATCCGTATCGGAAGGATGGTCACGGTCAGGTCTTGTGTGAAAAATGTCACCATGACAAGTCCAGTTGTTCAAATCGTCAACAGGTGCAGACCAGACCTTCAGCTTGTAATCGCAGAAGCTGTCCGAGCCTGCATTGTCGTGTGAACCGTAGATGTAAACTCTGTCGCCGAACACCCTCGGCTCACCGTCGGGAATGTACTCCCAAAGGGGAAGAAATGGATTAGCCATAATAATGCTCCTTATCCAAAAGTAAGTCCGCTGATTGTATATCGTTATATATTATACTCGTTTGCGCGAATGAAATCAAGATTCCCGCCGGGATCTCAGAAACGAATTTACCAAAGCCTGAAATAAGGATGTACAGACGTGATGTACAGCTTTCCTTCACTCTTACTTCCACCCATAGGATATCATCACCCCGTTCACCCTGGTCAGCGCCACGTTTCCCCGGTTTTCTTTCAGATACCGCACAATCCCGTTTTCCTTTCTGCAGTATTCCTCCGCTTCCCGGTAGCTCATTCCATGGTTCATGAAGTAGGCAATGTCATCCTGCTGCTGTATCTTTGTCTTTTCGTCATCCCAGTGATCCGCCCGGATCATTCCGGACAGAATCTCCTGATATTCCTCCTGCTGTGGCTCCAGAAATGTTACCCGGTCATTCATCCGGCACCCGATATCATGCAGGCCGGCCTGTTTCATGTAATGGGGAATCTTCATGGCAATGGAATAGTCCCGATTCTGGTTTCTCAGCTCAGTTGTCCACAGCTTTTTCAGTCCGCTGTGCTCACACAAATCACCGTAGTCCATTCCTTCCAGATATAAACCGGCTGCCTCAAATTCCCGGTTGCACTCCATGCTGACTACCAGACCGCCCTCTCCCACAAAGCCGATCATCCGATCCAGGAAAAATTTTCCGTCATTTACATGGCGCAGAACCGCCTGACTGACCACCATGTCATAAGTTTCCCTCGGACGCCAGGAAGCGATGTCCGCCAGAATAAATTCCGCATCATATGCAAGTCCGCCATAGATCCGCTTTGCTTCTGCGATCATGTTTTCGTTGAAGTCAATTCCCACATACCGGCTTCCTTTCGGAAGAATCGGAAGGAGCATCAGCCCCAGAGATCCATAACCGCAGCCGCAGTCCAGAATGGTGACCGGCTTTTCGAGCTTCCAGACAGACCGAACCAGAAACTCCATGTAATCTTCGTTCCACATGATTTTCCTTGTCCGCTTCAGATAATCAATCCGGTTTGACCAGTACTCCGCCGTTCCGGAATTGGCCGGTTGATATGTTTCATCCAGTGGAACAAGACCAAGGAGTGCGTCCACCGATACACCGAACCAGGTACTGATCCGCGGCAGCATGGTAATGTCGGGCGACACGACGCCGTTTTCCCATTTGCTGATTGTCTGATAGGAGACACCGAGGGCTTCCCCCAGCTCCTGCTGCGTGAGGTTATTCTTCTTTCGTAACTCTGCCAGTTTGAAATTGATCATTTGCATTCCCGCCTTTTCTTTTTTTGCGCATCCGGATCGTGATTTCATCCTATCATAAAAACGGCATCCTGTCTTTACCGGAAACTTCGATTTCATTCGCTTAACCGGCGAATTCTTCTTTTCTGTACAGCCTGCACCCATTCTTCCGCGATAAACCGATACATCGTTTTCAAAACCACATTTCCTATTCTTTCGTTCCTTATCCCTTGACAAGCGATGGATAGAATAGTATACTCTTTTATATTGAATTTCAAATTATTATATTTTCAACAAATGCAGGACAGGCGTACGTCTCACCGTCAGTTTTCGCGCTTTATGCGGAGCAGACAGGATTGCATGGTACTTGTGCGTCTTTGTTTTCTGTCATTCAAAGGAGTTAACGATTATGAATATGAAGCCACTTGTCCTTGGCAATCGCTCTGCCAGATATCCCATCATTCAGGGCGGCATGGGTGTTGGCGTCAGCCTTTCCCGACTGGCCGGCGCCGTTGCAAAAGCAGGCGGAGTCGGAATCATTTCCGCCGCACAGATCGGATTTGAGGAAGATGATTTTCTTACGAACTGCAAAGAAGCCAACCTCCGCGCCTTAACGAAACATGTGAAGCTGGCAAAGGCGCAGGCGGACGGCGGTCTGGTCGGTGTAAACATCATGGTGGCTACCAGTCAGTACCGGGAGCAGGTTATTGCCGCATGCGAAGCCGGTGCCGATGTGATCATCAGCGGAGCCGGTCTTCCAACGGAGCTGCCCTCTCTGGTGAAGGGATACGAGGAAACAACAAAGATTGCCCCCATTGTCTCCACTGCCCGCTCGGCCCAGGTGATTCTGAAGCTTTGGGATAAGCATGACCATCGGACGGCGGACTTTGTGGTGATCGAAGGACCAAAAGCCGGAGGCCATCTCGGATTTACCAGAGAGCAGCTGGATGCCTTCACCCAGGAAACCTATGATGAGGAGATCCGCAAAATTATCGATGTTGTTGGTACCTTCCGTGAAAAATACAGCCAGCCGATCCCTGTCATTGTAGCCGGTGGTATTTTTGATCAGGCAGATATCCGTCGTGTCCTGTCCCTTGGCGCAGACGGGGTTCAGATCGCTACCCGTTTTGTTGTAACAGAAGAATGCGATGCGTCCGAGGCTTATAAACAGGCTTATCTTGCGGCAGATGAGACAGACATTGAAATTATTAAGAGTCCTGTCGGAATGCCGGGACGTGCCGTTCATAATCATTTTCTGGATCAGGTAGAGAAAGGACAGGTTCCGTTTCACCGCTGTCTTGCCTGCCTGAAAGCCTGCAAACCGGCCCAAACGCCTTACTGCATTACCAAAGCGCTGATTGACGCGGTAAAGGGAGATGTGGAAAACGGGCTTGTTTTCTGCGGTTCCAACGCAGCCCGGCTGAAAGAAATGACGACTGTGCCAAAGCTGATGAAGGAGCTTGTTTTCTGATTGTTTTCCGGGACTGCATCACTACAGCATAACAGAAAGCATGGTTACGATAATCAGAATGCTTATGATGATCGAAATGGAATTTACGGCACTGGACAATCCAACATCCCCTTTCATCTCACCGGTAAATGCCGGAGCCGCCGAAGCAATGGGGCCGAACGCAAGAATGGTCAGCGTCTGGCGAATCTCCAGTGAAAACGGAAGAAGGAAATAGAAGCAGCCTGCAAGCACAGCCGCAACACTGTATCGGATCGCAAGAAGCTTGATAATAGAGCCAATCTGAGTCCGGTCGCCGGTCAGCCGGAATCCGACGCCAATCATCAGCATCGCCATGAACGCGTTGGCATCCGCCGCAATCTGAGCAAAGGACAGCACAGCGGCAGGCAGCGCGATTCGCGCAAGGTTCATTGACGCCATGATGAGATAAGTCAGAAATGGAACCGACTGCAGAAGCGCTTTGGCAATCCGCTTCACCGAAAACCCGTTTCCATCTTTCACCATGGACGCGGCTCCATAGGCACCGCCCAGACAGACAACCGCGTTTCCAGTGTCAAAGAGGCTGGTTATGATGACTCCGTTTGGTCCAAGAAAGCTCTGGACAAAAGGGAGGGTGAAATTGCCGATGTTGTAGCCGGAAAGATTCAGCACAGCGAACGCCCGATTCTCTCTGGTGTTTCTGAGGTTTGCCAGATATCCCAGCGCCATGTAGATGACTCCGCCGCCCAGACCGAGAAGAATGACAGACAGCATGGACGGATCAATCTGCCGGCTGGAAAAACTGATGACGATGGATGCGGGCAGTGTGATCCGGATCACCACGTTCGACAGCACGCGAAAGTCCTCTTCCCGGAACAATCCGATCCGGCGCAGCGCAAAGCCAAGTATGATGATGGCAATAAAGCATCCTGCCCGTGTAATAATTTCCTGCATGATCTGTTTCCTCCCTTAATCCGTCTCAATCTCCATTCCGTCAAACGCAAAGCGGATTCCGTCATATTCCTTCTCCAGTTCCAGATAATCGTCGTAGGATTTTCCCCAGTCTTCTTCCAGATGGGTGATCACCACCTGTCGGATCTGATATTTCTTCTTCAGTGCCAGAATCTCATCCATGTCAAACAGATCCGTTTTCAGCGGATTATCCGCCTCCATCACAAATCCGTTTTTCAGAACATCACCTACAATCGTATTTCCGATGATCAGCACATCTGCCTGCTCAAAAATCGGGTTTTCCGGGAATGGTTTCACATCACACGGCGCATAGATGATTTTCTTTCCCGCTTCTGTCAGGACAAAAACCGTTACCTGCTCTGTTTCATCCACCGGGATCAGGTCAATCCGAAGAGAGCCCTTTTCCACAACATGGCAGCCGGTTATCCGGACAAGACCGCAAATTTCATAGTAAGACAGAACGGAACCAAACCGGGTTGCCTGTTTCCTCAGCCCATCCACAACACAGGGCAAGGCAGCCATTTCAATGGGATTGGTGCATTCCTTCCCCACAGACCGGCCAAGCCAGTCCATCCGCAGCTGTTCAAACACGCGCATGCCCATGGTGTGATCCGGATCCGTGTGACTGAACAGAACACAGTCGACTGTTTCCACGTTCGCATGATTCAGTCCCTGATTGATATCCTCCGGCGTGTCAATCAGAATTCCCGCGTCCTCAATGTACAGACTGCAGCCGCTTCTTGCATATGGAACCCCTTTTTCTCTTGCCTCCCGGCAGACGCGGCAGCTGCAGCAGGGGCGCGGGATGCTGACACATCCTCCGGAACCAATAATTTTTACTTTCATCGTACTTCCCTCCTTTTTCAGACACTGCACAGATATCATCCCACCGTATCTGCTCTCTGTCAACAAATTCCTGTGTTTTCCGGCAATAAAGTTTGTTTGCTTTTCGAAGGATTCATGTTATACTGTAAGAAATCACACAGCCGCGGAATTCTTGCAAAAGAGAAAAACGCGCAGAAATAAACTGGGGAGTTTACAAATGATACATTTTATTATTAATCCGACGTCCCGCTCCGGGCGCGGAATCCATCTTTGGGAAGCACTGAAGAGCCAGCTTGATGGCGCGCAGATGGCATACGACTGCTATTTTACAAAAAGCTATGAGGAAACCGTTTCCTATGTGGCAGGAATCACTGCCTTTGATCAGGACGATGCGGATCTGGCACTGCCGGGCAGGAAGTTTCTTCATCACATTGCGGTGCTCGGAGGAGACGGTACGGTCAATGAAGTCCTCAACGGTGTCGTTGACCGGGAGCATACCTGCATTTCCTATCTTCCAACCGGCTCCGGCAACGATCTGGCACGCTCCATCGGTCTTCGTTCCAGCGCCAAAGAAGCCTTTTCCCATCTGACCGGCGAATTAAAGCCGCTGACCGTTGATGTCGGACGCGTGAGCGGTGTGGACGAAAACGGAGTCTCCGTCAGCCGGATGTTTGCCATCAGCAGCGGAATCGGATTCGACGCTGCTGCCTGTGCAAAATCAACCGGAAACGGTGCGAAGAAGCTTCTGAACCGAATCGGTCTTGGAAAGCTGACCTATCTTGCCAACGCGCTTGTTTGTCTGTTCCAGACACCGGACAGTTCCTGCACCATCACACTGGATGACAAAACGAAGCTGACCCGCGCCAGTCTGTTTTTCTGTGTTTCCATGATTCAGAAATTTGAGGGCGGCGGTTTCCCCTTCTGTCCGGCAGCAGACAGTCAGGACGGCATGTTTGATGTCTGTGTTGTTTCCGATATCAAAAAGCGCCATGTCAGCTATGTCCTGCCGCTGGCACTGTTCGGCAAGCATACCATCACCCGGTTTGTTC
This sequence comes from Lachnospiraceae bacterium, assembly GCA_017472605.1. Classification (GTDB taxonomy): domain Bacteria; phylum Bacillota; class Clostridia; order Lachnospirales; family Lachnospiraceae; genus Anthropogastromicrobium. Next base: position 38,114 of record JAFUPV010000015.1, read on the forward strand.
AGATTCTGCGGGCAAAGAAGATTGAAATCGAAACCTCCATTCCGCTCTGGGTTCATACAGATGGCGAGGTTCCCGGGAAATTCAGCCGCATTGTGATTGAGCAGCCGGAACAGGGGCATATTACCTTCCTTTTATAAGTGCAGCATGGTGCACTGTAAAAATGTCGGACCAAATGCTCGGTAGTCGTAAAGCAGTAATATTTGAATTTCCTGAAACAGGCATGATTTCGATCATGCCTGTTCCGCTTTTATCAATTCATCCACGGGAATGCAGCCAACAAGGTCATATACAGCTCGGATATCATGACCGCTGCAATCGTATTTATACCGTCACATAAAGCAAACCTTCATTGAGAATCGGCAATTCTCTTTGAATTACACCTCCAAAGAATTGAACTGCGCCACCAAAGGCATCACCATCACAGATGGAGTTGATATACAGAGTATTTTCGCAACACAGTTTCGCTTGCTCTGCGTATTCAAGCTTAGCGCCATTTTCCCATTCTTCTTTTGTCCAGCACACATACACTGGCCACAAAAGGATATCTTCGCCAAGAGCAAATCTTTCGGGATAATCCCACAAATCGCCGCACAGACCAATTACACATTTCTTGTCTTTATAGTCAAACACTTCAACCGACAAACCCTCTTTGTAGTGTTTATCCGTTTTGGAGTATTCTTTCCATCCTCTTGAAATGCGGCGGTAGTTATAGATAATCTCACCGCTTGAAATTAGAGCGCAGGATGAATAGAGAATGTCATCTTCGAGCTCGTTATATCCAAATAAAACATCAATACCGATTTCTTTGGTTAATGTCTTTATTTGAGTAAATTCCTGCGAAGAAGTCGTCAATGCTATTTCCCTGTCTTCTTCATACTGCCACGAGAGCGCATTGAATCCTTGCAGAAAGGCCTCGCCAAAGCATACAAGGTCTGCACTATTTGTTTTGGCTTCTTTCATATAGCGTTCCATTTGTGAAAGATTATAGTTTATATCCCGGTCAACAATTCGTGCCGAGGCAAGTGCGATTTTCATACATTTCTCCCAACTACAAAATTAATTCAAATACACCGCCGTCAAACACAATACGATTGCCGCTGGTAACCTTGTATAAAGTTACCTTCTCGCATTCAATCCGTGCAACAGGCGGTGTACTTTTGTTATTGTGTGCACACACATTATTATACACGGTTTTCGCAGTTTTTCAACACGATATAAATTCATCACATTAAAGTGTGACTTTGTCTGTTTTTCTTTCAGAAACAAATATGATCACCCATGGTAAATTTTCATAAAAATACGTTGACTTTTCCGGTTTTATGTGTTAAAGTGTCTATAGTTTTACGATTCAACGCTTTCATGCGTTAAAGTTATCAAAAATGGGGAGGAAACTGTTATGAAATTTGTGCTCTTGATTCTGTACTTTGCAGTCATGATCGGAATTGGACTGTACTGCAGAAAGCATGCAACTGATGTAAACGGATTCGTTCTTGGCGGACGTTCCGTTGGACCGTGGCTGACCGCTTTTGCCTATGGCACATCCTACTTCTCAGCCGTTGTTTTCGTTGGATATGCCGGACAGTTCGGCTGGAAATATGGTATTGCCGCCACCTGGGCAGGTATCGGCAATGCAATTCTCGGTTCGCTTCTGCCCTGGATCGTCCTTGGAAGACGTACCAGAATCATGACTCAGCATCTGGATTCCGCGACCATGCCTCAGTTTTTCGGCAGCCGCTTCGACAGCAAGGCGCTGAAGATTGCTGCATCCGTGATCATTTTTATCTTCATGATCCCTTACACGGCATCCCTTTACAACGGTCTGTCCCGCCTGTTCGGTATGGCATTCAACATTGACTACTCCTTCTGTATCATTCTGATGGCAGTTCTGACTGCAATCTATGTGATCGCAGGCGGTTACATGGCGACTGCAATTAACGACTTCATTCAGGGAATTATCATGCTGGTTGGTATCATTGCTGTAATCGCTGCCGTTCTTTCAAACAATGGCGGATTCATGGCTGCCTACGAAGGTCTTTCCCAGATTTCCGATCCGGCTGTTTCTGACATGCCTGGTGCTTTCGCATCCTTCCTGGGACCGGATCCGCTGAACCTGATGTTCGTTGTTCTCCTTACCTCTCTCGGCACCTGGGGACTTCCGCAGATGGTTCAGAAGTTCTACTCGATCAAAAACGAGGCTTCCATTGCAAAGGGAACCATCATTTCTACTCTGTTTGCACTGGTTGTCTCCGGAGGCTGCTATTTCCTTGGCGGATTCGGACGTCTTTATTCCGATCAGATCGACATCGCTGCCAACGGCTATGACTCCGTCATCCCGACCATGCTTGAGAATCTGAGCCCGGGACTGATCGCACTTGTTGTTATTCTTGTTCTCTCTGCATCCATGTCCACGCTGTCTTCTCTTGTCATGGCTTCCAGCTCCACGCTGACCATGGACTTCCTGAAGGACAACTTCATTAAGGATATGGACGATAAGAAGCAGGTTCTCTGGATCCGCGGTCTGATCGTTGTTTTCATCGCAATCTCTTCCATTCTGGCACTGATCCAGTATAAGAGCTCTGTTACCTTCATTGCACAGCTGATGGGTATCTCCTGGGGCGCAATGGCCGGTTCTTTCCTGGCACCGTTCCTCTACTCCCTGTACTGGAAGAAGACAACAAAGGCAGCCTGCTGGGTATCCTTCGTCTTCGGTACGGTTCTCATGATTGTTGACATGGTTGCTCCTTCCGTTCTTCCGGCAGTGATGCGCTCCCCGATCAACTGCGGCGCCATCGCAATGCTGGCTGGTCTGGTGATCGTTCCGATTGTCAGCCTTGTTACGCCGAAACCGGATAAGAAATTTGTGGATGAGGCATTTGCATGTTATGAGGCACCGAAGGTAGTGGCTCAGAAGTCTTCGTTGGGTAAGTAAAATTGATCACCGGGACATTCTCCTGGTGGTCTGTATAAAAAGAGTGGGAATTTGATGAGTTTCATCGATTCCCGCTCTTTTTTCTTTCGTCATTTCAATTTCACACACAGACAGTCCCTTTTATGGCACTTCATCAATGAACAAATCCTGTGCAAATTGATATGAAATAATATCATTCAGCTTCGTTTCCTGATATGCCCGTTCTCTGTGCATCCTCTTTACAATCTGATCCTTCGTATCGCTTCCGCATACCTCAATTACAATGTCGAGAAGATGTTTATCTTCATCACTTAAAAAGGGGTAACTTCCATTCTGATCTCCGATAAAACGGTATCCGGTCTTATCTTCATATTCAATCTCTTCATATGAGATTCCCTTCAGATTGATGATGGATCGATGAGCAATCGGTACTGCACCCATCGGCAGTGCAGTATACACCAATCCCATCATTGAACTCTGTCTCCTCTTATAAGAAAGAAAGTCCGCAAACCATAGAAGTTGCATCAGTTTTACCTTATACAGCGATATCACTCGTCCTGAGTTTGCGTAATAACGGATGACATCTACTACTTTATCCAGGTTTACATTCATGCCGCCGTTACACAGCTCTGCATGACAGTACTTTGCGTACTGTGCCAAAATTGATTTTCTTAAATACTTGTCCCGATCTCCTTCAAACACCTGCAGTGCCGCATTATGGTATTTCAGATATGCCATTTCCGGAAAACAGTTCCTACGTTCTTCAAGGATTGCGAGAAACCACTCCGGATCCGCATCAATTTTTCGAAGAATTGTATCATGCGCCATATCCTGAACCTGATGAGATTCATAGCGGGTTATTGTTTTCTCTCCCCAGCCAAGAAGCTTTGCCAGATCATTTTGTGTGATTTGATATTTCTTTCGAATATCACTAATCTGCTGTGCAGTCAGCAGTTTCATGGCAATTCGGTACGCATTTTTCATTGCCAGATCGTTCTGCGAAATCATTTCGCCCGTTTCCAGATATTCGTCGGCACGATCGCAGTATTCATATACTGCTTCGTATTCAACCATAACCCTCTTGAAAATCGTATGATCCTTTTCTCTGACAATTTTCACTTCATGCGCATCCATGCAGCATGTACAAAGCTTTTTTTCAATTTTGATTGTTTCCATATTGTCACCTCCTGCGATATGGAAATATTTCTTCCCGAAATGGTTTTACTGCATAATGAAATGACATTACAAACACAGTATGCGTTCCTAAATGGCTATTCAGCAGCTCTACCCGTATTTTAATATATACCTCTTCCACACCGTTATATACCTTACCGAATTCCCTCATTTCGCTTCGATTCGGAAAGCGGCTGTCTTTCACAGTTCTCAGATAGTTCTCGACCCGCAGATTCTGAAGTTCTCTCTTAAGGGCTTTCACTGGATCTTCATTCGGAAACAGGTCTGCGACTGTATATTTATTCGTATATCTCATCTCTCTGGTACTATCTACGTTTCTTTGACTCTGAAACGTGATTGATGCACCATTCTGTAATGCATATTTCAGATTGCCCAGATAAGCTCTGACTTCATCTTCTGTTTCAATTCGGCAAGTATCCATTCGCTTTCCCTCCTTGAAACAATGAGCTCACATTCCTTTTGATATGGCTCGATATTTTAGAAAGTATCAATTGATACCTTTATTATAATTCAGGATGCGAATTCTGTCAATCACGCGAAAATTATCAGAATCAAACAGAAATAGGAGTGAAATTAATCACCCCCATGTCTGCGGCTTCATCAAAGTATCAGCCAATCTCAGTTCTGCACCACCCCATCCTTAATCGTCAGAATCCGGTCCGCATAATCCGCTGTCTGCTTATCATGGGTTACCATGATGATGGTCTGCTGATAGAGACGCGCAGCCTTGCTCATCAGCATTACTACCTCATTGCTGTTCTCCGCATCCAGATTGCCGGTGGGCTCGTCTGCAAGGATGATTGCCGGGTGGACAGACAGCGCTCTTGCAATTGCCGTTCTCTGCTGCTCACCGCCCGACATTTCTGCCGGAAATTTGTCTCTGCAGGCGGAAATTCCCAGTGTCTGCATCAGTTCTTCA
>JAFUPV010000016.1 GCA_017472605.1 Lachnospiraceae bacterium
AAGATTAAGGTTACCGGATACAAGGGTGAGTGGTCCGGTGAGATCGAGATCATGGATGCGACCTTTGAGTTTGTTGAGGGTGCAGACGAGTTCATTGCAGAGCCGAAGGATGTAACGGACCTGCTTGGAACCGATGAGCTGATCGACAGCCAGAACCAGCTGGTATCCTTCAAGGGTCTGACCGTTGAGGCAGCAGGCCAGGATGAGGATGGAAACGATGTTGCATTCCTTTACAACTGGGATGGATCCGGTCAGGACGGAAATGACCTGTACTTCAACGTTTCTCTTGACGGAGAAACCTACACCTTCACCGTAGAGTCTTATCTGTGCGATAACACAACGGACGTCTATGCAGCTGTCAAGGAACTGGAGATCGGCGACGTGATCGACGTGGAAGGCTTCCTGTACTGGTATGAGGGCGTAAACCCGCACATTACTTCTGTAACAGTCGCTGAGTAAGATCCGGAATTGCCGGATTAACGGGCGAAAAAACAGACGGAATCATTGAATGAGAAAGTACCCTGGCTAATTTGCGCAAAAACGCATAAGTCAGGGTGCTTTTTTCTTTTTCTTATGATATAGTAAAGAAAATGCTGCAGACTGTGGATACAGGATGTTACTGCAGAAGAAAAACAGGAGCTGGGAACTGATGAAAGTCTATTTAATACGACATGGAGAAACCGATTGGAATAAGCAGAAGTGTCTGCAGGGGCAGAGCGATTTTCTGCTGAATGACTATGGAAGAGAGCTGGCACGGATTACCGGAGAGGCGCTGAAGGATGTTCCGTTTGATCTTGCCATTTCCTCCCCGCTGTCCCGGGCGCTGGAAACGGCAAAGCTGGTTGTCGGGGACAGAGACATACCAATGATGAAAGATCGAAGGATTCAGGAAATCAGTTTTGGCGATTATGAAGGACTGTCCTATCATCCGGATCATTTTACCGTTCCTGATCCGGAATTTATGAATTTCTTTCAGGCACCGGCAGCGTATAGGGTTCCGCCCAATGGAGAAAGCTTTGAACAGATTCTTGCAAGAACCGGTGCGTTCTGGGCAGAGCTTGTGGAAACATACGGAAAGAAAAATGGTACGATCCTGGTTTCAACCCATGGATGTGCGCTGAAAGCAATTCTTGCAAACATCAGAAGAACACCGGTGGAGCAGTTCTGGGGCGAAGGCGTTCACAAAAATTGTGCGGTTTCTATTGTAACGGCAGATGGGAGTAAGGTCGAAATTGAAGAAGGGAAAATTTTTTATTGATGAATCAACAATGAGCGGGGGAAAAAACGGGAAAAGAAGAACCGTATATCAGGAGGTCGGACAATGAAGTATGGCAGAGTCACAACAGGAACCTTTCTTGCCCGTCCCAACCGTTTTCTTGCCCGTGTGCAGATCAGCGGAGGTGAGGAGGTATGTCATGTAAAAAACACGGGGCGCTGCAGGGAACTGCTTGTCCCGGGGGCAGGACTGGTGCTTGAAATACATGACAATCCGAAGCGGAAGACTGCATATTCGGTCATCGGTGTTTATAAAGGAAATACGCTGATCAACATGGATTCTCAGGCACCTAATCAGGCTGCTTATGAGTGGGTAAAGGAAGGCGCAGATGGAATTTTTGGCAAGGTGACAGAAGTAAAGCGGGAACGGACATATGGAAAATCCCGGTTTGATCTGTATCTGGAGGCGCAGTCAGAGGATGGCGCTTTGCGGCGGATTTTCATGGAAGTAAAAGGCGTAACACTGGAAAACGACGGCGTTGCCCGGTTCCCGGACGCGCCGACCGAGCGTGGGGTCAAACATCTGGAAGAGCTGGAAGCGTGCCAAAAAGACGGTTATGAGGCATGCATTCTGTTTGTGGTTCAGATGAAAGGAATCCACCGGCTGGAACCAAACCGCCAAACCCATGCGGCATTTGCCGATGCACTGAAACGGGCTGAAGAGAGCGGTGTAAAGGTTCTGGCATATGACTGTCTGGTAACGGAGGACAGCATGCGGCTGGATCAGCCGATCGAAGTGAATCTGGTGTAAGGACTGTTTGCAGCGGTACTGTTTTGTGCAGATGAAGCTGCGGGCAGAAAAGCAGAAAACAGGAAAGGCAGTGATGAAAAACCGGTTATCGATTTTTCATTACTGCCTTATTTTCATACATGGCTGCGTCTGCGCGGCGGAACACATCTGCGCAGCAGGTGTCCGTTTCCGGCTGATAGGAGGAAAGACCGAGCGCAACAGAAACAGGCGGCTGGTTCGGTATTCCCGGTTCCTGATGGTTCATTCCTTTCCGGAATTGTCGAATCAGTTCATCCTTCTGTTCCAGATCGCTTCGCTCCAGGATTACAACAAACTCGTCGCCGCCAATACGGAAGACGGGGCTGTGTTTAAATGTCGTACAGATATAGTGGCAGCATCTGCGGATCAGATCATCGCCGGCTTCATGACCGCAATGATCGTTCAGCTCTTTCAGATAGTTGATGTCACAAACGGCGAGGGCAAAGCATGCGGATCCGTTCGCAATCTCGTCGTTCAGGCGGGCTTCTGCTGTCATCCAGGCACCCTTGTTTTTTACGCCGGTAAGGGCATCTTTTGTCGCCTGCTGCCTGAGCTGGTTGACATGCCATTTCAGATTCATCAATGTCTGTCGGAGTACATCAGCCAGGACGCCGACCTCACCCGGCGCATTCACATCAACTTCTACGTCCAGATCTCCGTTTCCGGCTTTTACCGCCACTTCTGTCAGCTGAGTCAGCGCCTTTCCTGTTTCCAGTTCCTGCTTGCGCATGGCAGTCACATCATGAGCAACCACGCAGGCATAGAGCACATCTGTTTTTTCATCATGAAAAAGAAAAATTGTCTTTTTCTTGTAGGCATCTGCATCCGGTATGTAATATTCAACCTCCACCACATGGTTTCCCTGCTCGTAAGCGGCAATGTAGTGGGAGGTCAGATGAAATTCCTTCCTGCCAAGCAGGATCACCGGCTTCATGGTGTCCACCATCCGCTGCATCGCCTGATCATAGGGCTGATCCGCATAGAAATTGTACTGGTTCAGAAAACCGGCATTGTACAGCGAGTGAATCCGGTTTTCGTTGACATTTACCGTGTAGGCATAGTTGCAGCTGTGAAGAAGGGCACTTCGGTACATGTGCTCTTCCTGACGAAGAAGATCTGCTTCTTTCTGGCTGGTTTGTGTCTGGTGAATCTGTTTGCTCAGCCGCAGATATTGCTGCAGCAGGATCAGGATGCCGGCGGTTAAAAGCAGGCTCAGCACTGCGAAAATTAAGATAAGAATCTGTTCCATAAAATCGTCTCCTCTGTGTATATCCTATGCCCGCAATGAAACCCGGGACACGATTTTTGAAAAACGGATGGAACGGGTCACTGGCACGTTCGCCGGAATGAAAACAAAGGAAAGATATGTAAGGATACCTTCCTGGTTCATTCACGAGTATTATAAAGCAGAATGAGAGCAGGCGCAAGAATTTTTGAAGCACGTTTTCAACCCATTCATGCAGAAACAGCGTGAATTTGCTTCCTGTCCAAAATAGTTAAAAAGAACGTATGATCGAATGAGAGAAAAAGCTATACAAACGTTCGTTCTTATGCTATACTGTATGGGAAGCAGTGAGATGCGCGGGAGTACCGGCGCAGCAGACAGCCGGCGCCGTGAACCGGAACAGGTATCGGGATAGACAAGGCTGTGAGACGGGACGAAGATTGGATGAGGGATGTCATGAAGAGAATGGATGACCGGTTTGATGATTTCATGCTTTTTGAAGAAATCTTGAATCAGAAAATTGAGGAAACGGTGAAGAAGCGCGTGCAGGAACGCTTTGTTCAGATGGAATTGTTTGAGGATCCGAAAAATGTGAAACAGGCAGAACCGATCGTGCGCAGGGAACAGCGCGGACAGACGGGAGACAGAAGCCATGCAGAGAATAGAAGCTTCGCGGAGAATAGGGGCCGTGTGGAGAAGAATAGAAGCTTCGCGGAGAACAGGGGCTGTGCAGAGAATAGAAGCTTCGCGGAGAACAGGGGCTGTACAGAGAATAGAAGCTTCGCGGAAAACGGGGGCTTTTCGGAGAACAGGGGCCGGACGGAGAAAACGCCGGCGAACCGGATCGGCAGTCTGCAGGAGGATGGCATGTTCTACGAAATCGAATATGGCTCCACCCCTTTTCCCGGTGTGGGAAAGTTTGTGCAAAAACCGCAGAAAATCGAGAAACCGGAGCGGGATGAGATCCGGGAACGGTTCAACCAGATGAGAGACATTGCCAGAAACAGACGCTCCTATCCGTCTGCCGGATCCCGTTTCTTTGAGCGGAGAGCGCAGCAGGAAAGTGCGGAGATCTTCTATGAACAGGGCATGTTCATGAAGGATTTTGAAGATGACTATCCGGATTCCGTTCCCTATTCCTCCTACTATCCCTGCTACCAGATGATGGGCTATGAGCAGCTTCGCACCTATTTTACCTGGCGGACGAAGGTTCGTAAGGGAATGGTTGCAGAGACCTCCCTGTCTTTTGCCTACCTCTATCTCTATGAGCTTCTTGGCAACATTGGCGTGGAAAATCCGCAGGATGGGCTGGAAAAGCTCCTTTTCTTCTGGAAAGAATATCGTTCCTATGAGGACTCTATTGATAAATATCTGGTAAGATGGCTTAAGGATTATCACATTTACTATGAGCTTCCGGTGCCGTTTGCGGAATTTGTAAAAGTCAACGGGCTGGAAGACTGCTATCCGCAGATGATGGATGGCAGCGACTTTTCGCTTTACTGCGCAATTTCGAAATATGATATCCGAAAGTCCGCGTTTTATCAGGGAGAAAACGTCAGACTGATCCAGGATTGTTTTCAGTTTACCATTGACCGCATGAAAGAGCAGTTTGCCGGTCATCACATGAATTTTGAAGAGATCCTGTTTCGCCCGACAAAAAACATGGCAGTCTGGTCACCGTTCCCCAAAGCGCTGTTCTGGCCCTGGAAGCAGCAGCGGGACAGACGGATCGTTTTTTCGGAAAACGAGGTCTATGTCTGCCGTCAGAACCGCTGGTCCTTCAGTACCGTGCTGACTGCCGATACAGGAAAGCACTTGATCGGCTATGTGATGAAGCAGATGGAATCTGTCCTTCGTAGGCAGGTGAAGTATCGGCACGCGCTTACTGCCAATAGGAAAGGCATAAGTCCTGTGCTGATTGTGGAGATGGCAGAAAAGGGAATTCCGCTGGAGAAGCTGGTGACCGACGCGGTGACGGATTTTTACCGGGAGGCGACCAGAACTGTAGTGAAAGTGGATCCCCAGTCGCTGGCAAAAATCCGGCGGGAGGCACTGGAAACGCAGGAGAAGCTGATCGTGCCGGAGACGGAAGAAGCAGCCTTTGGCGGGACAGGGTGGAAAACTGGGAATGCATCCGCGGATGGAGCGAAAAGCGGTGAAATGAATCGGAAGACGGAGAAAGCATCCGCAGATGGAGCGGAAAGCGGCGAATTGAGCCAGGAGACAGAGGTGGCATCTGCAGATAGTATGGAAAGCGGCAGATTGGACCGGAAGCCGGGAGAGACGGAAACCAATGGAGCGGAACAGAGTGAATTGAGATGGGAATCGCCGACACTTTTTTCGCCGCCGCTTTCTGACGACCCATGGGCTGCGCTGGCTCATGCACTGACAAAAACCGAATTGGACGCGCTGCACCTGATCGCGGACGGAGAGATAAATATCCGCAGGTTTGCGGACAGCCGCGGAATCATGCTGGAAGTGCTGCTGGATGGAATCAATGAAAAAGCAATGGATCATGTGGGAGACAGTCTTCTGGATGAAGAAGGCATGATCTATGAGGATTATATGGATCAAGTAAAGGAAATGGTGGAAGGAATATGACCAGACAGGTACCTGCAAGAATCGCAAACATCTTAATCAATTCGCTCAAAGGCGGCGTTGTACCCCGTGTAGGACTGGAATATATCACGGTGGGACGTACCCAGGAAATTAACGCGATCCTCCATGACATCGAAATGATCGAGGCGGGCAGCGCGTCTTTCCGGTTTATTGTGGGAAAATACGGAAGCGGAAAAAGCTTTCTGCTTCAGACCATCCGAAACTATGCAACAGCAAAGGGCTTTGCGGTGGTAGACGCGGATTTGTCGCCGGAGCGCCGCTTTGCCGGAACAAAAGGGCAGGGGGTGGCCACTTATAAGGAGCTGATCCAGAATCTGTCCGTCAAGTCAAAGACCGACGGCGGAGCCCTTCCTCTTGTGCTGGAGAAGTGGATATCCGGGATTCAGCTGTCCGTAAAGAGCCAGGGGAAGGTCAGCGAAGAGGAATTTGACGCGCTGGTCGAGCGTCAGATCTATGCGGTCGCCGGCTCTCTGGAGGGAATGGTAAACGGATTTGAATTCGCAAAAGCAGTCGTTCTGTACTGGAAAGCATACAAAGAAGATGACGCGGCGCTAAAGTCCAACGTACTCCGGTGGTTCCGCGGCGAATATCCCACCAGAAAGGAAGCAAAAGCAGATCTTGGGATTAACTTCATCGTCAGTGATGAGACCTGGTATGATTTTTTGAAACTGTTTGCTGCGTTTCTTGTGGGTGCAGGCTACAAGGGCATGCTGGTTATCATTGACGAGCTGGTAAACATCTTCAAGATTCCAAATTCCATCACGAGAGCCAACAACTACGAAAAAATCCTCACCATGTATAACGACGTCCTTCAGGGCAAGGCGAAGCATATCGGCTTCCTCATGGGCGGTACCCCTCAGTGCATTGAGGATAAATATAAGGGCGTGTTCAGCTATGAGGCGCTGAAATCCCGTCTTGCGGAGGGCCATTTTGCAACGGATGAGCTGAAAGATCTGACGGCACCCATCATCCGTCTGCAGATGCTGACCCAGGAGGAGATGTATATTCTGATCGAAAAGCTCCGGGACATCCACGCCCAGCTCTATAAATATGAACCGACACTGACTGACCAGGATCTGCTCTATTTCCTTACCGTGGAATATAACCGCGTCGGCGCAGAGACTCATATCACGCCCCGTGAGATCATCCGTGATTTCATTGAGCTGGTCAACATTCTTCATCAGAATCCCCAGAAGCAGGTCGCAGAGATCCTTGGAGACAACAGTTTCCAGATGGCAAAAGGCGGCGTTGCGGCGAACGAGGTAATTGAGGATGAATTTATGGACTTTGAGGTGTAAGGGACGGCACAGGAAAGTCCCATGAGACAGGAGACGATACGATGAATATGTTTGATCGATTAGCCCCATTTATTCAGGATTTTATCTATCGAAATAACTGGGAGGAGCTGCGTGCCAATCAGGTCGCGGCATGTGAAGTAATCTTTGACAGCGACGACAACCTGCTTCTTTCCTCCGGTACCGCCAGCGGAAAGACAGAGGCTGCCTTTTTGCCCGTTCTTACCGATCTCTATGAGAATCCTTCCGCGTCCGTTGGCGTACTTTACATTTCCCCGCTGAAAGCGCTGATTAACGACCAGTTCAAGCGTCTGGAGCAGCTGCTTCTGGACTCAAACATTCCGGTTACCAAATGGCACGGCGACGCCTCCATGACTCAGAAAAACCGTCTGATCAAACATCCGGAAGGAATTCTTCAGATCACGCCGGAGTCCCTGGAAAGCCTGATCACCAACAAGCGGGGCGCATGTCTCTCCATGTTTTCCGATTTGCGCTATGTGATCATTGATGAGGTGCACCATTTCATGCGGGATGCCAGAGGCATTCAGCTTCTGTGCGTGCTGGAGCGGCTGCAAAAGCTGACCGGCGCAAACCCGAGACGAATCGGCCTTTCCGCCACCCTTGGCGATGTGTCTCTGGCGAAGACCTGGCTCAACACTGGCACGGGAAGAGACTGTGCCGCCCCTATCACCGAAGAAGGGAAAAAGCGTGTCCGGCTTCACATCGAACGGTTCGTCAACTACGCGGACAGCCGGGACCTGGTTGAGCGGGACAGCATCGGCAATAAGGTCAATGACAGCTCCGCCGGAGACATCGGAAACCGGGAACACTATGAATATCTGTTTAAACATACACTGGATAAAAAGACGATCATCTTCACAAACAGCCGGGAGGAGACAGAATTTGTCATGGCAAATCTGAAGGAAATTGCCATGAAGCACAAAGCGCCGGATGTATATCGCGTTCACCACGGAAATGTGTCTGCTCTGATGCGTGAGACAACAGAAGATGAGATGAAAAACGACGAGGAAAAGATCGTCACCGGAGCCACCGTGACACTGGAGCTGGGAATCGACATCGGATCGCTGGATCAGGCGGTGCAGGTAGGCGCGCCCATTAATGTCTCCAGCTTTGCCCAGCGTCTTGGACGATGCGGCCGCCGGGGACAGGTGCCTCAGCTGCTGTTCACCTTCGTGGAGAACCTGAAAATCAATTCTTCTGACGTGCTGGGTCCTATCAACTGGGATTTCATCCGGACGATTTCCATCATCGAACTGTATTTGCGGGATCACTGGATTGAACCGATTCCGCCGATGAACCATGCCTATAATCTGCTGTACCACCAGACCATGAGCACGCTGAAAAGCAACGGGGAAATGTCTCCGGCCGGACTGGCATCCTCTGTTCTTACGCTGGAAAGCTTCCGCCATATTTCAAAAGAGGATTACAGATTTCTGCTGAACCACATGCTGGAGATCGACCAGCTGGAGCGGACGGAGCATGGCGGAATTGTCATTGGACGTGCCGGGGAAAAGGTGGTAAACAGCCATAAATTCCTGACTGTGTTTGTGGCACCTGAATATTTCCTTGTCAAGGATGAAAACCGGACCATCGGAACGGTGGACAAGGTCTATCCGGTGGGCGTTCGTTTTGCGTTGGCAGGATTGTCCTGGGAAACTGTCGATATTAATGAGAAATCCAAAGTGATTTTTGTAAAACGGGTTCCGGGCATTTCTGTGGTGGACTGGGATGTGGATTTTGAAATCGAGCTTCATACGGTCCTGGTCCGTAAAATCCGAACTGTCCTTTTGTCCGATGGTCAGTACCTGTATCTCAGCGACCGCTGCAAAGAACGCCTCGCCGAGATTCAGTACATTGCCCGCAACAGCGGAATTCTGGACAATCTGGTCACACCGCTGTCCGACAAAAAGTTTGCCGTATTCCCATGGGTCGGCACACGGCAGCTGATCACGCTTCTCTTCGCGCTGCTGCAGAGAGGAATTAAATGTAAGATGCCCTGGAGAAGCTGTGTCTATCTGGAAGTAATCTTTGACGGCGGAAAGGACGAACTGGAGCAGATTATCCTCCAGATTCTGCGTTCCGATCTGGATCTGTATGCGCTGCCGCTGCCGGATAAGGTGCAGGTGGCGGGAAAATACAATGAATTCGTGCCGCTGCCGCTGCTGCGGAAGCAGTTCATTGAGGATTTTCTGGATTTTGAGGGGCTCAAGGATGGAATAGAAATTGCCGTATCGCATCAAACGTGATAAAATAGGATCAGCATTACCACACAAATAAGAAAGGAACGGAAAGACATGAGCAAAGAGAAAAAGAAAAAACTTTACGCTGTCGCCAACGCCCATCTGGACACTCAGTGGAACTGGACGATTCAGGACGTGATCCGTGACAGTGTGAAAGACACATTGGTGAAAAATTTTGAGCTTCTGGACAAGTATCCCAACTACCACATGAATTTCGAAGGTGCATTCCGCTACAAACTGGCAAAGGAATACTATCCGGATCTCTACGAAAAATTAAAGGAATACATTGCAGAAGGCCGCTGGAGCGTTGCCGGATCCACATGGGATGCCATGGATGCCAACGTGCCTTCGTCGGAAGCCCTGATGAGACAGATTCTCTATGGAAACGGCTATTTCGAAAAGGAATTCGGAAAGAAAAGTACTGACATCTTTCTGACAGACTGCTTCGGTTTCAGCTATGCCCTTCCGTCCATCGCGGCGCACATGGGTCTTAACGGTTTCTCCACCCAGAAGCTGGTCTGGGGCGTGGGAAGCCCGATCTATGAGGAGGATGGAACGGTTTCCAAGCCGATGCCGGAGGAAAAGGATCCGTTTGCCGATCCGGACAAGTGGTTTCCGGAAAAAGATAAGAAGCCGCGCATGGATCTTGGCAAGTGGGTTGGTCCCGACGGAAAATTCGTGGCGGCATCCTTCCTGGAGGGTGATTATACCTATAATTTCGATAAAAAAGGCGATACCCGTCCGGTCAATCAGCGTGAAGAATATCTGAAGCAGATCGAGCACAACGAGAAATATACCGGTCATTCCGTTCGTTCCATGTACTACGGAACCGGTGACTACGGCGGCTCCTGCAAGGAAATTTCCGCACAGATGGTCAACGATGCAGTGAACGATAAAGAGAACGGACTCTATGAAGTCATTGCTGCTTCCACCGACCAGCTGTTCAACGATCTGACACCGGAGGAACGCGAGGCACTTCCAGCATATGACGGCGAACTTCTGATTCCTCACGGCTCCGGCGCGGTGACCTCCCATACCATCAGCAAGAGGTGGAACCGTAAGAATGAGCTGCTTGCGGATTCCGCGGAGAAAGCTTCCGTGATGGCGGCATGGCTTGGCGCGTCCGAATATCCGTCCGAGCGTCTTCTGACTGCGTGGCAGACCTTCCTGTGGCACCAGTTCCATGACGACCTTCCCGGAACCTCCATTGCTTCGGCCTATGTATTTACATACAACGACTATGTCATTGCGCTGAACCTGTTTGCTGCGGAACTGGAGAATGCGGTGGGCGGTATCGCAGGCGCTCTGGATACCAATGTGCAGGGAACGCCGGTGGTGGTTTACAACCCGGTTTCCTGCGAACGCAATGATGTTGTTGCAGCGGAAATTCCGGTCAGCACGCCATATGTCCGTGTGTTTGACGGAATGGGCAGAGAAGTACCGGCTCAGCTTTCCCGCGTGGACGGAAAGACTGTCGTGAAATTCGTGGCGAAGACGGCTCCTGTCAGCTGTACCGTATATGAGGTAAGAGAGAGTGAAATTCCGTGTCAGCTGATATCTGCGGTTTCTGTCAGCCCGGCAGAAGCAGAGAGCAGTCAGGCAGGAGCCGGTATTGCAGAAGCAGAGAGCAGTCAGATAGGAACAGGAGGTTTCATTCTCCAGAACCAGAGATATCAGGTAACGATTGATCAGAACGGTGATATCGCCAGCATTCTGGACAAAGCCAATGAAAATTTCGAGCTTCTGGAGTCCCCGATCCGTCTCGAAATCGGCCCGGACAGCAGCTGCGTCTGGCCGTCCTGGGAGCTGGTCTGGACAGATTCTCTGGAGGAACCGGCTTATGTGGGCGGAAATCCGATGTTTGAGATCGTTGATAACGGTCCTGCCGTTGTCTCTGTGAAAGTAACAAGAACCTACAACAACTCCACCTTTGAGCAGACCATTTCCCTCTGGAACGATGGTCAGAGAGTGGATGTTGCAAACCGCATCGACTGGTCGGAGCGCAAGGCAAACCTGAGAGCGGCCTTCCCGCTGTCTGTATCCAACCCGAAAGCCACCTTCGATCTGGGACTTGGCGCCATCGAAAACGGCAACACAGATAATTTCCCCTATTATCAGCATCTGGTTCACCAGTGGGCAGATCTGACTGCAGAAGACGGTTCCTACGGCGTTTCCATTCTGAATGACTGTAAGTACGGCATGGACAAGCCGAAGGACAATGTGCTTCGCCTGACCCTGATCCACACACCGGCAGCTCCGTTCTCCCCGGCATCCGGACAGGACTGGCAGGACATGGGACTGAATATGTTTACTTACTCAATCACCGGACATAAGGGCGTTCGCGGCGGTGAAGCAGCAGCGCTGAACCAGCCGCTGATGCCGTTTACAGCGCCAAAGCATGGCGGTCTGGGAAGGAGTCTGTCCTTTGTTTCTGTCAGTGATCCCAACGTGATAATCCGCTGCATCAAGAAGGAAGAGAAGGGAGACCGGATCGTTGTCCGCGTTCAGGAAACTTCCGGAAGAGGTGCAGAAAACTGCAGCCTGACTTTTGCAGCAGACCTTGTTTCCGCAGTGGAGACGAATGGCTATGAAGAGGAAATCGGTGCAGCCGAATTTGCGGGAAATCAGCTGACCTGCACACTGACGCCATATGCGGTGAAAACCTTCGCCATCTCTCTGAAGGGCAAAATGAATGCGGCTAACGGTGCAGACAGCGCTGGTTCTGAAACATGCAGTAATTCCGCGGCTAACGTGCAGACACTGCGCAGAAAGCAGGAACCGATTGCTCTTCCTTACAATAAGAAAGTAACCTCCTCCAACAGCGACCGTACCGCAGGTGAATTTGCAGACGGCATCTCCATTCCGTCCGAGCTTTACAGCGAAGAGATCGTGTCCGGCGGCATCCGCTTCACGCTTGCCCCGGCAGAGGAAGCCAATGCGGTGGAAGCAAATGGACAGGTCATCGAGCTGCCGGCAGGCTATCGCACACTTTACCTTCTTGCAGCAAGCAGAGGCGGCGACAAGACAGTTACCTTCCTTGTGGACGGAAATCCGGTGGAAGTAAAGGTACAGGACTATAAGGAAAACGTCGGTTCCTGGACGATGATGGTTAACGCGGCAGAATGTGTGATTAAGCATGACGAGATCGCTGCTGTATATACTCACACCCATGACGCAGATGGCGACCGTCTCTACCTGTTCGCATATCTCTTCAAATATGCCCTGGACATTACCGGTGCAAAGACCGTTACCCTGCCTGCAGACAGCGATCTGATTATCATGGCAGCAACGGCATCGGATGACGAACCGGGAGCGTTTGCACCGTTGGCACCTCTGTATGATGAGGTGGAGCAGAAGGACGTTTCTCTTCATAAACTGACTGCAGTGGGCGCAAAGGGCAGTGGAGAATATCCGGCAGGAAAGAAATTCCTGATTCAGGCAAAACGTTATGAAGACCGGTCAGTTTTTGATGGCTGGGAAGGCGACTGCATTCAGATCGAAGACGAGGCAACGGCCATGATCTCCATGCCTGACCATGATGCGGTTGTAACAGCCCGCAGAAAAAAACTGGGCGAGGATGTGCTTTGCGGCAAGCCCTGTCAGGTAAGCAGCAACTTCAATCCGGTAGAGGTCGGACCAAATGCAGTCAACGGCGACGAACATTCCAAATGGTGCACCATGTCCAAGGACGGTACCCATTGGCTGGAGGTCGATGCCCAGGAGACAGTAACCGTTGATAAGTGGTTTGTAATGCATGCCGGTGTTTATGAGCCACCCACATATAATACAAGAAAATTCCGTCTGGAATATAAGTTAAATGAAGGTGATGAGTGGAAGACTGCCGATTCGGTGACAGACAACGAAATGGCAATGACCTACCGCAGCTTTGAGCCGGTGGAGGCAAGGTATTTCCGACTGTGGATCGATCAGGCAACACAGAATCCGAAGGATTCCACAACGCGAATTTACATGTTTGAGGTTCATCGGGCCTAAGCGATACAACGAAATAAGAAGAAATATGCATAAATGAAAGACAGTCGAAGCAAGAACACAGATGCTTCGACTGTTTCTAAAAGCAGCTGCATGCAGTACAGGATGGGATTGCGTGGAGCAAAAATGACTGATACCGCCTGGAAAGAGAGGAAAATTCGATGTATGATTTGCGACCATTTATAAAAGATGTCCAGAAGATTGTTGCCCGCCACAACCTGGGCGAACCCGGCAGATATGCCCGTTTTGTCACCCAGAACAGGGAGGGTACCCGCAGCCTGGGCTGCGTACCCTATGGCTGTGCCAATGCAGCAAACATTCTCTACACTATAAACGAGCTTCCCGCTGACCCGGCAGAGCGCCAGGCCTTCATCCATGTGCTGCAGGGACTGCAGAATCCGGAGACGGGAATCTTCGAGGATGCCGATAACTTCCCGACCCACAGCACGGCCTTTGTCAGCGGAGCTCTTGCTTTGTTTGACGCAAAGCCGCTTCATCCGGTGTCCGCTTTTTCCGGATACACAACGAAAGAAGGTCTCTTCCAATTTCTTGACGGCATCGACTGGGCAAAGCAGCCCTGGCTGGGAGCCCATCTGGGATCCGGAATCTATGGTTCCATGATCCTGACCGGAACAGTCGCGGACCAGTGGGAGGACGATTACTTTGAATGGATGGACAGCAATGCGGATCCCAAGACCGGTCTCTGGAAGAAAGACGCGCTGGAGGGTGCGGAACCCTTTGCTTATCTTGCGAGTACCTTCCATTACATTTTTAACTATGAGTATGCAAAACGTGCTCTTCCCTATCCGAAAGCGCTTCTCGACACCTGCATTCAGGCGTACCGCAACGGCGTATGCCCTGATTTTTCCACAACCGCCGGCTGGTCTGACATTGACTATACCTACATGCTGGTGACTGCCCAGAAGCGCGCCGGAATCCGTTTTGAGGAAACACAGGAAATTGTCAGGGAAATCGCGGATGGTCTGATCCTCCAGCTTCTGGCAATGGATCCGGAAACGTCGGAAACGCTGAACGATCTGCACACGCTGTTTGCCATTCTCTGTGCATTGGCTGTTCTTCAGGATGCGCTGCCGGGATACATCCGGACATCGAAGCCGCTGCAGCTGGTGCTGGAAAAGAGACCGTTTCTATAATAAGAAAGGCTGGAGTTACCTATGAGAATTGGCGTAGACTATTATCCGGAGCACTGGGACCGGTCCCTGTGGATTCCGGATGCGAATCTGATGAAGAAAACCGGAGTGAAGGTGGTGCGCATCGGTGAATTTGCGTGGAGCAGGATGGAACCGGAGGAAGGTCGTTTTACCTTTGAATGGCTGGACGAAATCATTGAAATTTTTGCGGAGAGGGGAATTGATGTGGTGCTGTGCACTCCGACCAGCTGCCCGCCGCTGTGGCTCTATGAAGCCTTCCCGGAGGCTGTGCAGACAGGAAGAGACGGAAGAAAAATCGCAACCGGAATCCGCGGTCATCGCTGCTATAACAACAGAGATTTCCTGCGGTATGCCAGAAGGATCATTGACAGGATGACTGCCCGCTACGGACAGAATCCTGCTGTCATTGCATGGCAGATCGACAACGAACTGGAAGCAAACTTCTGCTTCTGCGAAACCTGCATCGGAGAATTCCGGAAGTGGCTGAAAGAAAAATATGGAACCATTGACGCAATCAACAGAGCCTACGGAAACAACGTCTGGAGCGGCGAATATTCGTCCTGGGATCAGATCCTGCCGCCCTACGGAAGCTACCCCCATGCCTGGCTGAACCCGTCCTTTATGCTGGATTTCAACCGCTATGCATCGGATAACATGATCCAATATGTGAAGATGCAGACGGAAATCATCCGTAAAAATTCACCGGGACGTCAGGTAACAACCAATGTCTGGTTCTGTGAAAACATGCCGGACTTCTACCGGACCTTTGAGGGACTGGATTTTGTTTCCTACGATAACTATCCTACCACGAAAATTCCGGCCGATCCGGAAGAATGCTATTCCCATGGCTTCCATCTGGACCTGATGCGGGGAATTAAGCAGCAGAACTTCTGGATCATGGAGGAGTTGAGCGGAGGAAAGGGCTGTTGGGCGCCAATGAGCGAAATGCCGCAGCCCGGCATGATCAAAGGCTACTCTCTCCAGGCACTGGCTCACGGCGCAGACACAGTGGTTCATTTCCGCTGGCGCAGCGCAGTCAGCGGAGCGGAAATGTTCTGGCATGGTCTGCTTGACCACTCCAACGTTCCCGGAAGGCGGTTCCTGGAATTCGAAGATCTGTGCGCAACGGCAGAAACGCTGGACGCAATCGACGGAACGGAAATCATCTCCGACATCGCCATCCTCTATTCTTCCGACAACGAATACAGCTTTAAAATTCAGCCGCAGACAAGAGGCATGTATTACATGGAACAGCTGCAGCGATTCCATCAGGCGTTTACCAATCACGGCAAAAACGTGGACATCATCGATCACCATGCGTCTTTTGCTTCCTATCGGATCCTTGTCGTTCCCCAGATGTACATCACAGACCCGGATACTGTAGCCCGTCTTCACCGGTTTGCTGCGGAGGGTGGAATCGTGATCCTTACCAACCGCAGCGGTGTCAAGGACGAAAACAACAAATGCATCATGGAGCAGCTGCCGACGGTGTACCGTGACATGACAGGCGCGTATGTGGAGGAATATAACCCCATCGGTGACGGAACCGTTTCTCTGAAATTTGCAGACGGCGAAGCCTGCACCGGACGCCAGTGGTGTGACATTCTGTGCGCACAAACAGCAGAACCGGTTGTTTTCTACGACAGCCGCTTCTATCAGGGAAAGCCTGCTGTAACGGTAAACGCCTATGAAAAGGGAACTGTATATTATGTGGGAACCGTAGGTGAGCAGAAGCTGTATAACCGGCTGGCGAAGGACGCACTGACCAGGGCAAACGTGCCATTTCTGGATGGTCTGCCTGCCCATGTGGAGGTGACAACGCGCAGCGGAAACGGCAGAGAGATTCAGTTTATCTTCAACAACTGCGAGCAGGAGCAGCGGTTTGAACTGGATGGAACGGAGATTGTGATGGAGCCGTTTGAGATGAAGATAAGAAACTGATTGATTCTTATACTGAGAAATGTTGCCCTTGTTGGTCTGTGTTATCAGATCTTCAAGAGGAAATGAAAATAGCCGCCATTACTCGCAATAATGACGGCTGTTACTAAGTAACACGAAATTGTTGGGGGTAAGCCGTCTTCTGGCTTCCCTTTCGTTTATAGTATAGCATAAAGATTGGGATGATACAACCCGTTAATATCGGAATTTTGAAAAATCTGAAATTGACAGAGTGAAAGAATTGCCAGGACTTGAAATCAGGCTTCGTTTATGAGTTGAACTGTGCAGTTTTACATGTTATAATTCAGACAGATAAGAAAACCACGAATATAAAAAGAAAAACGAGGATGCAGATATTAATTCAGAAAGGAAAATGCAGATGCTGGTAAATGTAGAATTCTTTGATGAAAATCCAATTGAAAATGTCATTACAAGCTTAAACTACAAGGTTGATAAAACACTCTTTTTCGGATATCAGCATGTTCTGGATAAGGAGAACAGGAACCGTGTAGAACAGTTTCTGAAGAAACAATGCGGCAATCGGGAAGTCCGGTTTTACGCGGTGGATGACGTCAATTTGCCGGAAATTGTTGATACGATTTCCGCGCATGTAAAGCGGGAGACAGAAGCTGGAAATCAGGTGTTTTTTGATCTGACGGGCGGAGAAAGCCTGCCGCTGGTTGCCTTTGGAATTCTGTCAAGAGAGCTGAAAGCGCCAATGCATATGTATGATATTCATACCAATAAAATGCATGAGTATGGATATCCGGGCGTTCCCAGGCTGAAGGAGTTTGCAGAGCATTGTCCGGTTTCATTGGATCTGGATGGATACATTTCTCTCTATGGCGGTACGATCAATTACCGAATGCATAAGGATTTTAAGGATGCATGGAGCCAGGAAGAGATGGATGATGTGGCGGCGATGTGGAAGCTGTCCAGAATCTGTGGCGAAAAGTGGGTTCATTACTCCGCTCTGTTAAGAAAGTTTGCACCGGATTCAGACTTAATGGTCTATGCAGATGAAAAGCAGGTGCAGGCGGCGCTGAAAAGAAATTCCGCAATCGGCAGTGCGGCGGATTTGAATGAGTTTCTGGATTCCTGTGAGGCAGCCGGCTTTTTGCGTTCGGTTTGCCACAAAAACGGTGTGTACCGTTATACATATAAAAATCAGAGAATCAAAAACTACTTCTGGGACGGCGGAAGCATTCTGGAGATGTATGTGTTCTTAAAGGAAGTCCAGGATGACACCTTTGATGACTGCAGAGTTGGTGTGCACATTGACTGGGACGGCGTGATCCACAAAGGGTCGGGAAAAGATGTGCTGAATGAAATCGATATCATGTCAATCCAGCAGAATGTGCCGACGTTCATCTCCTGCAAGATCGGGAACGTGGATCAGATGGCTCTTTATGAACTGGAAACGGTTGCCAATCGGTTCGGTGGAAAATACGCAAAGAAAGTTCTGGCTGTTGCAAAAGAGGTTGCACCGGTATATCTGCTGCGAGCGGAGGAAATGGGAATCGAAATCAGAGTAATGTCATAAAAGTCGGAACGGGCAAAGAAGCAATTCGGGGAATATTTAAGGGGGAAAGGTGCCGATATGAGTTATTTTGGAACGTTTTATTTGGATAAAGACAAAGATATTGTTGTTACGCTGGACATGAACCATCCCGTTCTCACCTACACAATCCATGCAATGAACCACCATTCCGACAACCTGATAAAAAATCTGGCGATTGTTTCCAACCAGAAGCCGGTCATCCGGGAGGGAAGGACGGTGCTGGAGGGGGAAATCCCGTGCTACATCAAGGGAGACGGACAGCGGGTTTTCATTTTTCGTCTGAACGGTCTGAAGCTTGCCAACATCTATCCGGACGGCAGGATGGAAGTGAATTCCATGATCCCGGCCATTGCCAAAACGCTGATGAGTCAGACCAAGGATTATCAGTATTCCTTCCGGGAGACGCTGGTGAAGTCCTATGTGCAGGAGCATGTGAAGCTGTCCACAGATCTCCATACCCACGGCAATGCAAACCTCCATGCGGATATCCTGATTGCGCTGGCGATGAAACATCAGATTCGATATCCTCTGTATTACATAAAGAAACTGCAGCTGACGGTATCCCCGGCGCAGCAGGAATTTCTGGAGAAGCAGCGGGAGACAGTGATGAATACCATTGATCTTAACGGTCTGTCGGGAAAGCACCGGAACCGGAAAATTGACGATAACACCTTCATCAACTTTGCGGACCTGATCCTGAAAAACGTTGATCATGCAGCGGAAAACATCCGGCGGATCCGCCGGTCACTGACGATTTTGAAAGACTCCCAGGCAGTATTCACAAACCTGGAGAAGCTGTATCTGTATCGGTATGTCTTCACAAAAGGTGTGGAATCGGATGATACCATTGAGCTGGTGAATACAGAAGCAATTCCGGATTCGGATATCCGTCGGTATCTGGAACGGATGATGGAGGATTCCAGGGACGAGCGGTATGCGGATATCACGTTTTATGAGGATACGCTGCTGTGGATTGGCCGTGAATATCAGAAACGGCATATTCGATATGTAGAGATCAGCGATACGACGTTGGTGAAGAAGGATCTTTTTGCAGCCCGCATGCTGGAGCAGATTCATCACATTCTCCCGCTGGTCCGGGAGGAAACCGGTGTTGATATCCGTTTCCTGGCGGCGATCCGCAGAATTCCGCTGACTCTGGTAAAGGAAAACATTGTTTCCGGTAACTACCTGACAGATGCGATCCAGGCGCTGAAGGTCGTGTGCAGAGATCCCTATGTGGTGGGAAGTGATTTTGTCGGCGAGGAAATCAATGACATTGCGGAGCTGAAAGCGGTGATTCGGGAAATTGTGACGAAAATTGCCAGCGAGGATAAGAACTGGACCATCCGCGTTCATGCAGGAGAGAATGATTCCCTTAAAAGTAACATGTCGCGGGCAATTGATCTGGTGGAGCAGTCACTGCTGCCGGGTCAGCTGTTTCCATGCATGCGGATTGGTCACGGGGTTTACTGTGCCAGCCTAAAGAGCAGACAGGGGAAGGAGCTGCTGGCAAAAATTAAGGAGCATGACATTGTTCTGGAGTTCCAGCTGACCAGCAACGTGCGGCTCAATAACATCATTGACTTGAAAACACATCCGCTGAAACGCTATCTGGAAGAAGGAATTTCCTGCGTGATGGGAACGGACGGCTGCGGATTGTATGGGACGGACAGCATTGATGAGCAGCTGGCGCTGGCCAACTTCCTGAAGATTTCCGATCATGAGTTTTTACAGATGAAGGCAGCGGAGGATCGGATCATAGAGCGTCAGAGCCGGAACTTCCGCTGCAAATCGGAGGAATTTGAAACGCAGCTGGGCGGACGGACTGTGAAGCAGTATTATCTGGATGAATTCCAGAAACGGTTCGACGACATTCGCGATGTGAAGTTCGAGATTCATAAGCATCCATCCTATCCGGTGTTTAAGAGCCGAATTGCGGATCTGCCATGGGATAAGTATCCGGTCATCATTGCAGGCGGCAGCTTTACCAGTGATACGGCTTCCACGAAGGTCAGTGAAAGCGACCGGCAGCTGCTGCAGGCGCTGTTAGACCAGCTGGATCCGGAAAAAGTGTTCTTTGTGGTAGGTCATAAACTGCTGGGCCATGAAAAATATATTGTGCAGAATAATCAGAAATTTGATGTATACAGCATCATTCCGTCGCTGATGAGTCCGAAGCAGATGCAGAAACTGTTACGGGCGAATCTGAAGGGCATCCGGATTTCAACGGAGTCCCAGGAAATGGGAATCTATAAGTCCTTCAACTATGAGATTTTCGAGCGGAGAAACTGTGTCCTCCTTGCGTTTGACGGAAATTCTTCCATTGCCAATCTGGTACAGGAGGCGCGCAACGGAAAAGGACGGGCGTGGATCTATGTATATCCGAAATCAGCCATGCTGAAGGCAAAAGCGAAATCGCTGGAGGGCTATGTGACGATTCAGGCGCCGGCTGAGGAAGTTGTTTCGAAGATCAGGGAGCTGGAGGATAACATTGGGACGAGATTGTGAGGATGCATATGAACCGACAGGACGTATTTGACTGGGTAAAACAGCAGTATGGAACCGAACCGGACTATCCGTGGACGGACAACAATGCCGTGCTGCGGCATCAGGAGAACCGGAAGTGGTATGGTGTGCTTCTGGAAGTGGAAAAGCGGAAGCTGGGACTGGAGGAGGAAGGCATGGTGGACGTTCTGAACGTGAAGTGCGATCCGGTGCTTGTTGGCTTTTTGCAGACGCAGCAGGGCTTCCATCCGGCCTGGCACATGAATAAGGAGAAATGGATCAGCATTCGTCTGGACGGGTCAGTGCCTGGGGAGGAAATCAGGAATCTGATCAGCCACAGCTATGAGCTGACGGCGGGAAAGAAAATCACTCAGGCATTTCGCCTTGACAAGAAACTATTCTGATAGTATGATTTTATCAGAGATTTTTATGATGTGATCATGAAGACAGAAAAGTGAGGAATACATAGATGGCAAATGAACATGGAGAACAGATCAGAATCGTGCAGGAGACAGTAGCCGGCAAGGAAATCACCTTTGCCCATGTCATGGGCGGCCCGGATCCGATCATTTATCAGAAGCTGGGATTAAATCCCCAGGTAGATTACCGCTCCTCCGCAATCGGAATCATGAACATGACTCCGCCGGAGTCCGCTGTCATCGCATCGGATATCGCGGTGAAAAACGGAAACATCTACCTTGGCTTTGCGGACCGTTTTACCGGAACCCTGATCATCACCGGTGAAATTTCCGATGTTGTGTCGGCAATGACTGAAATCGTGGAGTATTTCCGTGACACACTGGAATTTGTTGTCTGCAAGATTACCAAGAGATAGGAAGTGGGGCTATGGCTCGAATAACGAAAGAAGAACTGCTGGAAAAGATGTTTCATGATGACTATGAGCATCTGAAGGGAAAGCGGCTCCGGATGACCCGGGTACGGGTTCCGGGAAAGGAAGTCTGTCTGGCCCACATCATCAGTCCGTCCGATCCCTGCATTTATCAGAATCTGGCGCTCCACATCGGCGTGCATGAAGGCGAGGATCACACGGGAGAATCCATTGGAATGATCCGGTTTACGCCGTGGGAGGCGGTTGTGGTCGCGGCCGATGTGGCCATGAAGAGCGCTGATGTGCAGCTTTGCTTCATGGACCGTTTCTGCGGGTCGCTGATCATTTCCGGCGGACTGTCCCAGGTGCAGACTGCAGTGGAAGAGGTGGTCCGGTTTTTCGGAGAAGAACTGGGATTTCAGACCTGTAAAGTTCACAGGAGCTAAAGGTGGAAAATGAAGAAATTATTTTTGATGGGCAGAAGTGAAGCCGGAAAAACCTCTCTGACGCAGGCGCTGCGGGGGGAAGAGCTTCACTATGTAAAAACCCAGTATACAAACACGGAAGGAAATACCATTGATTCACCCGGCGAATATGCGGAATCCAAGCGATTCAGCGTCGGTCTGGCGTGCTTTTCCTTTGAGGCGGATGTGGTAGCCATTGTTCAGGCTGCGGACGAACCTTTCAATCTGTTCAGTGCCAGCCTCCGTTCCTTCATTCTCCGTCCGCTGATCGGTGTGATCACAAAAATTGATTCCCCCTATGCCAACATTCCCATGGTAAAGCAGTGGATGATCAATGCCGGCTGTGAACGCATCTTTCTGGTGGACAACGCCACGAGAGCGGGAATCCGGGAACTGATCGAGTATCTGGAAGAAGATCTGCCGCCGCTGACACTGGAGCAGGCGAAATTCAAGCAGAGTCTTGGATTAAATGAATGGGATCCGCTGCCGGAAGGGGTGGAGTATCCCGAAGAAATAAAGTAACGTACAGGCATTTGGTATGCGGGCTTTCTGTAATCATGGTTACAGAGGGCCTGTTTTTTCTCGTTTACACGGGAAGCGGGTCGGGCAAATTAATGGAACGTTTCCAGTTGCCAAAGATAGATTTCGTGCTAAACTATAAATACCAAAAAACGTTTTTTCACGGAGGAAAGTATGGAAACACTAAAGTTTGGATTCAAGTTCTTCAGAAAAAGCATGCCCCACGCCATTCTGGCAGAGATCTTGAGTTTTCTTGGTATTTTTGCGGAGCTGATGCTTCCGCTGCTGTCCGGAATCCTGATCGACTATGTCATCCGGAATGGGGAGGTAACAGAGGAAAGCGGAGGAATCTTTCATTTCCTGCTGACCGGCGACTACGGTGACGTACATACGATGAAGCTGTTTTTCTCCATCGCGGTGGTCTACACCATCATGATCCTTTTGCGGATCGGGCTGATCTATGCCCGGGATCTGCTCCAGGAGTGGGTCGGTCTGCGGCTGGAAGAGGAGCTTCGTCATGAAACCTATGGAAAGCTGATGGAGCTGGACTCGGAGACCATCGCCAACTATAACTCCGGTGAGCTTCTTCAGATCCTCAACAGCGATACCATCATGTTCAAGGAACTGTTCTCCCACCGGATTCCCTATCTGGGAGACGCGATTTTCATGCTGGTGACAACGCTGATCCTGATCACGAGCATCAACGTGTCCTTCCTGATCATTCCGCTGATCCTGATGCCGTTCCTCGTTGTGACCGTGCTTGATTTCAAGAAAAAGGCACGCATGAACTTCAAAGAAATCCGCAGCAAGAGTTCCGCCATGAACCTGACAACGCAGGAAAACATTGCCGCCGTCCGCATCGTCCGCTCCTTTACCAATGAGGAACTGGAGAAGGAGAAGTTTGACGCGGTAAACAACGAGTTCCGCAGCGCGCGCCTCAAGCAGATCTGGCTGTCGTCCAAATTTGATCTTACCTTTAACTCCATCAAGCAGATCGCATACATCGGAACCATTCTTGTAGGCGCGGCTCTTGTGATGAACGGCTACCTGACCGTGGGCTACATTCTCACCGCATCCACCTATGTCATGCGGATCATGAACAACATAACAAATATCAACAACCATATTTTCAACATGCAGCAGCAGACCATTGCCGGTCTGGAGCTGAAGAAGTTCATGGAGAAGAGCAGCCGGGTGGCGGATTCAAAAGAGCCGAACCTTCACTGTGACATGCCCCATATCGAACTGAACCATGTTTCCATGGAGATTGACGGTCAGCAGATCCTGAAGGACATTAACCTGTCCATTCCCTATGGTAAGAAGGTGGGAATCGTCGGCGAGACCGGATCCGGAAAGAGCGTGCTGCTGAAAACACTGGTGCGCATCCGCGACATCACCGGCGGAACCATCACCATTGACGGTCATGATATTAAAGAATTCAGTCTGGAGAATCTGCGGAACATGTACTCCTATGTGTTCCAGGATGTGTTCCTGTTTTCCAACACCATTGAATCCAACATAGCCTTCAGCCGGCCGGATATCGACCAGCGGATGGTGACGAAGGCGGCGACCCACGCGCAGGCGGATAAATTTATCGATGCGCTGGCGGATCGCTATAAGACGATCATCGGTGAGCGGGGACTTGGCATTTCCGGCGGCCAGAAGCAGCGTGTGTCCATCGCCCGCGCCTTCCATAAGAATGCGCCGATTTTTGTGTTGGATGATTCCACCAGCGCGCTGGATGTGAACACGGAGCGGACACTGCTGCAGAATATCCGGGAGAACTTCTCGGAAAAAACAGTGATCATCACGGCGCACCGGTTCTCGTCTGTTGTGGACTGTGACGAGATTCTTTATCTGAAAGACGGAGAAATCACGGAGCGTGGTACTTTTGAGGAGCTGATGGCGCTTGGCGGAAGCTTTGCCCATGTTTACAACGTGCAGCAGGAGCAGCAGGCGAGTGTGGTCGACTATGACAGTCTGGCAAAGGGAGGTGAGAACAATGGCTAAGCGCAATACGTTCTTTGAGGATGAAAAAATCGAGAAAAAGATTGATATCCGACAGCTGGGGCGGACGCTGAAATACATTCTTCCCTACAAGAAGATTCTGTTCCTTGTCAGCATCATGATGCTGATCGCGGCAGTTGTTTCTCTGCTGCCGCCAAGACTGCTGTCCCGGATCGTGGATGTGACAGTGGCAAATCAGGATTACCGGGAACTGTTCCTGGTGGGCTGCGGCCTGATTTTTCTGGCAGCAGTGGAGATTCTGACCACCTTTATCCAGACAAGAAGCATGGGAAAAATGGGCATGGACATCATCTTCAGTATCCGTACCGACATTTTTAACCGGCTTCAGCAGCTGGCCTTCGACTATTTTGATAACCGTCCTGACGGCAAGATTGTGGTGCGTGTGACGGAATATATCAATGGACTGGCAGATTTCTTTTCCAACTATGTCATGATGTTTGCCATTTACATTGTAAAAATCATCGTGGTGACAATCTTCATGCTGTCCATCAGCCCGGCGCTGACGGCAATTGTTTTTGCAACGGTGGTTCCCATGATGATCCTTGTATTCAAACTCCGTTCCTATCTGCGCAAACGCTTTACGGCGCTTCGCGCGAAGAACTCCAACCGTTCCGCTTTTCTGGTGGAGTCCATCATGGGTGAGCAGATCGTAAAGAACTATAACCGGATTGAACAGAACAAGGAAACATACCGTACCGTTCATGCAGAAAGCGCGGATATGTGGTGGGACATTACGAAGATTGCCCGTCTGAATCATCCGGTGGTCCAGATCTTCTGGCACATGGGAACACTGTGCATTTATGGTGTCGCGCTGGCGCTGATCCTTGGCGGAAATGATCTGATTACAGCCGGTGTTGTTGTAACCTTTACCACCTACATGAGTTCGTTCCAGGATCCGCTGTCTCAGATTTCAACGATCATCCAGCAGCTGTCTCAGGTAAGCTCCAATCTGGAGCAGGTGTTTGACACCATTGATTATCCACTGGAGATTAAGGATAGGGAAAACGCGGTGGAACTGAAGGATGTAAAGGGACGTGTGGATTTCAATGACGTAACCTTTGCCTATGAGGACGGTGTAAACATTCTGGAGCATTTCAATCTCCATGTAAAGCCGGGTGAGACCATTGCGCTTGTCGGCCCCACCGGAGCCGGAAAAACAACGGTAATCAACATGCTTACCCGATTCTATGACGTGAAAGAGGGAAGTGTTGCCATTGACGGCGTGGACGTGCGGGATGCCAGTCTCTTTTCCCTGCGCAAAGAGGTGGGCGTTCTGATGCAGGATCCCTTTATTTTCAAGGGAACGGTCATCGACAACATCCGTTACGGAAAGTGGGATGCAACCGATGAAGAATGCATCGCGGCTGCAAAGCTGATCTTTGCGGATAAGTTTATTCAGAAGCTGAAGGGCGGCTATTATCATGAGCTGGAGGAGCGGGGAAGCGGCCTGTCAGCCGGTGAGAAACAGCTGATCAGCTTTGCGCGGATCGTCCTGAAGAATCCGTCCGTGATCATTCTGGATGAGGCGACCAGCGCCATTGACACAGAGACGGAAATCCTGATTAAAGAAGCGCTGGATATTCTGATTCAGAATAAAACTGCGTTTATTGTTGCCCATCGTCTGTCAACCATTCGAAATTCCAACCGGATTCTGTACATCAGCAACAAAGGAATCGCGGAGGAAGGTACCCATGAGGAACTGATGGCGAAGAGGGGATTGTATTATGAACTGGCGAGATAACTGATTTGCCGGGAGTGAATGAAGCACTGGAAATCGAACCGGGAAAATCAAATAGAACGCAGAACCACTCTGCAGG
This sequence comes from Lachnospiraceae bacterium, assembly GCA_017472605.1. GTDB lineage: Bacteria > Bacillota > Clostridia > Lachnospirales > Lachnospiraceae > Anthropogastromicrobium. Next base: position 26,268 of record JAFUPV010000016.1, read on the forward strand.
CCTGCCGGCTGACAAATCGAAGTAAAATTTGTCAGCCGGCAGTTTTTATGCCTCAATCTCACCTTCCGCATCCGGATCCAGAACCGCACTCCTGCGAAAGACAGACGGTGCTTCTCCGTAGCTTCGTTTAAACGCCTTGGAGAAGGCATACTGATCGCAATAGCCCAGCTCATGGGCGATTTCACTGAGGCTTCTGGACGATTTGGCAAGCAGTTCGGCAGCTTTTCTCATCCGCAGCTGGGAAATGTACTGGCCCGGGGCTGTGCCGACCACCTGCTTGAAATTGTGAATGAAGCGCTTTTCACTGAGGTTGGCAGACAGAGCCAGCTGTTTGACGGAAATGTCCTCCCGGTAATGCTCCGCAATGTAGTCCAGAATGGGAGAGAAGACGGCGGAATAGCGGCCGGGATTGTATGGATAAAAATGGTCACAGACATCGCTGCGCAGCAACTCGATCAGATCGCACAGGTATCCGGTAAACAGAGAATAGGTGCGCAGGGATGCCTGCTGCGTGATGGTATAGAGGGAGACAAAACGGCTGCAGAAGGTAAGGGACGTTTCGCTGACATGCTCTGCCGGAACGATTCCTGCCAGATTCATGTCGGAAAGAAGATCAAAACCGCCGCCCATTTCCAGTGAGAAGAAGATGTAGACAAATTCACATCCATTCTCGTCGGTGTGGGCGGTGTAGCTGTCGTTGGGATAGAAGAAGACAACGCCGCCTTTCTCTACAAAAAATTCCCGATTATTAATCCGGATCCAGATTTTTCCTCTGGTAATGCTCCAGATGGTATAGACCCGCTTGATTTTCCGTTCGTGCCAGTTGGCGCCGTGCTTGATGCCGTAGCCTTTGAAGATGCGGACGGAAAGATTTGAGGTAATGTCATCGAGGCGTTCATGAACCATGGTTTTGTTCTCCAGTTTCTGTTGAGATTGTTTCGAGCCGTAAAAAGGAACAGAATAGTGATGTCTGTCACCCGGCTTAGACCAGACTCTGCGGGAACCCCGGATTTCATTGTTCGGGGAGAGTCCGCAGCGTCTGCCTTTAGTATACAACATTTTTTGCGCACCGGGTAGTAATTTGTGCGCTTCTGCGCAAAGAATGGATTAACCATTTTTTCCGGGTTGCCTTTTTTTGATAAAATCGGTAAAAAATAAGCAAAAAACGTAAATTCCGTGGAAAATCGCCCATATCTTTTCCTGAAAAAATCAGTTAAACTCCAGACATAACGAAACGGGCAAGGAGGAAAAGGTGAATGGTTGCCGCAAAGAAAAAGAAACAAACAATCATGAAGCAGCTGATTAAGAACAGATATCTTCTGTTGCTTCTGCTTCCGGGACTGATCTGGTACATCATATTCAGTTATGTTCCAATGTATGGAGCGCTGATTGCGTTTAAGGAATACAGGCCCCAGTTCGGTACAGGATTTGTAGAAAGCGTATTCACCAGCGAGTGGGTTGGCTTCGAATATTTCAGAAAGTTTTTTGAATATGACAGGTTCCCCCTTCTGCTGAGAAACACAATCCTGTTAAGTGTCTACCAATTAGTATTCGGTTTCCCGCTTCCAATTATCTTCGCGCTGATGCTGAATGAAATTCGGGGAAAGCGGTTCAAGAAGTTTGCGCAGACCGTATCCTATCTGCCGCACTTCATTTCAACGGTAGCAATCGTATCTATGATGACACTGTTTTTGTCGCCGCGGTCCGGATTTGTCAATCAGTGGCTGACGAACATCTTCCACATGGAACCGATCTACTTCATGTCGGAGCCTGGATGGTTTCGTACCTTATATGTACTTTCCGGAATCTGGCAGGATTTAGGATGGGGAGCAATCGTCTATCTGGCAGCCCTCTCCGGTGTCGATCAGGAAATGTACGAG
>JAFUPV010000017.1 GCA_017472605.1 Lachnospiraceae bacterium
CATTGCCTCCATCGCCACATGAGGTTTCGGAATCACGATTTTTCCCGTTTCCCCATAGATCACCATTTTCTCTTCGATTCCGGTTGCAAAGCTTGTGGTGATCGAAGCAAGCATGTTCTCATAACGAAGCGACACATGTTCCGTCAAATCGATGCCCGTCTTTCCCCAGATTGTCTGAACCTGTATATCCAGAATCGGCCGATCCGCAATCAGACGTGTCAGCTCATATCCGTAAATCGTAACATCTCTGGCCGCGCCGCCGCCAAGAGCCGCATTCAGGTAGCGATTGTTTTCATCCTGCGGAGCGCGAAAGCCAATCGCCGTCTCCATGTAACAGAGCGGTCCGATTTTTCCTTCCCTGACCCAGGCTTTTGCCTGTTTCATCGCCGGAAGGAACCGGCTCCAGGTCGCTTCCATCACAAATACCTGCTGTTGCCGTGCCCGCGCAAACACCGTTTCCGCTTCCTGCCCGTTCATGAACATTGCTTTCTCACAAAGCACCGGAACCTGATGATCCAGGCAGAGCATGGTCAGGCGGTAATGATCGTTGGGCAGGACAGCAATGTAAACACAATCCGGCTTTTCCTTCTCCAACATTTCCTGATAATCCCCATAGGCGGCCGCCAGCCCATTCTTCTTTGCAAACTGCTCCGCGCGGTCCAGCGATTTGCTGGAAACAGCCGTCACTTCACAGTTCTCCAGCAGCTTCACCGCGCTGCAGAACTTGTTGGCAATATTTCCTGCTCCCATGATGGCAAATCGAAACCTCTTATCCATTTCCGTCTACCTCCTGTCAATGAAGCTCCTCAGACACAGCAAGCTCAACCAGCTTTCCTTTCGGATTCTCATACATCAGCACCAGTCCGTCAAATCCATTCCGTTTGACATCATCCCATTCCATTTTTGTACCGTCCGCCAGAATGCATTTACCGTCCTCATCAAAATCAAAGCCGGATTGTTCTTCGTCCCAGGCAGCGCTGTACATTAATTCCAGAACAAGCTTTACCGGCGGCAGCTCATATTTTTTCCAGCAGACCACCTGATCTGTTTCCCTGAAATCCGCCTCACAGAACATTGCTTCATAGCCGTGACGCGCTCCATCAAAAATCAGAATCTCCTCTCCGCTTACCGGATCCTTCGCCATGATCCGGACAGGCTGATTCTCTGTTCCAATGATCCATGGCTCCTTTCCTTCCTTCACTTCACCCACATACCAGAGTTCCAGCTGATCCGTCCCGCTGGAAGAACAGATTGTCATTCTTCTGAAATGATGTTTTCGGATCGCATATTCCTTCACAAATCCGTCCAGGTGAGTTGGAATCAGGCGCGGCGGCTCTGTCTTCTCGCCAGATTGCTTTCCCTCTTTTTCTTCCGTTATGATCGCTTCCGTCTTCTTTTTCCAGATTCCGCGCAGCCAGTTTCCCAACATTTCCTACACCTCCAATGTCTCCAGATCATCCGGCACATACAGATTTCCGTTAAAAAACGATTTTCCCTCCGCCAGATACAATTCCTTCCGTTCCCTGATGTTCTTATCCTCTGTATGATACAGCAGCAGATTCTCCACACCAAGCTGCTGCGCCAGTTCACAGGCATCTTTCACCGTAGAATGGTGCTTCTGATATGGTTTAAAGATGTCTGCCTGCGAATGCAGACAAAACGCTTCATGCAGAAGCCATCTGCTGTTTTGTGCATACGGTTTCTCATACTCGTTATATGGTTCATCTCCGCAGCAGGTCAGCTTTCCGCCGTCTTCCAATTCCATGGAAAATCCAAACTGCTTCGCCTTTGCAGACCGGATATCAAAAAAAGTAACGCTTCTTCCAAGAATCGTCCGTGTTTCTCCATCCTCCACCGGAACCAAATGGAGCGCACAGCCATCCTTTCCTGCTCCCTGTCCGGTAACCGCTCCATGATTCGTTCCCTGATGTCTTACAAGAAATGCCATTTCTTTGGCAGCAAACAGCTGACCTGCCATCGAACCCAGCAGATCAATCACTTCTTCATGACCATAAATCACAGCCTCTCCCCGATATGTTCCCCGACTCATATTCTGACAGATCATCCGCACCATCCAGACCATTCCAAGCAGATGGTCAATATGCTTGTGAGTAAGAAGCATCTCACGCATGTCCTGCCACCGAAGTCCTGCCTTTTTCAGCTGACTGAGGAGCCCATTTCCACCGCCTCCATCGACCAGAAAGTGTTGATCTTTTTCACTTAACACAAAACAGGTATTGTAACATTCCGTAACAGCTGCATTTCCTGTACCAAGCATCGTAATCTTCATTTTCCAATCTCCATTTCCGCTATTAAGTTCAGAAGCTCGACTACTTTTTCCGTCTGCCGCCCTTCATCCAGCATATGTTTCCAGCACATGACATTGGGATACATGGACATCAGAATTACCTTCCGGTAGGCATCATAGCACCGCAGCTCCACTTCATTTAACGAATAGTATTTCCGCGCACACTCCATCAGTTCCTCCTGAAACGCACAGATCCGCTCCAGCAGTTCCTGCGGGGAATCTGTTTCATAATCGGATTCTTTCAGCAAAACCATTGCTTCATTCAGCAGACAGTTGATCGTTACCTCTGTCCCGGCCATGTTAAAATCAATCAATCCGGCAGCATGCCCATTCTCATCAATCAGCAGGTTGCTCAAATTCAGATCCCCCTGGAACACACATCGGGGCAATTCCTGAAACCATTCCTGAATCCTGTTTCTGGCTTCCTCATTGGCACGTACCAGCTTATCTGCCAGTTCGCTCCGCCCGTGATCACGCAGACATTGCGTCAGCAAATCCATGTTTTCCTGCTTTTCATCTACCTCCACGTCCCACGGACCCAAATCAATGATACTCCACATGGACTTCCGTTTTGTCAGACCCACATTTACATAACGCGCGGCCAGTTTTCCGGTAAATGCCATCATTTCTTTCTTCCATTCGATTTCACGCACCCAATCCCCGTCCGCCGACGTTCCGGTAACGGAATCTGCGAAAGCAAGTTTCGCAAATTCCTCGACATAGGCGGTAAACTGCCCTCCATCATGAAAGACCTGGTTCGTATATGCTCCTCTCAAATCCCGGACCGGTGCCGGGCAATAGACACCGATGCTGCGATAGCGTTCAACCAGATCCGCCATTAACTGAATCGCATCCTCATTCATCGCAGACGCATTAGCCGCTTTCAGCATGTAGGAATCATTAATCTGATAGGCCAATCGACGGTCAGATTCTCCATGAGAGCTGTCAATTTCTTCCCCAATCGTTTGTACCTGAATTCCATACCTGGCACAGATTTCACTAATTTCTTCCTTCGTAAAAACCGTTTTCATTTTGTATCACAACCTCTCACAGAAGCTCTTCCGGAAAAGCAAACACAAACTCGTTTTCCCTTGCAAATCTGCAGCAGAAACGCAGCTTCTCCAGAATCTCTTCCTTCTCCATCAATGTCGCATGGGTAAACAGAACAAGCAGCTCATTCTGTCCCGTTTCCCTGCACTGCTTTTGCTCCACACACGTTTGAATTGACGCTTCCAGATCCTTCTCACTTTCCAGGCGCAGATCCGTCCGGCAGAATGTCAGCCCCAGTTTTTCTTCCCGCAGAATTCCTTCCTGAATCAGTTTCCGCCTCTGATCCTCCGTGTGGTAATAGCAAAGCCTCTGATCTTCCGCCGACAGCAGACCAAGAACACCGCACTGGGCTTCCATCCATGCACGACAGTCTGTCTCCGTTCCCGAATAAAAATGAATCCGCGGCATCCGATCCAGACAACGTCCGCCACCGGTAATCCGCCCCAGTTCCCGGATCACATGCTCATAGTCTGCCTTTGCCTGCTCATAATCATCACAGGTATCCTCCGTATGAAACAAGGTAGAGCCATAGTTCACCTTCTTGTTTCTGGCATGAAATCCAAACCGCAGCCAGTCCCCGTTTGCCGCAAACTCCTCACGATAGCAATCCGGAACCTCACAAAGCGATCTGCTTCCTGTCTCATCTTCCAAAAAGCAATAGCAGGAAATCACCGCGCCATATTCCTCATGCAGTTTCTTCAAAAACGCAAACTCCGGCTGATCAAACACCGATGCAGGACGATCGTCTGTCAGTTCCATCAGCGGTTGAAAAAAATCATCCAGTGAAAGATGCATCTTCATAATGATACCCCTCCTTATTTCCCATCCATTTCCTTTTCCATCCGAAACGCGGACACCTCTGTTTCAGAATTTCGACAGGCTGTTCCTTTCACATCTCGTTCCTTCCGGATTTTCCGAATCAGCAATTCCACGAAATTTTTGCAGGATTCGGCTCATCCGCAATCGCCATTTCCTGCAGCGACTTTGTCGCCTTTTCAAATTCCTCAGCTGCCAGCCTGTCATAGACCTCTGCGCTCTGGTCCAGACCCACAGTGGAATAGGCTGCCGCTGCCGCACCATAAAATACAAATCCCAGCGAATTCGTCGGTGTCTGTACTGCTGCACAGGCGGTCGAAATCGCC
>JAFUPV010000018.1 GCA_017472605.1 Lachnospiraceae bacterium
GGATAAAACTTCAATTGATATTGAAATTCAGGTCGTTAATCAGTATAATATGGATAAGAGAAGCATTTATTACGTCTCAAAGCTTTGCGCTCAGCAGCTGGACAGCGGTGACGAGTACGCGATTTTGAGACCTTCCATCGGCTGAACCTGCTCTGTTTATTGGAGGAGGAAGGCAAATGCGAAGCATTTCTCTCATGCCTTCCGACGAACTGCCGCCGAACCTTTAGGTGAGGGGGCACTACCATTCGAGAGACGAGGAGGTGTTGAAGATGTTGACAACGCAGAATGAAGCGATCCGAAACGCTTATGAACGGCTGCAGCATGTCAGCAGCGATGAGAAGATGCGCGCCCAGGCAATTTCACGGGAGAAGGCGCTTCGGGACTGGAACAGTTCCATCAATGGCAGCTATCGCGCTGGGTTTGAACAGGGAGAAAATGTTGGCTTTGAGCGTGGGGAAAGCGTTGGTGCCCAAAAGGAACGGGATGCCGTTGCTGCCAGCATGGTTTCCTTTATGAAATCCAGAAACGACAGCGATGAAGTAATTCTGGATTTTCTGATGAACACATTTCCGATTACCGCAAAAGAAGCTGCTAAGTACCTGAAACGCGAGGAATCAAAAGACATGAAGCAGGAGATTAACTCCTGATGTACACAAAAGAGACGGGATCCCACATCTTCCTACGATTGGGAATCCGTCTCTTTCTGCTCTTTTTTCTATTTTACCAACGGTGCCGTCAGCACACCCATCGGTTTCACCTGATACTGATCTGTCCAGGAGTTTCCATGTGTCCGCCAGGAATCCGGCCCCATCCAGTTCACATCATCTCCGATCATGTGCAGCTGTCCAAACCCGTTGTAACGATTTCCAAGACAGGTAATTGTCAATCGGATTTTTCCCGGAGTCAGATTTTCAAACCGACATTCATACGGAAGGAATGCCACCAGTTTTTCTGATTCTGGCTGATATCCCATTTCCTCTCTGTTTCTGATTGCCGCATCGTCTCCCAATGCCTTCTTGCTGCAGGATTCTGCCGTCAGTTTCACTGCCGCTCCGGAAAAATATGGCACCCGTACCTGCAAACTGCTGCCCGCATTCGGAATTTGTACCACATATTTCATGTTGCCGGTATAAAACGGAAATCCCTGTCTTGTGTAATCGCCCCAGCTCAGCTGCTTCGGTTTTTCAACAATGTACGGGCGACTGCCCTCCAGTCTGACACCAAATTCACCCAACAGATACATCCACTCCAGATTTGTTCCCTTTCCAAAGGAAACTTCCAGGAGCAGTTCATTTTTCCCGGCTTTCAGCGGCGGCAGATTAACTGTTTTTATGCCCTTGTCCACGTAATAGCCCACCGGTTCCATGGAAATGGCTTCTCCGTTCAGTGTTCCGCTGTAGAACTGCGGTTCCTCCAAAGCGAGACGACAGCCTTCACAGCTGATTTCCGAATCAATCGTTGTCCGGATCCACAGTTTATGCTCTCTGGTATCTGCTTCTTTTCTCACATAAGGCTGCTCCACTGATTCGCAGCGCAGCGGATATCCATACTGTCTGCGCAGTAAATTGTCCAACCGGAGCAGTTCACAGGATGGCTTCCAAAGTTCCTGACTGGTATTTCTCCTGCGAATGGAGTCTCCCTGACTGAGCTTTTGCTCCCCGGTTTCATCTGCCGGCTCTGTCCAATCGGTCCGATATTCAAAGCGATCCAGAATCAGCACATTCGGCTCATCTGTCTCATATGCAATCGGTTCTCCAAACGGAGTTCCAATCCATGTTCCTGCATCAGATCCAAGTCCGTGGCTTCCTGCTGTCGCACTGCTGTACTCATTTGTGCGGTTTGTTTCCGTACACTCAGGTATCTCTCCCCCTGCCTCTTCCGTTTTCCAGGGAATCAGATGAAGAAGCAGACTGTCGTGTCCATACATGTTCCAGGATAAAACGGTCCAGTTCTCCATAAATTCCGGTTCCAACGCAAGGATCTCGCCGCTGATGGTATCATAGTGCTCCAGCTTCCATTTCCCCCGAAGCCGTATCAGCAGCTGCTCCGGTTCATGAAGCGCACGCCGGCTCCAGACATTACCGGATCGACTCTCCCGTCCCTTCTTTGCCTGTGCCAGGAATACCCAACGCTCTTCTCCTTCCTGCCGGATCTGATGCAGATACAGATCGCTGCGCGCTCCATTCCTGTGGCGGATGTCAATTTCACGCTGCGTCTCCAGCGCCTCAAGAAGCCGGTTTCTGGAGAGAGAAACAGTTTCGCAGCCATCAAAGAACTGGTTTGCATCCTGTGAAGGTTCGCAGGAAACATATCTGGGAGCCTGTCCGCAGACGAGAATCCGTCCGCCGGATTTTTTCATCTCCTGCAGCAGGTGCAGAGATGACGGACGAATGGTTTCCATTTCCGGAATCAGTATAACCTGATACCTCATCTTTCCGCAGATCAGTTCCCCATTTTCCGCATAGCAGTCGTCCTCCGCCAGAAAATCTTCGGAAAGATAATCGAAATCAATTCCTCCGGTCAGCAGCCAGTTTGTCAGATTCTGAAAATCTTCTTCCAGCTGATCCCGCCTGCTGCCAAACTGCTCCGCCACACCCTGATACAGCCACATGGACTCAATCGGATGAAGAAGTGCCACACGGACAACAGGAATACCTCTTGTCAGGCAGCTGGAAACCCTGGCAAAATGATCCTCAATGCAGGAAAACTCCCGGTACCACGGCGATTGCCAGCCAATTGCCGCCGGATAGTCACGTTTCGCCTCGCCTTCCATGGAGGCCCATGCCAGATGGGGAACTCTTGTTGTAATGCCCAGAGCCATCTGCCAGTCCCCCGCCAGCTTATAGCCTTCAAAGTTGAAATCCCACTGGGTCACTCCATAGAGTTCGCTGACCGCTCCTTCCCAGCCCATCTGATGAACAGCACTGGATACCTGTTTCGCAGCTGAAAACTCACGAAAATCGCAGAGATTATCCATTCCTGGAAGCTGGAATTCCCGGTAGCAGCGCATTGCTTCACCGACTGCAGAGGTCTGCGACCCAAGTGATTCCTCTCCAAGAATATGGCCTGTAGAAGCAATTCCATGCTCGCTGCACCACTCACCGATGGTTTTGCAGTATGCGTCAACAAACATCTGGCAGCAGAGATTCCGATACCGGTAACGTTCCACGGACACGTCCTGTCCCTTCCTGTTCCAGACAAAGAACGGCATTTCTTCCAGGAAGTCCCGTCCGTTTACCTTCCGGTACTTCTCCGGCATCCGGTCTGTGTATGCAAGAAGCACGTCTGAGCAGTCATCCGCCCGGTCCGGCAGACGCATCCCCTTGAAATTCGGCTCGTCCGTAAAGATCGCCGGAACGGTACTGCCAAACGCATCACCAAGCACAGCTGCATATTTCTCATGCGTTTCCTGAATGAAGCACCGGATTGCATCCGGGTTCAGCGTATCCACATAGGTCTGGTTGTTGCACCACGGAGATTCCCAGTCCAGTTCCTCATACAGATACCACTTCATTCCTCTGGCTTCCTCATCCGGTCCGATCTGCCGACAGTCCGCCAGGTATCCGTTTTCCAGTGTCAGATCGTAGGCGGCAAGAAGGCAGCCGGATGGTTTCCCGCTGTCATTTTTTACACTGCCATCTTCCGCGCTGTCGTTTTCCGCGCTGTTATTTTCCGCGCTGCCATTTTCTACGCTGCCATTTTCTGCGCTGCCATTTTCTGCTCTTCCATTTTCTGCGCTGTCGTTTTCCGTGCTTCCATTTTCTGCGCAGCGCTCTTCTGCAGCGGCACCTTTCCCCTCTTTGTTCAACGGTGCCGTCAGAATTGACTCATATCTGTCAGACTCTTCCTCCTGGCAGCGAAGAAATTCTTTCAGCGGCATCATCAGCTCCGGATACACGCTCCTGCTCAGACGCATTTTTCTTGCACGGAAGCGGATTTGCTTTGTTACTTTTCCACCTGCAATTCCGGATGCGTAGCGATCCTCATCATAGAGCCAGCAGAGCATGCCGTTTTCCCTGGCTTTCTCCACACAGTAGCGGACCAGCTCCAGGAAATCCTTATCCATATACTGATTTTTCAGACCGACACGGACATGAACATGAAAACCGCCCATTCCCATTTCTTTGAAATACGCAATCTGCTCGTCGATCATTTCTTTTGTTATGTAACAGTTCCAGGACCAGAAGGGAGCACCACGGTAACAGGACGGCGGATTTCGAAATTTCTCCGGCGAAAGAAACTGTTCTGAGTTCTGATATAACATTCTGCACCTCATTTCTGTCGGAATAATGAACACCATTATTTCAATATGATTTCTGTCTCGTTTCTCATATTGTAACATATTTCGGATATCAAAACAATCCTACACGTCGATTTCTGCCGACAATCCTGATACCTGTCTTTGAATAAACGACTAAGAACCTTATCCTTGCGGAACCTTATCTTCTCCGTTCTTCGCCCCCTATCGTACGTCATGATCTCTTCCGTCTTCGTATTAGCCCTTTACACTTCCTAATGTCAGTCCGCTGGTAAAATAACGCTGAAGAAACGGGTAAACCACCATAAGAGGAACGATTGAAATAAAAATCTGAGCAGACTGCATGTTTGTTTCGTTCACATTTCTCAATGCCAGCATTGTATCAACATCCATGTTTTCCATGGTGCTTGTACTGGATACAACCAACGTCTGAAGATACGACTGCAGCGGATAATTCTCTGTATGATTGGAATAAATCAATCCATCAAACCAGGAATTCCAGTGTGTAATCAGGCTGAACAAAGTTACTGTCGCAACCGATGGCTTCGAAATCGGCAGATAAATTCTTGTCAGAATCTGCAGCGGATTTGCTCCGTCCAAGACTGCCGACTCTTCCAGTTCCTCCGGTACTCCCCGGAAAAAATTCATCAATACGATAACAGAGAAAATCGGTACTGCATCGGGAAGAATCATGGACCAGATTGTATCAATCAGATTCGTCCTGGCAACAATAAAATAGGTCGGCATCATGCCACCGCTGAACAACATCACACATAGCATGAATGCCACATAATACTTTCTGGCCGGGAACATTTTTTCTGACTTAGAAAGCGGATATGCAGCAAGAATCAACAGAATCAGGTTGATGCTCACGCCCAGAATAACACGCTTCAACGTAACAGCCATCGATGTCCAGAACCGACTATTGCTCATAACAAATTCATATGCCTGCAGTGTAAAATCAACCGGAATCAGTGTTACACGATTTTCAATAATTGCCTGAGAAGAACTGAACGAATATGCCAGAATATTCAAAATCGGTACAATACAGCTAATTGTCAGAAACCCAATGACAATGGTATTAAAAATGTTAAATACCAGCCTTCCTCTTGAAATCTTCATCTTCTGCCTCCTTACCATACACGATAGCCGGCAAGCTTATCTGCCAGTTTATAGCTGATGAGCACCAGTGTACATGAAACAATCGATTTCAGCAATCCTACCGCTGCTGAAAGAGAAAACTGTTTGTTAATCAGTCCAAGACGATATACAAGCGTATCAATGATATCACCGGACGCGTATACTGCCGGATTGTACAGATTGAAAATCTGATCAAATCCCGCATTCAGAACCTTACCAATAGCCAGTACCGTTGTCAGCGCAATAATCGGAGCGATTCCCGGCAGTGTTATGTGAATTGTCTGCTTCCATCTTCCTGCACCATCAACAGCAGATGCTTCATACAGAGTCGGATCAATACCTGTCAATGCAGCAAGATAAATGATTGTATTGTATCCAAAATTCTTCCACACATCACTAATTACAATGGTCTGCTGGAATGTTTGATTACTTCCAAGAAAATACACCGGCTCGTCAATGATTCCCATATTTACCAGCAGCGTATTAAGAAATCCAGGAGATGACGCCGAACTTCCCGGAGACAGAAATTTGATCAGAATGCCTGCCAGAATAACCCAGGACATAAAATACGGAAGATATGTAATCGTCTGCACTGCGCGTTTAAACCACTTTACTTTTACTTCGTTCAGCAAAAGAGCAAATGCGATCGGAATAACCAGGTTGCAGATAATCTTTTCAATTGCAATGATCAGAGTGTTACGTAATGCCGGCAAAATATCCGGATGAATCAACAGTTTTTCAAAATTTTTAAATCCAACAAATTTTGATTCAAAAAATCCCTTACCGGGCTGAAAATTTTCAAATGCCATCAGAATTCCGGCAGGAATTGGTAAGAAATGATAAATAAACAGAAACAGAACCGGCAGAAAAAGCATTGCGTGATAATAGCGGGAATCTCTTCTTCTTGCCATGTTTCTTTTTTTCTTCGCTTTCACAATTGTTCCCTCCTGATTGTTCCCCAAATGCCTTTTTGCATTTCAGGTCATTTCGATTTTTACTTACATCGGACGCATTTAAGCAAATCTTGGATAAAGAGAGGAGGCAACAGATGTTCCTCTCCATTACCTCCCCAAAGTCTTTCTGATAATTATTTTCCGTTCGCCTCATCGAGAGCATCCTGTCCGCCGAGGGCATACCAGGTCTCCAGGAAGGAGTCATAGCTGTCAACACTGTCGGCACCGGTGATAATTTTCACAATTGTCTCAACAAGAAGCTTCTGCAGAGTACCGGATGCATTGGATACCGTCTCAGACGGAAGTGCATTGTAAGCAGAAAGCACAAAACTGTCGTTCGCAAGCATTTCATTCAAAACTGTCCATGCACACTGTGGATCTGAGTAAACGGTGTACAGAGAATGTCCTCTCTGATGAGTGGTGTCAAACGGATCATAAGTTCCGTCAGCAACCGCATCCATGTAAGTTTTAATGCTGGTATAATTTTCAAGCTGCTTTGTGTTCAGAGCGCTCGGATCTCCATTTTCAATTGCAGAAGTCAGCGCTGCTGCTGTCTGTCTTCCTGTCGGAATCGATACATGGCAAAGTGTCATCTTCCAGCCGGAATAATTCGCACTGTCACCGTAGTACATGTTATATTCTTCTGCTGTACACTTTTCCGGATTCATATACTTGGCGGTCAGGTTCAGAAGCTTAATCAGAACCTCCGGATTCTCACATTCACTGCTTACACAATATACTTTGCTCGGAGTCGCTGATACATAGCCAAGTCTTTCCTGTCCTTCAATGCCGGATGGAACAGCTGCTGCGATTACATGTGCATTGATGTCGTTCATCGCGGCATCTGCTGCCGGGTTCATTGCACCCCAGTTCGGCGCGAACCAGATTCCGGCGCGTCCTGCTCCTGTCTCTGCAAAAATGCTCTCTGCATCCATTGTGATGAAGTCTCTTGCAATGGAGCCATCCTCATACATCTCATTCAGAAGTGTCAATGCAGCTTTCATACCTTCGGCATTTGCACCACCCCATACGATTTCTCCATCTTCATTTTCAAGATAGCTCAGTCCGGTCTTTCCAAGATAAACACCAAATCCTTCAAAGAATGCTCCCATATTTCCAACAGAATCATTCAAAACATTAACTCCGTCAAATGCCAGGCCGTAGGTATCGTTTACTCCGTTTCCATCCGGATCGTTGTGGGTAAATGCATGTGCAACTTCTTTCAGCTGTTCCATGGTTGTCGGAACCTCAAGTCCCAGATTATCCAGCCAGTCTTTTCTGATAAACATGACATGAACTGAAGTATACGGATCACTGATAGTCGGCAGACCATAAATCTTTCCATCGACCTCAAGACCTCCAAGAGCCATTCCGCCGTCATATTCCATAATCTCCCTCAGATCATCACTCGCATATTTCTCATACACTTCAGAAATATCTGCCACAACACCGGAGTCTACATAGTTCTGGTACTCTGCCGCAGTTGTGGAAATGATATCCGGATAATCACCAGACATAATTGCGGTTGCCAGCTTTGTCTCTGCCTGTGACGGATCTACATCGTACAGGACATCCAGAAAAATGTTATTCGCATTGTAAAGATCTACCCACGCATTATCATCCACAGTCTCACCGCCGTAGAATGTAAAGTCAGATGCTGCTGCATAGCTGAGACCTACCTTGATGGTCACCGGCTCGTCAAATCCGTAGTAGTTCACCTCACCGTTCTCTTCTGCCATGACAGCTGCAGCGCCGGATACCATGGTCATTGCCATTACACCGGCCATCAGTAATGATGTCATTCTCTTCTTCATAATTGCCCTCCTTGTATTTGGTTCTCTTTGTTTTGTGATTTCATTATAATACAGGCACCGGAGCTTTTCCATATACACGTTTTTACATCCGGTGCGCAGGATTACCAGTTCATCATTCGCAGATGGCAACGCCTTTTACATTCTTAAACCGCATATCATCGCCTTCTCTGGCGCTGACCTGTACGTCCTTCAGAGACAGTCCCTCGACGCTCTGGGCAAACAGACCGTTCTGACCAATGCCGCGGATGTGCTCGAAGGTTATGTTTCTCAGCGGACTTTCCGGAAGACCGGCCATGTAAATCGCATGACCTTCTTCCGTATCGATGGTCAGATTCCGGAAATGAATGTCCTGAATCACCGGTGTTCCCTCGTCAATCGGCCGTTCCTCCTGGTGGTCATATTCCTTCTCTCCATAGTAGCAGTCCACATAGACAGCTCCCTTGAACCAGATGGTGCTGGAAATTGTCCGGTCACGGTTGATCAGACTGCAGTTGTCATAGAGAACATTTTCAATAAACGCGCCTCTTCCTCTCGGTGCCTTGACGCTGGCAATGCTGAAGGAGTCCTCAAACACACAGTCCTGAACCAGCACATTGCGGATGCCTCCTGCCATCTCACTTCCCATTGCAACACCGAAGCCGGACTTAAAGCGGCAGTTGGTAATGCGGATATCCTCCGATGGGATTCCCACGGCTCTTCCCTCTGCGTCACGGCCCGATTTTACTGCAATGCAGTCGTCCTGGCTGGAAATATAGGAATGGAACAGGCAGACATCGCGGCAGGAATCCGGATCAAATCCGTCTCCGTTGAAGATATGTCCATAGATGTTTCCATTCTCATCATATTTGGTATGGATTGTAATCCGGTTCATGCTGATGTGACTGCAGTAGATCATGTGAACACACCAGAAGGGAGACTGGCGGACGGTAATGTCTTTCATGTAGATGTTGTCTGTGTTCTGGAGACAGATCAGGTTTCCACGTCTTCCCTTTCCGCCGTCCAGCTCTGCACGAAGCAGGTGGTTTCCGCTTCCATTAATGGTTCCCTTTCCGGCAATGGTGATGTCGGTGCAGAACGCTCCATCCATTCCGGAGCTGATCAGGCTGGCATGGCAGCGTCTGACATAACCTTCATACAGATAGGAAATCAGCGGATAATCCTCGGGATCCTCACTTCCAAGAAGGGTTGCTCCCTCCTCTACAAAAAGAGTCATCCGGCTCTTTAAAAACAGGGCACCACTTTTGTAAATTCCTTTCGGCAGATAGACCATGCCGCCGTCACAGCAGGCATCGATGGTCTTCTGAATGGCTTCCGTATCCATGGTGATTCCATCACCGGCTGCGCCGTAATCCCGGACGGAAAAGACCTGCGGAACCGGTTTTGTTCTGCCCTTCACCAGATTGCTTTCCGGAATGACAATTCCCGGCTTTACAACCGCTCTTACCCGGAAGCTGTACTCGGTATCCGGTTCCAGATTCTCAAAGGTGTAGTCCGTATCTTTTACCCGAACCGCTTCTTTTCCATTGAGAAAAATCTGATATTCTTCGACCTGCTCTGCAAGCATCGGCTTTTCCCACACGATCGCAATGCTGTCTGACGTCTGTGCCGCTGGGGCTACTCGTAATTTCATATGAACCTCCTGCCTGGCCCGATTCGGGCGGATTTTGAATGTCTTTTCAGACTGACAGGGGCAATGAGCCAGGCCGGTATGCCTTGTACTCACGCCCCTGTATCCTATTATAGATGCAGCATTCTGCATTTTCTATAAACATCTTTTTACTTTCATTGCCTGTAATTACCAGTTTTCCTTTCACAGCTGAATTACCGGCATTCTCCCTGTCATCCTTCTCTCTTTCCGCGGCTCACCTCCCGGTACTCCGCCGGAGAAAGCCCCGTGTAGTTTCGGAATGCCCGCGCAAAGGACTGAGAGGAAATGTAACCGGTCTCTGCCGAAACGGTCAGAATTTTTTCATCGGTTTCCGCCAGCAGCTTCTTTGCTTTTTCCATCCGCTTGTTGCAGACATATTCGGTAATTGTCTGGTTACAGGTCTGGCTGAACAGACGGGAGAGATAGCTGGCATTAAATCCCCCCACCTCTGCCAGGGTTTTTAACGGCAGATCTTCGGACAAGTGCTCCTCGATGTAGCGGATTACCCGGCTTAACGCCCGCTCAGTCAGCGTATTCTCCCGATCCCCCAGAAGATCAAAAATAGCCGCTGACACTTCAAACAGGAACTGAACTGCCTCCGTCCAGTTTCCATGTTCATCAACCTTCATCAGATTGTACAGGCCGATTTTAAATGCCATCTGCCGATAAATATCGGTTTCATTGATGAACTGCAGAATCATGGTCGCAATGCTGTAATAGATTTCCATTGCATAGACATCATGGGTGCTTCTTCCCTTCACTGCACAGGTACATTCATCCAGCAGATCAAAATATTCTTTCTGTTTTCCCAACTCCAGCAGTGATTTCAGAAGCGGCACCTGCGTGATCATGTTCTGTCCCTGCGCACGTTCTTCTGCCGGTTCCACCAGCGTGTCCTGGATGACCATTCCCTGATTTTTCCCGACATATCCCACCATGACCTGCTTCATATGGGCCGCTGCATCCGAAAGACCGGCAAAGGAAACCGGTGCCGTCCTGACAACGGTTGAAAAGGTGATTCCATAGGTACGGCGGAACATTTCCTGGGAATCCTCCACGGTTCCAAGTCCGACTGTCTTCAGCCGCGCCCAGTCCGGCTTTCCCGAGGTTTCCGGGGCGTTGATCCGGCCGGCTCCCGGTTCATTAATCCGGCTGGCTCCCTGCCCGTTGATCCGGCTGGCTCCCGGTCCGCTCATCCCGCTGGCTTCCTGCCCGTTAATCCGGCTGGCTCCCTGTCCACTTATCCATATCTCTCCCGGAACGCTTATCCGGTTATCGTCGGATTCGCTCCGTTCGGCCTCCGGCTGCAGAAACAGATAGAAATGCCGGTTCTCCTGCACATGAACGCATGCCGATACATGGTCCGGAAGATTTTCCAGAAGTACGGTCGTTAAATACTCGGCAGGATGCGGATAACCCTCTTTCCAGCCGCTTTCCGCGTCATCATCCATGCGCAGCAGAAAAAGCAGAAATTCCCGGTCCGGATCAATGGGCAGAGACAGCTCCTTTGCGGCAGCTTCCATCTGCCCAGCCGTCATCCGGCCTGTCAGCGCATCCTGCAGGAAGCTTCTTTTCAGCCAGATATCCGCATGAATCAGCTTCTCATTCTGAATCTGCCGAAGCCGCTCTTCTTCCATCTCCCGTTCAATGTCCGAAAATGCATCGGAAACTGCTTTCATGATGGTTTCATCCCGCTCACTTTTTAAAACATAACGGACATCCCGGTGCTGAAAGACCTTATAGACATCATCAAAATTCTGATAGCCGGTCAGAAACACGGTTTTGCAGCGGGGCCAGTTTTCCTTGATTTTCTGGAACAGTGTGATTCCGTCCATCTGCGGCATGTGAATGTCCGTCAGAACTACATCAAACTTGATCTGATTGAGCAGCTCCAGCGCCGCTTTTCCCGACCGTGCCGTGTAGACATCCACCTCACGGTCAAAATCATAGCGAAACAGCTCTTCCAGCCATCCTACGATTTCCAGTTCATCATCAACGATCAGCAAATTCCGTTCCATGCTCCACCTCTTCTTTTGCAATCCGGACTGTCACACACAGTCCGCCCAGCTCGCTTCTTCTGATTTCCAGCCCTCCCTTTCCTTTGAAGTAAAAGTTCAGACGTTTATGAATATTAATAATTCCTGTAATCTCTTCCCCGTCGTCCCCGTTTCTCAGACATTCTTTCATCCGGTTCAGTCCTTCTTCTGTCAGCTCGTCTCCGTTATCCTCAACCAGAACCAGCACGTCCTCTTCGTTCTCGCAAAAAGAAACTCTTGCGATTCCATTTTCCTCTTTGTTATACAGTCCATGACCAAAGACGTTTTCCAGAAGCGGCTGCAGAATCAGACGGGGCACCTTAATTTCTTCTGCGTCCTTTGGCAGTTCTGCAAATTGAACCTCGATTCTGCCCGCAAAACGCGCCGCCTGAATCTCACAGTAGCATCTGGCATGATCCACTTCCTTTTTCAGCGGGATATAGTCGGATTCATTTCTTGTCAGGAAACGGAAATATTCTCCCAGATGATCCGCAATGGTTCTTGCATTTTCATAATCCTCCCGCTTAATTCTCCGGCTCAGAATGAAAAAGCTGTTGTACAGAAAATGGGGATTAATCTGTGCCCGAAGCTGTTTCAGCTGCGCGCGCTGGGTCAGGTTTTTCTGAACATATACTTCCTCAATCAGGTTGCTGATCCGCTCCTTCATGTGGTTAAATCCAACATAGAGGCGCCCGAACTCATCGTTTCCGATGTGTCGGATGTTCACGGACCAGTCGCCCTCCTCCAGCTTCGCGAAAGCGCTCAGCAGAATCCGGATTGGACGATGAATCAGCCGTCTCATGTACCAGATAAATACCACGGACATCAGAATCATCAGAACAACAATGACAACCATCATATAGCGGAAGTAGTTAATGTTTTCCATGATGGGAGCCTCTTTTGCGTACTGGATGAAAACGCCCATCTCACTGGTTTTTGCGGAACAGATCAGATACCACTCCCCATTCGCTTTCAGACGCTGAACCGGAAGATATTCCCCGTCCTCATCCTTCTTCAGCTGACGGCAGATTTCCGTCTCCAGCTCATTCTGCCCGCCGGACAGGATGTAGGCAGAATCTTCCCGATAGAAAAACGCACCGTTATGGATATCCGTATTCAATGCAGAAAGCTTTTCCTGAATGGCTTCCGGGGAAAATTTGATCACGAGGATATGCCTTGGAAGGTCTTCCACCACGTTGCTGATCATTCCTGTCTCCGCAATATAGAATTCGCTTCCGTCATCGTACAGCTTTCCGGTTGGAAGTGAAAGATAATGTTCCATCAGCTCCAGATCTTCCTCCTCCATCCGCCGGATTCGGCTGGATGTGATCCAGTAGTCCGTCTCCGGCAGGCAAAGAATTCCTTCCTCTACCAGACTGCTGACACCTGTTATGGTCTGCAGCCGTTCCTTTACGGAAAGCAGCGCCTCACGCCTCTCATAATCATCGATCTGGATCAGTGAACTTTCCAGGAAAGTCAGTTTCCGGTCACTGAAAAAATTCATCTGCAGTTGATGCACATGTGCCATTTCTGACTCAAATGCCTCTACGAAATATTCCGCATTTGCCTTCATCTTTTCATAGGTTGTCTCTGCTGCCAGATCCACCGCCCCAGTCTGCAGGATCAGACTGGAGATGATCATAAATATGATAATGACAGAAAATCCAATGGTCTGCCTTGTCTGGATGGAATTCTTCCACGATACATTCTTTTCCTTTTCCACGTTCCCCGTCCTTTCTCAATTTCCGTTCCACAAACCGACACATTTCTTTCTATTACAACTATTATAGGAAAAAAACGGATGCGTTTCCACGTACCCGTTTTTACATCCTGCGCACAGTTTTACCGTTTCTCACGGTACTTTTTTCCTCTTCCGCCTGCAACCCATCTGGGATACCAGTTCTGGAACCAGCCGGTAAAAATTCCCATGATAACCGGCATCGCCTGATTCAGCACCACAAGCCACGGTGCAAAATCCGTTTTTGATAAAAACCAGTTCCAGACGGCAATCGCAAGATAGAGGATTCCCCATCCGCCAGCCAGAATGTAGTTTGCTCTCATGAAAATCGGATTTTTCAGCGCATCATCACCGCCGTAACTGTATTTCACATAGCAGGCACACAGCGGTTCTTTTGTCAGACAGGAGACCAGCCACATCAGGCCAAACACCAGATAGCCCAGACTGATAGCCAGTGTTCCCGGATTCAAGGCAGAAGCATTGGAACCGGCTGCCAGAACAGTCTCAGCCGATGAAGCCGGATTCATAGTCAGTACAAGGACAGAAAGAAGAGCCGTTGCCGCGATGGACAGTTTGTCATAAATGGTAAATTCATACCGGTACATCACAAGCGGCAGAATCGCACCAACCGCCAATGTAATCAGAGAGCCGATTCCCGCATCGCAGGACACAGCCGCCCAGAAAACGATCCATGCAAGCAGCATTGTTGTCATGACCGGCGGCTTTTTCTTTTGTTTTGCAGATTCTTCACCGTTTCGTGCGCTGCTTCCGCCCGTAGCCGCGCTGCCGATTCCCTGGGATCCGTCAAACGTTTTTTGGTTCTCCCTGTTTTCCTCTGCTTTTGTTCCGCCAAAGAACCGGTCCCAGTTGATCATCAGGGAAAAATCGCCGATAACCCGGTACATCTGCTTTGCCAGCGCCTCATCCCCCCGTATCTCGTTCTGTGCAATGGCCAGCCAGACGGAAAATGGTGTTTCGATTTTTGTCGTATAATTCAGATGGCCGTCTGTGACAACTTCACTTCCATCCTTTGTCAGCGCAATCTGATAGGTTTTACCAAGATCCGTATAGCAGATTTCCAGAACCCGGTCTTTGCCGTCATAGCTGCTTTTCCGGTATAATGCCGCCATCTGCTTTGTAAAAACAAGGCTGTCATCTTCTTTTTCTCCGCCATCCCGACTCACACCCCAGCTGGCATCTGCCATCTTTTCAAAGATTTCCTTCGGGTACAAAAGCTGATCCAGTTTCTCTCTTGTTTTGCTCTGAATTCCTCCTTCTGCATACTCATAGCCTGCCTGCTCTGCATAGCTTCGGTATTCATCCGTCCGCTGTGCCAGCTCTTTCACAGAAAACAGTTCTCCCTGACCGCAGAAAATCGTCTCATACCGGTCCTTTCCGCAGATGTGATCAAACATCCGGCACACGCTGTCATAATTGCCTTTTGCCGAGTAGAATCCGCAGGTGGAAATCAGCACATATTTTTTTGCGCTCATATCATATCTGGCTTCATGGCTGCCGCTTCCCACACCATCCGTCCGCTCGCTCATAAATGGGAGAACCATGGGAAGCTGCCGGTCAATGAGGTTCTTCATCGCGCCGGGAATGTTGAAATAGTAGAGCGGAAAGCTGTAGAGGATCAAATCCGCCCAGAGCAGTTTTTCGATGATCATCGGCATGTCATCATGGATGCAGCAGGTTCCGGGAGTCGCTTTCCAGCAGGCAAAACACCCTTTGCAGCTGTCGATTTTCATTTTGCAGACTTCCATCTGCTCCATTTCAACGGTTTCTCCGTTTTCCCCGCACTTTCTCTGAATTCCCTGAAGAAATGCCTCCGTTACCCGCAGAGAATTGCTCCGTTTTCCTTTGGGGCTTCCATTGATTACAAGAATTTTCATGCGCGATTCCTCTCCCCGTTCCCTTTTTCCCAAATACCATCTGTTCCGCAGACTTCTGGCCACGGTCGTTTCCTTGTTTCCATATCCGTCTGCATGGGCCGTAACACGTTCGGTCGGATTATCTCTGCATCCTGGCGTATGTGTCGTGACACGTTCCGTCGGATTATTTCTGCATCCTGGCGTATATGCCGTGACACGTTCCGTCGGAGTATTTCTGCATCCTGGCGTATGTGCCGGTGACACCTTTCGTCAGGTTTACATGCAGTATACCATGTCACAGCAGGAAAATCCATATCCACTTGACGATTGCTGAGCCAAAACTTATAATAGAATCATATACATACTGAATTATTTCTAACGAACAGGAGACATTTCACCATGGACAATCAGAAATCCACCCAGCAGGAACAGCGCCGGATGATGATGCTCAATGATCCGATTGCAAAGGTCATTCCAAAAATGGCAATCCCTACCATCGTCGCTTTCCTGATCAATTCCATTTACTCCCTTGCAGACACGTTTTTCGTAAGTTCGCTCGGCACCAACGCAACCGCTGCCGTCAGCGTCAACGCTTCTCTGGACCAGCTGATCATGATGTGCGGATCGATGCTGGCAATGGGCGCCAACAGCTACATCGCACGCCTTTTGGGCAAAGGTGACGACAAAAAAGCCAGTCAGGTTCTTTCCACTGCCTTTTTCCTGGCAGGCGGACTGGGCACAATTCTCATGATCGTCGGCCTTACCTTCATGACACCGATGGTTCGTCTTCTTGGCGCAACACCGACCTGTGAGCAATACTCCATCGACTATGCCACCTATGTGCTTCTTGCCGCGCCGTTCATGGCAACCAGCTTTGTCATGAATCAGTGCCTCCGTTCCGAAGGAAGCGCAACCCGCTCCATGATCGGAATGGGATTCGGCGGCATTTTAAACTGCATTCTTGACCCAATCTTCATTTTCGGCCTGGACATGGGTGTTGCCGGAGCTTCTCTTGCCACCGCAATCTCCAAGTGGGTCAGCTTCGCGATCCTGATTTATCCGTATATCCGCCGCAAGAGTCTTCTTCACCTTTCAATCCGGAATTTCCACTGCTCCAAAGACATTATTAAGGAGATTGTTACCGTCGGTTCCTCTTCCATGTTCCGTTCCGGTCTGGCTGTCGTTGCCGGTATCATGCTCAACGACATCGCCGGAAACATTTCCGATTCTGTCCTTGCAGGCATCGGTGTTTCCACCAAGATCATGATGTTCCCGTTCAGCATCATCCTCGGATTCGGAAGCGGATTCCAGCCGGTTGCCGGGTTCAACTGGGGCGCTAAACGTTATGACCGTGTCAGTCAGAGCTATCGTTTCTCATCTATGCTGGCGCTGGTCGGATCCGCGGTCATGGCAGCTATCCTTGCACTGTTCTCCGATCCGATCATCATTCTGTTTGCCGGATCCGATCCGGAAATGCGGGAAATCGGCTCTCTCTGCATCCGCCTGCAATGCCTTGCGCTGCCGATCCACGCCTGGGTTGCTATTGTAAACATGCTCTGTGCCGGCCTTGGCAATGCTGCCGGCGCATTTCTTCTGGCAACGGCAAGACAGGGCAGCTGCTTTATTCCGATTCTGTATCCTCTGGCACACTTCTTCGGCGCCAACGGCGTTTCCTCCGTTCAGGCGGCAGCGGATGTGCTGACCCTGCTCCTGGCTGTTCCGATCATGATTTACATGACGAAAAAAATCAGGCATGCGGCAAGTCAGTCGGCGGAAGCCACGTAAAATGAGAAGAAACACGCTGCTCGCGTAAATGAAAAAAGCGCAGCAGACAACGATTCAACCTTCGTTGTCTGCTGCGTTTTTTATCACTCCCTGTTCACAGAAACGAAAATCGGGCAAATGTTTCATAGCCCAGCTTCGCATACCAATGATCTACATGGGTGTAATGAATGTAGACTTTGTCAAAGCCCTCCTTCTTCAGATGAACCGTTGCCAGATCCACCATCCGCAGCCCGATGCCGCGGCAGCGAAACTCCGGAACGGTTCCTACACAGCCAATGCTTCCCACCCGGCTTCCCGGAACAGCCAGCATACATCCAGAGTCTTCTTCCACCAGACAAAAGGATGCGATCCGATTTCCCAGGTATGCGCAGAAAACCGGACTCTCCTCATCAAAATACTGCACCCAGTCTTCGTCAACAAGGGCAACCGCCTTTTTCAGCTCCTGAACATCACCGTGATAAAAACCGAAGGTTACTGACGCAATCGGTTCTGTTTTTTCCTCATACTTCTCCAATGTCAGACTCATCTCCGCAAATTCGCCGTCCTCACAGAACCGGCAGCCCATCTGTACTTCCATTTCCTTCATTCGTTCCTGATTTACCTGCTCCTGTTTCATAGGTCCTCCATTTCTTTTTCTCATTCTCTTTTCTCTTTGCATCCAGCCGTGTGCTGAAAATATTCTTTCTTTTTTCGCTGTCCTATGTTACAATGACAGCGGTTTCTATCGTTATCCTACCACACTCATCGAATTGTTACAACCACTTGAAAAGGAGTATCTGTCATGCCAGTATTTGATTTCAGCGATGCGCCAAAGGAAAAGGCCCAGGCCATCTGTACCTATACAACGTTCCGTTCCAACGAGGAAACTGCCGCACCGGAAAAACCAATCCTGATCCTGGACAATCAGAAGCGGAAATGGCAGCACCATTCCTGCGGTATTTTCACCAACCCGAAAAAACGTTCCTCCTTCGAATTTGATGAACCGGGCGGAACGGTCAGCGCAGACATTCTTCAGATTGACTCCCGCTTTGTCAGCCTGATCCGCTGGCTTGGCGAAAGTCATATCAATGTGCGTCTGTCTGGCGAGAACCGGGAGGACGGCTATGCCGTGTATAAAATCCGCGAGATTGCTTTCGGCGGCGGAACCAAGCTTTCTGCCGAGGACGGCTTCCTTCAGTTCATGATTGGCCGTCTCTTCGCCAGCAGTGCACCGGCGGAAGAAGCAGAGGATGAAGACCGTGCAGAAGAAGGCGATGACATGAAGCTGACCAGCATCCAGAGCATCACCGACTTTCTGACCTGCGCCGGCAGAACACTCCCGGACAACATCCGTCTCTGGGCACGCAGAAACCTGGCAGTTGCCCGCTCCCACGAGGTAACACCGGAAGAAAGACGCCATGCCCAGCGCGCCCTTTCCATCATGATGAACATTCAGTGGAAAAGCAACTATTTTGAATCCATCGACCCAACGGAAGCCCGCCGGATTCTGGATGAGGAACTTTACGGCATGGAGCGGGTCAAGCAGCGCATTATTGAGACCATCATCCAGATTAACCGAACCCACACTCTTCCGGCTTACGGCCTTCTTCTGGTCGGTCCTGCAGGAACCGGAAAATCCCAGATCGCCTATGCCGTTGCGCGGATTTTAAAGCTGCCGTGGACCACGCTTGACATGAGCTCTATCAATGACCCGGAACAGCTGACTGGAAGCTCCCGCATCTACGCCAACGCAAAACCGGGAATTATCATGGAGGCCTTCTCCATGGCCGGTGAATCCAACCTGGTATTCATCATTAACGAGCTGGACAAGGCCAATTCCGGCAAGGGCAGCGGCAATCCGGCAGACGTTCTTCTGACTCTGCTGGACAACCTGGGTTTTACCGATAACTACATGGAATGTATGATTCCGACCGTCGGTGTCTATCCGATTGCCACAGCCAACGATAAGAGCCAGATCAGTGCGCCGTTAATGTCCCGTTTCGCAGTCATCGACATCCCGGACTATACCGCAGAAGAGAAGAAGATCATTTTCTCCCGCTTTGCACTTCCGAAGGTGCTCAGGAGAATGGGACTGCGGGAGGACGAGTGTGTCGTTTCCGACGAGGCGCTGGACGCAGTGATCGAAACCTTTGCAAATACCACGGGAATCCGTGACCTGGAGCAGGCTGCGGAACACATGGCAGCAAATGCCCTGTACCAGATTGAAGTAAATCACGTTTCCTCCGTTACCTTCGACGGGGAAATGGTTCGGAATCTGCTGGCATAAAACAAGAAGAAAAATGCTGCTCACGTAAAGAAAAAACAGGTTCAGCCAAATGAAGCGAACATTCTCTGATTTCCAGAGAGTTTGAATCACTCATCAGGCGTGAACCTGTTTTTTCTTATGTATTCTCTCGCAGATTGCTCCTGCTTAATCCAGAAGATCTTTATCAATGATCTGGAAATTGGCCCGGTGAATGTAGAGCGCGTTTCCGTCGATCATCAGCTTTGTCATCTTTGGCAGATCCTCCGGAATCTCCCAGTAAACATCCTTGCCGGAAAAAGCCATGATCGGCTGACCAAGCTGAGACTTTATAACCACAACCCGCTCTTTACCAAATTCGTTTTTGTATTCATTGAGCTTGGCCGACAATGATGTGACATCCAGAATCGAACTGGAGCTGGCTTCAATCACCTCTGTGGAAAAATCCACATCCGGCTCCAGTCCTTTTTCAATGAAGATGCAGGTATCGCCGCAGGACTGAATCTCGTCACCGTCAATGGTAATTGTAATTACGGAAGACAATTCATAGCCGGTAATCACATTCCCTTCGCTGTCATAGCTGGTGGTTCGAACCGGATTGCCGGAAATATCAATCTTCTTTCCGCTTGTCTCCAGCACCTGATTGCCAAAGTTATCGTAGGTATAGATTGTGTATTCATTTCCAATCAGACTGCCCTTGATGTCATTCAAAGTTGACGCCAGCTTAGCGCAGCCGCCAAAAAGCAAAATGGCAGAGAGGGAAAGCGTTAACAAAATTGCTTTTCTTTTGTTCATTACAGCACTCCATTTCTGTTAAATATGGTTCACCCCTGCATCGCTGCCAGCTCACGGATCAGGCGGATCAGTTCACTGACAAATCCTGCGATGGAACTCACACTTCTTCCCATTCCCGCAGCATCCAGTCCATTTTCCAGCGCCTCCTCATCTGACAATCCCGAAGATTCCCCATCTGTCTGGTTGTTGTTTTCTGCCGCATCGGCGTCTGCCTCTGTCAGTACTTCTGCCGCCTGTGTTTCACCGCACATGGTGCATCTTCCGTCTTCAAACGTATGAGGTTCCGGTCCGTAGGTAATTGGACTGTTACCGTTCTCATCCTCATGAGCCCAGCACTCACACCAGTGCTCCGTGGAATTGTTGTTCCACCACAGTTCGCACTCGTCCTCAATGTCATCGGTTCCATAACCGCATTCGCCGCCGGCCATGACCGGCACGCAAAGCATCATTGCTGCCAGCAATCCTGCCGCTCCTTTTTTCATCATTCCTTTTACTCTCATTCTTCCACCCTTTCCTGTTCTGGTCTGATATGAGAAAGTATATCATATCTATACCTTTTTGTACATGAAAAACTTACCGTGCGGGACTGCATTTTGCGGCCACGCAGCCATTGACAATACGATCAGGGTTTCTGTGAATGCTTTATTTTGAATCACTGCGACCTTCATTTCCTGATACTGTCTGCTATCTTCCATGTTCCTGCGCGCCTGCTTCCTGAACGAAGCAGAATCCCCTTCTGCTGCAGTCTCGGAAGAATCCGCTTTATCGTTCCCAGGGAAATTCCTGAAGTCACTTCCAGTTCTTTCTGTGTAATTGCCGGATTCTGATGTACCAGACGGAGAATTCTTCTCTCTTTCTCCGTTAAATCACTCGAACTGATGTTCATTTCAGTCGCACTCTTCGCCGAATTAGTCGCACCTGCACTCGTTTCAGTCGCACTTTTCGCCGAATCAGTCACATTCTTCACCAAATCAGTCGCAATCACACTCGTTTCAGCCGCACTCCTTCTCCAATCCGTTTCGTACTTCTTGAAATAAGTCCGCTCATCCATCACATAGTATGTTCTTTCCTGATCCATATAGTCCACGGAATAATTATCATTAAGCGGAACAGTAATCCGAAACACATCTCCTTCCGCAAATTCAGGATCCTTTCCGGAATACAGCTTCGTATATCGAAACAGATTCCGCACACCGGAGCCAAGCTGATCTGCATAACCAATGTTGCGAAAAAAAGAAGCGATCACCGGATTTTTCGGATTGGATTCCAGATTTTCCGGTGTAATGATTCCTTCCCGCCCTGCCCGGTTCGCATTTTCCACATACATTCGATTCGTTTCAATCACAAATTTCGCAGTATAGGAACTGGTAAATTCCCGATGGATCAGGGTATTTCCAATCATTTCTCTGACAATCGTGTTTCTGAGACTCTTCCGGTAGGTGTCTTCCAGATAAAACTTATCCGGCAGATGTTTTCTGCCAAACTCCATCAGACGGTCATAGCTTTCGACAAGATTTGTCTGAATCCTTTCACGGTCATCATAGCGGTCCACATTCACCTTTCGAAGCAGGGCATCGGCCACATAGGCAGGAACAATATCCCTGATTACATCATCTTTTCCCAGCAGCATCACCGCCGCCAGATTATATCCCCGCTCTCCGATCGCTCTGTCCACTCCAAACAACCCGGCACTCCGCAGCAATTCCCCGTCTGTCATATTTTTCCACGGATGGCTGCCCATTGAATGGTTTACTGCCATCACACGAAGCCCCGGGAGCAGGTCAAGCCGTAAATCTTCCATTGCGACATAGGGATAGATTCGCTTTTCCGTGAAAATATTCTGTTTCCGGATATACATTGCAGCAATCTGACTGGTAGAAGTCACCTTTACATCCGCATCATCGACGCGATCGTAGATTACTTTTTTGAAACTGTGCACTTCCGCGCTTGGCGGGATATGAATATGGATCATTACAGAACCTTCATATTTCAGAATCTCCGGTTCCAGATAGACAGTTGGTGAAAATAAATCCGGATTGCTGATCACACGGATAAAATTCCTGATCATATCAGGAACCGCTTTGGACGGAACGCCAATTACCTCTCCATTATCCTTCACACCAAGCAGAATATCCCCACCGAAACGATTCAGAAACGAGCACACGCTCTCATATACATCATGTTCCATTCCATTGCCGCAGCGTTTAAATTCCACAGCAACGTTTTCTCCGATTTGTAAGATGGCTTTCAACGATTTTTCGTTCATGTACAGCTCCTTCCATGCCGGACAATACGACATCTTACCTTTCAAACACACAGTTTTCTCACTGTTTGTATTAATCATAGCAGAAATCAGGAAGGGTTTCAACAAAATTCATCCCACAAATTTCGACAGCAGATTCTGACAGTTTCCGACAGTTCCTTTGGTCGGAACCGCCTCTTTCCCCTATTTCTCCGCCAACAGCTCCCTGCACACCGGATACAGTTCCCCCAGTTCAATCGCAATGGGAAACAGCTCCTCCCGCTCCCAGTCATCCATGCCGATGGCATAGAGAACTTTATAGAAAAACCGGATAATCTTCTTGTTTTGGACTCCCCGCTGCGCCGCCGGATAGGCATAGACTGTCATGTCACGGATTCCGGCCAGAAGCAGTGTCCGAAGCGCACGGGGCTCCTCTTTTGCTTCCCAGAGATGCTTCATGTCATAGTTGTCATTTCTGCCGCAGGAGGCGGTACATGCATAGCAGTTCGGCACAAGGAGCCGCTTCTGTCCGTCGATCCGGTCAGCCAAAGCGGAAAACACCTTTGCCCCGGCAGTCATTCCGGCACGGGTCATGAACAGGCCCTCCATCATCACCAGATCGGTTTCTTCTGTTACCAGATCCTCATTTCCTTCTGTGGCGCGGGCAAGACCGATCAGAAGTCCGGTCAGCTGATCCTGCAGCGCTGCGATATTCTCCCTCATTTTCCCATTCCCCCAATTTTACTCTTTGATTCGGCCATCGGTGGTGATCGTTACCACCTGCCACGGCAGAAACTTTCCGCTTGCCATCATGGCACGCTTCGCCGCCTGCTCAATACCGCCGCAGCACGGCACTTCCATGCGTACAATCGTCACGCTCTTAATGTCGTTCTGCGCAATGATTTCTGTCAGCTTCTCCGCATAATCGCCGGAATCCAGCTTCGGACAGCCAATCAGCGTGATCCGGTTACGGATGAAATCCCTGTGGAAATTTCCATAGGCATATGCGGTACAGTCGGCAGCGATCAGCAGGTTCGCGCCATTAAAATAGGGCGCTCTGGTGGGAACCAGCTTAATCTGAACCGGCCACTGGGACAGCTGACTTTCCGCTGTGCCGCTGCCGTGACAGCAGCCCTCCGACGCGTTTTCATCCTTTTTACCTTCCGAATTCGCATTGCGTGCAATTGCCTTCGCCTGGGTTCCCGGACATCCGCAGGGCAGCGTGTGCGGCACAGCGGCATCCTCCCCCGATTCCTTTGCGCAGCTTCCATGCTGCTTTTGTTTTGCCCGCAGAACAGCCGCCTCGTCATAGGCAGGTGCCTCCCGCTCTTCAAAGGTAATGGCTCCGGTTGGACAGGCCGGCAGACAGTCACCCAGGCCATCGCAGTAATCCTCTCTCATCAGCTTCGCCTTGCCGTCCACCATCGCAATGGCGCCCTCATGGCATGCTTCCGCGCACAGGCCGCAGCCGATGCATCTGTCTTCGTCTATTTTTATAATTCTTCGAATCATATGTTGCCTCCTGTTCTTTTGGATAATCGTTATGATACAGGGATAAAAAACCTTTGACCCCTGCATCTTATTATAGTATAGTACAGGAAGAATGTCTGTTGAAATTTCAACAAATGGAGTGTTTTATGAACAAATTTTTTGATGTACTGCGATCCTGTCATCTCTTTGATGACATTTCTGATGAAAATCTTCTTGCCATGCTTGGCTGTCTTCAGGCCCGTGTGCTGCACTATGACAAAAACCAGACCATTTTCATGGAAGGGGAACCGGCAGTGAGGATCGGAATCGTGCTTACCGGCAGCGCGCAGATTGTGCGGGTCGACTACTATGGAAATCGAAGTATCTTGGCAAAACTGGAACCATCCAGTCTGTTTGGGGAATCCTTTGCCTGTGCGCAGGTAAAAGCGCTTCCGGTCAGCGTAGTGGCTTCTGCCGACAGCGAGATCATGCTGGTGGACTGCATGCGTGTCATGCGTTCCTGCGGCAATGCCTGCGGTTTTCACAATCAGATGATTTTTAATCTGATGAAGGTAGTCGCCACCAAAAACCTGATTTTCAATCAGAAGCTGGAGGTCACTTCCAGACGGACAACACGTGACAAGCTGATGGCGTACCTTCTTCTTCAGGCGAAGCTGCAGAATTCCAGCAGCTTTGTCATTCCGTTTAACCGCCAGGAACTGGCGGATTTCCTGGAAGTGGACCGCAGCGGTCTTTCTACGGAAATCGGAAAATTGCAGCGGGATGGGATCATCCAGTGCAGGCGAAACCGGTTCACGTTGTTATCGCCACTTTGATTACACCATCCTTCTTTCCCTCAAACAGCTCATAAGCCGCGTCAATGTCTTTCAGCGCATAGGTATGCGTGATCAGCGGCGTCGATCCGACAGCCCAGAGCCCAGCCGCCATTGGGATCGGTGCAGTTATTCACATAGCCATGTTTACAGAAAAAGCATTCCCCGCAGAACGTCTCCACATTGACGGTTACCCGGTCTCCCGGCCTGACCTTCGTTACCGCAGAGCCAACGGTTTCCACAATCCCCACCATTTCATGGCCCACCGTAATGCCGGGAACGGCCCGGATCACCGGCTTTGGCTTCTCCTGCAGCTGAAAGGTTCCGTGTTCCATATAGGTATATGCAAGCATAAAAATGTCCTCCGTCCACAAATCATTCGGTATCGATTCCAGTATATCCCCTTTTTCCGTTGATTTCAAGAACAGAATCCGACAGTTCCGGACGCAAAACAGGTGCTATCCCCGATGTACATTCACACCGGCAATAACACCTGTTTTTTCTCTTTGCTCATTTGTTCCTTCCGTTTCGATTCTGCCGTCCGCTTCCATCCCGTTACTCCACAACGTCCGTTGCTCTCATTGCCAGAATGGTTCGTCCAATCAGATCATCCAGCTCCCAGCCCAGCATCTGAGCGCCCCGTTCAATAACCGGTCTGGAGCATCCTGCCGCAAAGTTGGCATTCTTATACTTTTTCTTTACAGACTTCACTTCCAGATCGGACACACTTTTCGAAGGACGCATCAGCGCCACTGCGCCGATCAGACCGGTCAATTCATCCACTGCATAGAGAACTTTTTCCATCTCATGCTCCGGTTCGATGTCCACGGTCAATGCGTAACCGTGACTGGCTGTGGCATGGATGATCCGCTCATCAATCCCCCGGTCACGCATAATCTCCTGTTCTTTGATACAATGCTGATCCGGATACAATTCGAAATCCAGATCATGAAGCAAACCGACAATTCCCCAGAACTCTTCTTCTTCTGCATAGCCAAGTTCTCTGGCAAAGTAACGCATGACACCTTCTACGGTCAGCGCATGTTTGATATGAAAGGGTTCTTTGTTATATTCACTCAAAAACGAAAACGCGTCCTCTCTTGTCAGCTCCATGTTCTTCACTTCCTTTGCTCAACCGCTTTCTTCAGCTGATCCAGTGCCTGCTTCAGTATGCTGCGTGGGCATGCCAGAACCACACGCTGAAACTGACTGGAATTCTCTCCAAACACATGGCCCGAATCCAGCCACAGCTTCGCGCCATTGACAACCAGATCATCCAGCTGGTCACGGGGTAATCCCAGTCCGCTGCAGTCCAGCCATGCAAAGTAAGTTCCCTGCGGCTCTGCCAAACGGATCTGTGGAAGATTCTCCTGCAAATAGCTTCTCAGGAAATCCAGGTTTTCCCGCATATATGCTTTCACCGCTTTCAGCCAGTCCTCACCGCCCTGATATGCGGCTTTGCAGGCAGCCAGTCCCAGCATGTTCAGCTGGGAGTAGCCGCAGCGGTCAATTTCTTTTTTTACTTTCTCCCGAAGCGCTCTGCCCGGAATAAAGATATTGGATACCTGCAGACCGGCAAGATTGAAGCTCTTGCTGACGGAGGTGCAGAGAATCGTCTTTTCCGCCAGGGACGGACAGGCCGCCGCAAATGGTGTGTGGGGATGCTCATCGAAGGCAAAATCACAGTGGATCTCATCGGAAACAACGGTTACATCGTATTTTTCACAGATCGCTCCCATCTTCTGCAATTCATCCAGCTTCCATACCCGTCCTACCGGATTATGAGGGCTGCACAGCAGGAACAGCCGAACCTTATTTTTTGCGATTTTGCGTTCAAAATCGTCGAAGTCAATGTGATACTGACCATTTTCATAGATCAGCTCATTTTCAACCACGCTGCGGTCATTGTCCCGTATGACTTCAAAGAAAGGGTAATAGACCGGCGGCTGAATCAGAACGGCCTCTCCCGGCTCTGTGACAGCTTTCACTGCCATGGCGATAGCAAATACGACCCCCGGCGTTTTTACCAGCCATTCCTTTTGAGGTTTCCAGTTAAAATGGACGGAAAACCAGTCAGTCACTGCCTGGACATAATCCTCCTTGCTGTCGCTGTATCCAAAAATTCCCAGTTCCACGTTTTTTTTCAGCGCATCCAGAACACACTGGGGAGCCCGAAAATCCATGTCAGCTACCCACAGCGGCAGAACGTCGGAAGGACGCCCTCTTTCCACCGCAAAGTCATATTTCAGGCAGTCTGTGCCGCGGCGTTCAATCACCTGATCAAAATCATATGTCATCGTTCGATTCTCCTTCCAGCGCCTGTTCCAGATTCACGAGCCAGGCTCATTCCCATTCCAGCGCCCGTTCCAAATCCGCAAGTCAGGCTCATTCTCCTTCCAGTGCCTGCTCCAAATTCGCGAGTCAGGCTCATTCTCCTTCCAGCGCCTGTTCCAGATCCGCGATCAGATCCTCCACGCCTTCCAGACCGACCGAAAGGCGAAGAAGCGTCTCCGTAATTCCAAGATGCTCCCGTACCTCCTTGGGAACATCCGGATGAGTCTGAAGGACCGGATAGGTAAGAAGGGATTCCGTGCCGCCAAGGCTTTCTGCAAATGTGATTACTTTCACGTTTTTCAGCAGCTTCAGCGCTGTTTCTTTGCTGTCAACGGAAAACGAAATCATGCTGCCTGCGCCCCGTGACTGTGCCGAATTGACTGCAAAACCAGGATGGTCTTTTAATCCGATATAATAAACATGAGATACATGAGGATTTTTCAGCAGCCACTCTGCCAGCGCCTCTGCATTCTCCTGCTGGCGCTCCATGCGGACAGAAAGTGTCTTGATTCCGCGGAGGACAAGCCAGCTGTCAAAGGGAGCAAGCGTATTGCCCACTGTCTTTGCAATCAGTCTGACTTTTGCTCCCCACTGCGGATCCGCGCTGCTTAAAAATCCGGCAATGGTGTCATTGTGTCCGGCCAGAAATTTCGTACCGCTGTGCAGGACAAAGTCCGCGCCGAGAGCAATGGGATTCTGCCAGTATGGGGACAGGAACGTATTGTCCACAGCCAGCAGTGCGCCATGGCGGTGAGCCAGTTCGGCACAGGCACGGATATCCGTTACATTCATCATCGGATTGCTTGGCGTTTCGATGTAAATCGCTCTTGTCTCTGGGGTAATTGCTGCTTCCACCTTATCAGGATTGGTCGTATCCACAAAGGATATGGTCAGTCCATTCTTTTCCTCCACATTGTGGAGCAGGCGAACGGTGCCGCCGTAAAGATCCTCGGAGCAGATAATCTGGTCGCCAGGGTGAAACAGTTCAAAAAACGCGGTAATTGCTGCCATTCCGGAACTGAATGCGGTTGTGTCCGCCGCTCCCTCCAGAGAAGAAACGGTTTCTTCCAAATGCTGACGGGTCGGATTGGATTCCCGGGTATAATCGAATCCACTGGTATTATGTCCAAGCTCAACATGGCTAAAGGATGCGGTCTGGTAAATCGGTATGCTGATTGCCCGGCTGCCCTCCTGATACTTATGGGTATCGCCGTGAATACACCGGGTCTCCAAAGAATTTTTCATAAACAGTTTCCTCCTGCATTTCCTTTGCATTTTTATTTCCTGTAATTCCTATTTGTATTGCAGTAATTATTATAGTTCATTCTGCCAAAACCGTCCAATTCCTGTTATCTATAACCGGTTATAAAACATTCCTATAGAAGCTTTGTTTTCTGTTTCTTTCCCTTTCATCAAACGGGTTTTACAGTTCCAGCTGATCTAATTTCAAAATGGAATGAATATAGATTCGGAAGCCAATCAACCAGCTTTCAATATTCAATGTTTCATCCGGTCCATGGGCATTTCCATGGCCTTCCGGAAGGAAATCAGGACGCACGTTCCGATAGCGGAGTCCAGGTCCATAGCTGATGGCATTTGGCACAACGCGGCTATACGTTCCGCCGCCCATGGTATATGGCTTTGCATCGTCACCGGTAATCTCTTTGTAAATCTGCATCAGAGCCGTAACCTTCGGGTCAGACGGATTAATGTAATAAGGATTGGAAATGTCTTTCTCTGTAATCTGTACCTGATTCTCTGCCAGAACCTGATCCAGGATTGCCGTAATCTGCTCTGCTTTCACCGTTACCGGATAGCGGATGTCAATATCCACTTTCAGATGACCGTCCTCTTTTTTGATCACACCGGCATTCAGCGTCAGCTTTCCGGATTCCTGGTCCTCAAAGTCAATGCCCAGACCGCTGCCGTACGGAGAAATAAATGCATCTGCGAGAAATGAAATACCGGCAAGATCCAGCTTCTGAATCAGTTCACTGGAGCGGACAGCCTCTGCCAGTCTGCGGATGGCATTGTCCCCGCCTTCCGGAAATGCCGCATGACCGGATTTTCCTCTGGCAGTAATCGCGACACAGGAACCTGCCGCTTCCACTTCAATTCCAATCTGACCTGCCAGTGCTTCTTCTGCTTCTTTTACCGTTACACCTTTTATGGTAAGGACGGCTGTGTCCGGAATGATGTTTCTCACGCTTCCCGCAGAAAAATCCACAATATCTGAGCCGGCCGGAATCAGAAGCGCCGCATTATAACCGCCTTTCTGTCCATAGCAGACCGGAAATCCCGCATCCGCCACAATGCTGACTGCCGGAACCGTTCCATTCAGTTCATTGAGATAGTGCCGATAATCAGCCATTCCTGTTTCTTCCGCGCAGCCCAGCATCAGTCGGATTGTCTTCTTCAAAGAAATCTGTGTTTCCTTCAAAAATTTCATTGCTGACAGCACAAGAACCGCAGATCCCTTGTTATCACCAACACCGCGCCCGATCAGAAAACCATCTTTTTCTACCGGTTTGTAAGGCTCATAGATCCAGTGATCACCCTCCGGCACCACGTCCAGATGGCAGACAAAGCCGATTTCATTCGGTTCCGGATTTGCTCCTTCTTCCCCTGCCAGCTGTCCGTCCAGAAAAATGTCTCCGCAGTATCCGGAATTATCACGAACCCGAAATCCCAGCTCTTCTGCGCGCAGCAGCGCGAAATCCAGCATCTTTCTGCAGTCCGGACCATAGGGCGCTCCTTCTTCTGCCAGATCCGCCCTGGATACGGACGGGTGAGATACCCACTGCTTCAGTTCTTCTACCATCCATGTTTTATTTGTTTCCAGCCACTGATCCAGCTTCTGATCCAATTGATTTGTTGTCATTGCATTTCCTCCGTTCTCTGATCCATTGTTGCGAACTGATGCGCAGCGGCAGATTCCGCCATGAAATGACCGGAATCTGCCGCTGCCTGCTTAAATTCCCTGGCCCGCATATTTCGTATATTCATGATGACATGCACACCAGTGATTTTCACCGATCTGTTCAAATTTCGGCATCTCCTGACAGCACCGAACTGTCGCATAGGGACAGCGGGTATGAAACGGACATCCGGCCGGCGGGTTCAGCGGACTTGGAATTTCTCCCTGCAGAACCTGATGGGTACGCTTCACACCGGTCTGGGGAAGAGGAATTGCCGAAAGCAGCGCCTGCGTGTACGGATGTCTTGGATTTTCATACAGTTCCTTCTTGTCCGCCAGCTCCACAACATGGCCCAGATACATGACAGCCGCCTTATTGCAGATGTATTTCACCACACTCAGATCATGGGATATGAACATGGATGTAAACTGCAGTTCCTTTTTCAGATCATCCAGCAGATTCAGCAGCTGGGAGCGAACTGACACATCCAGAGCAGATACCGGTTCATCAAAAACAATGAATTCCGGCTTCAGAATCAAAGCCCTTGCAATCACAATTCGCTGTCTCTGTCCGCCGGAAAATTCATGAGGATAACGATTCTGAAATTCTTTTTTCAAGCCGGTCAGCTCCATGATCTCGTCGATCTTTTCCTGCCGCTCCTTCGGCGTTCCAATCTGGAACACCCGCAGCGGCGATTCGATGATCTCCCGCACCGTCATTCTCGGATTTAAGGAAGCATAGGGATCCTGAAACACCATCTGCATCTTCTGTCTCATCTTTCGCATCTGCTCCCGGTCAAGAGTGGTCAGATCCGTTCCCTTATAAATCATCGTTCCGGATTCCGGCTCCACCAGTCTGAGAACCGTCCTTGCCAGCGTGGACTTTCCGCATCCGGACTCTCCTACGATTCCCAGCATGTCGCCTTTCTCCAGTGTCAGGCTGACACCATTTACGGCACTGACTTTTTTGACCGGTTTTCCAAGCATACTTTTTTCTGTCACATAGGAAGTATGTACATCTTCCAGCTGTAAAATTGGTGTTTCCTGACTCATAAGAACTCCTCCATTACCGATTCATACTGCCAGCATTTTACCTGTTTTCCGCTGAAGCGGAATGCCGGCGGTTCCTGCTGTCTGCATTTTTCCGTTGCATAGGGACAGCGGTTGCAGAAGCGGCAGCCCTGGCGGATGGTTCCGGGAAGCGGCACACTTCCCGGAATCGAATACAATCGCTCATTGTCCGGCTGATCCAGCCTTGGAATGGATTTTAACAATCCTTTTGTATATGGATGCAGCGGCGCTTCAAAAATATCTGCTGTCGTTCCTGTTTCCACCACATGTCCGGCATACATGACATAAACACGATCCGTCATTTCCGCCACAACGCCCATGTCATGGGTGATCAGCAGAACCGACATATCCGCCTCATCCCGGACTGTTTTGATCAGCTGCAGAATGTGATCCTGAATGGTCACATCCAGTGCCGTTGTCGGCTCATCGGCAATCAGCAGATGGGAATGATGGAGCATTGCCAGCGCAATCATGACACGCTGTCTCATACCTCCGGACAGCTGGTGGGCATACTCATTGATTCTCACCTCCGGCGCGGGAATTCCTACGCTTGCCAGCATGGAAATGCTCTCCTGAAGGGCTTCTCTCTTTGAAACATTCCGATGGGAACGGATGGCTTCCACCATGATCTTGCGAAGGGGAAGTACCGGATCCAGTCCTGTCAGGGAATCCTGAAAGACCACCGAAATTTCCTTTCCTCTGATTGCTCGGAGTTCTTTCGGACTTTTCTTCAGAAGGTCTTCTCCTTCATAAAGGATCTGGCTGTCTGCCCCATACACGGTATTGGACGCGTTCAGCTGCAGAAGAGACATGGCTGTCACACTTTTTCCGCAGCCGGATTCTCCTACGATTCCAATGATTTCCCGTCTGTCAATATGAAAATCCACACCATCCACAACAGGAACCGTTCCCTTTTTATTCTGAAATGAAATCTTTAAATTTTTGACATCAAGAAGCCTTTCATTCATTGATCATCCCTCTTATTCTTCTACTTTCCAGGTCCAGGAAAGCTTATTGTTCCAGTAATCAACCGTCGAAATCGGCAGATTGGAAATTCTGTTGTTATACGCAACCAGACGGTCTGAGAAATACAGCATTACAAGCGGATGCTCCTGTACAAAATACAGCTGGTATTCATCATAAATCGGCTTTCTCTCTTCGAAGCTCAGACCAGCCTTACCGGCATCGCCCAGTTCTTTAAACTTTGGATCGGTTGTGTGGGAGAAATAATCCACAGCGCCTGCGCCTGCCGGATCATAAGTTCCCGCTGCGCCCATCAGAAGCAGATCATATTTATTATCTCTCATGTTCTGGAGAGCGGTTGCAAAGTCATAGGTTACGATTTCTGTCTGAATGCCTACTGCGGCCAGATTCTGCTGGATCAGGATTGCGGAACGCTCTCTTGCCTGATTTCCCTTTGGTACAGTCAGGTTCAGCACCCGGTCAAAATCCCATCCCTCTTCTTCCAGAAGCTGTCGTGCATACTCCGGATCATAGGTCTGTTCCGTGATTTCTTCATTATAATAAGGATGTGTGCTTGGAAGAACGGTGATCGCCGGTTCACCATAGCCCTTCAGCAGCTGATCGACAAGAAGCTGCTTGTTGATTGCCGCGTCAATGGCTTCACGAACCTTTGTGGTAAATGCCTCATCTTCCAGATTGATTACCAGAGTCTGGAACTGGTTGGAGGTAACGGATTCCAAAGTGATGGCATCGCTTTCCTGGATGATGTCCAGGTCAGAAAGAGAAATATCGCTGGTAATATCCACTTCACCGTTTAACAGACCTGCAGCCAGTGTGGAAGCGTCCATGAAACGGATGACCAGACGGTCGAAATCCGGCGCGCCAAGATAGTAATCTTCATTTGCTGTATACTCAACGCGTTCACCATCGATCTGGCTGTCAAATTTGAATGGACCGGAGCCAATCGGCGCATCCCAGAAGTCTGCATCGGCCAGCTCCGTATCCGGAATATCAGCCAGCAGATGAGCAGGAAGAATGAAGCTGTTGAGACTGGTCAGTACCAGATCCGG
This sequence comes from Lachnospiraceae bacterium, assembly GCA_017472605.1. Classification (GTDB taxonomy): domain Bacteria; phylum Bacillota; class Clostridia; order Lachnospirales; family Lachnospiraceae; genus Anthropogastromicrobium. The sequence continues at coordinate 33,184 of JAFUPV010000018.1, forward strand.
ATCACGCTCTGTCTTTAATGTCATTTCAACCGTATGGTCATCCACAGCGGTTACTGCGATGGAATCCTCGGATAATTCATATCCGGTATCGTCGGTTCCCTCCACATAGGGGGATGTTCCCGCCAGCCATCCTGCTTCCTTGTTGGTCTTTACCTGGAATGTATAAACGACATCCTCGGCAGTAACCGGCACGCCATCATGCCATGTGGCATCCTCATTGAGGTGGAAGGTGACCTTCGTTCCGTCAATTTCCCAGCTGTCTGCCAGTCTCGGGCTGTAGCTTCCATCGTTGTTTCCGATCAGCAGCTTATCAAAAATCTCTTCAATGACCACATGGGTCGGTGTACTTGTTGTTGCCATGAAATTAAAGGTTTCCCAGAGGGTTGACACGCCAAGAGTAACGGTCTTTTCTTCCTCTTCTGCCCTTACTGCAGACGGAGCTGCCAGTGAGGAAAGGACAAGGGCTGCGGCTGCTACTGCAGCAGATACGGTTTTTGCAAATTTTCTCATAATCAAAACTCCTCCTTTATCTCATCACCGCAGAGGATTGCCTGTTCCTGCGGCTCTGTTATCGATTTATCTGTGATAGCTGACATCCAGCGCGTCTCTTAATCCGTCTCCGACAAAGTTGATGGCAGATACGGTGATCAGAAGCAGAATGCCTGCCGGAATCCAGCGCCATGGCTGATAGGTAAGAACGGATATGCTCTGTGCTCCGTTGAGAATGTTTCCCCAGGATGCCTGAGGCGGCTGTACGCCAAGACCAAGAAAGCTTAATCCGGATTCCTGAAGGATGGCGCTGGCAATGTGAAAGGTAAAGGAAATCAGGATCGGCGTTACTGTGTTTGGAAGAATGTATCGGACCAGAATGGACCGGTCCTTCTCACCAATGGCACGCGCCGCCTCGACATATTCCTTTTCCCTTGCGGAAAGAACACTTCCATAAATCATCTTGGTAAATCCGGTCCATCCCATGACTCCCATGACGCAGGTCAGGGTTACAATGGAGGTTCCGGTGATGGAAACCACAACCAGGATCAGGATCATGGATGGGATTGCCGAAAAAATTTCTGACGCCCGAAGGATGATGATCTCTGCGGCGCCCCGGTAATAGCCGGCAATCAGTCCAAGCGGAACTCCTATCAGAAGACTGATGATGGAGGAACAGAAACCAACGGACAGGGAAACTCTTCCGCCGTAAACAAGACGGGCAAACACATCTCTGCCCACATCATCGGTTCCAAGAATGTGTCCTTTTCCCGGTGCTGACTCAAATGCCATGAAGTCACTGGTAATTGGATCCAGCTTTAATATCATCGGCAGGAAAATGATCAGAAGCACTTCGATCACTAAAAGCACTGCACTGACAACTGCCAGCTTATGCTGGACAAAACGCTCCGCCACATCCCGCAGGAAGGAACGCTTTTTCTCTTCTTTCTTTGTTTCTGCCGCAGCTGCGGCTGTATCAATCTGCATTTGCTGTATTTACTCCTTTCCCGAATTTTCTCACTCAGGAACGATTGCGGCTGTGGCGGATTCGCGGATCCGCGATTCCGTAAGCGACATCCAGAAGCAGGTTGCTGAGAAGTACAACTGCTGAAATGAAAACGGTCATTCCCATGATCACCGGATAATCTCTGGAATTGATGGACTGAACCATCAGGCTTCCAAGACCAGGCCAGGAAAAAATCTGTTCTGTGATTACCGCGCCGCTGATGATGAAGGGGAGCATTCCCATCAGAACTGTCAGGATGGGGATCAGCGCGTTGCGAAGTCCGTGGCGAAGAACGACCAGTACCTCTCCCACGCCCTGTGCTCGCGATGTCCGGATGAAATCACTGCCCAGAACATCCAGCATGCTTCCTCTTGTCTGGCGCAGGATGCTTCCGATCTGCTGGAAACACAGCGTCGTCATCGGAAGGATCATGTGCTTCAGCAGACTGGGAAGACTGGTGTCCCTGGCGGAATCATACATGCCGCTGCTGGGAAGAATCTTCACCTTAACAGCGAAGAAGTAGATCAGAAGCATGCCGATGAAAAAGTTTGGCATGCTTGCTCCGATGAAAGAAAAAGCGGATGAAATGTAGTCCCACAGGGAGTAGGGTTTGTATGCGGACATAATTCCAAGAACAATCGCAATCACTGCAGACAGGCAGGTTGCCGACAATGTCAGAAGAACGGTGGATCCAATTCTGCTCATGATCATCTCCAGCACCGCATCTTTCGTTCGGTAGGAGGTTCCCAGGTTTCCCTGGAGCAGCTGCAGGAGCCATTTTCCATATTGGACGATGACCGGCTGGTCCAGTCCCAGCTTCGCTTCTACCTCCACATATTTCTCAGGCGTCATCTCCGAAAGATCATTGACCTCGCCGCCCATCAGCATTTCCGCCGGACTGCCTGGAGCACAGCTGGCAAGTACGTAAACCAGAAGTGTAATTCCCAGGAAGACCGGAATGGATATCAGAATCCGCTTAATGATGAATTTTTTCATGTCAGGATCCTACCCTTTCTATTATAAAGAAGCTGCTTTATCTCTGACCCATCTGAGACGTTCGATGTCAATATCACTTGGAACGGTGCAGTCAGCGCCGATGATCACGCCCTTCTTTCCCGCCTCCGCAACGATTTTCTCTACATAGGCTTCGATTTCTTCTTTTGTTCCGGAATAGAGAAGTCCTTCCTTCACATTGTCGAAGCCGCCGATTACCGCCCGGTTTCCAAAATATGCTTTGCCGTCCTTCAGGCTTGTTTCCTCTGCATGTACCGCCCAGTTGACAACGGATACATCATAATCTCTGTATACAGAGAGGATATTTTTGTTTCCGGCATAACCGCAGATGTGGAGGATGTTGTCCTGTGCCAGTTCCCTGGCCGCTTTGAGGATCTTCCTGTCTGCCGGTGAAAGGAAGGTGGAGTAGATCTGTGCCGGAATGGTACGGTTCGGATTGCTTACGCTTAAATAAAGTCCATCCGCAAGTCCCGGTTTGATTACCAGCTTCAGCAGTTCGATGATGCTGTCCGCAATCACGTCCAGTGCCGCCGCAACTGCTGCCGCGTCTTCCGTCAGGAACTCCTTCAGCTTCTCAAGACCGGAGCGGAACTGTCCTGGCTTTGCAAGTCCGCCTGACAGCTGATTAAACGGGGAGAACGCATTAAAGAAAAGAAGTCTGTCTTCTCCTGCCAGCTCACGGATCCTTCGAACCAGCTCCACATTTTTTTCAAAAAACGGATGATCTGCCGGGATTGGCTTCAGGTTTTTCAGATCCTGAACGGTTTTCACCGACGAAAAATCAAATGGCAGGTAGAAGAAGCCGTCTGTCATGATCTTTACAAAATCCGGATCGAATTCTTCCAGGAATTTTTTGTGTCCGGCAAGGTTCTTTTCCAATACCTCCGGATCCTTCAGTCCTGCGTTGAACTCGCTGCCCTCAAGGAAATGGAACCAGAAACCGACCGGGATTCGCTCGGTCTCCTCATTATGAAATGCCTTTAATACCAGTTCTCTCTTTGTACTCATATCTATGTTCCTCCTTATTCCACATTTCCTATCTGTTTAGTATGTTTTGTTGTGTGACCTATTATATTTCCAATCCGGTCAGTTGTCCAATTCCTGTTCTTTATGGCTGGTTATAGGTTTTTCCTATATTTCTCCTGGAAAATCTGATGCATCCGATATCCGGTTCTCGCATTCTGTCCTGCGAGCGCCTTCGCCCGACTCACTGCTCGCATACATCCGACTAATCATGTCACCGGCATGATTGCCCGGATGTACAGGCAACAAAAAAAGAGACTACCGCTCATCAGCAATAGTCTCCAGGCATGTTTCTCCGGCAAACCGAATCATCATATTCAACGGCGGATGATCATCACTTTCATCCATTACAGAATCTCCTTAATGAATTCGGCCAGCAGCTTCGCATCCTTTTGATGAGTCACCGGACTCGGATGAAAATCGGTTCCCATTCCATCAGCCGGATCCTGCAGCGGCACATGGAAGAAAAAGAGCTTTTCATCACCTTCTGCTGCCAGCATTTCCACTGCACAACGGATCTGATCCGTCAGTCTCTGATCCATCATGCCAAACATGCAGATCAGTTTTGCGTCAGGGTTCGCTTCCCGGATACCGGAAATGAATCTGCGGTATTCCACTTCAAACACATCGTTTCGCTCGGAAATGCATCTGGTATAGCTGCAGTCATTGGTACCAAGGTTCACAACAACAAGATCCGGCTTTTTCTCCGGCTGCCACAGAGTCCCGGTCTCTTTCCCAAGTCTCTGTTCCAGTGTCAGCGCGCTGTATGGATAAAGCTGCGGCATCAGCGGCTCATCGTTTCTTGGTGTGTTGACCGTATCCGGAACCCAGTGAGAAATGATTCCGTTTCCGCTCCAGCTGATCAGGGTGAAATCCATGTCCAGAAGCCGCGCCGTTCTGCATGCATAAGCTTCCCACGGATTTTCCTGGGCAGTCGTGAACACATCCTTTTCCGCAATTCCCTCAATGCCGTAACCGCAGGTAATGGAGTCGCCGACAAATTCAATCAGCGGTTTCTTCGTTTCCGGCACCGCAAACACGCCGCTTCCTTCCACGTCGATGGATTTCACACCAAAGGAAGCGAATGCCGCCTCCGAATACTTCATCAGACGCAGTTCGATTTCCTGCTCCTCATCACTTTCAAAAAGTACATAGGTATGGCATCCCTGTTCCAGGAAGAAACGGCCGGACGGCGTCTCTGCACCGTTGATGAAAACAGCGGCCCATGCTTTGAATTCCTCCCCCTCCGGAATCCGGTCGCTGATCAGGTCTGCCGTTACCTTTCTTCCGCAGAATCGAAACTCAATATAGGATGCGGAATAGGCAAGGTAAAGCACATCATCCTGGATAACATATCTTCCCTGAATGCGATAGTTGCTGTTGTCTTTTAAAATGTTCATGTTTCTTCTCCCCATATCATCTGCAGCGCCTTTCTTCTTTTGTCCGGCAGCTGATTCTTGTCATTTTCCTTTTTTTCAAGGAAACGCGGAATTGAAGATTCCGCATTTCAAGGCTGCTTTCATCAGTATACACATATTTTCTATTTTTTTCAATGGCAGCTATCACGCTGGATTTGAGCAGGGAGAAAGCATCGGTTTTGAAAACGGAGTTAGACAAACCCTGAACACAGCTGCTGCCAACATGACATCTTTTTTAAAATCGCAGAATAAGAGCGACGAAGAAATCATTCATTTTCTGATGAATTCTTTTTCCTTCACCTACGAGGAAGCTGTTAATTTTCTGAGCAGACATGATTGAGTAAATCACAAGGTCTGTAAGATAAATTTTCTTCCCTGGTATGTCACCGGCATGTTCTTCTTATTTCATTCCGTTCCCGATTGCCTTCAGCAACGCCCCCGACCGGTCGTTGCTGTGGTTCCAGTAAAAGATTCCGCCGATTTCTTCTCTGTTTACATATGCACACTTACATGCAATGGAAGTCTCATCATCATAGCTGATAAAAGTAGAACCGTTAAACAGATACGGTGCCTTTGCCTCATCGTCCCAGTACCGCACATACCCGTTTTTATCAATATAGTCTGCCGCCAGTTCATGATATTCCGGACCATAACCGCCGCCGGACTTTGTATACTGCAAGAATCCATGGCAACGATCCCGCACTTCCTTCCATTGTCTGGAGTAGAATGCCGCTCCCATCAGCAATTTGTCCTTCGGGAAACCGGCCCCCTCAAACAGACGCAGCGCCTGATCGCAGCTGTTTCGGAAAATGTCTCCGGTGGAGGAATAGAGCGCGGTATGATGTCCGGTCAGCGCATGGAATCCGCACTTGAGATCATAGGTCATCAGGCAGACATAGTCCAGGACTTCTGCCAGCGGCTTCGGTTCTACGCTTTCGATGTAATAAATGTCTGCTCCGGCAGCGATGGAAAGAAGTCCTCCGCCAGCTTCATCCAGTCCCTTTCTTGCGGCCCGGCACAGCAGCGTAAAATTATGCCTGTCATCCGGACAGCAATTTACATTATTGGACGGCACACAGGGATATTCCCAGTCAAAATCAACACCGTCAAATCCCTCTTCCTCTACCAGCCTCCTGCAGGATTTCGTCACATTGGCACGCAGCTCTTCTGACGCGCTTACCACCGTAAACGCATCCGGCACCCGCGGGACGATCGACAGCAATATCTTCAGCTCCGGATTCCACTGACGCAGCTGCTCCATCTGCGCCTTAAACGGATGATTGTTGGAAAGAAGTTCTCCCTCCATCGTAATATGGCCAAATGCGACATGAATGTGGGTCAGGATTCTTGCCTGCTCCTCGGTGACAATCGAATCACCCACGACATATGCTAATACTTTCTTTTCTCCCATGATTTGTTTTCCTCCCATTTATAACATGCGTCCATGGAGTCATTCATTAGCGGTATATTCCGACCGCGATCTTATTGCCAAACTGAAATTGAACAAAATCGCTGCGCGATGGCCTGCCAAGGCTGTAGCGCAGTTTTTCTATTCCTTCAAAAATAGGCAGTGACAGGATTGTCCCAAGATAGTATTGTTAAAGTACCACCAATAACAAACTTCACAAACGGGCTTAGTCCCGACAACTTCCTATGAAAATAATACCACCTTCAGGCTGCTTTCACAAGCGGTTTTATTTTGCAAATGCACCTCCGTGATGGGTAGTTTCTATCTTTACTGTTACTATTTTTTATTTCATGGAGGTTATTTTATGTACGAAACTTATCTTAACAAAATCGAAGATGTTGGCAAGCTTAGAAATCTGAAGCCCGGCACTATTCGAACCTACAAAAATAATGTCAGCGATTTTCTGAAATTTATCAATAAACACCCTGACGATCTCACTTGTGAAGATGCAAGAGATTTCCTTTTGTATCTCAAAAATAAAGGAGATAAAGCTTCCACTCTCAACAACAAAAATGGAGCACTTGTATTTTTCTACAAGCGTGTTCTGGGAAAACTTTGGGATGATAACCTTGTTCCCAGCGCCATTAATGATTATGCTGTTCCGAAAGTGCTTTCGATGCTGACACTGTCACCAAAATTTTCATCATCACGGCTTAATCTGTAATATAGTGCGGTATTGTACGGTTGCTTCATTAAATCCTCCTTCTGTAAAACAACCCACGCTTACAATACTTCGTACTCGTATTGTACTA
>JAFUPV010000019.1 GCA_017472605.1 Lachnospiraceae bacterium
TATGACAGCGGCGATCCCAAGTGGGAGCTGATCGACTGTGACGCATATGGGGAGGGCTGGCAGTATGTCAGCGGTATCGTCTCCACCGATGACGAAAACTCCGTGACCACACGTACCTACAACGCGATCCACTTCTATGTGTTCTATTCGAACCAGATGAACGCGGCTTATTTCACGGACATCCAGCTGATGAAGGACAATGGCCCCAGCTATACCTACGACAGCCAGGGCAACCTGAACACGGCGAAGCAGTCCCGGCAGAAGGACAGCTTCCACTACGGCCAGGACAACCTGCTGTCCCGAATGGCGCAGATGGACGGTACCGCGTTCGAGTATACCTATGATGGGAAAAAGCGCCTGCTTTCCGCAAAGAGCACGGAAGGAGTACGCTACAGCTACACCTACAACGAACAGGGGCTTCCGACCTCTGCCGTGATCCAGGGCGACTGGTATTCCACGGCGGTGACGGTTGGCAGGACCTATTTCATCCGCCAGAAGCGTTCCGGCAAGTACCTGGATACCCGCCAGGGGGACGTGACCGGTTCCAACATCCACCAGTATGAGTACAACGGTTCCGCTGACCAGCAGTGGAAGGTGGAGGACGCCGGGGACGGCTATGTGAAGTTCATCGTCCAGTCCGGTACTGCGACCAGGGCGCTGGATGTGGCAAATGGCGCGGATGCCGACGGCACCAATGTGCAGCTGTATGACGATGACGGCACACAGGCGCAGAAGTTCCGCTTAAAGCCGGTGGAAGGCGGCGGATACCTGATCCTTGCCAAATGCTCCAATGATGTGCGCGGCCTCCATGTGGCGGACAATTCCCTGGACAACTTCGGGAATGTCCAGACGGATGACGCGTCGGATGAGAGCAACGCGTCGCTGGTGTGGTATTTTGAGCCGGCAGACGAATCCCTGTCCATGGGCAGCATTTACCGGTTCCGTGCCCGCCACAGCGGCCAGTACCTCGGGCTGGAGAACGGGGAGACCGCAGTTGGAACCAGGCTGGTGCAGCAGTACCGGCAGGACAGCAGGGCACAGCAGTTCCGCCAGATCAGCTCCGATGAGAGCGGTTACTGCTATCTGAGCCCGATGCATGCCACAGATCGCTGCCTGGATATCAGTACCGTTGGAAGTGACGGCTATTACCGGGTAACCCTGCAGGATATCAGCGCAGCAGACAGCAGGAAATTCCAGATCATTTCCCAGGGGGACGGAACCTATGTGATCCAGAACAAGGAAGGCCTGCAGTTTGACCTCATGCATGGCAGCTATGAAGAGGGAACGGACGTGATCGGGACCGGTTCGGATGGAAGCGAACCGGCAGACAATAAGCGTTTTGTCCTGGAGAGCGCAAGCGCATGGATCGAATCCTCCATGACCTATTCGGAGGATGGAAGGAACGTGCAGACCGTGACGGATGCAAGGGGCTGCGTCACAACGAATACCTATGATGCCGACAACCGCCTCCTGACATCCGTGACAGACCCGAGGGGAAACACGACTGCCTATACCTATGACGGGAATACGGACCGTCTGCTGAAGGTGACGGCATCAGTCGGTGGGGAGGAACGGAGTGTTGTGTATACCTATGACGGTGGTGACCGGTTGAAGAGCATCCTCCATAATGGAACGGAGTATCAGTTTGTGTATGATGACCTCGGCAGAAGGACACAAGTGACGGTCGCCGGAACAGAGATGGAGAACTATGGCTATCTGCCCGGCAACGGCCCGCTGCAGACCGTTACCTATGCCAATGGGGAGGTCCTGACCAATGTTTTTGACAGGCAGAACCGTCTTGTGGGGCAGAAATGGAATGGAACAACGATCAGCTCCTGTGAATACGATGATTCCGGTCTGCTGATGAAGAAGACAGACACAGCGGAAGGGATCACCTGTGAGTATGGCTATGACATGACCGGCCGCCTGGTGAGCCAGCGGACCAGCCATGGGCAGGAGCTGGAGATCGGCTATGATGACAGGAACCGCGTCAGCAGCCTTGTGCAGAAGCTGGATTCCGCAAAAGTAAAAACGAAGTATCTGTATGGGGATCCGGAAGCGCAGCAGAAGCCTGGGCTGCTCTATGGAATGGAAGTGGACGGGAACAAACGCCAGTCCATCCAGTATGACAGCCTTGGAAGGAAACGTCTGGTATACCTGCATTTAAACGACGGCGCGTACCGCTATCATGGCTACCAGTATGAAAGCAATGCGGCCAGTGGAACGACCCATCTGCTGCCCCGCTACTATACGGTGGATGGCGGCTGGTACTGGTACAAGTATGATGAAGCCGGAAACATCGTGACGCTGAGCCATAAGGACGGGGAAACCACGAAGGTCATCTATTATCAGTACGACAGCCTGAATCAGCTGATCCGTGAGAATAACCAGGTGCTGGACAAGACCATCTGTTACACCTACGACCTTGGCGGAAACCTGACAATGAGGAGCGAATATGCCTACACCACAGGTTCCCTGAGCGGAAAGACGGCTGTTGCAGAGTACCCCTATACCTACCGAAGTGCCGGCTGGAAGGACCAGCTGGTCAGCTACAACAGCCAGGCCATCACCTACGATGACATGGGCAACCCGCTGAGCTGGAAGGGAAAGGGACTGACCTGGGAGAAGGGAAGGAGACTTTCGAAGATCAGCAACGCGGATGGAAGCACGCTGGCAGCGTTTGGGTATGACAGTGAGGGAAACCGCGTCCGCAAGACGGTGGCGGCAAGCGGAGTGACAACCCGGTATTACCTGAACGGTGGAAAGCTTGTCGGCATGAAACAGGGAAACCAGACCGTCCAGTTCGTATACGATCCGGATGGAGCGCCGTTCCTGATGAGAGTCAATGGTGTGGATTACTATTACCTGTTCAATGGCCAGGGAGATGTGACCGGACTTGTTGACAAGAGTAACAATCTTGTGGTATCCTATGTGTATGACAGCTGGGGCAAGCCGATCTCGACATCTGGCAGTGATGCGGATGGGATTGGATCGCTGAATCCGCTTCGTTACCGTGGGTATGTGTGGGATGCGGAGAGTGGATTATATTATATGGGAAGCAGGTATTATGATCCGGAAGTAGGACGATTCTTGAATGTGGATCGAATTGTTTCAAGTATAGGTGGTGCTATGCAGGGATATAACTTGTATGCATACTGCTTTGATAATCCGGTAAATCGAACAGACAGTTCGGGTAATTGGCCGGAATGGCTGGAAGAGTTTGGAAAGGAATTAGAACGAAGAGCGAAACATACTGTGGACATATTTGGAAGAATATTGATGTCACCACTAAACGCATTAGAATTAGAAATTGGTGTGGGTTATGGATATGGTATGGAAATATCAAAAGACATTACGGGTAAGGATTTATCTGTAGATGCCGGGCTGAAAATAAGAGAAGCAATTATTTGTTCAAGCAAAGGGGTTGATATTGTTAGTACCGCATCAGTTGGTGTAGATACGAGCATAATAAATGATAGAATAGGTTTTTCTAATATGGTAGGAATTGAACATTCATTTTCGGCTCCAAATTGTGAATGTGGTGTTTTTGCCAGTGTACAGGAACGATTACAGTGTCCAGCAAATGAGCCAATGAAAAGTTTTGGCTCAAATGCCGGATTAGGTTGGGGATTATACTATATGGTAGGTGCAGATTTTAATATAAATTTTGATTGGAAAGCATGGGGAGAAGAATTAGTTGAAATTTTTCATGATAGTTTAAAGTATTAATAACTGACTGAATAATCTGGTTCTCCAACAGTGTTGGAGAACCAGTGGTATCTATGATAGCATGGATAATAATTAATATTTTCGTTGGTGATCATGGCAGGTAAAAATTTGAGGAAGAAGGAGCGATGAGAATGAAGGCAGTGATTGCTATGTTAATAGGAATAAATATTATGTTTTCAGATTTATATGATATGGGAGAATCCGTAGATAAAACAGGATTTTCATTACAGGAAATGACCATGGAAGAGCAAATGGAGTATGAAAACAGCCTGGAAATCACGAAATATCTGGAGGAACCGGAAGAAGAGATCAAAGAGCCGATTGATTGCTTTGATGTGAGCGAGGATGGGATTATTTTAATTGGATGTTATCGAAAATTAAACAAAAGAATCATGCTCTATGATTCAGATGGGAGCTTTTTATGGCAATATCAAATTCATCTGCGTGGAGAGTTCGAAATTGAATGGGTGAACGATGGCATTGCATTGTATTCCGGAGAATACCAGGTTGCTATTGTGTTTGATTTATCAGGAAAAATCATATCGGTAAAAAAGATTAATAATACGTTGCAAAGTCGTAACTATTGGTACCAGCTCTATGATCGTACATGCATTGCTGTTGGAAACCGAGAGTATGTTATAAGGAGTGAAATGGGAATCCTGAATTGGATCGGTACAAGTCAGACGCAACTGGTTCTGATCGAAGAGAATGGAGAGGAAAAGATTCTTTATGATGTGAATGATCGTACAATTGTTATTATGGTAATCACACTAAGTGTAGCTACATGTGCATGTATTGTACATAAAATTTATGAAAAGAAGAAGTTCTCCAGGACTTATGGTTATTGATTTTATTATGGGGGGTATTGCTCTCAGTTGATAAAGCGAGCAAAACTTGTCGAACTGCCATCGGTGAGATTATTTCTAAAACAGAGAAAGCGTTCTTGTATCTTGAAAAAATTAAGAAAGATGAGCCCTGGGATACTTATGCGATTGGAAAGAGTTCAAAATGAGCGAAAAATTTTTTCACGAATTTAGCAAAGAGGAAATAATAGGTGCTTTTATATACCAGATAGCTAGATATGAGAAGTCGTTAAGATGGAATCGAATTTTCCTGGCACCGGGACGACTGAAACAGTTGCTCAATAGTCTGGAAACAATCGAGCGGCTAATTTACATGTTGGAATCTGACAAAGATTTATACGGATATGAGCTCGAAAAAATGATCAATAACGTTAAGGATAACAAGGTACTCAGACATTTGTCAGTATCAGATTATGAATGGAATATGGTATATGTAAGAAATGGTAAGATAAATTATCCCAGAATTAATAGTCTAATGTTTGAAATTATTGGCAGAAGTAAACGGTTAATTCAGCAACGCCCGAAGGGATATAAAGAAATGCTCTCTCTTTTGTTGAAAGGACTGCATAATCTGCCAAGAGCATATATGAGCGATTATCCATTGTGGGGAGCCGAGGGATTACATATTGAAGAAGAGAGTGCAATTGAATACAGCAGGGGATATTTAAAAGGAATCATTGAGACAGATACCATAGAAGGAATGAAATTTGGCAAAGGGAAATGTATTAGCACTTAAACCATGAGAATCAGGAATGGTATGCAAAGTGCATTCCTGTATCGATATTTACGTTATATTCTTCAAACAGACAAACAAAAGGTGAAAGGATGAAGGTTAAGGAAAAACTGAAAAAGATATACGGTTTTGCGGAAAAGGATGAACTGACAGATGAGCAATATGCATGGCTGGAACGCTTTTCAACAGATCGTGACACATTTGTCCGAAGTGAGACTGCATCAATATTATTTCAATTTGTTAATGAGAGGGCAAAGCAAATTCTGCTATTTTTAGCAAATGATAAAAATTATTTTGTCAGAGTGGAGGCTTATGATTCACTTAGCGCATTTGCCTTTGCAGAAGTGGCTTTATTTTTGCAGAAGAAGATATTTACGGAAAAAAATGAACTGGCAAAGGGATATGCAATTTTATCATGGGCTGATGTAACAGGTAAATTGCAGGAAAAGAGAGAGGCAGAAAATCTGGAATTCATTGAAAAAAGCATGATACATGACGGAAATGACTGGATTCCGCTTTGCTGGTATTATGCACAATATCGATTAGGCAATCGAGAATGTATCAATAATATTTTTTCCTGTTTATATAGTGAGGACTATCATGTACGGCACAGCGCAATTAGTACATTAAATGAATTTCTTGATCCGGACAATTGTGAAAGAATTCGAATGGAAATAGAGAAGGTTTATCAAAATGAAACGGCAGTCAGTGTAAGAGATGCTGCGATGAGATTGCTTAGAAAAACGAGTGAGATTATCCGGATGTGAAAGATTCAGAAAAAGAATTTGTGTTGCATCAATGAAATAAAAAAGATTTCGTTTTGAAATGGTTTTTGATTGCGATAAGTGCACTGTAGCACGATTTGAGTACGAATAGCAATTGTTAATAGGTTGATTCTGAAAATCAAAAAGGAAGAACATGCGATATGAATTTGGATATTGAAAAAGAAATGGTGAATTATTTTATTCTTAAATCAAAACGAGAACGGACCTACTGGGAATTAAGTACACCAAGAAAAAGAAGTTCAGGAATAGGAAGATTTTGCTATGGAGAATATTTGAACCGATCGCTGTTTGTAGAATTAAATGGTGAAACGAATGAAAAAATAATGGATAGGGTAAAGAGAAATGGCGGGGGAAATGCAGGATATCTTTTGACCTGGAGATATAGCGGTGAGATTGATTTGCGGCGGGGGCTTGAAACTGCCCGACAAAGGAATAATAGCTTTCTGTATATGGGTAATGGAATTGCTTATTATTTTGAAGAATGGTATGCGGGAAAAACGCCGGAGTATCTGTTGATTTCTGGTGCACAGTTGCTGCGATAGGTTTTGCTAATGGCGTGCGTATTATTTGGAAATGGAAGACGATAGAAAGTATTCGATGCCGGAATCTATTGAATTGATAAAAACGAAAGAAATAGTTCGGAGCGTGAACATGGGAATAAATAGAATTTTATTTGCTTACAATCAGGATCCAGGTATTATGGAAGGTGTATGTATCTTATTAGGGAGTGTTATCTTTCCGGCAGCATTATTATTTGCCCATTGCTGCTGGCAAAGGAAAAAGAAGCATCAATGGGAAGTAGAAACAATTATGGTACGCCGGCTGCCATGGAAGTGGAAATCAATCTCCTATTCGCTGATTACTGGAATTGGGATAAAGGGAGCGGTGAATCCGAAGCATTTTCCCATCTGTGACAAGAGTGGTCGCCAAAGAGCAGTCGTGTCGCTGTATAAGACGAAAGCAGAATATTTATATACCATATTTCCGGATGCGAAGTGCAGTGTTCCTGGCTATGAGGAGGGAAGCATATTACAATTCTATTTGAACGATGAAAATGAGCTGAACGTTTTACTGGAAAAGACGAGTGTGAATGTGTATATAACCGAAGATATGTACCAATTGCATCAATATGAGTTGGATAAGATATTTTATAAATATCCGGGACATGGATTTGTTTCCTGTCGGAACAGGAAAGGAAAAAATTGTGAGTATTATGCAGGAAGAATTTTTGTACCATATGAGACATTACTTGAAGTGTGTAAATGATGATACCGATTAACTTTCGAGATACAGAATTCGTTGCTTTAATCAGAAAGAACGCGTAAGGCGTTTTCATAAGGAATCCGATTTCCTGGAATTTCGTTTATGCTGAAAATTCATAATGCATGCTTTGTTATTTCCGAAGCAGAAGAAGTTGTGGATTTTATGTTTTCCGGAGCAAACCAGCTGACCATAATGGCAAAGATGTGGACCGGATCGCCAAAGATATTAAAGGATTATATTGGATCGATTGCGGCGTTGGTAATATAATCAATACCTGTCGAATAAGTTTCAGTAATGCCGATGATTCTTTTGATTATGAATTCAGGGATCATTACTGCTGTTTGCGATGCTTCCAGAGAAGACGATAAAGAGAATAAGAAATATAAAAGTCCATTTCATTCTGCGAAAATCTATGATATGATGATAAAACACTGCCTGTCGAAACCGGAATGCAAAAGGAAATCTGAGAATCCAATGCAGATCAAGCGGAAGCCTCCGGTGAGAGAACAGGCAGAAAATCGGGAGGAAAGCATAATGAAGGAACTGAAGTTTCTGAGCCGCTATGTGAAGCGCTACCTGTTCCTCTATTTACTGGGAATCGGAGCTCTTCTTGCGGTGGATTATTTCAATGTCTACATACCGGAATTCACCGGTAACATCACCGATGGATTAAAAGAAGGAACCATTGATTTTGACGGAGTCATGGAGATTGTCCGGATGATTCTGCTCTATGGTGTGATCATCACTCTTGGCCGCATGGGCTGGCGCTTTTTCATCATCGGACCGTCAAGAGCCATCGAGCGTGACATCCGCAATGACATGTTCGGTCATCTGGAAAAGCTGTCCATGCGATACTTCAATGAACACAAAACCGGTGATCTGATGGCTCATTTTACCAATGACCTGAATTCGGTGCGTATGCTGATGGGACACACGGTCATTACGGCGTTTGACGCGTCTGTGATGCTGATTCTGGTTCTGTACAAGATGATGCGGTACGTCAACGTGAAGCTGACTGTGCTGGCAGTGATTCCCATGCTGCTGATCATCATCGGTGACTATGCCTACGGAAAGGTGATGCACAAGCGGTTTCTGGAAAAACAGGCGGCTTTTTCCGGATTGACGGATCAGGTGCAGGAAGCAGTTTCCGGTATTCGCGTGATCAAGGCATTTGTTCAGGAGCGCAGGGAGCTGGCAGCGTTTGCAAAGACCAATGCCTTTAATAAGGAGAAGAATCTGGGCGTGGTACGGGTACAGGCTCTGTTCATGCCGCTGCTGGATCTGGTCATCGGTGTCAGCAGTCTTCTGACACTGATTTATGGCGGATATCTGGCAATCGTCGGCGAAATCACGGTGGGACAGTTTGTGGCGTTTAATCAGTATATCACGATGCTGGTGTGGCCGATGATGGCTGCCGGGGAATGCATTACTTTCTTTTCTCAGGGACTTGCTTCTGCCAGACGAATTCTTGCAATCATGGAAGAGAAGCCGGAAATCATCAATGAAGACCGGGTGAAGCCCATTGAGAAGCTGGAAGGTGCGATTGACATCGAGCGGCTGACCTTTTCCTATCCGGGGCAGGAACAGGTCACAGTCCTGGATGATATCAGCGTTCATGTGGAAAAGGGAAAAACGCTGGCAATCCTTGGGCGTACCGGAAGCGGAAAGACGACCATGGCAAATCTGCTTCTTCGTCTCTATAACACCCAGTCAGACATGATCCGCATTGACGGTCATCCGCTTTGCGAGATTCCGCTGGAGGTGCTCAGACGGGACATTGCCTATGTGCCGCAGGACAATTTCCTGTTTTCCGATACACTGGAGAACAACATCGCGTTTGGAATAACGAAGAAGGATCAGAAGGCGATCCGGCAGGCGGCAATGGATGCCTGCATTCATGACAACATCATGGATTTCCCGGATCAATATGAAACCATGGTCGGTGAGCGTGGTGTGACTCTGTCCGGCGGACAGAAGCAGAGAAGCTCCATTGCCCGTGCGCTGCTGAAAGATTCCCCGATTCTGATTCTGGACGATGCGCTGTCTGCGGTGGATACGGACACGGAGGAGCAGATTCTGCAGAATCTTCACAGAAACCGCGGGGGAAAGACAACGATCATCATTGCTCACCGCATTTCCACGATTCAGGACGCGGATCACATCCTGGTGCTGGATGAAGGACGCGCGGCGGAATATGGAACCCACGAAGAACTGATGGCTCTGGGCGGAATCTACCGGAGCATGTTTGAAAAACAGCAGCTTGAAAAACAGCTGAGCAGGGAAGGAGGCGAGCAGGAATGAGTTTGTTTTCACACAGACACGATGCGGAAAACGAAATCAGCTATGAGGGAAATGCTATTCTGCGCATGCTTTCCTATGTGAAGCCATATTGGAAAAGCATGGCTGTCTGCTTTGTTCTGGTGCTGATTATTACGGCGCTGGAGCTGTACAAGCCGATTCTGATCGGTGACGCCATTGACCTGTTCATTACCGGCGATTATGAAGCAGGAGAGATGGTGACGGAGCGGTTTACCGGCGTTCTGAAGGCGGCTGGACTTTATGTGGTGGTGCTGATTGCCATGTTTATCTGCAACCGGAGTCAGTACCTGATTCTGCAGGAAACCGGTCAGAAGATTATTTATGAGATGCGCAATCAGATTTTTGCTCACATTGAGAGTCTTTCCATGCGCTTCTTTGACCTGACGCCAGTGGGAAAGATCGTGACACGTGTTACCAATGACGTGGAATCCGTGAACGATCTGTATACCAACATTCTGGTCAAGCTGTTCAAGAACGTGGTGAAAATCGCGGGACTGGCGGCGGTGATGCTTTATCTTGATGTGAAAATGGCGCTGCTTTCCTTTGTGCTGGTTCCTGTGGTTGTCGTTCTGACCATTGTTTTTCGAACCATTTCCAGAAAGATGTATCAGCTGGCAAGAACGAAGCTGACAGCCTTGAATACTTTCCTGTCGGAAAACATTTCCGGTATGAAGGTAATCCAGATTTTTAACCGGGAGGCAGAGAAGCATCAGGAATTCTGCAGCAAAAGCCAGGAACTGTACCGGGCAAATTTCCGTGAGATCACTGTGTTTGCCACCTTCCGTCCGGCAATTTATCTGATCTCCGTGATTGCGCTGGTGATCATTCTTGCCAACGGAAGCGCCGGTGTGCTGGAGGGAACAATTTCCCTTGGAACCCTGTACATTTTTGTTCAGTATATTAACTCCTTTTTCCAGCCGATTCAGGAACTGGCAGAGCAGTTTACCACCCTTCAGTCCGCAGTCGCTTCCGCAGAGAAGATTTTCACGCTGCTGGACGTAAAGCCGCTGATCCGGGAGAAGGAAAATCCGGTCAGACCGGCAGAAATCCGGGGAAAAATCGAGTTCGATCATGTCTGGTTTGCCTATAACGACGAGGATTACATTCTCCGTGATGTCAGCTTCACCATTGAGCCGGGACAGAAGGTTGCTTTTGTGGGCGCCACCGGCGCCGGAAAATCTTCCATCCTGAACCTGATCGGACGGTATTATGACGTGCAGAAGGGTGAGATCCGAATCGACGGAGTGAACATCAGGGACATGACCCGGGATCAGATCCGGGAGAGCATTGGTCAGGTGCAGCAGGATGTCTTCATCTTTACCGGAGACATTAAAAGCAACATTCGCCTTCGCGATGAGAAAATCAGCGACGAGGAGATCCGGAAAGCGGCTCAGGAGGTCAACGCGGCACGGTTTATCGAGCGTCTTCCCAATCAGTATGAGGAAAAGGTTTCGGAGCGCGGTTCCACCTTCTCTGCCGGACAGAGACAGCTGCTTTCCTTTGCAAGAACGCTGGCCTATGATCCGACCATCCTGATTCTGGACGAGGCAACAGCAAACATTGACACAGAGACGGAGCAGTGGATTCAGGATGCCCTGGAGAAACTGATGAAGGGAAGAACCACGATTATGGTTGCCCATCGTCTGTCCACGATCCAGCATGCAGACAAAATTATTGTGATGCATAAGGGTAAAATCCGTGAGAGCGGTACCCACCAGGAACTGCTGGAGCTGAATGGAATTTATAAAAAGCTGTATGAACTGCAGCTGGCGTAACAACGAGGTATGATTGGCAGGGAAGCATGGAAGTGTTTCCCTGTTTTTGTATGTAAAATGGTTTTCTTTTACAGCAGCTGAAGTAAAATTCTGGCCTGTTTTCAAAAGAGAACAGAAGGAAAACAGTTGCATCTCATTTATCAGTCATGATATGATACCAGAGGAAATCGGTATTGCCTGCATAGAAAGATGTGCCAGGCTTAATTTAAGAAGATAGAAGGAGCTTTCGTATGGAGGGTGAAGAAAGACGAAAATTACTGGTCGAATTACTGACTCAGTCAACGGTACCGGTATCAGGCAGCGAACTTGCACAGAAGCTGAAGGTCAGCCGTCAGGTTGTTGTTCAGGACATTGCTCTGCTGCGGGCATCCAACCGGAACATTATTTCGACCAATAAAGGATATCTGCTGTATTCCGCAGAAAACAGGAGCAGTAAATGCCGGCGGACATATTTTGTTTCTCATGATGATGCCGGAATGGAGGAGGAGCTGAACACCGTTGTGGATAACGGCGGAAAGCTTCTTGACGTTGTGGTTGACCATGAGATTTACGGCCAGATTACCGTTGACCTTTTGCTGGATAACCGCCGCGAGGTGAGGGAATTCATGGAAAAGATCAACAGCGGAACAGCCAGACCGCTGAATGTGCTGACCAATGGAAAACACTATCACACCGTGGAAGCGGACAGTGAAACAATCCTGGATCAGATCGAAGAAGAATTAAAGAAAAAGAAGTACTTGATTTTATTGCCATAATGTGATACACTGCCGCTTGACTGACAAGACAGCTGACAAGACAGAGAACATGCAGGAGAGAAAGTCTGCTGCCTGCGTAAAGAAAGGGTAGATTTGTCAGTCTGCCAGATAGTCACCCTGGAAGGGAGACAGTCGGCGAATGAGATGGCAGGAGGAAGTTATGGAAAAAATCAGGAAACTTTTCAATCGGGTATTTATTGACGGTCTGAGCGGAATGGCGCTTGGTCTGTTTTCCACACTGATTATCGGTACGATCATTACCCAGATCGGTACGCTGATCGGCGGAACAATCGGCGGGTATCTGATCGCGATCAGCAACGCCGCAAAAACACTGACCGGAGCAGGAATCGGTGTCGGTGTCGCGTGTAAGTTTAAGGAAGGTCCTCTCGTTACTGTTTCGGCAGCAGTTGCGGGCTTAATCGGCGCATTTCCGGCCACACCGGAAGTGATCACGCTTGGCACACCGGGAGAACCGCTTGGTGCGTTTGCTGCAGCGTATGCAGCAATTGAAGTGGGACATCTGGTTGCGGGAAAGACAAAGGTTGACATTCTGGTAACACCATTTGTGTCCATCTGTGCCGGTGCGGCAGTAGGGCTGGCAGCAGGTCCCTACATCACCGTGTTTATGAAATGGCTTGGCAATCTGGTCAACGTCAACGTGGAACAGTCTCCGGTTGTGGGAGGAATGATCGTTTCTGTTCTGATGGGAATCATTCTGACATTACCGATCAGCTCAGCTGCCATTGGAATTTCCATGGGGCTGACCGGACTGGCTGCCGGCGCGGCTACTGTTGGCTGCTGCTGTCAGATGGTCGGCTTCGCAGTGGCAAGTTACCGGGAAAACAAAGTCGGAGGACTGGTGGCACAGGGCGTTGGTACTTCAATGCTCCAGATTCCAAACATTGTAAGAAAACCGATCATCTGGGTTCCGGCAATTGTATCCAGCGCGATTCTCGGTCCAATCGCAGCGGCAGTGCTCAAAATGGTCAGCACTCCGGTTGGCTCCGGCATGGGTTCCGCCGGCTTTGTCGGTCAGATTGCCGCCTACGGCGCAATGACAGAAGCCGGAATGGCAGGCTGGATGGCCTTCCTTCAGATCCTGATCATGCATTTCATCCTTCCGGCTGCGTTAACGCTTGCAGTTTCTGAGCTGATGCGCAGAAAAGGCTGGATTAAGGATGGAGATATGGCTCTGACGCTTTCATAAAAATGATCTCGTTCCCCTCACCTGAAAGAACAGCGATTGGCTGGGCTGCAGGTGTGGGGAATTTGTATTAAGTAAATAAATACAAAAAAGACGCAGTAATTGCTTACAGCGTCTCTTACACGTCTTTATCATTCGTAGAAGTTCGTAAAATGCAGCAGGATTCGCAGATTTTACGCTTTGTGCGATCATTCGCGGATTCGGCAGGCGATTTTTTTCGGGTGATTCCGAAAAACGGGAAGCGGGATCCGGTTTTCAGAACATGTTCGGGTCGAATCTGTCGATATTATAACAGGTTTTATATCGAACGTCAATTCGTTTTCTGGAAACAGTTATATTAGATCAACCGACACACACATATTGTGTAACTGCACATGTTTTGTGTGTGCCGGAAGCGAATTATTCGGGGATAACCTGGGGAAAAAGTACCTTTTTGAACGTGGCCCCATCGGTTATGGAAACGCCAAGCCGTTCATCGATTAATTTTACACTGGAGGATTCTTCCTGACAGAACTGCAGTGTGCTGTCATCAATGATGGAAAAGACATACTGATATCTGCCATCGTAGGTGGTCGCCGTCAGCACATTATCTTCAATCACATAAGGGCCGGTTGGCCAGTAGGAAGACAGCAGATCGTAAGAGAAAGAGAAGTAACTGTTTTCCGGGTCCAGATTCAGGGTTGGAGCGGACAGTCTGGAAATCTCATCCGCGTCTTTTGGAATCATCATGGTGTATGTTTCCGTAAATACATAGGTTTTTCCGGCTGCTTCGGTGCCGTCGAAAAATGTCATGGATGGAAATTCAGCTGCTTCGGTGCCGTCGAAAAAAGTTATGGATGGAAATTCCGCTGTCTCGGAGACAGAGGAGGAGTTATCAAGGGAACTCTGCCTGGTTGGCGGTCCGGAATAGGAAAAAACGGTGTTTTTTTCAATGATTTTGGATGCCGGTTCACTTCCCTGATAAATCAGCGTGCTGCCGTCAGTAAGAAACGTGTAGGTTGTGTTTTCGAAGAACGTGAGAGTCAGGACATCCTGATTCAGTGACCATGTACCGTGGGGAATGGATGACAGGAAAGCCTGATAGAGGTTACAGGTTCCGTCTGCGAAAAGTTCGACGGAAGAAAGACTGTCTTCTGTTGCGTAGATTCCCACGGCGAATTCATCTGCCGGAACGGTTTTCAAAATCGGAGTATGGCAGAACAGAAGGAGGAAAAGTGCGATCAGGATCGATAAGAGATTTTTCATAAAGATTCCTTTCCGGGGGATTCCCCTGTGGCTGAGTGTTGGTAAGCAGAGACCAGAACATCAGGAATAAAAACAGCAGAGAAACAAGAAACGACAGGAGCGAGACTCTTTTATAGGAAAGAATGTTCCGGATCCGGTCCTGTGCAGAACCGCTGCGGAAGGAGGACGGAAACAGAGAAGAGTCGGATGCGCTGTGCAGGATGGCCAGGGCATATTCTTTTCTCTGCTCCTCGTTCAGTTCGCGCAGGACAGCCTGATCACAGGATAGCTCCATGTCCTCGATCATCCGTTTCAGCAGGAGCCAGATCAGCGGATTGAACCAGTGAAGGCAGCAGATCAAAACGGCAAGAAGGCGCCAGAAATTGTCATTTCGCCGGATGTGAACCTGTTCATGTTTCAGCTGATATGGAAGTTCATTCGGGTCAGTCTTGTCAGGAATAACAATGATCGGATGAAGAATGCCGTATACAGCGGCAGAAGCGGCATCACTGGACAACCGGATTGGGATTCCGGCTGGCAGATTGGCGAACACAGCAGGATCCCATAGGCTGCGGCTGCTTTTGGCCATCTCACGTTTGCCCCGGAGGTACAGAACGATGGAGGCAGCGGCAAAGAGAAGCGCACCTGCAAGCCAGACAAAGGAAGAAATCCGAAAGACAGAGGCCAGCAGGTCATTTTTCTGATGAAGCGGGAAATAGGAGTTTGCCGTCTGAATGACATTCATGTAGGTCAGCTCCGCTGCGGACGCATCCGGAGAAACCGACAGAACCAGAGGGTCGGTCTGCGGACGGATGAGTGCCAGAAGCCATTCCAGCATCCCGATCAGGCTAAACGGACTGGCGATTCCGACCGGACAGAGAAAGCGGATTGCCGGAATCAGCCAGAGCAGATAGATTACACGGCGCGGAATCTGCCGAATTCGCCGAAGAAGAAGGATAAGCAGCCCGGAAAACGTTCCCAGGATGCTCATGTTCAGGAACCAGTAGAAAAGTTCATCCGGATGAAAAGTCATTTGCGTTCAATCATCTCCTTCAGCTCCGCCAGTTCCTCTTTTGTCAGTTCTTCATCCGCAAAGAAGGCAGAGAAAAAGGCTTTTTTCGAACCGGAATACAGACGGTCGATCAGCGAGCGTGTTTCTTCCCGCCGGACATCGTCCTTTTTAATCAGAGAGGTGCAGATAAAATTCGGATCGGAACGGTTGATTGCCTGCTTTTCAATCAGTTTTTTCAAAATGGTGTAGGTCGTGTTTTTGTTCCAGCCAATGGTTTTGGTGGCAAGCTGGTGAAGTTCCTTTGCAGAAACCGGTTCCTGCTCCCAGATCAGTTCCATCAGCTTCAGTTCACTGTCAAAAAGTTTCATAGAATGATAAATACCTCCTGGACTACTGTAATCGTCTAAGGACAGACTATCACAATAGTCTGTATATGTCAAGTGATATTTTCATGCCGGGAAACGGTATTTACCGAGAACATGTATTTACCGGGAACGTGTATCTGCCGGGAACGTGTGTCGCCGTGAAATTGTATCTGCCGAAAAAACGCGGTTCCCGAAAAAAGGGATTGCATTGCACCACAAATTGTTATATCATAGAACCTGCAGGCGAAAATCGCCTGACTATATAATAATCTTCAGGGCGGGGCGAAATTCCCCACCGGCGGTACAGTCCGCGAGCCTTTTGGCATGAACCGGTGAGATTCCGGTACCGACGGTATAGTCCGGATGCAAGAAGATAGCAGAAATGCTCTGGGATCCGTTCGTCTCAGAGTTTTTGTATTTACGCGGGCAGCGACTTTCCTTTCATTCTGAGAGCTGCTGTGGGCGAAGCCGGAACAAGAGAATTTCTGCAGGATATCTCCCCCGAAAGAACAGGAGACCAAAATGAAAAATCAAAAAGATGTACGAACCATTGCCTTTATTGCCATGCTTGGTGCGTTGTCGGCGGTGCTGATGGCAATCCGTGTGCCGCTTCCGTTTGCACCGGCGTTTCTGGAATTTGACATTGCTGAGCTGCCGGCGCTGTTTGCCGGATTCTTCCTTGGACCGGTCAGCGGATGCGGTGTGATCGTGGTGAAAAATCTGCTGAAGCTGCTGACCCAGGGAACGCAGACTGCCTTTGTCGGTGATTTTATGAACATAATTTCCAGCATCTGCTTCATGCTTCCGGCTGCACTGATTTATCGTTTTCATCATACAAAAAAAGGCGCGGTGATTGGTCTGACAGCGGCGACTCTGTTCGTCAGTGTGGTCTGTGTCTTTCTGAATGCATGGATTTCTTTCCCCATGTATTCCAGAATTTACGGAATGTCCATGGAGTCCATCGTGGCAATGGGATCGGCAGTCAATCCGCTGGTTACGGATACGGTGACGCTGATGCTGTTCAGCATCTTTCCGTTCAATCTGGTAAAACATGGCGTAACAGCGCTGGTTACCTATCTTGTCTATAAGCGCTGCGGAAATGCCCTGCGCAGGGTGCTTTCGCCGGGAAAACAGGAAACGGACAGAAAGAAATCGGGGAATTAAAAGAATTTGAAAAAGAGCAAAAAAAGAACTTGAAAAAATCCGTCAGTGTGATATACTGGCGAAGGAATGAATATTTCCACGAGGGAGTAATCGGCACATTGCGATGTGTAGTAATATCGACACAATGATGGAAACATCCGGTATTATTTGAAATGGTGAGACTCATGGGCAGTAGAAACCAATACTGCCCGTGGGTCTTTTTTTACGCCGCAGGAACGTTCATAAACCGTCCTGCCTGGTGCAGCGATGTGCAGTTATGTGCAGTTGTGCGCAGCGGGATTTGCACGATGCCTCGTGGAGTCAGAACGAAGGGAGAAAATTATGGGAATTGGAGAACTTTTTGTGCTTGCAGTCGGACTTTCCATGGACGCGTTTGCGGTGTCTGTCTGTAAGGGACTTTCACTGGGAAAAATCAATAAGAAGCATATGGCCATCGCCGGTCTGTGGTTTGGCGGTTTTCAGGCGCTGATGCCTCTGATCGGATATCTCCTTGGCAGCTTCTTTACCGAATATATCACAAAATATGCACACTGGATCGCGTTTGTTCTTCTCTGCTTCATTGGCGGAAACATGATTAAAGAAGCGTTCGGCGAGGAAGAAAAGCTGGACAATTCCATGACGGCAAAATCCATGTTTCTGCTTGCCGTTGCAACCAGCATCGACGCGCTGGCAGTCGGCGTGACCTTTGCTTTCCTGGACGTTTCCATCGTTCCGGCAGTCAGCTTCATTGGTGTCATCACCTTTGTCTGTTCCGGGATCGGCGTTAAGATCGGAAGCATTTTCGGCACGAAGTACAAGTCCAAAGCAGAGCTTTGCGGCGGCGTGATCCTGATCGGTATTAAAATTGTTCTGGACGGTCTTGGAATTTTATAAAAAATCCATCGGAGATCGCGGCGGAACAAATGATGTGCTCTTTTCCCGACAGACAAGTGAGATTGCAAAAAAACTGTTGTCTGGAATGTGATTTTCCAGGGATGAAGCTATCCTTATTCTTCTCAGCCAGATAGTCTGCACAGCGTTATGCTGTGGACAGTCTGGCTGTTTTTTTTGCTTCGGTGTATGCAGGAAGATTTCATCATTTCTGAAAGAAGTATATTGACGCAGGAGCTGAATTACAGTATACTACAAATGTTATAACGTGTTATAGACCGAGTAATTGTCAGGGAGGCTGAGGTAAACATCGGCTCGGTTATGTACCTCTACGAGAGCAAGGAGAATATTCTTTGTGATCTGGTGTCGTTCGTGTTGGGTGGGCAGTTTGCTGCAGCGGAACAGCTGATTGCGGGAAAAACGGAAAAACAGAATCACACGGTACCGCAGGACAAAAAAAGGAGAAAACTCAGAAGGTCTTTGCACAAATGAATGCAAAACGATAACCCAGGAGAGATGGTCATACCAATGACCAACAATCGAAATACAAATCCCTGCGCCTCTTCCCCCGAAAGCTGATGTTACCAGCGTCCGGGGGAAGGGCGCATTTTTTATTTACTCGACCAGCGGGTTGGAAGAGGGCGTTTATATATTCATCATACGAGCGCGGCGCAGGACAGGAATACCCTTCCGGGAACAAAGCTTATTTCGCAGCAGAATTAATGTACATACCGGCCTGTTCTCCGGCAATGGTACCCACTTCATTGTAAGCCGCCTGATAATAATGAAATGCGTCCTTCATCAGTCCGCGTTCTTTCATCGTGCAGAAGGAATCACAGATAACAGTAACATGTGTCTCACCTTCCCCGAGTTCGCGCTGTGCACGGATGATTTCCTCATAGGAGAGCTCCCGGTCACCGTTATACTGACCGATCACCACCAGGAAGCACTGTTCAAAACCAATGGCAAACAGCTGAGCCATGGTATGGTGGAACAGTTTTTTATAATCCGCACCGGAGGTGCCGTGATCGCCGTTGGATTCGCCCTGGCACCAGACCACATAGCGGTGACGGATTTCGATTCCCTGCTCCCGGCACCAGGAAAGCGTCCGCTTCACGCGGTCAATGGCGTCTGAAAGAAAATCACGATCCCCCTGCCACTGCTCGATCACGGAGCCGCCTTTGCTGGCGGAGACACCAAGAATGGGAACGTTGGTCTGCTGAAAACATGAATTCACAAAGGCAGTTACCATGGAACCTGTTTTCATGCCCGGTTCGAAAATGCCCTGGGGATTGTTTTCATTGACACCAAAGGGTTCGCAGATTGGATAAAGACGGGTGGGATCCGAAATCGCACGAAATTCGGCACCTGCACCGGGAAGCAGAGACGGCGCTCCTTCCGGAAACTGCTCACAGGTAATACCGCGTCCTGCCATGTTGGACTGTCCGGCAAAAAGAAACAGATCATATAGTTCCATGGAAAACACTCACTTTCTAAATAAAATCGTATGCCCGGGTGTAAGGTGAAACACTGGTTCATGCGCAGGATGTGGATACGGAAACCATGCGCAGGATGCGGACACAGAAAATCATGTGCCAGGATACGGACACAGAAAAGCAGGAACATGCAAAAGGAAGAACCTGTATCAGAAGTATATCAGAAAAAGACAGGACGTGCACCTGATTTTTCCATAAATATGTTCCGATGAACCGGAAAATAGTCTTTTCTTACCAGCCGGTACTTGCTATAATGGATGTGAGGATGCCGCGTATGCATGCGGCAGCTCCCTACAAAGGAGAAACAGAAGAGGCATGACTATGACGTTAAAAGAACTGGAAATTGGAGAAAGCGCAGTTGTCACAGCAGTTGGCGGAGAAGGCGCTCTTCGGAGGCATTTCCTTGACATGGGCGTGATACCGGGGGCAGAAGTGACTCTGGTGAAATATGCGCCGATGGGAGATCCGATGGAGCTGCGGATCCATGGATATGAGCTGACACTGCGTCTTGCGGATGCGGAAAAGATTACAGTGGAACCGGCGAAAACCGCTGAAAAGAAGAAGGAGACGGAGAAACGGACGCACAAGGCAGAGCATCCGGGCTACGGAGAAGGCGGAAAATTCCATGAAAAAGCAGGGGAAAATCCGCTGCCCCGGGGAACTGTGCTGACCTTTGCGCTGGCGGGAAACCAGAACTGCGGAAAGACAACGCTGTTCAATCAGCTGACCGGAGCAAATCAGCATGTAGGAAACTTCCCTGGTGTGACGGTTGACCAGAAGAGCGGTCCGATCCGGGGACAGCAGAACACGCTGGTGACTGACCTTCCGGGCATTTATTCCATGTCACCGTACAGCAGTGAAGAAATCGTGACAAGAGAATTCATTCTCCGGGATAAGCCGCGTGGAATCATTAACATTGTCGATGCGACCAACATCGAGCGAAACCTCTATCTGACCATGCAGCTGCTGGAGCTGAATGTGCCGATGGTGCTTGCGCTGAACATGATGGATGAGATGCGCGGAAACGGCGGCTCGGTGCGCATCAATGAGCTGGAGGCAATGCTTGGAATTCCTGTGGTTCCCATTTCTGCAGCCAAAAACGAGGGAATCGGTGAGCTGATCAGCCATGCGGTCCATGTGGCTCAGTATCAGGAAAGTCCGGGACGTCAGGATTTCTGCGGCGAAGAGGACCATGGTGGTGCTGTGCACCGCTGTCTGCATGCAGTCATGCATCTGATCGAGGATCATGCGAAGGCGGCACAGATCCCGGTTCGATTTGCGGCATCAAAGCTGGTGGAGGGCGACGAACTGGTGGAAAAAGCCCTGAAGCTGGATTCCAATGAAAAAGAGATGATGGAGCACATCATTCTGCAGATGGAAGAAGAGCGCGGACTGGACCGGGCAGCTGCCATTGCGGACATGCGTTTTGCGTTCATTCAGAAACTCTGTGACCGGGCTGTCGTGAAGCCGAAGGAGAGCAAAGAACATGAGCGCAGCCGCAAAATCGACCGCGTTCTTACCGGAAAATATACGGCAATCCCGGCTTTTGCGGGAATCATGGCTCTTGTGTTCTGGCTGACCTTCAATGTGATCGGCGCATGGCTGCAGACGATTCTCGAGATGGGAATTGAATGGCTGACAGAAGCGGCAGACGGCGCGATGACCGCGTGGGGAATCAACGAAGTGCTGCACTCTCTGATCATTGACGGTATTTTTAATGGCGTAGGAAGTGTTCTCAGCTTCCTGCCCGTCATCATCACTCTGTTTTTCTTCCTGTCAATTCTGGAAGACAGCGGCTACATGGCACGCGTTGCCTTTGTGATGGATAAGCTTCTTCGAAAGATTGGTCTTTCCGGCCGAAGCATTGTGCCGATGCTGATCGGTTTCGGCTGTACGGTTCCCGGCGTCATGGCGACCAGAACGCTGCCGTCCGAACGTGACCGGAAAATGACGATTCTTCTGACGCCGTTCATGAGCTGCACAGCCAAGGTTCCGATTTACGGCTTTTTCACCGCTGCCTTTTTCCCGAAGCATGGCGGCCTGATCATGGTCGGTCTGTATTTCCTCGGCATTGCAGTCGGCATTCTGATGGCGCTGATCGCGCGAAAAACCGCGTTCCGCGGCGAAGCGGTTCCCTTTGTTCTGGAGCTGCCCAACTACCGTCTGCCTGGAATGAAAAATGTGCTGCAGCTTCTTTGGGAAAAGGCGAAGGATTTCCTCCAGCGGGCATTTACCGTGATTTTCCTTGCAACCATCGTCATCTGGTTCCTGCAGACCTTCAGCCTTCATCTGAACATGGTCACGGATTCCCAGGACAGCATTCTTGCCGTTGCGGCAGGTCTGATCGCCCCGGTCTTTGCGCCGCTTGGCTTTGGTGACTGGCGGATTTCCACCGCTCTGATTACCGGATTCATGGCGAAGGAAAGTGTGGTTTCCACTTTGTCTATCCTGTTTGGAAGCACAGAAAGTCTGCTGGCTGCAATTTCGCCGCAGGCGGCAGCAGCGCTTCTTGTGTTCTGTCTCCTGTACACGCCATGTGTCGCAGCTATCTCCTCTGTGAAGCGGGAGCTGGGCGGAAAATGGGCCATCGGCGTTGTGTTTGGTCAGTGTGCAATCGCATGGGTTGCGGCACTGGTGGTTTATCTGATTGGAATGCTGTTTTGACTGATGGGGCGATGTTAACGTAAAATTCATGATTTTTTCATGGTACCGCTACACAGAAATGCTAAGTTATGATAAGATAATCAGTAGAAAGCATGTGATTTTAGTGGAAAACGGCAGGAAGCGGCGAAAATCCGCAGATGGGGGAAACGTTGGTACCGAAATCACATGGTGATGGGGGTACGTATGAAAATCAGGACATTGGAAATGAAATATGAGGATGTGCTGGCGCTGCAGCCGCCGGTACATAAAAAGCCCGGGCATCAGCACTATGTGTTCCGCCTGCTGCTGCGGATTCTGTCATCCGTGGATCTCTGGGCGACCAGGTTTACCTGGAAAAAAATCGGAATGGAAAAGCTGGCGGCCGACCAGCCCTGCCTTGTGCTGATGAACCATTCCAGCTTTATCGATCTGAAAATCGCGTCAACGATTCTGTTTCCGCGTCAGTTCCACATCGTCTGCACACTGGACGGTTTTGTGGGAAAAAACTGGCTGATGCGGCTGATCGGCTGCATCCCGACAAAGAAATTCATGACGGATCTGGCGCTGGTGAAGGACATGGTATACACGGTAAATGAGCTGAAAAGCTCGATTCTGATGTATCCGGAAGCAAGCTACAGCTTTGACGGAACAGCGACACCGCTGCCGGACAGTCTGGGTAAGTGTCTGAAGATTCTGGGTGTGCCGGTCGTCATGATCCGTACTTACGGCGCATTTACCCGTGATCCTCTTTATAACGGACTGAGACTGCGCAAAGTGAAGGTTTCCGCGGAGATGGAATATCTTCTTTCTGCGGAAGAAATCAAGGCGAAGAGCGCAGATGAGTTAAATGCAATTGTCCAGGAGCAGTTTAATTTTGATCACTTCCGCTGGCAGCAGGAAAACAGGATTTCTGTGAAGGAATCTTTCCGGGCCGAGGGGCTGAACCGTGTTCTGTATAAATGTCCGCACTGTAAAACAGAAGGAAAAATGACCGGAACCGGAACGAAGATTTCCTGCGGAAGCTGCGGCAAGACCTATGAGCTGACGGAACATGGCTTTATGAAAGCCTGCGAAGGTGGGACGGAATTTGACCATATTCCGGACTGGTATCGCTGGGAACGCGCCTGTGTCCGGCAGGAGCTGCTGGACGGAACCTATTTCCTGGATGTTCCGGTGGATATCGGTGTCATGGTTAATTCCAAGTGTGTTTACCGGGTGGGAAGCGGCAGGCTGACCCATTCCGCAGAAGGATTCCATCTGACCGGCTGCGACGGACGTCTGGATTATCATCAGAAGCCAACGTCTTCCTACAGTCTGTATTCCGATTTCTGCTGGTATGAGATCGGTGACATGATCAGTGTGGGAAATGAAAAAATTCAATATTATTGTTTTCCAAAGGATGGCGGTGACGTGGTAGCAAAAACGAGGCTGGCTGCGGAGGAGCTGTATAAGATTGTAAGAGAGAAAAAGGCTTCTTCAAAGAGCGGGTCGGAAGAGAAGCAGAAAACGAGAGTGCTTATCTGATTTGGAAATGGTGAAGGAGATCGGTCAATTCGGCAGGTCTCCTTTTTCGTTATGCGTGCAGCGAGTCGGGCGGGGCGTTTGCGCACTCATTTGATGGAATCGCATGGTTTTTCCCTTCGGAAACAATGCGGCAGGACACAGAAAAAACACAGATCAAACACGATTATAACATGAGAAGCGGGTAAAATTATTATAATGAACCGGAAAGCAGGCCGCATGCCGGAAAATCAGCATGTGGCGTTTTCCGCAGCAGGAAATGTTCCATGCCGACCAAATGGCATGAGGAAGGAAAGGGAAGACAGTTATGAAAAGAAGTATCGGAACAAAAGCGTTTGCGGCAGCGATGGCAGCAGCAATGACTCTGACAGCAGCGGGAGCGGTATTTGCGGAGGAAACAGCAGAAACAACCGGTGCGGCAGCCGATGCGCAGGCAGAGCTTGAGGAGGCTTTAGAGATTGTGATCACGCTCGCTGATGACGTGATTCTGGTGGACGGAGAAGCAATTTCAGAGGATCCGTCTGCTTCCGTTTATGTTGGTGCGGATATTGTTTACTATGAGGATGGCCACGATGCGACCTATGGAGAAGGCGACGAGGAGGATGGGCATTCTGCGGAAGAAGCAGCGGCGCATACTGTAGTGACGATTACAGAACCGGGAACCTACCGGGTGTCAGGAACGCTTTCCAGAGGACAGATTGCAATTGATCTGGGTGAGGATGCGGAAACCGATGAGAATGCAGTTGTGAATCTGATTCTTGATCAGGTGGATCTTACCTGTGAAGTGGCGTCTGCGATTGTCGTTTACAGCGCGTTTGAGTGCGGCAGTGATGAGACGGAGACGGCAACGAAGGATGTGGATACCAGCGGCGCAGGATTTCATCTGATTGTGGCGGATGGAAGCGAGAATGTGATTAACGGTTCTCATGTGGCAAAGATTTATAAGGACGGAACCACGCAGGAGCAGGTGGATGCGGATGAGGCAAAGAAGAAGTGGAAGTTTGATGCGGCCATTGATTCGCTTGTTTCCTTTACGATTGATGGAGAAGAGTCCGGCAGCGGAAAACTGACCGTGAACGCGGATAATGAAGGAATTTCTTCCGCACTTCACATGACGATTAATGGAGGCGAGGTTGTGATCAACTCCTCCGATGATGCCATCAATGCCAGTGAGGACTATGTTTCTGTGCTGACGATCAACGGTGGTGTGGTTACCTGTGACTCCGGTCTGGGAAAGGAAGGCGACGGCATTGATTCCAACGGCTGGATTGTGGTAAACGGCGGTTACACGATTGCATGTGCCAATGGCTCCAGTCAGGACAGCGGTGTTGACGCAGACATGGGAATCTACATCAACGGCGGAACGGTTCTGGCCAGCGGAAACATGTATGATGAGGTTTCTGCCGAGTCAAAGCAGCAGTTCCTGGTATTGAATTTTGCGTCTCAGGTTGATGAAAATGAGCTTCTGATGCTTGTTGACAGCGAGGGAACGCCGCTGAATGCGTTCAGTGCTGTGAATGCGTTTACGACGATGGTATACAGCAGCGATCTTCTGGCAGACGGGGAATATACCTTATATAAAGTGGATTCGGTTGAGGGCGATCAGAACGGAAGTATCTATACCAACATCACTTCCTATACCGGAGAAGTTCAGATGCAGTACAGCGGCACATCCATGATGGGACCTGGCGGCGGAAGAGGCTTCGGCGGCTTTGGCGGCGGTCAGAGACCGGAGAACTTTGATGGAGAAATGCCGAGTATGCCGGAGGGCTTTGGAAACGGAGAGAAGCCGAGCATGCCGGAAGGCTTTGACGGAGAGAAGCCGAGCATGCCGGAGGGCTTTGACGGAGAGAAGCCGAGCATGCCGGAGGGCTTTGACGGAGAGAAGCCGAGCATGCCGGAGGGCTTTGACGGAGAGATGCCAGGTATGCCGGAGGGCTTTGGAAATGGAGAGACACCGAGCATGCCGGAAGGCTTTGGAAACGGAGAGAAGCCGAGTATGCCGGAAGGTTTTGAAAATGGCGAAATGCCAGGCATGCCGGAAGGTTTTGAGGGCGGCTTTATGAATTTCAGCGGAGAAAGCAGCACCAGCTTTGTTCTGGAAGGAAAAAGCAACACCTTCTCACAGATCACGGAAGTAAGCGAATAAAAGAAGAAAATCCTTCAATACATGTGACAGCATATTCCCGCTGCACATTAATAAAAGGCATGAAATGAGGAAAAATTTCCATTCATTTCATGCCTCTTTTCTGTTATAATGTACGATAAGCAGAGAGCCACATGCGGGTGCTTGCACACGCATGGGGCGAACGCCACGATCCAGAACGAAGTTCTGGAGACGATAAGCAGAGAGCCACATGCGGGTGCTTGCACACGCATGGGGCGAACGCCACGATCCAGAACGAAGTTCTGGAGACGATAAGCAGAGAGCCACATGCAGATGCTTGCACACGCATGGGGCGAACGCCACGATCAGGAGGAATCGATGATGAAAGTTTTACTGATTAATGGAAGTCCAAACAAACATGGATGTACATACACCGCATTAAATGAGATCGCTGTGACTCTGAAAGAGGAGGGGATCGATTCTGATATCATTTATCTGGGTAAACAGCCGGTTGCCGGATGCATAGCCTGCGGAACGTGTCGTAAGACAGGTGCATGTGTGTTCCGGGATCAGGTGAATGAGGTTGCCGCAAAACTGGACGAATATGATGGAATGGTGGTTGGTTCTCCAGTATATTATGCCGGTCCGTCGGCTCAGGTCTGCGCATTCATGGATCGTCTGTTTTTCTCCGGCGGAGGAATGAAGATGTCCGGAAAGCTGGCAGCTTCTGTTGTGTCCTGCCGCCGCGGCGGAGCAAGCGCAGCGTTTGACCGTCTGAATAAATATTTTGGAATCTCCAACATGCATATTGTCGGTTCCCAGTACTGGAATCAGGTACATGGATTTACGCCGGATGACGTCCGCAAAGATCTGGAAGGTCTCCAGACAATGCGCACACTTGCCCGGAATATGGCATGGCTGCTGAAATGTATCGAAGCAGGTAAGGAGAAGGGAATTGAGCCGCCGGTGCATGAGCCGAAGGTGGCGACAAATTTCATTGACTGATTAACCAGTTATTTCGTAACTGATGCAGGAATCTGCTTGCTGACAGAATAATTTGTGGTACATGGCTGTATTCGACCGGGATGTGTGTCGGATGCAGCCATTTCTTTGAAAATGAAATTTTCAAATTGTCAACGGATTTCCGGCCGAAGGGGATTGCATTAATCGTATGATAGTGATACAATGCCAATTGTAAAATATTTCAAAAGGCTTATTGATGTAAGACGTGCCTTGGATTGAATTGGGGGGATACGAAGGATGGAAACGTTAATTATGTTCACGGTGC
This sequence comes from Lachnospiraceae bacterium, assembly GCA_017472605.1. Classification (GTDB taxonomy): domain Bacteria; phylum Bacillota; class Clostridia; order Lachnospirales; family Lachnospiraceae; genus Anthropogastromicrobium. Next base: position 27,117 of record JAFUPV010000019.1, read on the forward strand.
TGCTGGTGGAGGCAAATATTGCAGCATCTTTTTTCGTGTGCATTGGTTATCTGATTTGGAGAATAGCAAAACAATGTCTCATCGGAAATACAGGACCAATCAGTTCGATGAGTCTGCACCTGTGCTATCTGCTGTTGCTTCTGATTCCTGCCATATCAATTCTCTGCGTTCTGTGGATTTCCGTGCAGAAGCTGTTTTTCAGTGACATTTCCTATTGGTATGAATGTGACGCAATCTGGTGGTTTGTAGCTGCGGTCTTTCTCCTGTTTACTGTCTGGTTGATTCGTACAGCTCATCTGTACAGAAAAATGCGGGTCGGTGACATGCTGCGCAGACAGATTATTCGCTGCGGCGAACCGGCTCCGGAAGAGGAATTTATCCGTGAACAGGCGAAGCGCCTGAACATTACAGAACCATTTGATGTTCAGAGAAACGCGATGGTGGATTCACCGATGGTCGTTTATTCCAAAGGCAGAATTGTGATCCAGTATCCAATGATGGATATGCCCGGGGAGATGCTTCGTGTCACCTGTACCCATGAGCTTCAGCACATCAAGCACAAAGATTATCGGAAGAATCGTCTGCTTCGTCTTGCGAAAATTATCTGGTGGTACAATCCGGTTGTGAAATTCATGGCAGACGATCTGGAACTCTGGATTGAACTTTGCCGTGATCACGCTGCAATCCGTGCAATGGATTATGACGCACAGGATTATTACTGCTGCATGGCAGATTTTCTGGTACTCCGCCGGGGAATGAAAGAAGTTCCGGACGGCGTGAAGTTTACCGGCAAGAATCAGATGATGATCCGGATGAATCTTGTAAAGCGCTTCTGCGAGAAGAACTGGACATGGAAGAGCCGTACGGCTGCAGTGATCCTGGCTGTGGCGTTTGGGGCTTGTATGGTGATGAATGGGGTGTTCAGTGTGATGGCGGCGGATGTTGGATATATGGAACTGTTTAAGGCTACGCGGGAGGATAGAATAGAGATAATCGCCGATTGTGATATAGTAACAAACAATGGAGAGAATGAACTTAGAATAATTCGTATAGAGGAATTTTCAGGTACAATTACTTTAAATCCGGAATGCAGAGTTGAGACAGAACCAATTCAAATGAGGGCAGGTGATAGATTTTATTTGAGCGGAATAATGTCGTCAGAAGAGGAAGTGCTGCGAATTGGGTGTTACTCAGAAGTTAATGAGAATTGTTTTTATGTGAGTGATTTCTTTCAACTTGAGTGCAAGGTAGAGAATGACGGTGAGTACATTCTATTTATAGAATCTCTCAGTAAGGAAGAACCACTGAACATAGAAATATTAGTGAAAATAGTGCAGGGAAAATAATAATATCGCCGATAAAACAAAAAAGAATGTTTTATCGGCGATTCTTAGTTTTAGATGAATGTGTTAGTTGTCATAAACATTGAAAACAACTCCAAAAGTGAGAAACTGGGTATATGAGGTATTATCAACAAAAACAATATATTCACCATCTTCGGGTACTGTGAATGAATGTCCCGCGATACCGCCGGAAGAAACGATGCAATAAGTATCAACGTTATCATGCATGTAACCAAATTCGTAGGGAATAGTTAAATCGGTTGGCATTACAGAGACTTTAATCTTCTGTCCGGCAGTTGCCTGCAGTGTTGGTGTAAATGCAGATCTTTTTCTAGGAGCAACAATAATACTGTCGCTTCCATATCTCGCAAACGGATTCACATCAATATATTCGCTGACAACAGTATTCGTGGTTTCTGTATATTCAACAAGCGTGTCAGTCTCTTCTGCTGCAAAAACAGCGGTGCAGGAACCGGCCAATAAAGCAGAGGTTAAGAGGGCGGCAGCGGTTTTGATCAGTGGTTTCTTTTTCATAACAATCTCCTTTTCATTCGTAAAAAATTCTTCCCATTCCAGAATAAGAAATATGGCTTTGAGAAGTATGTAACATGATACAAATGAGATTATAACACATGTCGTACTATTTGAAAAGATGGTAAATGTAATATTTGATGTAAATTTTGTCGAAATATGTTGTCGAAATATGTCGAACGATTTTTGTTGACAGCATCCGTATTTTTTGTTATTCTTGTGACTATACAAAAGACGGATTTTGAAACCATTTCTGAAAAACGCGTAAAACGCCTGCTGAAACGAAAGTAATTGCGGGAACAGGATAAATTGATTATAATAAAAATCAGGAGGCGCGCTGCAAGAGGTGATTCGTTCATCGATGCGGCGATAAATGAACAAAAGAGAAAAGAAGAAATTCTGCAACGTACAGAAGCGCTGAAAATAGGTGAAATAAAGAAGCAGTCTCTGCAAGTTTGAAGGGAGAGGATTCGGATGAAAACTTATGAAGAGAAGCGTGCAGCTGATTTAGAGAAGTTGCAGGGTTTCGTCTTAATGGATGATGAATTTATGAAGAAAGTGTTCGAGGATAAGGGCTGTGTGGAATTACTTTTGCAGATTATTCTGGATCGTGATGATCTGCATGTAACAGAGCACCATGTGCAGCACGAAGTGAGCAACCTTCATGGCCGGTCAATCCGGATGGACATTTTTGCCGTAGATGGCGATGGTGTCGTTTACAACGTAGAAGTTCAGAACAGAGAAGAAGGCGCAATTCCCAAGCGGGCGCGCTATAACAGCAGTCTGATGGATGCCAATGTGACAAAACCCGGGGATGATTATGAGAAGCTGGTGGAATCCTATGTGATTTTCATCACGCGCACAGACGTGCTCAACACCGGAAAACTAATCTGTCACATTGATCGGATGATTCTGGAAAACAATCTGCCGTTTTCCGATGGTGCTCATATTGTTTACATTAACTCCGGAATCAGAGATAAATCCAGACTTGGTCTCTTGATGAAAGATTTCTACTGTAAAAAGGCATCAGAGATGCACTATCCGCGATTGGCAGAGCGAGTGAGATTTTTGAAAGAAGAGAAGGCAGGTGAAGAGAATATGAGTAAAATTGCGGATGAGTTTCGTGAAGAAGGGAAACTGGAAGCTTTATTTAGTTTGGTCAATAAAGAAATAATCAGTTTGGAACAGGCAGCAGAAGTTGCAGGGCTTTCTGTCCCCGAGTTTCTGGAAAAGAAAGAAGAACTGGAAGTGATTGAATAGGAAGGAGATATGCGCGAAATCATGTATTGTACATCGTCGGAGGCGGCAAAGCTGCTTAGAAAACTGAATGAAGAGAGAAATGACCTGCTTGCCATGGAGGAACAGAGCTGTACCTTTCTGGCATCACTGGGAGAGGATGTGGAGTCGGTACGCCCTGTCTATCAGTTTGGTGAGATTCAGGAGAAGCTGGCTGAACTGGAACGGAAAATCCGGGTCGTGAAGCATGCAGTAAATCAGTTCAACGTGACCCAGGTGGTACCTGGCACTGAAATGACAATCGATCAGCTGCTGGTTTACATTCCTCAGCTGACACAGCAGAAACAGAAACTCAGTGTGATGAAAAGCAGACTGCCCAAGCAGAGGGACATGACCTTTGGCCGTTCCCAGACAATGATTGACTACTGCTATGCCAACTATGAAATCAGTGAAGCGGAAGCTGCCTGGCAGCGGGTATCCGATGAGCTGGCGAATGTGCAGACGGCTCTGGATGTAGTTAACAATACTGTAACGATGGAGATTGATCTTTGATCATGTTCCAGTCCGTCTGACTTGTTTGGCTTCTCCCGTTGCCGGGAAATCGAATCAGGTTTAAAGTTGACGTTTTCTGTTATTTTTCTGGTTATTAATTATCCAATAAGGTTCAAGGTTGTTCTCAGCTTAATAGAATTCTGTCAGACGGCGAAAACTTTTGGGCGGCTGAAGTTTGGTTTCAGGCCGTCCGCTTCATGACTCACAGATTCAGACAGAGATGCCAGGGAAATTTTTTTCTGGATGGATTCGTTTGAGTGAAATGAATAAAATTCCTTCCGGCGAGAAATTCTACTTTTATACTGTCAGGCATAATTGTGGATCGAATACCGGATGGAGAGATGGTGTGCAGATTGTCTGCTCATTTGGTGCTTATTTCGAAGTTGAGATTTTCGAAGCGGATTCGCGGGGAAACCATGCAGTGTGAAAGGAGAAGTTCGATGGTGAATGGAATGGCAATTAAAAAGGTAACAGGCAGAGAGATTCTGGATTCCAGAGGAAATCCAACGGTTGAAGCGGAGGTGTTGCTGGAGGACGGAAGTGTTGGGCGGGGAACCGCGCCAAGCGGAGCGTCAACCGGTGAGTTTGAGGCACTGGAACTTCGTGATGGGGACAAAAAACGCTATCTCGGAAAGGGCGTTCAGAAAGCCGTTGAAAATGTCAATAAGAAGATCAATGATGTTCTGGAAGGCGTGGATGCATCCGACAGTTACCAGGTGGACCGGGCGATGATTGAAGCGGACGGAACAAAAGACAAGTCCAGACTGGGAGCCAATGCAATCCTGGCTGTATCCATTGCAGCGGCGAGAGCGGCGTCGAATTCGCTGGGACTGCCTTTGTACCGGTTTCTTGGCGGAGTGTCCGGAAACCGTCTGCCGGTACCGATGATGAACATTCTGAACGGCGGTGCCCATGCAGCGAATACGGTGGACGTGCAGGAATTCATGATCATGCCTGTCGGAGCCTGCTGCTTCCGGGAGGGACTTCGCTGGTGTGCGGAAGTGTTTCACAGGCTGGCGTCTCTGCTGAACGCAAAGGGGCTGGCAACGGCAGTTGGAGATGAAGGCGGATTTGCACCGGATCTGAAAACAGATGAAGAAGCAATTCGATATATCCTGGAAGCAATCGAAATGGCAGGCTATGAGCCGGGAACGGATTTTGTACTGGCAATTGATGCAGCCGCCAGTGAGTGGAAAACCGGAAAAAAGGGAAGTTATCGACTGCCGAAAGCCGGCACAGAGTTTTCATCAGACGGTTTAATTGAGCACTGGCAAAAACTGGTAGAAAATTATCCGATTCGCTCCATTGAGGACGGACTGGATGAAGAAGACTGGGAGGGGTGGCAGAAACTGACCGCACAGTTGGGAAACAAAGTTCAGCTGGTAGGTGATGATCTGTTTGTAACCAACACAGAACGGCTGCAAAAAGGAATTGAACTGGGCTGCGGCAACTCGATTCTGATCAAGCTGAATCAGATCGGATCAGTTTCTGAAACGCTGGAAGCAATTAAACTGGCTCATAAAGCCGGATATACAGCAATTTCTTCCCATCGTTCCGGAGAGACCGAGGATACCACCATTGCCGATCTGGCGGTTGCTCTGAACACCTGCCAGATTAAAACCGGAGCACCAAGCCGTTCCGAGCGTGTGGCAAAATACAATCAGCTGCTGCGGATTGAAGAGCAGTTGGGAACATCTGCGCTTTATCCGGGGATGAAAGCGTTTGCTGTCAGGAAATGATGAAAAATATCCGCAGCCGGAATGGAGTCCGGCTGCGGCATTCCAGAGTCTCAGAATGAGAGACAATACATATGATACGAGAAGGTAAAGACAATGGATATTTCCCGTTTTACAGAATACCGGAATAAGGTGGTAACGAATTGTTCCAAAGTAATTGTCGGCAAAGAGGATGTGATTTCTCTGGTGCTGACCAGCTTTATCTGCGGCGGCCATGTACTGCTGGAGGACATACCGGGAACCGGAAAAACGATGCTGCTTCGTGCGTTTTCCAAAACGATTGGCGGTGATTTTAAACGAATTCAGTTTACACCGGATCTTCTGCCATCGGATCTGACCGGCATTAATTTCTATAATCAAAAGAGCGGAGAATTTGAATTTCGCCCGGGACCTCTGTTTTCGAACATTGTTCTGGCAGATGAGATTAACCGTGCCACACCGCGTACGCAGGCCAGTCTGCTGGAGGCAATGGAAGAGCGGCAGATTACGGTAGACGGAGTGACAACCCGATTGGAGGAGCCGTTTATGGTCATGGCAACGCAGAATCCGTTGGAATCCTATGGTACATTCCCTTTGCCGGATGCGCAGACAGACCGTTTTTTCATGCGTCTTTCCCTTGGCTACATGACTCGGGAACAGGAGATGAAGGTCATTGGAAGGAAGTCTGCAGCAGTACTTGTGGAAGCTCTGGAACGGGTTGTCACAGAGGAAGAGACCCAATATGTGAGAAATGCATATACCGAAGTAACCATGGAACCGGATGTTCTTGCCTATCTGATGGACATCATTGAGGGAACAAGAAAAGAAAGCAATTTTGTTCGCGGTGTATCAACCCGCGGTGCAATTGCTCTTTATCAGGCGGCACAGGTGACAGCGGCTTTTTCCGGAAGAGATTATGTGATTCCGGAAGATATCCGCTACGCAGCACCTCATGTCCTCTGTCACCGAATTTCACTGGGAAGTGGAATCCGGGCTGATGCCGCGTCGGAGTTTCTGCAGAAAATTATCGGAAATGTGCAGGTTCCGTTGGAACGCCTATGATGTTGTTTTTTGTGATTGTACTGGTTCTGGCTGTTGGTCTTTTACAGCACCGGATGGCGGCGAACAGTCTGGAATCGGTAAGGGAAGAATACTATCCGGATGGAGCAGTGGTTGAAATTGGAGAGGAGTTCCATCTGGTAATTCGACTGGAAAATGCGGGGCGAAGGTATCTGCCTTTTGTAAGGGTACAGATGGATTTGCCATGGGTGCAGGATTTGAATGCAAAGGTGATGACGGTAAAACGTTCAACGTGGCTGAAGCCACATGAGCAGATTGAGTTTAAAATTCCGCTTTCTGTTTCTGCCCGTGGACGCTATGTCATGCCCGGTCTGGAGATTTCCTGTGGAGATTTTCTTGGTCTGAAGGAAAAAAAGCGGACACTGGAGCGGTTCCATGAGATCGTGGTGCCGCCGCGGGAGACCGGAATTTTGGAAATCGAAACGGTGCTGGGCGGTTTTCTCGGTGACAGATCAGTGAGGCGTTTTCTTTATGAAGATCCGGTGCTGACCGCTGGATACCGGGAATACACAGGCAGGGAGCCTATGAAAATGATTTCGTGGAAACAGAGTTCCAGAGGTCAGGGACTGGTGGTGAAGACCTGTGATCATACAGTAGAGCCTATGGTATCGGTGCTTCTCAACACAGACGGCAGAAAGAGAAAAAATACGGAGCTGCTTGAAGTCTGTTTTTCACTGGCACGAACTGTCTGCGGAATTCTGGAAGAAAAAGGAATTTCGTATGATTTTTCCATGAATGCCATGATGGCGGGGCTATCCACGGAACCGGATGAATTGCGGGAGGGGCTTGGAAGCCGTCATTTTTCACGAATCCTGGAATGTCTGGGGCGGGCGACCGGCGAGGTGACCAGCTCCTGGCCTGTGTTTCTGGAGCGCGCTGCCGGAAAGGGAATGATGCGAGCACGGATTTTGATTACTGTGGATGATGAGGCAGAGAATACGCCGGTTCTTGCCAGACTGCGCGAAGCGTCCGGAGGGAATTTGCTGGTTCTTCAGGCATCCTGCTGGATGGGCAGCAGAGAAGCGGAGGTGGAGAGATGATGTTTCTTTTTAGTCTTCGTATGATGGCAGATCTTGGGTTTTATTATGCCATTGCCGGCTGTGCAGCCGCATCTTTTGGAAGCTGCTGGCAGCTGCTTCAGCTGATCGTGCTCAGTATGAGCTATGGGATTGCCGGATGCCTGCAGAAACGCAGCCATTCCATTTTGCTGCTGTGCGGGATTTCCGGAATGTGTCTGGTGCTGCCTGTGTGGAATCTGGCGGACAGGCTTCTGTTCACCCCTGCGGTATTATATGTGTTCTTTTTATGCTGGAAGAATGAGTTTTCTCTTTCCTGGGGGAGACAGGCAGATTTGTTTCTTCTGTTTTTGAAAGTGTTTGTCGGTTTTGCGTTGGCAGGCCTGGTGGTTGGGCAGTATTCCATTCTTGCATCAGCAGGAATCCCGGCTGCTCTGATGCAGACAGCGTCTTCTGTTCTTTTGATGAGGTCTCTGCGCCATGAGCCAATGGTCTATGAGCAGAAGCGCTATCAAGTGATTAATTTGGTGTCCATCGCGGCGGTTTTCCTGGTTTCCTGGCTGATCAGCACAGATGTGGTACGAAATGGACTTGGCTTGCTGATTTCTCTGTTCTATGAGCATGTAGCAGCACCGCTTATCATGGGAATCAGCATGGCAGCCGGATATCTGGTTATTGGAATAATCCGGATTATCGGTTTTCTGTTTGATTTTCTTGGTATCAAGGGCGGAGATTCGAACAGTAATTTTGTGCAGGAGCTGTCCTTCGCACCGGAAGAGGCGGTGCTGTTGGAAACAGGAGAAGGGAATGAGATTGTAGGAAAGATTTTACTGGCAATTGTGATTCTGGCAGTAATCGTGCTTCTGGTTCTCTTTTTTCGGTGGCTTTCCACCCGGGAGACTGGAGAACGTTGGGAATTGGCCGCAGAAGAAAAGCGAAGGGAAGGAGAAGCGAGTTCCCGTGAGCCGCAAGCCGAGCGGGTGCTGTCTTCCGCTGCGCAGGTGCGCCGGTATTACAGGAAATTTCTGCGTTTATATCTGGAAAGAGGAGCGTATCTTCATCGGAGCTACACAAGCCAGGATGTGGAACGGAATGCAAAAAATGTTTTTTCAAACCATGAAGCAATGGAGCAGATGAGGGAGTTATACATAAAGGCACGTTATAGCCAGAAGGTGCAGAAGGAAGATGTGGTTTTGGCGAAGCAGCTGTACCGGCAGATTCGAAAAGGCGGATGAAAATCTGTGCGGCGAATAATAAATGAGGAAGATGCAAAAGCAGGTGCAGATGCAGGTTCCTCATTAATCAGTGCTCCATTTGTTTGAAAAGAACCGGACTGGCTGGTGGGCCGGTTCTCAGAATCTGTGGATTAATATAGTGTTTTCTGAATGTATTTTTTGATCGCCTCAAAGCTTTCCGGGCTGATATCGTGCTCCATCTTGCAGGCATCAGCAGCGGCGATTTCCGGATCGACACCAAGTTTGATCAGCCATTTGGTAATCAGAGAATGGCGTTCATAAACTGCTTCAGCCAGCTGTTTTCCTTCGCTTGTCAGGTGAATAAAACCGTCGTCGGAAACCGTGATGTAGCCGCGGCCTTTCAGGTTCTTCATAGCAACGCTGACGCTTGGCTTGGAAAAGTGCATTTCATTGGCAATATCAATGGAACGGACTTCCGGCATCTCTTTGCCCAGAACCAGTATGGTTTCCAGATAATCTTCTACGGATTCTTCCGATTTGTGTTGTGTGTAACTCATTTTTTACCTCCTTACAGAAAGTTGCTTGGCTGCCGGAGGCAACAGATGCGTTTGGCAGCAAAATACGGTCAACCGTATTTCCTATCCTACCATTTTGATGAAAGAATTTCAAGTGATAATCATAACATTTCGGTTGATTCGGGTGAAGGAACCGACAGCTGACGGTATGTGAGTGTGATGACGGCAGCTGAAGCGATCAACGTCAGAACGTCGGAGACCGGCATGGAATACAAAACACCATCCAGACCAAAAAAGACAGGAAGGATTACTGCAAAACCGACACCGAAAACAATCTCACGGATCATGGAAAGCATGGTTGAAGCAACTGCTTTTCCCATTGCCTGAAGAAAAATGAAAGCAGCTTTGTTGATGCATGCGAATACGATCATGCAGAGGTAGGTACGGAAGGCTTTGATTGCGAAATCGGTGTAATAGGAGCTTTCATTGGCAGCACCGAAGATTGCAATCAGCTGTCCCGGGAAAAATTCCACGATGATGAAAGCAGCGGCTCCAACCAGTGCTTCTGCAATCAGAAGGCAGGTAAACAGCTTTTTGACACGTTCGTTCTGTTTTGCGCCCATGTTATATCCGACGATGGGAATGCATCCGGCAGCCATACCGACAACAATCGAGATAACGATTTGAAAGAATTTCATGACAATGCCGACAACAGCCATTGGAATTTGGGCATACTGCTCCTGACCGAAGACCGGATCAAGCGCACCATATTTGCGGAGCATGTTGTTGATGGCAGCCATGGCAGCGACCAGAGAAATCTGGGACAGAAAACTGCAGACGCCGAGTGTCAGGGTTCTTTTGACGACACGGAGATTCAGGGAGAAGCCGGGTTTATCCAGTTTGATGGTCTTCATGTGGCAGAGGTACCAGACAGCCAGAGCAGCAGTGATAATCTGACCGATTACTGTGGCAACGGCGGCGCCCATCATACCCCACTGGAAGCAGAAGATCATAATCGGGTCGAGAATGATGTTTGCAATGGCACCGGCCAGAGTGGAAAGCATGGCAAAACGGGGATTTCCGTCTGCACGGATGACAGGGTTCATTGCCTGCCCAAACATGTAAAAAGGAATGCCAAGAGAAATGTAGAAGAAATATTCTTTGGAAAGGCGGAAGGTTTCTTCATTGACGGTTCCTCCAAACATGGCGATGATAGGGTCAGCAAAAATCAGATAGATGAGGGCAAGGATCAGGCTGCTGATGATTGTCAGGATGACGGAATTGCCAACGCTGTTTTGGGCATCGTCTGTTTTCTTCATGCCCAGACTCAGACTGACAAAAGCACAGCATCCGTCACCAATCATAACGGCAATTGCCAGAGCAATGACGGTAAGAGGGAAGACAACAGTGTTTGCTGCATTGCCGTAGGAACCGAGATAGTCGGCATTGGCAATAAAGATCTGGTCAACAATGTTGTAGAGAGCACCTACAAGCAGAGAAATGATGCAGGGAACCGCATAATTCTTCATCAGCTTCGGAATTGGTTCCGCAGCCAGATAGGATTGATTGTTCTGTTCCATTTCGTAAAACCTCCTCAGGTGAAAGATTATAGTGACCGCAGGAGCAAGGACATGCAGCTGTTCCTGTTTGGCCTGCGGTTGAAAAAAGAGCAGAAAAAAAGTGCATAAGTCCAGAATCTGGACTTACGCACCCTTTGCTGCTCGATGGTTGTATTTTATCAGAAATCAGGAAAATCGGCAAGAGGAAAAATCGGCAAAGTTCCTGGTCGTTTTAAAAAAGGAAGTCAGTGATTTTGCATAGAACAGGAGAAAAGGAGTACAGATGATTAAGATAGGAAACCACGTAACTTCATCAAAAGGGTATGCTGCCATGGGAAAAATTGCTCTGGAACTTGGCGGAGATACATTTGCGTTCTTTACACGCAATCCGCGGGGAGGAAAGGCAAAGGAAATCAGCACAGCAGATGCAGAGAAGCTGTGCGTACTTCTGGAACAGAATTCTTTTGGCAAACTGGTGGCTCATGCACCGTATACGATGAATGTCTGTGCTGCCAGAGAAGATGTAAGGCAGTTTTCGTGGGAAATGATCGCAGAGGATCTGGTGCGGATGGAGCATACGCCAGGCAATTACTATAACTTTCATCCGGGCTGCCATGTCGGGCAGGGAACAGAGATCGGGATTCAGCTGATAGCAGATGCGCTGAATGCGGCAATCCGACCGCAGCAGTCGACGATTGTTCTTCTGGAAACCATGGCCGGAAAGGGAAGTGAAATTGGCGGTCGGTTTGAGGAACTGCGCGCGATTATTGATCGAGTGAGCTGTCAGGATAAGGTGGGAGTCTGCCTGGATACCTGTCATGTGTGGGATGGAGGATATGATCTGGTGAATCATCCGGATGAGGTTCTGGAAGAATTTGACCGGATCATCGGACTGGATCGTCTGCATGCCATTCATTTCAATGACAGCATGAACGAGTGCGGCTCCCATAAGGATCGCCATCAGAAGCTGGGGGAAGGAAAAATCGGTCTGGAGGGAATGAAGCGGATCGCGCTGCATCCGCTGCTTCAGGGGAAGCCGTTTATTCTGGAAACGCCCAATGATGACGAAGGATATGCGCGGGAAATTGCATTGGTACGGTCCTGGTTTTGAGGTACGAAGCAGGAATTGCTGGCCTGAGCGTGTTTGGATTGCCAGCCAGTTTAAATATCCTGGAGAAAACGGAAATCTTGATGAAATCTTTTCCAAAAAGGATTGAATTTCCATCTGGTTTGTGGTAGAATGATTTTGTTAGTTTTTTAACAAAGGCGTGGACGGCCCGGCTGCAGTTCCATCCAGCGGAACTGGCGGGACATACACAGGTGTAAAGAGAGATTTAATTAGGAAAGGAAGTATTTCATCATGGCAAGATTTACATTACCGAGAGATCTGTATCATGGTAAGGGTGCACTGGAAGCACTGAAGACCTTAAAGGGAAAGAAGGCAATCGTTGTAGTAGGCGGCGGTTCCATGAAGCGTTTTGGATTCCTGGATAAGGTAGTTGCATATCTGCAGGAGGCAGGTATGGAGGTTAAGCTGTTTGAGGGCGTTGAGCCGGATCCATCTGTTGACACAGTTATGAAGGGTGCAGCAGCAATGACTGAATTTGGTCCGGACTGGATCGTTTCCATCGGCGGAGGTTCTCCGATCGATGCAGCAAAGGCAATGTGGGCATTCTACGAGTATCCGGAGACTACCTTCGAGGATCTGTGCATTCCGTTCAATTTCCCGACTCTGCGTACCAAGGCAAAGTTCTGTGCAATTCCGTCTACTTCCGGTACTGCAACAGAGGTTACCGCTTTCTCTGTAATTACTGACTATAAGAAGGGTGTTAAGTATCCGCTGGCTGACTTCAACATCACTCCGGACGTTGCAATCGTTGATCCGGCTCTGGCTGAGACAATGCCGAAGAAGCTGACTGCTCACACTGGTATGGACGCAATGACCCATGCTGTTGAGGCTTATGTTTCTACCATGAACTGCGATTACACCGATCCGCTGGCTCTTCATGCAATTAAGATGATCAGTGAGTATCTGGTAGCGTCCTACAACGGAGACATGGATGCACGTGCAAAGATGCACAATGCACAGTGCCTGGCTGGTATGGCATTCTCCAACGCTCTGCTGGGAATCGTTCATTCCATGGCACACAAGACCGGTGCTGCATACAGCGGCGGACACATTGTTCATGGCTGCGCAAATGCAATGTACCTGCCGAAGGTAATCAAGTTCAATGCTGCTGAGCCGGAAGCTGCAAAGAGATATGCTGAGATTGCAAAATTTCTTCACCTGGAAGGAACAACAGATGCAGAGCTGACCGATGCGCTGATCGCTCACATCAAGAACATGAACGCACAGCTGGATATCCCGACCTGTATTAAGGACTATGAGGGTGGAATTATCGATGAGGCTGAGTTCATGGAGAAGCTGCCGACCGTTGCTGAACTGGCTGTTGGTGATGCTTGTACTGGTTCCAACCCGAGAACCATCAATCCGGAGCAGATGGCAAAGCTGCTGAAGTGCTGCTTCTACGATGAGGAAGTAGATTTCTAATCTGCGGATGCGAAAATTTCTGCATGTGGAATCTTTGAATGGTTAATTTACAAATGCTTTCCTGTCCCCTGTTGAATGTTGGGGATCCAGGGAAGCATTTTGTTTATTCAAATGACACGACTGGTTGAAAGGATAGGAGCAGTAATTCTTTTCCGTTTCTTAATATTGATTAATGTATTCTTAAAACAGAATCATTTTCGGCTTTCTATGATATACTGTAGCTGATTTTGTTGTAAAAGATCAGAAGTAAAGGCAAACGATCGCCCGAAAAGGAAGGATATGCAGTGAATGACTTATAAAGATAATGGGAAAGAAAGAACCGGAAAATTGATTATTCTGACGATTGCCGCTGCCGCCGCAGTGATTCTGGCTGTTCGTCCGGATATCCGCTATCTGGCGGTGGATGCAATGACTCATATTGGTGTGAAAGGAGAATTGACAGCCGAACCACGGACACCGGAATTGGAAGCTGGTTTGCGGGAATACAGTCTGGAGGAATTAAGACAGGATCCGGCTGTTACCGTGGATCAATCGCTGCTGCTGATCAATCTGGAAAACCGTCTTTCGGAAGATTTTGCGGCTGATGTTGCTGTCTATAAGGACAGCGACGTGCAGATGAATCGCTGTATGCATGATGCTTATGCTGATCTGTCAGCGGCGGTGAAGGAGAAATTTGGTGAAAGCCTCTTTGTGATGAGCGCATACAGAACGGAGGAGGAACAGGAGAAGGAAATCGAAGAAAATGGTGATCTGGCGGCGGAAGAAGGTGCCAGCGAGCATCAGGCAGGGCTGGCGCTGGATGTGTATATCCGATTCTATGCCGGATCTGGCTTCCTGAAAACGGATGTGGGGCAGTGGGTGAATTCCAATTGCTGGAAGTACGGGTTCATTATCCGGTACCCATATTATGGAGAAAAAGAGACCGGGATTCCCTATGAACCATGGCATTTGCGCTATGTGGGCGCACCACATGCGGAGATTATACATAAAAATCGGCTGACGTTGGAAAGCTACATGGAGATGCTGGAGATTGGGAATTTCTATCGGTACGGAGAATTTCTGATCACGCGGCAGGAAGAAGAGCCTCTGATACTGCCCGAAGCCTTTTCATCTGTTGTTTTGTCGCCGGATAATCAGGGCGGCTGGATTGCAGCGGTTGAAATGGAGAGTGATAGCAGATAAATAAGGAACTGAGACAGATAGGAAGGACAGCTGCAAAGACAGTCAAAAAGGATAGCTGCAAAGACAGTCAAAAAGGATAGCTGCAAAGACAGTCAAAAAGGATAGCTGCAAAGACAGTCAAAAAGGACAGCTGCAAAGACAGTCAAAAAAACAGCTGCGAAAGACAGCCGTAAAATTCTACTGCAAAAAATAAATAAGTTATTGACATATACCGGAAATTATGTATAATAAAATCATAAACGGCATATGCCAGAAATGAGGGAGAGGATGATATGGCAAGACCCTGTAAAAGAAGGCGTGTCTGTGAAGAACCATTCTGCAGCTGCTATGGCCCTCTGGATCAATCCAGGGCGATTCGGACTCCGGTGGTCATGACCGTGGATGAGTTTGAATGTATCCGCCTGATTGATCTGGTGGGACTGACTCAGGAGGAGTGCGCAAAGCAGATGAATGTGGCGCGGACGACCGTGCAGACGATTTATGGAAGTGCCCGCAGGAAAATGGCGGAGAGTCTTGTAAAGAGCAGGAATCTTTGCATCGAGGGCGGAGAATATATGATCTGCGAAGGCAACAAACCGGAATGTGTCCGTTCACAGTGCCGGCAGAACGGAGAGGAGAGATCAGACGCAATGAAAATCGCAGTAACCTATGAGGAAGGACAGGTATTTCAGCATTTTGGTCATACCGAATGCTTTAAAGTGTACACAATCGAAGAAGGAAAAGTGGCAGGAGCCGAAGTGATTGACACCAACGGTCAGGGCCACGGAGCGCTTGCCGGTTTTTTGTTGGGGCAGAAAGTCGATGCACTGATCTGCGGCGGAATCGGCGGCGGTGCGAGGCAGGCATTGGCTCAGATTGGTGTTCAGCTTTATCCCGGTGTTTCCGGTGACGCGGATGAGGCAGTCGATGCGTTTCTGAAAGGAAAACTAGCGTTTAATCCGGATGCATCCTGCAGTCATCATGGAAGCGCAGAATCCCATACCTGCGGTCACCATGGAAGCGCAGAATCCCATACCTGCGGTCACCACGGAAGCGCGGAATCCCATACCTGCGGTCACCACGGAAGTGCGGAATCCCATACCTGCGGTCATCGCTGAGATGCGCAACCCCATACCTGCGGTCAGCATTCATAAGAGGAACGGTTGGAAGAACCTTTGCCGCAGCGGCGAAGGGGAGAGTTGTTTTCATAGAAAAACAGAAAATGGAGAAATAGGAAAGAGAACGTCAGTGGTTCCTGAAAGGAGAATTGTTTATGGAAGTATTACACATCACAACGGAAAATTTTGAGTCTGAGGTAGTAAAGTCAGAGATGCCGGTACTGGTTGATTTCTGGGCATCCTGGTGCGGTCCGTGCCGTATGCTTGCTCCGGTGATTGAGGAGCTTGCCGGTGAGCTGACTGACGCAAAGATTGGAAAGATTAATGTAGATGAGGAGCCGGATCTTGCAAAGAAGTATGGTGTTATGTCTATCCCGACTGTGATCGCGTTCAAGAACGGCGAAGAAGTGGGACGTTCGGTTGGCTTCAAGCCGAAGAATGCGCTGGTGAAGCTTCTGAAGTAATGTACCGGTGATCAGGGAAATGCGAATGCCGGGATAAGGAGAAAGGAACAGAATCATGTTTGATATAGCAATTGTAGGAGCCGGGACAGCGGGGCTGTCGGCTGCAATCTATGGAGTCCGCGCCGGTAAGAGTGTGATTGTTTTCGAGGCACTCACCTACGGCGGACAGATTATTAATACACCGGAGGTGGAAAACTATCCGGGAATCCGTCAGATCTCCGGATTTGATTTTGCGACAGGTCTCTATGAGCAGGCGACCGGACTTGGTGCGGAAGTGGTTTATGAGCGGGTCATCCGGATCGACGATCAGGGCGATACCAAGCTTGTTGTAACGGAAGACGGTCAGTATGAAGCGAAAAGTGTCATTCTGGCAACCGGAGCAAAGAACCGACCGCTTGGCGTGGAGCGGGAAGAAGAGCTGATTGGAGCCGGTGTTTCCTATTGTGCAACCTGTGACGGTGCGTTCTTTCGTGGAAAGGACGTGGCTGTAGTTGGCGGCGGAAACACAGCGCTGGAAGATGCAGCGTATCTGTCCGCATATTGCAGAACCGTCTATCTGATCCACCGCAGAGACCAGTTCCGCGGAGAAGAAAAATCCGTAGAGCGTCTGCGCAAGAAAGAAAATGTGAAATTTGTGCTGGAGAGCAGAGTGACAGCACTCAACGGAGAAGGAAAACTGGAATCGATTACCATTGAACATGGAAAGAACGGTGAGACAACGCAGCTTGCAGTGGAAGGACTGTTTGTAGCTATCGGTCAGATGCCGGATAATGAGGCGTTTGCAAATCTGGTTGATGTGGATCATTCCGGTTACATCAAAGCAATGGAAAGCTGTGAGACAAATGTGCCGGGAATCTTCACAGCCGGTGACTGTCGGACGAAAAAAGTGCGCCAGTTGGCAACAGCTGCCGCAGACGGTGCAATTGCGGCTCTGGCGGCATGTGAATATATTGATTGATGAGAAAATGCTCGCAGCAACGAGAAAATGCCCGAAGCAGCGAGAAAATGCTCGCAGCGACGAGAAAATGCCCGAAGCAGCGAGAAAATACTCGCAGTTCGCGAAATAAAAAACAACGGAATTCCACCGCGTGATCTTCGCCTGTCAGGGGTGACAGGTAAGGATCACAGCCTGTGAGAAATCCGTTGTTTTTTGTTTGTGCGAGATTACGATGAAACAATTTTCAGAAAGCCAGATGCGCTTCCGGTCAAGTTGTCCGGAGGCATTTGGCGGGAAAGGATTCAGCCGTGAATCAAATTACGGAGCGATGGAATAAGCACCGTCAAGCAGCATGCACTGTCCGGAGTAGTAGCAGGAGTCCGGGCCAGCCAGGAAAGCGATGACCGGAGCGATGTCAGTTTCGGAATCGCCAAGACGGCGCATCGGCTGCTGCATCAGGATTGCATTGTACTTTTCAGGGAATTTCTTTGCCCATTCCTTGGCAGCCGGAGACTCAGCGCCAGGAAGCACGCAGTTTACACAGATGCCATACTGGCCCCATTCCTTTGCAGCGATCTTGGTCAGGCCGCGGATTGCTTCCTTGTTGGAACCGTAAGCCAGGTTTCCTGCGTAACCGAACATGCCGGTTGCAGATGCAAAGTTGATGACACGGCCTTCGCCCTGTGCCTTCATGTACGGGAAACACTCCTGCATGAAGTTCAGGGAACCGATGGTTCCGGTGGACCATGCCAGATACATCAGATCATAGGTTACTTCCTCAACAGGCATGGATTTTGCAACCGCCTGCGCATTGTTAACAACAACGTCAACAGTACCCCAGGTTTCAACCGTTTTTGCAACAACTTCCTTTACACGTGCGCGGTCTGCGGAATCGCAGGTCATGGCAAACGCTTCGCCGCCGAACTCTTTGATCTCGGCAACGGTTGCCTCAATCGGCTCCGCTCTTCTACCGGTACAAACAACCTTCACTCCTCTCTTTGCGAGGCAAAGAGCAATACCTTTACCAATACCCTGACCGGCACCGGTAACAATGGCAACCTTTTCATTTAACTGCTTCATGAAACAGACTCCTTTCTTTTTTGTGAGTATTCTCACAGACATTTGCCTATACCTTACCACAAGGAGTCAAAGAATACAACAATTTTCGCAGAAATATTCACAGGAAATCACTCATTGGAAATCGCTGCGCTTTGGCGCAGACTGGAATTTTGTCTGCAATTTGTTTCAGAGAGGGACCGGAACATGTTATCGGAATTGTGTCTGCAATTTGTCTCAGACCGGAACCAGAACACTTTACCGGAGTTTTACCTGAGGAGACGCGGAAATTCTTGAAAAGCAGATTTCTATGTGGTAAAATACAATCGGATTAATAGCGGGAAACCGCGGCCGGCCGATGCCGGTTCCATGACGCAAAGCCTGGAGCCTACCAAAGGCAGACTCAAGATACTGAACGCCATATACATCAGACGGCAGACGGACCGATTGACCGGAGCCGGACAGAATGAGAGGACATCAGAATGAAAGTAAACATGAGAAAGCTGATTTGTCTGGCGGAAATGATTTTGATTTTGATCGTTACTTTGCTTTCGTCAGAAACGACGTACTATGTGTGGGGAGGAACCCAGATAGGAGAAACCCGGAATGAAATTGTGCTGACAGAAGAAGAAAAAGCCTATGTGGAGCAGCTGGGAGAGTTGACAATCGGCTGTGCTGTCAACATTGATCCGGTGTTCTATCTGGACGAAGAAACCGGTGAGATTGGAGGAATTTCGAAAGATATTCTTGAGCTGGTCGCACAGCGAACCGGTTTACAGTTTCGATATGAGGCGCTCCCTTCCGGAAACATTACATACGAAGAGCTGAAAGAGCTTGGGATTGATATGATTGCCGGTGTGGAATATAATTCCGTCAATGCGCATGCGTCTCAGATTGCTCTGACCGATCCCTATTTTGTAGCAAAGAAAGTGATTGTCTGTCATAAAGATACCGAATTTAAACCGACGAAGGAAATGACGCTGGCTGTTCTGTCCGGATCTATGACCATTGAAGCCGTAATCCTCGAAGCTTACCCGTCTTTTCAGGTGATCTTTTACGACAGCATTGAAGACGTAATGGAAGCAGTTCTTGATGGAATGGCGGACGGAATGATCTGGAATCAGTATTCCATCGAGCGCCTGCTTCATAAGCCCAGCTATGAAAATCTCCGTGTTGTTGCAGCAGCAGGTATTGGTGATTCACACAGTCTGTCGCCAATGATATATGGAGACGGCGAAGAAAGACATGAACTGCTGGCAGATCCGATGCTTTGCCAGATTCTGAACCGCGGAATCGCAAGCCTGAATGAAGAAGAAGTGTCACTGATCATCATCGAGCAGACATCCGCGCGCGGATATAAGCATGATTTCAGCGATTTTCTGTATCTGTACCGCTATGTGTTCCTGATAAGCGGTGTTTCCATCCTCATAATCGGCGTGATGCTGTTCTACTCGATTCGAATGAAAATGAAGAACCATGACCTGGTTTTGCTTCGGGAGGAAGAACGCAAGCATCATCTGCTGATCGAAAAGACGGACCAGCTGGTCTATGAAATCGACCTGCTGAAAAGTGAGATCCACACGTCGGAGGCATTTGCACGAAAATTTGGATGGGCGATTAAGCATCCCTATCCGTTTGCCGACAAAGAAGATGTTCTGAAAACATGGCGTGTCCACCCGGAGGATCATGAGTTTTTCTATCGCAGTTTTCAGGAATCCATCCAGGAGAAAAAGGACATCAGCTTTGAGGTACGGCTGCTGAGAGAAGATGGCCGCGGACTCTGGTGCCACATCAGCCAGTTCATCATGCAGGATTCTGCCGGAAATGTCTATCAGGTCCTCGGTCTGATCCGGGACATTGACCGGGAAATGAGCGAAAAGCAGCGGTTGGCGGAAGAGGCACAGCGGGATGCGCTGACCGGACTCTACAACAAAGAAGCTTTCCGTCAGGAGTCCATCCGCTATCTGCGCAAATGCAAGGATGAGACCTGTGCCGTTCTCTTTGTTGATATGGATAATTTTAAAGAAGTAAATGATACCCTGGGACACATGATGGGAGATCAGGCGATCATCGCCGTTTCCGATACCCTGAAGCATGTCTTTGCAAAAAGTGATATTGTCGGCCGCTTCGGCGGAGACGAGTTCTGTGTTCTGATGAAGGATGTGGATGAACAGACCATCGAAATCAAGATGCACTGGCTTCTGGAACAGCTTCGCTTCACTCACACAAATGGAGAGGAAAGCGTTTCCACGTCTGCCAGCATCGGCATTACCACGTCCACAGTCAGCGGCTATCAGCTCGGCATCCTTCTGGAGCATGCGGACGCGGCACTCTATGCGGCAAAGGAACATGGAAAAAATCGCTGCAAGTTCTATCGGAAGGGCGGCGAGTTTGAACGTCTGCAGGAAGCGTAACATCTGCAGCGCAAAATGCGTGCGGCAACAGCTGTGCGGGCAGAATCATAAAAGGAGGGGAGAAGCCAAATGATTAAAAAAGTATGTGAGTATGAAGGCTCAAGTGTATGGGGAATGAACGGCGGTCAGCCGGAAAGCCCGGACGGAAAGTGGCTGGTTTACGGCCGCAAGCCGGATCTGACGGATAAAGAGATGCAGGAGACCCAGATCTGGATCTGCGACAGAGAAACACTGCAGGATCAGCGCCATCTTTTCACGGTGCGCTGCGGAAATCATAACGGTCCGTCCGCAACCTTTGTTGACCACGAGCACATTGTGTTCCGTGATATCATCAATGGATTTTCCGCCTTCCGCGTGTTCAACATCTACACCGGAAACGTGCTTTACGGACCGATCTTCGGAAAAGAAAGTCATTGCGCGGAAAACGGAATCTATCCGTTCTCCATTTCCGAAGAATTTCTGGACAAGAACCCGGACCATCCGGAGCTGGATACCTGCGGCATCTATCTGCTGAACTTAAAGACCGGTTCGATCCGCCGTGTAGCAGATAAGGAAACCATCTATAACATGGTGGTTGCCAACGGATGTGTTCCAAACGAACATACCACCTCCATGAGCCATGTGCAGCTGAATCCGTCTGCTACCAGAGTGATGATGCGTCTGAGCGTGGAGAACTGTCCGGTGTTCGGAGCCCTTGGCTGTATCGATCTGGAGACAGGAGCGACCCATGTGATTCCGGACAAGCCGGTTCATCAGCTGTGGTTTGATGATGATACCTACATGGCAACAAGACAGTACTATGACGGTCAGCGGATTGAGATGGAAACAAGCCGGATCCAGCGTTTTACCGTAGACGGCGAATGTCTGGAAACCCTTGGCGGAATCGGCAATCACATCGATGGTTCCGCGGACAGACAGTGGTTTGTCGGCGACCGTGCGTATCCGGGCTATCCGGCAGATATTTTCCTCTATCGCCGCGGCGAAACAGAGCCTGTGGCAACCTTTGGCGGACAGGATTTCCAGAACTGCATCTGGAAGCTCCAGATTCATCCGAACCCGACCTTCTCCAGAGACGCGAAGCGGATTTATTTTAACCATCCGGTCAGTGAAACAAGGACGGAAGCCTGCTTCGTGGAGATCGCGGATCTGCTGAAATAAGGGAAGAAGCGGACGGAAGAGGAAGCTGGAGACATCCGGTGAGGAGTGAAAGAAAGAGACCGCTGGCGGCATCCGGCAGGAAACCGCGAAAAGAAGAGGCAGCGCAGCAGGACAGAAAGGAATGGGAATGAAGACAGGACTGGTATTGGAAGGCGGTGCGGTCAGAGGAATCTACACGGCCGGTGTGCTGGATGTTCTGATGGAACATGATATTTGGGTGGATGGTGTTGTCGGCGTGTCGGCAGGCGCCATTCATGGAAACTCCTATGTGGCGAAACAGCATGGCCGCAGCATCCGCTACTATAAAAAGTATTGCGGAGACAGGCGGTTCATGAGCTTCTGGTCTTTGCTGACGACGGGAAGTCTGGTGGGAGAGGAGTTCTGCTACCACGAGCTGCCAGAGACGCTGGATCCCTTTGACTATGAAGCGTTTGAAAAATCGCCGATTGAATTCTATGCGGTCAGCACCAACCTGGAAACGGGAAAAGGGGAATATATCCGCTGCAGGGACATGCACAAAGACATGGAATATCTGCTGGCTTCCGCATCCATGCCCTATGTTTCCAGAACCGTGGAAGTGGATGGAAAGAAGCTGCTGGACGGAGGCGTGGCGGACAGCATTCCGCTGGCGGCAGCCAGACGCCTTGGCTTTCAGAAAAACATCGTAGTTCTGACGCAGGTGAAGGACTATGTGAAGAAACCGCAGAAGATGGGCATTCAGACGCTGAAATACCGGAAGTATCCGGAATTTCTCAAAAGCATTGCCGGACGCCATCTCAACTATGCAAAGAGCCGTCGGCTGATCGGGCAGTTGGAGGAGAAAGGGGAAGTGCTGGCGATCTATCCCAGCGAGGAGCTTCACATCGGAAGAATGGAGAAAGACCCGGATAAGGTGCAGATGATGTACGATCTGGGGCGGTATGACGCGCTGAACCGGATTGATGAGATCCGGGCCTTTCTCGGAATGCCGCAGAACATGGAAAAAACGGACGAGTCCGTTCGGTAACAGGCACAGAAAACGTCTGTATGCCGGGAACGGTACAGGGAGAAGAAACGGGGGAATTGTACGTGAAAAAGTACGATTCGGCTTTTGCGGACTCTGTACAAATCCGATTGGATATACTAAAATAAAAGTAACTGCTGATGGCAGCAAAAGCAGGAAAATGCCGGCTGACCAAAGCAGTTGCCCATAAAAACAGCGGGGTGAAACGATGAAGCAGATCAAAACAGTTGCAATTGTGGGAATGGGAGCTCTTGGACTTCTTTATGGCACACATATTCTGGATCAGAAAGGTCAATCCGGCGTGTTCTATGTGATGGACAGTGAACGGGTGAAGAAATATCAGGGAAAGACCTTCTCCAGAAATGGCGTTCCCTACCAACTGCCGATCTGTGACAGCAAAGAGGCAAAACCGGTGGATCTGGTGATCGTAGCCGTGAAATATACCGGACTGGCATCCGCCATTGAGGCAATCAGCGGATGTGTCGGGGAGCAGACAATCATCATGTCTGTGCTCAACGGCATTACCAGCGAGGATATTATCGCAGAGCGCTACGGAAGAAATCACCTGATCGAAACGGTGGCTCAGGGAATGGATGCCATGAAGTTTGGCCAGTCGCTGACCTTTACCAGAATGGGAGAGCTGCGCATTGGCGCAAAGGATCCGTGCGAAAGAGAAAATCTGGAAGCGGTAAAAGCGTACTTTGATGAAATTTCTCTTCCATATACGGTTGACGAGGATATTGTCTGGCGAATGTGGGGAAAATTCATGTTAAACGTGGGAATCAACCAGACCTGCATGGTCTATGAGACCAACTACAAAGGCTGTCTGGATCCTGGGGAAGCCAACCGCACCATGATTGCTGCCATGCGGGAAGTGATTGCGATCAGTCAGGCAGAAGGAATTCATCTTGGCGAACAGGATCTGAATGACTATGTGGACCTGTTAAAAACACTGTCACCGGAGGGAATGCCTTCCATGCGCCAGGACGGAGTTGCCCGCCGGCCTTCAGAAGTGGAAATGTTTGCCGGCGCAGTGATCGAACTGGCAAGGAAACATAAGATCTATGTTCCCGCAAATCAGTTTCTTTATGACCGTGTGAAAGAAATGGAGGCAGCTTACTGACCGGAAGCAGGGAAAGCAGCCACTGTGACCGGAAGCAGGAAACATCGCCGCTGTGACTGGCTGCAGGGAATCAACCGTGATGATATGGATGATTACCGGATATGCAGCAGAAACTATGTGTAAGAAGTTACACAAAACGAAAAACGTGCAGATGCACAGAATTTGCATGAACAGCATGCAGGAGGAGAAACATGAAGAGACAAATTGGTATCATAACAGCAATGACACTCGCAATGACCGGTATGATGACAATTTCCGCACCGGCATTGGCAGAAGAAGAGGAACCGGTAATCGTAAGAGCCAGCATTGGCGCAGAACCGGATAATTTAAATCCGTGGATGTCCGCCGCGACCGATACGGAAGCGATTTTCCTCAATGTGTTTGAGGGACTGGTTCGTTTCGATGAAACAGGCGCAGTTATTCCGGGACTGGCAGAGGAATGGGAGATTTCCGATGACGGACTGACCTATACCTTCCACCTTCGCGATGACGTGACGTTCCATAACGGAGAGCAGCTGACCGCTGAGGATGTGGTCTATTCCTATGAAACGCTTTCCGGACTGAACGGTGAGGACCCGATTTCCTCCAAATTTGCGACAATTACAGCAATTGAAGCACCGGATGACTTTACAGTGATCCTGACGCTTTCCGAAGCCAACTCCGCGTTTCTGCAGCTGACAAGAGTTGCAGTGCTGCCGGAAGGCTATGAGGAGCAGTCAACCGCACCGGTTGGAACCGGCCCATTTGCATTTGTGGAATATGTTCCGGGTCAGAAGATGGTTCTTGAGAAATATGAAGATTATTACGATGAAGAGCGGATGCCGCAGATTGACGGAGCCGAGATCTATATCATGACCGATGAGAGCGCGGTTGTCAATGCGCTTCAGTCCGGTCAGCTGGATCTGGGAACGGTTTATGCCGATACGGCTGACTATGTCATCGGCGATTTTGAGGTTTACAGTTCCCCGCAGAACATGGTGCAGCTTTTTGCACTGAATAACAGCGTGGAACCCTTCGATGATGTGCGGGTGCGTCAGGCATTTAACTACGTGATTGACAAGCAGCAGATCATTGATCTTGTGTTCTCCGGCTATGCGACAGAGCTGTACTCCAACTTCAGCCCGGTGATGGCTGTGTACTACAATGACGAGCTGACCGATTACTATGCGACAGACGTGGAGAAGGCGAAGGAGCTGATGAAGGAGGCCGGCTATGAGGATGGACTGGAAATCACCATCACGGTTCCGTCCAACTATCAGAAGCATGTGGACACGGCCCAGGTAATCGTGGAACAGCTGAAGCAGATCAATGTGGATGCCGAGATTGAACTGATCGAGTGGGGAACCTGGCTGGAGGATGTCTATACCAGTTTTGATTACCAGACTACCATTGTCGGCCTGACCGGAAAGCTGGATCCCAACGACATTCTCGCCCGTTATACAACCGGTTTTAAGAGAAATTTCATGGAGTATTCCAACGAGAACTTTGACAAGCTGATCAGCGATGCGCTGACTGCTTCCGAAGAGGAACGGGTGGAAATGTATAAAGAGTGCCAGAAGATCCTGACGGAGGATGCGGCTGCCGTGTGGATCAGTGATCCGAACCAGATTGTAATCACAAGAAGCGACCTGAAGGGATATACCTTCTATCCGGTTGGATTTATGGATCTGAGCAAACTTTATTTTGAGTAATCATGCAGAATTGATGAGCTGCCGGCTGCCTTGACAGAAGGCAGTTTGTCCGGTGAGATATCGATTTTATGAAAAATCAATCAGCCATCCGGCTGACTGTATGCGGACAGGATGCGCGGTGCCGGGGGACTGGTGCCGCGTTTTTTCATTCGGATCGACTATGCATCCAGACGAAGGTGCCAGTGACACCTTCGATCGGATCCTACTCTTTTTCACAGCAAGGAGTAACATATGATTTTCTATCTTAAGAAAGCAGCAGGACTGCTGGTGACACTGATCCTTGTGTCCGTGATCACCTTCGGTGTTTTTCAGATTCTTCCGGGAAATCCGGTGTATATTATTCTTGGTGTCGATGCGGATCCGGCTCAGGCGGCTGCGCTGGAAAAAGCACTTGGACTGGACCGCCCGATGGCAGAACGGTATCTGGACTGGATCGCTGGTCTGTTTCGCGGGGACCTGGGAATGTCCTACCGGTATCAGCAGCCGGTGTCGGAGCTTTTGAGCTCTGCGCTGGAGGTAACAGGAAGTCTGGCGGTCGTGACGCTGGTTCTGACCGTGCTGATCGGTGTTCCGGTGGGCATCTGGCTTGCCGGTCACAGTCATAAAAAGTACAGCGTGATCGTTTCCATGCTGTCTCAGGTCAGTCTTTCGGTTCCGGGCTTCTGCATGGCTGTGTTCTTAAGCAGTGTGTTTGCGGTCAGCCTTCGCTGGCTTCCCTCCATGGGCTTTGTTTCCTGGTCGGACAGCCCTGTGGAATGGCTGCGCTCTCTGCTTCTTCCGTCTCTGTCGCTGGCCCTTGGTTCCTCTTCCGTGCTGATCCGTTATGTCAAAGTTTCCGTCACCAATCAGCAGAAGCAGGATTATGTCCGCACCGCCTACAGCAAAGGGCTGAAAAAAACGCGGGTGATGTATGGACATGTGGTCAGAAATTCTCTGATTCCGGTGATTACCATTCTCGGAATGACAGCTGCAGATATTCTTGGCGGAAGTATTATCATTGAAAATGTGTTTTCGATGCCGGGGATCGGCCGTCTGATTTCCGTTTCGATCACAAGCCGTGACCTGCCTTTGCTGCAGGGGCTGACGCTGTATCTGGCGGTGATCGTTGTTGTCTGCAATTTTGTCGTGGATCTGATCTATTCCGTTGTGGATCCGCGGATTCGCTTGAAGTAAGGAGGGGACCAAATGAAGAAATATGTTTCTGATATCAGTTTCTGTGTTGGTCTTGCTCTTGTTTCCATCATGCTGCTTGTTCTCTGTGTCAGCTTTTTTTGGCTGCCCTGTGACCCGGAGGCAATGAGTGGACTTCTGAAGCTGAAACCGCCCAGTCCGGAACACTGGCTTGGCACGGATCAGTTTGGCCGCGACATTGCCAGCCGGATCATGAAAGGAATCCAGATTTCCTTCCTGATTGGAGCCATTGTTGTGGCGGCAGGCGGCGTGATCGGTGTTCTTCTTGGCGCATGTTCCGGCTATTTCGGCGGATGGGTTGACAGCGTAATCATGAAGGTGATTGATGCCCAGATGGCCTTCCCCGGTGTTCTTCTGGCGCTGATGCTGATCGCTGTGTTTGGAAACGGCATCGGCAACACGATTCTTGCACTGTCAATCATGTCGATCCCCCGTTTTGTGAGAATTTCGCGCAGCGGCTTTCTGCGTCTGAGAGAAGCTGACTTCGTCCGCGCCGAAAAGGTGCGTGGGGCTTCGGCACCGCGGATCATGTTCATACACATTCTGCCCAATCTGATGTCGGAGCTTGCAGCAACGGCATCCTTGACGTTTGCCAGTGCCGTCATGTCCGAAGCCGGTCTGAGTTACCTTGGCCTTGGCATTACTCCGCCGGATCCCAGTCTTGGCCGGATGCTCAGTGAGGCGCAGGGAACGATCCTGCGGGCGCCCTGGTATGTGCTGATTCCGGCAGGTGTGATCACGGTTCTGGTTATGGGCTTTAATCTGCTGGGCGATGGAATTCAGCAGGTCAATGAGAGACGGTAAGACGGAGAAGAATGGAAACTAATAAATTGGTTTGCCGATGGCAGGATTCTGCAGAGACAGTCATTGGCAGAAAATGGTGAAACAGGAGGAAGCGTGGATATGAGTGATATCGTGTGCAGTCTGCAGGATTTTTCTCTGCAGTTTCGGGAAGATGGAACGTGGTATCCGGCTGTTTCGGACCTGAATCTGGAAATCCATGCCGGGGAAATGGTTGCGCTGATTGGCGAGTCCGGCTGTGGAAAGTCAGTAACCGCTCTTTCTCTGATGGGACTTTGGCCCGAGGAAGCGAGGGTATCCGGCAGTCTGGTGATGCAGGGGGAAAATCTGCTTGCCATGGACAGTCGCCGATGGGCAGAATACCGCGGCAGTCAGGTCTCCATGATCTTTCAGGAGCCGATGACGGCGCTGAATCCGCTGATCAAAGTGGGAAAGCAGATTCGGGAAAATGTGCTGGTTCACCAGCATGTTACGCGAAGAGAAGCAAAGCAGCAGGTACTTGGGATGATGAAGCAGGCAGGTCTGCCGGATGTGGAGGCGCTGTATCACTGCTATCCCCACCAGCTGTCCGGCGGCCAGCGGCAGCGGATCATGATTGCCATGGCGATGATCAACCATCCGTCGCTGCTGATTGCCGATGAGCCGACGACGGCGCTGGATGTGACGATTCAGGCTCAGATCATGGAGCTGATGCGTCAGATGAACCGGGAGCTTGGCAGCGCAGTGCTTCTGATTTCCCATGATCTTGGAGTCGTAAAAAATCTCTGCAGCCGCGCATACATCATGTATGCCGGTCATGTGGTGGAATCCGGGCCGGTGGCAGAGCTTCTTCAGAACCCCATGCACCCCTATACAAGGGGACTGGTGGCCGCAATTCCCGGACCGCACTGCCGGGATCAGGAACTGGCGTCGATCCCCGGGACAGTTCCGGCTCTGAATGCCCGGCTCCAAATCGGATGCGGCTTCTGCAATCGGTGTGCGTGGAAGACGGACATCTGCGAAAAGGAGACGCCGCAGCTGAAAACGGTCGGAAACCGGATGGTGCGGTGTCACCGGGTGAGTGAGCAGGAGCATGGGAAGCGGAGTGCGGACAAAGGAGAAGGTCTGGAAGGCGAAGGTCAGAATTCGGCCGCAAACGTGTCTGACGCAGAAATAGAAAGAAGGTGTGTGCATGTCTAAGAAGAACAGCTCTCAGATGGCTGAGAAGATGGAGGGGAATGAGTCCGGGAATGCGGAGACTCAGGAGCCTGGGAAGATGGCTGCCACAGTACCTGAAAAACTGATTACGATCGACCATGTGACGAAAATCTACCGGGATGGCGGAAGAAGCGCGGTGAAGGCGGTTGATGATCTGTGTCTGGATATCTATAAGGGAGAAACCCTTGGTCTGGTTGGTGAGTCCGGCTGCGGAAAGTCCACAACAGGAAATCTGCTGGTCCGGCTCCTTCAGACGGACGAGGGCTCCATCACCTATAGAGGGCAGGACATCACAAAGATGAGCGAAAAGCAGTTTCATCCGCTGCGCCGCAACATTCAGATGGTGTTCCAGGATCCCTATTCCTCCATCAATCCGAAGAAGAAAATCGGCTGGCTCCTGGAGGAACCGCTGGTGATCCATCACAAGAAACTGTCAAAGGAAGAGCGGCAGGAAAAAGTGAAGGAAATGCTCCGTGTTGTCGGCCTTGATGAGGAATACAGAAACCGTTATCCCAGACAGCTGTCCGGCGGTCAGCGCCAGCGCGTCAGCATTGCTCTGGCTCTGATCCTGAATCCGGCATTTATCGTAGCCGATGAACCGGTATCCGCGCTGGATGTTTCTGTGCAGGCGCAGATCCTGAATCTGATGAAGAAGCTGCAGAAGGAGTATTCACTGACCTATCTGTTCATTTCTCATGACCTGAATGTGGTGTCCTATCTGTCAGACCGGATCGGAGTCATGTACCTGGGAAACCTGGTAGAGCTTGGCTCCTGGGAACAGGTTTCCACCCGCCCGCGTCATCCCTATACGCAGGCTCTGTTTGCCGCTGCAAACGCAGAGGAGAGCAACGGAACGCCGCTTCTGCAGGGAGACGTTCCCAGTCCGTCGGATCCGCCGTCGGGATGCCCGTTTCATACGCGCTGTCCGCAATGCATGGAGAGGTGCAGAAGGGAGAAGCCGGTGCTGACGGAAATAGAGGATGGGTGGAAGGCGGCATGTTTTCTGGAGTGAGTGTGTAAACGGATATATATATCATCTACGAATGGGAAAAATCGAATGAAAACACAAAATGAGAAAAAAGGCCTGAACGTCAGCGTCCGTTCCTTCCTGACAGCAATTGCCGTATTGCTTGCACTGATGGTTCTGACTTATGTGCTGACGCTGATGATT
This sequence comes from Lachnospiraceae bacterium, assembly GCA_017472605.1. Classification (GTDB taxonomy): domain Bacteria; phylum Bacillota; class Clostridia; order Lachnospirales; family Lachnospiraceae; genus Anthropogastromicrobium. Next base: position 56,896 of record JAFUPV010000019.1, read on the forward strand.
CCGGGCGGCCGTTATGAGCGGATCCTGGATGACAACGGCAATTGGATTATTGACACGTCTGTTGCTTTTCAGTACACAGATGGCGGTATGCCATTTTGGAAATGGCTTCTTTCACCGATTCTGGTGCTGGGAGCGGAGGGGAATGGAACGCTGATTGCGGTAATTCTTTTTCTGCTGGTTGTAGGAGGCGTGTTCAACAGTCTGGAGAAGTGCGGACTGATGAAGTATATGATGGATCGAATTGTGAACCGGTTCGGACATGCACGCTATCGGCTGCTGGCAGTAATGATTCTGTTTTTCATGGCTCTTGGAGCGTTTATCGGCTCGTTTGAGGAGTGCGTACCGCTTGTGCCGCTGGTTGTTGCACTGGCGGTTCGTCTGGGATGGGATCCGCTGACAGGAATGGGAATGAGCATTCTGGCTGCCGGATGCGGATTTGCCAGCGGTGTCTGCAATCCATTTACGGTCGGTGTTGCCCAACGCGTGGCCGGACTCCCCATGTTTTCCGGCATGTGGTTCCGTCTGATTGGCTTTGTCTTCATCTACCTGCTGCTGTGGTGGTTTGTCCGAAATCATGCGAAGAAGGTGGATCGGATGACGGAAAGCGGCCAGCAAAAGCGTGGTTGGGGAGCAAAGACGTGTACACCGGAACGCGAATCCGGCATAGAGCCTCCACTTGCTTCCGGCGCAGGAGCTTCGTCAGACAAACCGTTTGCAGCAGATAAGAAAATGGATCGAGCGCTGATCTGTTTTGCGGGAATTGTCGGAACCGGCATCCTTCTGCTTCTGTGCTCTGCTTTTATCACTGCCCTTCAGAGCTATTCCATGATTCTGGTAGCGGTGATGTTTCTTGCGGCGGGGATTGCAGCTTCGCTTCTGACAGGAATGGGAGCGAAGAAGATGGGAACGGCATTCAAAAACGGAATCCTGAGCATCCTGCCCGCCGTTCTCCTGATCCTCATGGCAAGCTCCATCAAGTACATTCTGACAGAAGCAAACATTCTGGATACGATCCTTTACTATGCGGTCACCTATGCAGGCACCCTGCCCGGATGGATGGTAATCCTCTTCATCTATCTGCTTGTCCTGGTCATGAATTTCTTCATTGCCACCGGATCTGCCAAGGCAATCCTGATGATTCCGCTGATTACGCCGCTGGCGCAGATGTTTGGAATCTCCGCCCAGTTGTGTGTGCTGGCATATGCCTTTGGCGATGGATTTTCCAATGCCTTCTATCCGACCAATCCGGTTCTTCTGATCAGTCTGGAGCTGGCTGGTGTCAGCTATGGGAAATGGGCGAAGTGGAGCATTCGCTTTCAGCTGATGAATCTGGTTCTGACAAGTCTGCTTTTGCTGGCTGGATTTGCAATTGGATATTAGTACATGTGAATAAAAAAGATTCATCGCATTTGTCTGTGATGGAAGGGAACAATCGATAGATCCCTGTATAAGATACAAAAGAAAGAAGGAACAAAATTATGAGTACACAGAAATTCACATTAACCTATCCCTGGGACACCAATGGATACAAGCCGGAGGTTGAATTTTTCCTCACCGTAACCGATGCCGGATTTTCCATGTGCATTACAGCAAAGGAAAGCAATCCGCGCAGAGTCGAAACAAAGCATCTGAACTTTGTTCATCCGGACAGCTGTGTGGAGTGGTTTGTCAACTTCATGCCCCAAAACTGCGACCGCTATTTCAATTTTGAAGTAAATGCCAATGGAACGATGTATGTTGCATTCCGGAAAGACCGGTATGATTACCAGCTGCTGACCGAAGAGGACGTAGAGTCGCTGGGAATCAAAGCGGAAGTCCGTGAAAGCGAGTGGGAAGTAATTTACACCGTACCGTTTGCGTTGATTGAGAAGTACATTCCGGGTTATCAGTTTACCGACGGAATGGAGATTCGCGCGAATTTCTACAAGTGCGGCGATGAAACCGAATATCCGCACTATGGTTTATGGAATCCGATTGATGTAGTTGAGCCGGATTTCCACAGACCGGAATTCTTTGGTGCAGTTGTTGTAAGCAGATAAGATGTTGGATTCAGGCCTGTCTGGGAACGTGGAAACGGTTTCGGACAGGCAGTGGGGGAATACGAGGAAAGAATTATGTTCAGCGGAATGAAATATGTATATGCAGTCTATAAAGAACGAAGCTTCTCGAAAGCTGCGGAAACTCTGTACATTTCCCAGCCTGCGCTCAGTGCGATGATCAAAAAGGTAGAAGCAAAAGTCGGAATGGAGCTGTTTGACCGAACCACAAGTCCGATCCGTCTGACCGAGTGCGGGAAACGCTACATCGAAACTGCGGAGCGTATCATGGATCTGGAAAACGAATTTGCCTGCTATGTGGGCGACATCAATGAGCTGCGGACTGGAGAACTGTCTGTCGGCGGCTCCTACCTCTTTTCCGCGTTCGTTCTTCCACCGATCATCATGGAATTTTCCAGGAAATACCCCCATGTCAATGTGAATCTCTTCGAAGGTCACACGTCTCAGCTGGAGGAGAAGCTTTTTCAGGGGGAACTGGATCTGATCATCGATAACTACCTGCTGGAAGATTCCATTTACCAGAAATATGTGTTCATGGAAGAACACCTGATTCTGGCAGTGCCCAGAAGCTTTTCAGAAAACCGGCTGGTGGAAGCCTGCCAGCTTACCGCGGAGGACATCAAGAACAACCGGCATCTGGATCCGGAGCATCCGGCTGTGTCTCTGAAAGTCTTTGCCAATGAGCCCTTCGTTCTGCTGCGGCTGCATAACGATACCAGAAAACGTGTGGAATCCATCTGCGCAAGAGCGGGTGTAAAGCTGAACGTAACCATGATGCTGAATCAGCTTCTGACCACTTACCATCTGACCGGATTTGGAATGGGAGCGTCTGTCATCAGCGATACCGTCATCAAAAGCCAGGCCGTGGATCCGGAGATTGTGTACTATAAGATTGATGATCCGGAAGCAGTAAGACAGGTGTACCTGTATCACAGGAAAAGCAAGTTTCTGACGCGGAGTATGATGGAGTTCATGAAGATTGCCTTGCCAGGTGTGTTTGACGCGGGCAGATCATGAAAATCATACGGGTGGTGCCGGCGGACATTTCGCTCAGAACCGGGAAGCGGAAGAATAACTGAAACCGTTACGACAGGAAAACTGAAATAACCCATGAGAACCAGTTGACGAATTGGTTCTCATGGGTTATTTTATCGCAAAAATCCCATTATTTCATTGCATCCTTCAGTTCTTTCTCCTCCAGCAGCTGCTCACCGGAAATACCCGGCTCAGTCATGGAGTATGGATCCAGGATGATGTCAAGCTCTTCCTCTGTCAGCAGCTTGTCTCTCAGAATCAGCTCACGGACAGAAGCGCCGGTCTTGATTGCTTCCTTTGCAAGAGTCGCAGCGCGGCCATATCCAACGTGCGGGCAGATTGCGGTGATGATGCCGACACTGTTTTCAACCATCTCACGGCAGTGATCCACGTTTGCGGTAATACCAACGATACAGTTGTCAACCAGTGTGCGGACTGCATAGGTCAGAGTTTCAAGAGACTGAATCATGTTATAGAAAATGATCGGCTCGAAGGCGTTTAACTCCAGCTGACCGGCCTCAGTAGCCATGGCGATGGTCATGTCATTGCCGATGATGTTGAAGGCTACCTGGTTAACAACCTCCGGGATAACCGGGTTTACCTTACCGGGCATGATGGAAGAACCGTTCTGCTTTGCCGGCAGATTGATCTCGCCCAGGCCAGTGCGGGGACCGGAGGACATCAGACGAAGGTCGTTGGACATCTTGGACAGGTTTACAGCACAGGCTTTCACTGTACCGGAAACAGAAGCATATCCGTCCAGGTTCTGGGTTGCGTCGATCAGGTCATAGGCCTGAACCAGATCAAGGCGGGTCAGCATTGCGATGTTGCGGACAACCTTCTGCAGATACTGAACGTCAGCGTTCAGACCGGTTCCGATTGCAGTACCGCCCAGATTCAGGGAGCTCATCTCACGCTTTGCGTTCTCCAGACGGCTGATGTCGCGGCGGATTGCGCGGCTGTATGCGCGGAATTCCTGACCAAGACGGATCGGAACGGCATCCTGCAGCTGGGTACGTCCCATCTTGATTACACCATCAAACTCAGTTGCTTTGTCAGCCAGTGCCTGACGAAGACGCTCCAGCTGTTCCTGCGCTCTGTGGATCAGGCGAAGGATCGTGATGCGTCCGCAGGACGGGAAGACGTCATTGGTGGACTGACCATAGTTTACGTGGTCGTTGGGGTTAACGATGGTGTAGTCACCCTTCTTTCCGCCAAGAATTTCAATGGCGCGGTTTGCAATCACCTCGTTGGCGTTCATGTTCAGAGAGGTACCAGCTCCGCCCTGAATCGGGTCAACGATGAACTGGTCATGAAGCTTTCCGGAAATGATCTCGTCACAGGCGCGGACGATGGCGTCGGTGCGCTTCTTGTCCAGACGGCCAACCTCGAAGTTGGTGATTGCTGCTGCCTTTTTAATCTGAGCGATGCTGATGATCAGCTCCGGATGGGTGGTCAGACCGGTGATGTAGAAATTCTCTGCCGCACGCATGGTCTGCACGCCCCAATATACGTTAACCGGCACTTCCTTCTCGCCGATGGAGTCGTGCTCGGTTCTTGTTCCCTGTTCAAATAATTCCGGTTTCAGTATTCTGTTCTGCATAATAAAATCCCCCTGCTCAATGATTGCTTTCCCTCTGCAATCAACATCAAAATATTGTTGGATGATGGAGCCCGGGAATCCGGCGTGACGCGTCACTGGCGAAATCTGCCGGAAATTATGTATCGAAAAACCTGTGCAGTCAGGGGCCTCATCGGTTTCCGTGAAGTATTATATATAAACATCAGGGTAGAATCAAATACATATAGTTATATAATTGTTATAAACAGAAAGTTATAGAACATGTTTTGGCGGAGTTCAGGAAATAACCGCCTCTTTCCCTTCCTCAAACTCCTCCTCCGCCAGATACTGCCGGAAAATCCGATTGAAAATAAAGGACTGGGCAAATGCCAGCAGCGGAAGTCCGAACACGGTCAGCGGAAACAGCTTCAGAACGATCAGCGCACCGCCGCACCAGAAAATGACAGCAAGACAGAAACTCCAGTGAATGTTTTTCAGCGAAATGAACAGACTGGAGCGGAACAGATCCATGATTGAAGTATGGAACTGGGACAGCAGCGGGAAAAACCAGGTGCCGATCAGGACGAAAATGAACAGGATACTTAAGAACAGGAACGAAAGAATCCGCAGAAGATCGTTGGGACTGCTGCTGAACGCCCACCAGTTGACGGCGAGCATGAGAACAAAAGCAAGCATGATCAGCCAGACAATTGTTGCCTGACGGAAGTTTTCCTTAAAGGAATGGAAAAAATCCCGGGCAATGTAGCTTTCCTCATCCCGGGCCATTCGCAGTGTCGTATAGTAAACAGCTGTTGTCGATGCGCCGATGGTAATGATCGGCAGACTGCAGATCAGCCAGAGCAGGTTCAGCCAGGCCAGATACATGATTTTTGATAAAAAATTGGTGAACTTATTGTCAGGACTGAAAATACCGGTCAGTTTATTCATGGGCTGCTCCTTTCGAAACTTCGTGCGATTTGCGCTGCGAGATTTCCCGCAAGCTACTTTGCGAAACATGCTGCGATCCGCTCTGTTATTGTTTTCGGATCCGCTCCTGTTCTGATTATACATGGTCAGACGGCAGAAAAACAATATGATATGTTACCAGTGTTACTTTTCAGACTGTAAAAATTACCTCCCGCCCCATTATGGTAGCTTTTGGGATTTCTTTTTTTGCCATGCCGGGTTAGAATGCAGCTAAAGGCACAGGCAGAGGCGTGACATAAGGTCAGATATCAGACGGAATCGCTTCTGCAAAAAATAAAAAGAGAGGGGAAGCATTTATGTCGAAATCAAGAAAGAAAATGCCGAAGAAAAAAGGCGAAGGAGTCCTGAGAGGTCTGGCATATGATATCCGGTACAATCCGTATCTGTGCATAATGGCTCTGCCCGCAGTCATCTGGTTCTGCATCTTTTCCTATGCGCCGCTGGTTTATCTGGTAGCAGCATTCAAAAAATATTCCGCAGTCAAAGGGCTGTGGGGAAGTGACTGGGTCGGTCTCAAGAACTTTGAAGCCTTCTTTGGTTCCAAAAGCTTCTACACAGTTACCTACAACACCCTGTATCTGAACCTTCTGTTCATTCTTTCCGGCATGGTGGTATCCATCTTCATCGCCATCGCGCTGTCCGAAGTTTCCAGCAAATGGTTCAAAAAAATCACACAGTCGGTTGTCATCCTTCCGCATTTCATCTCCTGGACGGTTGTGGCACTTCTGTGCGAAGCGCTTCTGAAAACAAGCAATGGCTTCATTAATAACGTCATCTCCGCACTTGGTTTTGAACGGATCAACTTCTATCAGAACGCAGATGTATGGCCGGCACTGCTGACCTTCCTGAAGGTATGGCAGGGCGCAGGATACGGCTCCATCGTCTATCTGGCAACCATCACCGGTCTGGATCAGGAAATGTATGAGGCAGCCCGTGTCGATGGGGCGACGAGAGGACAGTGTATCCGCTATCTGACCCTTCCGCTTCTGAAAAGCACAGCAATCATGCTGTTCATCATGAACATCGGTAAAATCTTCAACGGTGACTTCGGCATGATCTACAACCTGGTATTGAACAACACCATGCTCTACCGCACAACAAACGTCATTGATACCTATGTATACCGCATGCTGGTTGAGTCATCCAACATCGGTCAGTCTTCCGCGGTATCCCTGTATCAGTCAATCATGGGCTTCTGCATCGTGCTGGCGACCAATGCGCTGACCAGAAAGCTGGATCCGGATTCAGCTCTGTTCTAAAGAAAGGAGGAAACGAGAATGGCAAAGAAAAACAAAGAATACACCTACGACGCGAAAAAACACATTAAGATGACAGGCAGCGACCGTGTCATGAACATGGGCTTTTACCTGTTCATCACCATCTTCTCTGTGATCTGCCTGATCCCCTTTCTTCTGGTTGTCGGTTCATCCTTCACCGCGGAAAAGGCGCTGACCATGAACGGCTACAACATCTGGCCGTCCGAATTCTCACTGGATGCCTACAAGCTGGTGTTTGTCAGCGGCGACATCCCCCAGGCCTATCTGGTTACTGTAGGAACCACCCTTGTGGGAACCTTCGTCTCCATGGTATTCACCTGCGGCGCAGCCTACGCCATGTCTGTTAAGAACTTCAAGTCCAGAGGTGTGCTGGCTCTGTTCATCTACTTCACCATGCTGTTCAACGGCGGTCTTGTGGCGAACTACCTGCTGATCACCAAATTCCTCCATCTGCAGAACACCATTCTGGTCCTGCTGCTTCCCTGTTTCTGCAATGCGTGGAATATCCTGCTGATGCGAAATTTCTTCAACGGAATTCCGGCATCACTGGCAGAGTCCGCAAAGATCGACGGAGCAAATGACATTGTGATTCTGATCCGAATCATCCTTCCGATTTCCCTTCCGGGAATCGCTACCATCGGCCTGTTCTATGCGCTGACCTACTGGAACGAGTGGTACAAGTGCATGCTCTACATCGATTCCAACCACAAACAGTATTACACGCTGCAGTATCTGATCCAGCAGATTCTGCGTCAGGTAAACTACGCGGCCAACCAGCCGGCAGAGGCAGTCGGTCTGAACTCTCTGACCCTGCCCACCTATGCATACCGCATGGCGACCATTGTCGTGGCAATTGGTCCGATCATCCTGCTGTATCCGTTCCTGCAGAAATACTTTGTACAGGGATTGACAGTTGGTTCGGTAAAGGGTTAAAATGAAAAAAAACAGGTAATGGAATAACCGCCTGGTACTGTCTGCTGTGCATGCGAATACAGCCGGCTGGCAGTGCCGGGTGGTTTTTCGCAAGCAGTGAGCCGGAAGGAGAATTTACTATGGACAGACGAATTGGAGCACAGTACTACACGTTAAGAGAATCCATCAAAACAGTTGCAGACTTTGAAGAGACCTGCAGAAAGGTAAGGGAAATTGGTTACAAGACCGTTCAGATCTCCGGCACGCCACTGGCAGCCGCTGACATGAAGCCAATCCTTGACAAGTATGGACTGCAGGTAACCGTTACCCACAAGGGCTACGAACTGTTTCGCGACAATCTGCAGGAAATTATTGACTACAACAAGACACTGGGCTGCCAGATCTGCGGAATTGGTTCCATGCCGGACTACTATCGTCAGAGTGATGAAAACCTGACCGAGTTCATCGAAGGAATCAATAAAGCGGCAAAGGAGCTGCGAAAAGAAGGACTTTATCTCGGTTATCATAACCATGCGCTGGAATTTGTCAAGTACAATGGACACTTCATCATGGATCGCCTGATCAGCGAGACGGATCCGGAAAACATCGTGTTCATTGTGGACACCTACTGGCTTCAGGTCGGCGGCATGGATCCGGCTTCCTTCATCCGCAAGCTGGGCAAGCGTGCCATGGCGATCCACTTCAAGGATCTGAAAGCAAACACGAACAACACAACGGAAATGGCTGAGATTGGTGAAGGAAATCTGGATTGGGATGAGATCATCAACGCCTGCGAGGAAGCGGGAGCGCAGTGGGTGCTTGTCGAGCAGGATACCTGCCAGAGAGACCCGTTTGAATCCATGAAGATGAGCTATGAGTATCTGAAGACAAAAGGCTTCTATTAATAAGAGCGAACAGGAAAAGAAGAGGGGAGACGATTACCGGCGATCATCGTCTCCCCTCTTTTGTACTGCTGATACATTCAGGCAAACATGCCTGCGACATGTTCGGCCGGATTTACCCGCGCAGGCGCGTTTCTCTCGTTGCCTGCGTTTCCATTTTCGCCTTCCGATACTCATTAGGCGTCACTTTCATGTGCTTCTTAAAGAACGTAAAGAAGTAATTCTTGGTGCTGAATCCCAGCTGATCGCTGATGTCCTGAATGCTTGTATCCGTTTCTGTCAGCAGACGGCAGATCAGGTCAATCTTTTTCTGCGTAATATAGTTGGAAAGCGATTCTCCCGTGTTCTCCTTAAAAATGCTTCTCAGATAGTTAATCGAAAGGTGAACCTCTCCGGCCAGAAACGCAACCGAAAGATTGGGATTGGAAAGATTGTCATCCACCATCCGGATGATGTCCTGAATCAGCTCCGGCTTTTCCGTGCTGTGATTCTTAATCTCATCCAGTTCATCCATGTCAAGGAGACAGCGCGCATACAGGTTTTCGAAAATCGTCCGGATATCCAGCTGAGCCAGCGTATTCAGTTCCCAGGGGAGGAACTGTCCGGTCAGATTCTGTGAATTTTCAAACCGCTGGAGCGCTGCGTCCAGCTGGAGGATCGAGCGGATAATCTGATCCATGTGGAACTGGCAGATTGCGTCATAGAACTGTTTCATCGCCAAAGCCAGCTCATTTTGATCAAGAGCTTTCATGGCAGAAATGATGGCATTGTCGGCGGAATAGGGATAATGCTGCCTTGCAAGCGGCGGCTGTTTCCGTTCCGAAGCAAAGTGAATGGAACTGTTTCCAGTCAGGAAACGCTGGCTCAAAGCATCCTGAGCGCTGGTATAGGAGAAGGAAATTTCATCCAGCTCGCTGACTGCTTCTCCAATTCCCATCGACAGCGTGATTTTGAAGTTGGTCTGGAGAAATTCCTGACCCTGAACAAGAATCGAGCGGAGTTTCTGGCCATCTGCGTCATCATGATTGATAAGATAAATGACGTTTGGAGAAATAATATCTATGTTCATGAAAAGAATGTCCGGTTCAAACAGTTCATTCATGACGTTGGTAATTGCATATTTCAGCAGATTGATGCTGTTTGCGTCCTCATCCTGTCTGGACTGGTAATCGATGCTGATCAGAACCACCTGATAACATTCCTTTTCAAAATACTGGTTCAGCGATTCATACTGCTCCGGAAGGATCGGCTGGTTTGCGGCACTGTTTGTCATCAGCTGCTTCAGTGTCCGGCGGTCTTTTTCCTTCAGCCAGGTGTGGCTGAGATTCTGGAGACGCAAGTTCGCGCTGGTAATATCCCGATAGATGTTGGACAGGTAGGTAAAGTCATCGGTATCGGCTGTCTGCGGCGCAATGGAAATGGAACTGCTTTCTGCCAGCTGTTCCTTAAAGTTGCGGAAGGGGCGATAGACAAAAATGCTGATGCAGAAGGTAACAATCATTCCGATCAGGATAAAGGCAATGCCGCAAAGGAAGACAACCCAGAGCAGGTGATTGGCCGTGTAGAGGGCGCTGTGGTTGAAAATGCTCAGATAAGTAATGCCCAGTCCGCTGTTGTGCTGATAGGCAATGCGGCAGTCGGTTCCGTTCAGATTCCAGCTGAACGATCCGCAGCGGTCTGAGCGCTGCGCAATCTGTGCATATACATCATTGGCGGCATAATCCGTTCCGAAAAGAGAAAAATCGGATGCGGCGATCACCTGACCGTCGCGGCTGATCTGGATCCATTCCAGATAGTCACTGGATTTCAGCTGGAGAAGCTGGGCATAGGCATTGTAGTCGATGTTTACCACAAGCGCACCGCGGCTGCTGGCATAGTAAATAATAGAAAAGACAGGCACGTTGGTAAGTGCGAAGGAGCTGGATTTGCGGAAGAGCTTTCGGCTCACACCATAGGTTGGGGTTTTGCTTGGCTCGTGGTTTTCCAGATAGGCAAACAGTTCTGCGTCATAGTGAGTCTCAATCGGAACACGGGAGTAATTATCCATAACCATTCCGGTTCGATAATTAACAAAATACACAGAGTGAATAATTGAACTGGTCTGTCGGATCTGGTTGTGAAGCTTCTGGGCCGTCAGTGCCATGGTAGTTGTGTATTCAGAGTTATAAAGAACTCTGGGCAGATCCGCGTCATCCATCAGGGTGTAGCAGGTACTGTAGATGTCCTGCAGAACGGTCTGGTTCAATTCATGGGACTGTTCAATGGTCTGCTCCTGTACCTCAATTAATGTGGATTTGTAATCCTCATTAATATAGTATATAATGAGAATGGAGAACAGAAAGAACAGCAGGCAGGAGATGAACGTGTAGGTGCAGAACAGCTGCTTGAAATAGGAATGCTTTCTCAGTTCCCGTCTGAAAAAGGTAAAAAAAGAACGTTTTTGCTGCATGTGAAAATCCCCCTCATAACTCCGTTTTATCCATGCGAAACATCAGTTAATCTGTGAATTATTGTAACATTGGAACCGGTAAAAATCAAATCAATTGGTAAAGATTAAAACGAACTGTTAAAAAATGTACTTTTTTAAATAAAACTTCAAAAGCTAAAGACTGCGAATCGGCGTTAGTTTGTGGGATTGAAAAAATGGAGAAGTCGGGTAGAATGAAGCCATAGCCCGGCGAGAACGGGGCAGCGAAAAAATTTCAGGAGGATAAACCATGAAAAAATTAACAAGAGTAACCGCAATGGCGCTGGCAGGTCTGATGACTATGGGATGTGCAGCAGCAATGGTACCAGCAGCAGAGTCTGACGAAATCGTAACTATCAAATTCATGCACAAGGGACCGGAACCGGACAACTGGGATGCAGTGTATGCAGAGTACGAAGCGAAGTACATGGAAGAAGTCGGTGTGGCACTGGATATCACATGGGTTGAACATGCAGACTACAAGGATAAGCTGAATCTGGAAATCACCAGCGGCAACGAGTGGGATCTGGTTTTCGACGCATCCTGGGTACAGCTGAAGAACCTGGCTCCGGAGCACTACTATGCAGATCTTTCTTCCTACTTCAACAATCCGGATGAGTATCCGGGACTGGCAGCAGCCTTCAGCGAGGATGTGATGAAAGCAAACATCTGGTTCGATCAGATGTGCTACATTCCGCTGTTTGAGACCTATGGAAACGGTATTCCGGTTGTCTGGTACCGCAAGGACTGGGCAAAAGACTGGGGCGTTGGCACAGACGGACAGATTAACAGCTACGAAGAGATGGAAGCATACTGGCAGGCTGCGAAGGATGCAGGTCTGATCGCATATGGCGCATCTCAGGCAAGAGGATTCTTCCAGCAGCTGTCTATCCGCGGCGAAGCACATGAGAATGAAAATGGAAATACAGCAGCAGCCGGTGTGCAGCAGTTCAGCTCCGCAGGTCTGACGGTATGGACCTATGTAAAGGACGGCGAACTGGTAAGCTATGCAGTGGAAGGTTCCGGCGACGAAGCATTTGCTGATTTCCCGGAGGGATGGAACTATGACTTTGGCGCGGACCGTTATGAGAAGTTTGCAGAGTGGCAGGATGCCGGCTACATCGATCCGGATTCTCTGAGCGTTACCGACTATGCAACTCCATTTGAGGCTGGACTGAACGCATCCATTGTTGGTACACTGGATGACTATGTTGGAAACATGAAGTATGTTGACTCCTGGAAGGCAGGCGGCGATGAGGACGCAGAGCTTGGTTACTTCATTTATGTGGATTCCATCCGCAACATGGAAGCAGGCGCAATCCCGACCGACCGTTCCGGTAATAACGGTCTTGCGATCCCGGCAACTTCCACCAAGATTGATGCAACCATGAAGTTCCTTGACTGGATGTTTGGTTCTCAGGAAGCACATGACCTGATCCAGTATGGTCTGGAAGGCGTTGACTTTGCGTATGGCGAGATTGAGGGAACAGTTGATGTTCTTACCGATTACAACTCCCAGTTCGGCGGATACGGCATGACCTGGAACCCGACCTATGCTCTGCTTGGAACTTACTATGACGAGCAGACTCTGACCTACAGACAGTATGAGTACACAGAGGACAGCTTCATTACCATGCCGATTACCGGTTTCCGCTTCGACACCTCTGATGTGGATCTTTCCACCGCAGTTGCACAGTGTAAGGCTGTTACTGACATGGTAGCTACCGTTAAGCTTCACGGAATCAAGACCGATGGTTATGGCAACAGCTATGATACCATGGAAGAAATGCTGAAGGCAAACGTGGAAGAGGCTCTTGCAAACGGCGGACAGGAAGTTGTTGATGCAATGATCGCACAGCTGAAAGAGCATCTGGCAAAATAAGAAAAATAAAATTTGAATTTGAATCAGGAATTTCTGTTCCGGAGAATTGGGACCGCTTCGGCGGTCCCTTTTTGCAGAATTCAGGGAGGAATGCAATGACTTCACTATCTCAATATCTTCAGAAAGAATCTGCCTGTGAATATCTGTGCAGGAAAACGACCGATCAGAGCACAGGTTTTTATCATCACGGACTATTCCGCCGCAATGAAGATGTGTTTGATCTCTACCACAGCCCGGTGCTGGCACTGAAGCTGTCGCAGGAGCAAGCAAAGGAAAACCGGATTACCGTAGAATTGGAACTGGCAAAGCTGATCGGCAACGCGGATGTGAGACGGATTCCAGCGGAAACAACCATTCTTCTGTCCGGAAACAGGCAGTGGTTTTTCCTTCACCGGGATCAGTTTTCCCTTCCGCTGACCCGCGCCAGAGAGTACCTGTTCACGGCTCAGATTCGTGTGCGGTCGGAGCATCCAATTAATATAGAAGAAATTGCTTTGCAGAAGTCAGATGGAATTTCTCTGGAAGCGGATCGGTATTCGCAGGCAGCGGAAGCAGGAATGCATGCAGTTTACCGGCTGACAGTTCGGAATGAGAGCAGGGAACAGAAAACAGTTCTTGTGAAATATGCGGATGACGGATGGAAAGAAATGAGACCGGTGCTGCGAACTGCGGAACCGGGGAATGTGCTTCCGGGAGAAACGCTGCACAGGGAGACGGTGCAGGGGGAACAGACGCAGAAAGAAGAGCGGCAGGAGGCAGGGCAGACGCAGAAAGAAAGACGCCAGGAGATGGATCAGGTGCAGAAAGAAAGGAGCCAGGAGGCAGGGCAGGAAGAAATCTGGCTGGCTCTTCGTCCCGGTGAAACAAAATCAATCTGCGTAGAAGTATTGGTGTCAGAAAAGCTGGCACCCGGCGGCTATGAGTCCATGCGGATTCTTGCATTGCCGGGAGGCAGCCGGAGCGGGAGCGCGGAAATCACCCTGCAGACCGGCCGCAGGCAGCCCCATCCCTGTGTTGTGTTTGATGCGGAGCTTTTGTGCGAAATCCGGGAGAAAATCAATCGGGAACCCTGGGCGAAAGCCGCCTATGAGAAGGGGTATCAGGCAGCACAAAACTGGCAGCCGCCAACGATTGATCTGCAGAAGGATTACCTGTTTGACACCTCTCATGCGCACCATGCCCGTGACTGTGCCATCATCTGGCAGCTGAGCCGCGAGACATGCTTTGCGGAGAAAACGGTGGCCTTTTTGAGAGAGTGGAGCGATCCGGACCGTGGCTATCTTCGCCTCCCAAGGGCAGGAAATCAGGAACTGGTCCATGACGGCGAATTCTTCAAGAGCGCGGCAACCGCCTATGATCTGGTCTATGACTGGGACGGCTGGACAGAGGAGGATCGGAAACGACTGGAAGCAACCATGCGTTATTACATGGACTACATCGACGCGGAAATTCAGAGCGGCGAAGCTTCCAACTGGCTTTTGGCAGAAATTGCGGGTGCTGTTTACAGCGCAGCCGTTCTGGAAGACCGGGAACGGATGGAGCGCTTTCTCTACGGTCCGGGCGGCGCGGCAGACCAGCTGGCAAAAGGCGTGTTTGATGACGGCTGGTGGTATGAGGCGTCCATCGGCTACAACCTGATGTGTGCCGGCCTGTTTTCCGAGCTTGCACTGGCAGCTGCCCACTTTGGCTTCGATTTTGCCCACATCCGTGTCAATCCGGTTTACCGGCAGACCAACTGTGTGGGAACCGCAGGATTCGACGGACTGGTGAACGATGCCTGGGGACAGAATGTCAAAAACGATCGAAGCATCGACATGCTCTGGGACAGTCTCATTGACTTCTATGACTACCGGGGTGTCATCATGGGAATCAACGATTCTGCCGAGCAGAAAAGCAATGCCCAGACGAAAGCATTCTATAAAACCGACTATGAGCTTGCCTACCGGCTCTACCGGAAACCGGAATATGCATACATGATCTCCAGACTGGGAGATGAGGAACGCAATCTGATGTTTGGAGAGGCAAAACGCCCTGAATTTGAACTGGAGCGGATGCCCTGTGAAAAGAGCTGCTATGCGGAAAATGCCGGACTGGCTGTGCTGCGCTCCCGGAAGCCGGGCCGTCCCATCCGGGAACAGATTCAGGTCGGCCTCAAATATGGCTCTCACGGCGGCGCCCACGGTCACTATGACCGCGCCAGCATGACCGGTCTGATGCGCTATGGAAAGTCCCTGACCAACCCGGAAAACATCTGGTACAGCTACCACACATTTATGTACAAATTTTACTGCCAGACCTCCATCAACCACAACATGGTCACTGTTGATCTGAAACAGCAGGAAGCCTCTGAGCCGAAACGGCTGCTGTTTTACAGCGGGGATAAGATGCAGGTCTTCGGAGTCCAGAACATGAGCCGGTGGAGCAATCCGCCTTACGGCGGCTGGCCGGTTGGTTCGGTGAAAACCATTGAAGAACGACAATGGAAAGAAGGAAGATCCTTCCCAATTCCCAAAGATCATCCGGACTATGCGGCGAGAAGCGGGTTTACGGAGCCGGTTCTGACAAGGCGGGTTACTGTCGTTACCGATGACTATGTTGTAAACTTCGATTATGGAAAAAGCGAAACCCCTCATCGGTTCCAGTGCATGTATCATTTGCAGGGGCTGAGGGGGATGGAAGTGTTGAATGCGCAGGAAGCGAAGCGTACGCAGAATGTACAGAAGGCGCAGAGTATACAGGAAATACACAATGTCCGCAGTTGTGTCCAGACCGGAAGAATGGAACGGAAGAAGCACACAGAGCAGCTTGACCCGGATCCGCTGGGAAGTGCGCAGTTTATCACAGACTGTGACTGGTACCGCACGCTTGGCGTCATTCATTTTTCTTTTGAAGCTGATTACGAAGAGAAGTGGAACAACTACTGGAAGTTCGACTGGAAATGGCAGAACCGGACCGCATACAACGAACTTGGAAACCTGAAAACAGAATTGTATTACATACAGCCGGAGGAAGTAACCATGGCAGTTGCCTCTCCGCCGGAATTTGCACTGGTGAACAAGCGGCTGCAGTGGAACGTGACGGGAGATCAGAAGCATGTTCTTGCGCAGGGCGCATTCGGCGCATGGATCCTCGGAAAAGAGAGGATAAACGTGGACATTTCGGGGATAACTTCTCTGGAACTTCGGGTTTCTGTGGAAAGCGGAACGCAGGGAGATCTCTATGAATATGAATCTCTGAACACGATTTTCTGGGGAGATCCGGTCATTACAACAAAAGACGGACGGCGGATTCCAATGAAGGAGCTGCGTTACACCACGGAAAACACCAATCCGGGCTTTGGCCCTGGTGTTGATTACGAGGGCGGACGAGTTATGATCCAGGCAGAGGAATTCCCCAGTGCCATCCCGGCAGAACCGGAAGACAAAACAAAGCCGGGCATCATCCGTGTTGATTTAAGCGGACTGGAAGCGGTCCGTCTGGAAGCAGTGATCGGCGGCGACTATCCGGTAGGTGACGAGAGCAGAAAACGGCGTACCGTTCTGGAACAGCAGGAGGGAACCAGTGCAAGATTTATCACATTGATCGAGCCCCATGAAAACGAATCCATGATCCGCGGCATCCGCCTGCTGGACACCTGGAAACTGGAAGTGGAGCTGACCAACGGACGGACACAGATTCTTTCGGTGGACGGGCTGGAAGCTGAGGGAGAAGAGACTGTATCAGAAGCAGCGACGGCAGAGGAGACTGTATCAGAAGCGGCAGAGGCAGAGGCGACTGTATCAGAAGCGACAGAGGCAGAGAAGACTGTATCAGAAGCGACAGAGGCAGAGAAGACTGTGGAAGAGGAGACAGCGTCAGAAGCAGCGACAGCAGAGGTAATTCCGACAGAAAGAAGTTCAGACTGCAGGGTTTCCGTTACGCTTTGTGAGTTTGCGGACGGTATACCTGTCCGCACCGAACGAACATAAGTAATATTGGGCAGAAGCCGGAAATTTTGGATAAGGCAGAAAACGGAGGAAGATATGAAAGTTCAAAATCCAATTTTACGTGGGTTCTACCCCGACCCATCCATCATCCGGGTAGGGGAGGACTACTATATTGCAAACTCAACCTTTGAATGGTGGCCGGGCGTCAGCCTTCACCATTCCCGGGATCTGGTTCACTGGGAGAAGCTGCCTTCCCCGCTGAATCGTCTCTCCCAGCTGGACCTTCGCGGCGTCGGTGCCTCGCAGGGAATCTGGGCGCCCTGCCTGACCTGGGATCAGGGAATCTTTTATCTGGTGTATACCGTGGTCAAATCCTTCTACTGCAACATATATGACACCGCCAACTATCTGGTCACGGCAACGGATATCCGCGGTCCGTGGTCGGAGCCGGTTCCGCTGAACAACTTTGGCTTTGATCCGTCCCTCTTCCACGACGAAGACGGCCGCAAATACATGGTCAGCATGGTCACGGATCACCGGGTTCCGAAAAAATATGCCGGACGTCTGGTGCTTCAGGAATATGATCCGGTGCAGAAGAAGATGGTCGGAGACGTGAAAGAAATCTTCTGCGCAGATCAGGTCTATCTGGAAGGTCCCCATATCTTCCGGCGGAACAGCTGGTACTACCTGTTTGCGGCAGAAACCGGCATTCCGATGAAAGAGAACCGGTTCTGCTGGAAGGCTGCAGAGATGTGAGGGGAACAATTGAAACAGGGCAGGAGAACGAATGACAGAGAGGGAGGATAAAAATGACAGATTTTCGAATTCCAAAAGAAAAGAAAGCACGTGTAATCATCAATACAGATGCGAAAAACGAAGTAGATGACCAGTTTGCAATCAATGAAAAATGATGACAGGCCGCTGTATCTGGCTTTTCTCGGACCTCTGACAGACATGGCATCCGCTATTTTAATCGAACCGGAAATTTTGAAGCGGAAACTGATCGTAGTCTGGATCGGAGGAGGAAACTGGCCGGAGGGCGGTTGGGAATATAATCTGAAAAATGATGTAACTGCGGCAAATGTAGTATTCAAATCGTCCGTTGAGCTGTGGCAGATTCCAGGAAACGTGTACCGGATGATGCCTGTCAGTTTTGCAGAGCTTTTTGATCGGGTCAGGCCGTGGGGTGCCATTGGTGAATATCTGTGTGATAATGTAATCCATTTCAATAACATGGATCCCGGCCGACCAACGGAATACCGGATTCTTGGTGATTCCCCGGCCATCGGTGTCATCCTGTACAGCGGCTGCGGCGAGTGGGAGTGGAAACCGGACCGTGATACAGACGAAGCGGAGCGGGACAGCGAGTTGTCCGGAATGAGAATCGCTGGTCAGGTACTGTAAATTCGAGGAGGAAGATATGACAGTCAGAGAGGAATTGAAACAACAGATTGATCAGGCATATGCACTTTTGAAAGAAACGGAAGGATATACAACAGAACAGAACCGTTTTGCGTTAAAGGACATGATTGCTCAGGCAGAACGGGCTTTGGATGGAACCGGGAAAGTACCCTTCACCAGAAAACGTGAATTTCTGAATCCGAGACCGGATGAAGCCTGCTGCTTTGCTCTGGAGCGCTACACAATGGTTTCAACATTTCTGACCGGGCGAAGCGTCTATAACACCTATGGTCTGAAGGGGGCCATCGACTGGTTTCGCAGTACCGATTTACGACTGCCGCTTCCAGCATCCGAGGTAGAAGCCGGGGCTGAGGGAATGCTCAGTGAAAAAGAGAAAGTTGATTTCTATAGAGACCAGTGCAGAGAATTTCTGGACCGCTGCGTATGCGGAACGGAAATTGGACAGTATGGGAAAGCGAAAAAAGATGCACTGGAAGCAGCACTGAAAAAGCTGGATTGGCTGGAGCAATCAAACAGAACCGGACAGATGCATTCAATAGAGCAGACAGAAATCAGGAAGGGATCTGTGGGCCAGGCAGAAATAAAGAAGGAAGCCGGAGTGCAGATCCCTGTAAAAGAGCAGATGGCGGCTGCACTGACCGATTGTGTCAACTGCCTTCAGGAGCTTCGCTTTTCCAGAGTTCTGCGAAGCGACATGGATACGGACTCATCGCTGCTTCTGACTGCAAAACAGATGGAAGCGCTGCGCCATAAGGTTGAGAGCGATCCAATTGCGGCAGGAGAATACAGAAAAATCCAGGAAATCGCTGACCGTGTGACACTGGAAACGAGAAAAGAAGCCTACGAAACACTGTTTTGTGCCGACGACTACGAGGCGATGAACCGTCAGTTTCACATTTGGGGAAGCGCTGGAAATCCGCCCAGCTTCACTGCGCCCGAAGGCTCCTGCGAAGCGGTTTTGACCCTGCGTCTTCCTTCGGAAGACAACGAAGCCGATGGACTGGGACACATCTGGATTACCAATCTGTCGATCCGTTCCTCAGCCGGTCCCAATCTGGCGATTATAAACGGAGATTTTTCACTTGGCAAAGAGATTCCCGAAGGCTGGAAACCGGTTGCCAAAAAAGGAAATCCGATTCTGAAAACCGAACGAAAGGCAATGCGTCCGAAGACCGATTCCATTCTTCTGAATCCGGAAAAAACAGGAAACTGTCTGTATCTGTGCAACCCGACTTCCGAGGATGAAGGTGTGTGGGAACAGATCAGCCGGATTCCGGTGCAGGACGATGCCATGTACACCATGCAGTTCGAAGCAAAACAGGATGGAAAGTTCTGCCATGGCCTGGAAGTAGCGATGACCTTTTTCAATTCCGACGGACAAAAGACCGGCACGCACACCTTCCTCTATAATCGGAAATCCTGGCTGGACGTAAAGAAATACAATCTCTATGCCCAGTGTGATGCCATCTGCTACTGGTATACAAAGGATATCACTTATGCGGAAAAAGCAAAAATTGAAATTTTTCATTTTCTGGACGATTTCCTTCAGGGCGCGGAACACTGGCTGGTCAAAAACAGCAGACCGGAGGGAAGCGATGCCTACGGTGCGGTTCAGGGCGGCCGTGACATGTTCGCCCTTGCCTGTGCCTATTCGCTGATTCGAAACAGCGGCGTATTTTCGAAGGAAGATAAGGAGCGCTTCTATCGGTTGATTGACTATTTTCTCAGATACCTTTCCGACCTGCGCGACCGGATGACATTGTCTCCTGAGCGCGCACAGCGGTTTACCAGCAACTGGCAGACCGACATGTGCATCGGAACAGCCGCAATGATGATTGTTCTTCCGGATTTTCCGAACCGGAAGACCTGGATCTATAACGCGGAAGCGGTACTTCGGGCACAGCTGCAGCTGAAAGTAAATCCGGATGGCTCCTGGCCGGAGTCGATCCGCTACCATCATGCGACACTGGAACACTTTGGACTGTATGGACGGATCTGGCTTCTGGAATCCGGGGAAAACTGGTTTGAAACAACACGTCTTCTTGACCTGTTTGGCTACTCACTGAATACACAGACACCGCCGTATGACTATTATAATAAAAATATTGCGACACCGCCGTTTGGGGATCATAAACTGGGCGACGGATCGGAATTTTCAATCTTCGGATTATACTGTGAACTGATTGCCGGATATGACAAAGCCATTGCTGACCGCATGTATGAAACCTGGTGTCTGGCAAAGAAGCCGGTAAAAGGGCTCTGGGGCGAGTCAATGGCGTTGGAAAACCTGATGTATGTGACGGAAAATGGCTATCAGACGGAACCGGGTTTTTCGCTGAAACTGGAATCCACAGGAGCATTTTCCGATGCCGGAATCTACCTGTTCCGGAAAAACTATGGAACACAGAAACAGAATTATCTGGCAGTCATGTCCAGTCCGCGCAAGGTTGGACACGGCCATCTGGATCAGGGCGCATTCATTTTGTATTACCATGGTGTGCCGGTGATCATGGATTCGGGAATTGAAGGCTACTTTGACTCGACAACACCGTGGCATCTGTCTTCCTACTCTCACGCGGTGATGCAGTTTGCAACCGGAAAAAGACAGTTTGAAAAACAGAAAGGCGGGTTCATCAACCTGACCGCAGGCACATACAGTCTGGAGCGCGGCTGGAGTGACGGACCGGACTGCAGCCGTGTAACGGAGCTTTCCATCGGGGGAATGCAGGAGCAGATCACAATGGAAATTGAAAATCCGGAAGGAAAGGGACTGCAGACTCGAACCATCCAGACCGATCATGAGACAGAAACCTGGCTTGTGACCGATCAGGTGACCGGCTTTGAAGGAATGGTTCTCTTCAACCTTCCCCTGCTGATGAAATCCGCACGGGTGGAAGGAAACACCATTCTTGCAGAAGGCTGGTATGGAGTAAACATAACTATTTATTTCGAAACAGAGATTGAATCAATATGGCTGGAAGAAGGACGTGCTACACCGATGGATCCGGGGGCAAAGGACTGCTCCATGCTGATTTATGTCAGAGCGACCGCAAAGGCAGCCAATGGATTTCGGGTAAGGATTTGCCCACAGGAGGAAGAATGATGTTTCAGAAGTTTCAACGAAATGAAGTCAGACTGACTGACGGAGAATTTGCAAAACGGAGGAATCTGATAAAGACATATCTGTCGGAATTCAACGTAGAGCGTCTCCTCTATACCTTTAAGAAAAATGCGGGAATTCCCACGGAAGCGGAACCGCTTGGCGGCTGGGAGTCTCCGGAATGTGGTCTGCGCGGCCATTTTGTGGGTCATTTTCTGTCTGCATGTGCAAAAATGGCAAACAGTGACTCTGATTCCGCTCTGAGAAAGAAGACAGAGGTCATTGTGGAAATTCTGAGTCAGTGCGCAGTGGAAGGCGGCTATCTGAGTGCCTTTGAAGAGTCCGTGCTGGATGAACTGGAGAAAGAGGAGAACCGGAACATCTGGGCTCCTTACTATACCCTGCACAAAATCCTTCAGGGACTGATCGACTGTTATCAGCTGCTGGGAAATGAGAAGGCTCTTGATCTGGCGGTGAATCTGGCGAATTATATCGCACGCCGCTTTGAGAAGCTTTCCCACTGGAAAATTGACGGAATGCTCCGGTGCACGAAGCTGAATCCGGCCAATGAATTCGGTGGAATCGGTGAGGCGCTGTATCAGCTCTATGATATCACGAAGGATCCGTCCGTGCTGAAAACGGCCCAGCTGTTTGACCGGGACTATTTTCTGGAACCGCTGTACCGGGGTGAAGACATTCTGGAGGATCTTCATGCAAACACCCATCTTCCGATGATTCTTGCAGCCATGCATCGCTATGAAATAACCGGCGAGGAAAAATACCGCATTGCTGCGGAAAATTTCTACCGGTATCTGAAAGGCAGAACGTTTGCCAATGGAAACAACAGTGCAAAGGCAACGCATTTCATTCCAGGCGGCGTGTCGGAAGCTTCCGAGCACTGGGGCGGATATCAGAAGCTCCAGGATGCGCTGACCGGCGGCGAAAGCGAGAGCTGCTGTGCGCATAACACAGAAAAAATCGCGGAAAAACTGTTTCTCTGGACCGGCGACCGGGAGTATCTGGATCACATCGAGCGGCTGAAATATAATGCGGTTCTCAACAGTGCCAGCCGCGTCAGCGGACTTTCTCAGTACCATCAGCCAATGGGAAGAGGAAAAACGAAAAAATTCAGCAGTAAATATAACACGTTCTGGTGCTGCACTGCTTCCGGCATGGAAGCCATGAGTGAAGTGCAGAAAAACATCTGGTTTCGGAGCGGGGAGGAGATTCTTGTAAACATGTTTGTCCCGTCCATTGTAACATGGAATGAAAAGGGCGTCATGATTGAACAGAAAACTGCGTATCCCTGTGAGTCCATTGTGCGCTATGTCATCCATGCGAAACAGCCGATTTCCTTCCGCTTTCTCTGGAAGGAAGAACGGATTAACTGTGTGAAGTGCAACGAAGAACCGGTGAAGTTGGATTATAAAAATAGATATTGTTTCCTGGAACGGACATTCCACGACGGAGATACCATGGAACTGGAGCTTCATTCCGGTTTCCATCTGGAAGAACTTCCAGGGGATGAAAATCGGGTGGCGTTGCTGTTTGATCAGATTCTGATGGCTGCGATTGAGAAAGAAGCAAGTCCAGGCGCCGTGTCTGACAGAAACGGAGAATCTGTATCGGAAACGATTACCGATCCATTGCATCAGGAATGCCTGAATGCGTTTATCGCCCGGGAAAATCTGCCTGGTTCGCCGAAGGTACGCTGGATGCCTCTCTACCAGGTGGAAGACGAGACATATACGGTATATATCGATCGGGAAAATCGGGAAGAAGGACTGGATGAGGGAAAAGAAGTGAAAGATGGAAGTCATGCATATTAATGGCAGAAAATGAGAAGCCATGCAGGCCGACATCCGAGAGCATATGAAGAATCCATGTAATATTATGCAGCAATAGAAAAACGGGAGGATTGAAATGATTGCTTTGTCAAAAGAAAATTCAGCATGGGTAGAAGAAGTTGTTAAAAAAATAGAAGATAAAATGGCGTGGGTCAGCGAGAAGTCAAAAGACAAAATTCCTTATCTCACGGTGAACGGAACCCATGACGACCGTTCGGCTACAGACCGGGAGTGGAATGCGGATGACGGACTGAACTGGTGGACTAACGGCTTTTGGGGCGGAATGCTCTGGATGATGTACCACGCAACCGGAAACGGGCGGTATGCAGAAATTGCCCGGATTTCAGAGGAGAAAATGGACACCTGCTTTGAAAGCTATTATGGACTGCACCATGATGTGGGATTCATGTGGAGACCGACTGCGGCGGCAGATTACCAGCTGACCGGCAATCCGGATTCCCGCCGTCGGGCGCTTCATGCGGCAAATCTGCTGGCCGGCCGTTTCAATCCGGTGGGCCGTTTCATCCGCGCATGGAACGACATTCCCGGCTCCAAAGATGACACCAGAGGCTGGGCGATCATCGACTGCATGCTGAATCTGTCCCTGCTTTATTGGGCGTCGGAAGAAACAAACGATCCGCGTTTTAAGCAGATTGCAATGATGCATGCGGACACGGCAATGAAGCATTTTGTCCGTCCGGACGGTTCCGTCAACCACATTATCGAATTCAATCCGGAAACCGGTGAATTTGTCCGTGCCTATGGCGGTCAGGGCTATTGTGAGGGCTCTTCCTGGACGAGAGGTCAGGGATGGGGCGTTTACGGCTTCATGATCAGCTACATTCACACCGGAAAACAGGAATATCTGGACACGGCGAAAAAAATCGCCCATTATATCATGGCAAACATTCCGGACAGCGGCATCATTCCTGTCGATTTTCGTCAACCGGCTGAACCGGCATGGGAGGACTCCTGCGGCGCCTGCGTCATTGCCAACGGACTCATTGAAATTGCGAAGCATGTACCGGAGCTGGAGCAGGAAATGTATCTGCGTGCTGCTGTTAAAATCCTGAAAGCAATTGACAAAACAAGAGCAGACTGGAGCGAAGCGTGCGATTCCATCGTACAGAACTGTACCGCGGCATATCACAATAAAGATCACCATTTTACCATGACCTATGCGGATTTTTATTTCATCGAAGCCGTTCTGAAGCTGAAAGGAAATGATGTGTTCATGTGGTAAGAAGGAGACGGAGAGCCGAAGGTCAGAGCGCTGAAATCCGAGGAGCCGAAAATCAAAGTGCTGAAATCCGGGGAAACGAAAAATCAAAGATCAGAAAAATTGGGAACAGGAAAGCAGAGGAGTAAGATATGATAAAGACAGCAAATGGTGTGTGGAAACTGACTCTGGGGGAACCGGAGCAGTTTACACCGGAACGTTTCAGAGAAAATGCGATTAAAATAGAAGAGATTGAAAGACTTCCGGTGAGCCAAAAGCTTCCTTTCAAGGAAACATCCATCTCCTGGGAGAAGACAAAACGGGGAATAACGATTACACTTCCAATGAAAACCGATGAGGATATCTATGGATTTGGTCTGCAGCTGCAGAGTGTGAATCATGCGGGAAGAAGGCGTTACATCAAGGTAAATTCCGATCCGGCTGCCAACACCGGCGAGGGACATGCACCGGTTCCGTTCTATGTTTCTTCTGCGGGATACGGCCTGTTTGTGAATACGTTCCGCTATACCACATTTCTGATGGGAACAAATACAGGCCGGGGAACTTCCAGCCACATGACAGCGGAAAACAAGATTCATGAAGAGTTTTCCGAAGCTGCGCTCTATGCGCTGAAGCGGGCAAAGGAGGAACGTTCGGTAATAATCGATATTCCTGCCGCGGATGGCGTTGAACTGTATCTGTTTGAAGGCTCCATTCCGGAGGTTGTTCAGCGCTATAACCTGTTCTCGGGCGGCGGCTGCGTTCCGCCGATGTGGGGACTTGGAAACTGGTACCGTGTGTACGGCGGCAGCGATGAGAACGACGTAAAGGCATTCGGAAAGCAGTTCCGTGAGGAACAGATTCCGATCAGCGTCCTGGGGCTGGAGCCGGGATGGCATTCGCACAGCTATTCCTGTACCTATAAATGGTCCTACCTGTTCCCCAACCATCAGGAAATGATTGATGAACTGACGGCGGCAGGCTATCGGTTTAATCTCTGGGAGCATCTCTATGTCTATCCCATGGCACCGTTCTATCAGGAACTGATGGATGTCAGCGGAGACTATGAGGTATGGAACGGACTGGTGCCTGATTTCGCGATGGAAAAAGCATGCAGAGTCTTTGAGGACTATCACAGAGAGAACTTTGTGAAGAAGGGAATTTCCGGATTTAAGCTGGATGAGTGTGACAATTCGGATTATAATCCGTCCAACTGGGCCTTCCCGGACAGCACACAATTTCCCTCCGGCATGGACGGCGAGCAGATGCACATGGCCATCGGTGTTCTCTACCAGAACCTGATCCAGCGGATCTATAAACAGGAAAATGCCAGAACCTATTCCCAGGTACGCTCCTCCGGTGCGCTGGCAGCACCGCTTCCCTTTGTCCTTTATTCCGATTTATATAATCACAAGCAGTTCATCAAAGGCGTTGTCAGTGCCGGATTTTCCGGACTGCTCTGGTGTCCAGAGGTAAGAGACTGTGCCAACGGAGACGATCTGCTGCGCCGTTTGCAGACCGTCGTGTTCTCTGCCCATTCCCTGATTAACAGCTGGCGAATCCCGATGGCGCCATGGAAGCAGACAGATATTAAGAAAAATCTGGCAAAGGAAGAAATGGAAACTGCCGATTACTACACGGCGGAATGCAGAAAACTCTTTGAACTGCGGATGCAGCTGCTCCCCTATCTTTACAGTGCCTTTGTGGAATACAGCAAAACAGGAAAGCCGCCGATCCGTTCCCTCGTCCTGGATTACCCGGATGATCTTGCAGTGCGCATGATTGAGGATCAGTACCTGTTCGGTGACAGCCTTCTGGTCTGCCCGCTGACCTATGAAGAGGGAACATCGAGAAAAATCTACCTGCCAGAAGGAAGCTGGTACAACTTCTTTACCGGGGAAAAGCTGGAGGGCGGACGGGAACATACCGTTTCTGCAGCCTACAACGAGATTCCGGTATTTGCAAAAGACGGAGCGGTGATTCCTCTGGCAAAGCCGGTAGAATCCGTATCCCGGGACACTGTTTTTGAAATGGAAATCAGAACGTTCGGGGAAGCAGAAGGAAGTTTCTGTCTTTATGAGGATGATTTTGAAACCTTCGCGTGGGAAACGGAGCAGAATCGTGTTGTGATTGAAAAGAAGGCGGATTCGGAGCCGGTGATCACAAGGGAAGGAAATGGGCCGGTTCGGTATTGCTTTTAAGCAGTAAACCGGTCTGGAGTTATGTACGAAATTCCCTGTTTGTGTTATTATAGAAAGAGACAAAAGGAGTCAGGACTTTTCTGCATGTTACATGTACGAGATCCTGAAAGCATGAGGTAAAAAAACGATAACACTGGAGGGAAATATGTACCATTTTAATGAGCAGCTGAATCATACAAGAATCTATGCGGAAGCGTTCTGGAACCATGAAATGATTGACCGCCCATTTACGGCGATAACCGTTTTGGACAAAGATCCGGCGCTTCGCTGGACGATGAAAGACAATTTCCAGGCATGCATGACCGGAGTCTATGATTCGGTGCTGCAGAAAATGCGGGAGAAGAGCCGTCGTTCTTACTATGCCGGAGAGGCGCTTCCCCATTTTGATCCGTCACTGGGACCGGATCAGTATGCTGCTTTTCTGGGAGGAACGATCCGGTTTGCGGATGATTCCAATACGTCATGGGTCTTGCCCTGTGTAGAGGACTGGGAAGATGTAAAGGCAGTGATTGACCGGTCGGAAAATGGCTATTTTAATCGATTGAAAACGTATTATGCATATGCAGCAGAATTCTGTAAAGACGAATTTATGCTGGATATGCTGGATCTTCACAGCAACATGGATGCGCTCAGTGCCCTTCGGGGAGCAACCGAGCTTTGCTACGACCTGTATGATTCACCGGAAGAAGTAATGCGCGTGCTGAATGAGGTGAGAAAAACGTATCCGGAAATCTTTGGGATGGCCTATGAGTCCGGCCGTATGGCAGAAGTGGGAACCATCAGCTGGGCGCCAATCTACTGTCGGGGAAAATCAGCTGTTCTCCAGTGTGATTTTTCGGCTGTCATCAGCCCGGAAATGGCGAAGCAATATGTATTTCCTGCAATCCGGGAAGAAGCGGAGCTGCTGGATCACTGCATTTATCATCTGGATGGAAAGGATGCGCTTGTACATCTGGATGAGATTCTTACCATTGATAAAATTGACTGCATCCAGTGGACACCGGGAGCCGGTCAGCCGAGAACGATGGAATGGATGGACGTGCTGAAGCGGATTCAGGCGGCGGGGAAGGCAGTCTGGATCTTTGACTGGACACCGGCGGAAGTGAAAGCGTTCCATAAGGAGCTGCAGCCGGACAAGGTGGCATATACACTGAATGCGGAAACAAGAGAAGAAGCGGATGAGCTGCTGGAGTATCTGAGAAAGAATACCTGAGGTGTAAAATGGCAGCGAGTTTCTTCTCATTTCCAGCCATAAAAAGAAACCGGTCAACGAAAGAGCGGAAAAGAATAATTTTAAGTACCCACCAACCCTAAAAGGTGGTATAATGTCCGTGGAAGCAGCGAGCCGCGCGAGGGCGCTTGCGCACTCATGCGGCGAGCGCCACGACCCGGAACAAAGTTCCGGGCGAGTGGAAGCAGCGGGCCATGCGCTGTAAGGAAACAAGAGAGGAGAATTTCTGCCATGCTGACGCACTGTCCCCTGAAAATCGCAATCTGTGATGATGATCAGATGGATCGGACAAGAATTGCAGAATTAACAATAGAAATACTGAAAGAGGCCGACATTGCGCACAGCATCTCCGTGTTTGAAACAGGAAATGCTCTTTTGAACACCATTCAGAGCGGAACTGCGTTTCATGTTCTTCTTCTGGACGTGATGATGGATACGCTGGACGGCATGGAGCTTGCTTCGATTCTAAGAAGGAACCGAAATAAGACAGCGATTATTTTCATTTCTTCCAATCGGGAGATGGCACTGCGCGGCTACGAGGTATCCGCCGCACGCTATCTGGCAAAGCCGATTGAACGGGAAAAGTTGAAAGAAGCGCTGCTGCACTGCTGGCATACACGACCGACAAAAAAAGAAATCCTGCTGCCAACCGCGCAGGGTCAGCAGAGGATTTCCGTTTCCAGTATTCAGTTTGTAGAAGCCTTTGACCGGGGCAGTCGGTTTGTTCTGGCGGAGGAGACCGTGGATGCCAGAATCAAGTTCAGTGAAGCGGAGGCAATGCTTCCCAGGCTGTCGTTTCTTCTGTGTCACCGGGCGTACATCGTAAACATTGCCCACATCCGGCGCATCCACGCCCGGGAATTTGAGATGAGAAACGGTGCACGGATTCCCATCAGCAAACACCGGTATGACCAGGTCAGTAAAAAATTCTTTGAGTACATAGCAGACTAGCGCGTGAACTGAGGCGGCAGCTCGGAGCAATGATTTTTCAAACACGCTCTGGGATATCTCCAGATCTGTGTGAACATGCACTAGTTCAGGGGAAGCACAGCGCGAAGCTGATAGGAATGCTCTCCATATTCCGTACTCACCATCCCACCATATCGTTCCGCGACTCCCTGAATAATCTTCAGTCCCAAACCGTGCTTCGGCACGGTTTCTTTCGTCTCAGCCATTTGGATCATTTTGCTGTCTGCGGAATTTTCACAGAGAAAAGCCAGGAAATTCCCTTTTACATGGATATCGATCCGAATATATGGATTCACAATTCCGGCAGCGGAAGACGCAGTGATCGCATTGTCCAGAACATTTATTACCAGAGAACAGAGGTCGGCATCCGAAAGCGGAAGGCTTTCCGGGGCTTCTGCTTTGATAATTTCAACCGTGATTCCTGCATCCACAGCAGAGCTCAGCTTACCATTGAGAATAATATCAAGCATCTGATGTCCGCTCTGAACCACAGGGCGGATTTTCTGATTCTGACCAATCAGTTCCTCCAGATAGCTGTTGACCTGTCCGTCTGTACTGATGCTGCGCAGCGTCTGGAAATGACGGTTCATGTCATGGCGGAGCATCATGATCTCCTCATGCTGGCGGCGCAGGTTTTCATAACTGCTCAGGGTAAGTTCTCTGCGCTCATCCAGAAGCCTTCTCTCAATCCGGTATTCGTTTCCCTTTTTCAGAGACTGCGCAGCTGCCAGAAACAGTGTTGTAACGGTAACTGCAGGAAGTGTGCTCCGGTAAAGGTAGGAAATGCTGGCATCTTGCAGGAACAGAACAATCTGATTTGCCACTTCATCCGGGTTGGACAGGATAAGGTATACCCAGCAGCACGGAATTGCTATCCACACCAGCGGACAGAAAAAATGGTAGAACCAGTTCTCTTTGCGCCAGAAGACGGTGCCCAAAAGCAGCACAGTCAGAAATCCGGCAAACGCAAGCCATTCCTGAACCGGACCGGCAAAAAGAAACGCCGGGTTGGATGGAGAGAATGTGGGGAACAGAAGGCTTACTGTGATGAATGCGGCAATCGACAGGAAATAAGCTGCCGTGACAGTCCACAGAATTTTCCGGTATTTACCAGCCTGAATGCCCAGGAAAATCAGCTGTACTCCGGAAGCAAGCTGCTTGATGACAGGTGCAAGAGAGACGAATTGGCTACCGAAGTAGGAATAACAGAAAGAGGTGTCGATCAGCTGGGAAGTCATCCACAGAAATGCCGACAGAGAAAGGAACAGCATGCTCACATCCCGAAGGAGAAGGAAGGAGAGCAGAAGCATGACACCAAGAGCAAAGGACGCTGTCATAAGGACTGCGGTACGAAAGCTTTCGGCAATCAGACCGCTTTCATAGGAATAACCGCAGTAAAGCACGACGCTCGTCGGATATGCCTTTACCGAACCGCCTTCCGTGTAATCCGGGAACGACTGAGCGATGGTCAGCGTCTTTCCACGATAATTTAAAGGGAGAGAAATGGTAATCAGATCGCTGCGGTCCCATTCCCCCATAGGCAGTGAGAGAAATCCGATCCGGTTATCCAGCTCCGGGCAGTCGGTATAGATCAGAACATCGTCCAGCCAGACGGAAAAGTTCCGGTTTACAGGAGCAATCTGCAGAGTAGGACTGTCCAGATCTTCTTCCAGCACACGGGAAAAATAGAAGGTCTGTCCCAGTTCGATGCCCAGGTAACCGCCTAATCCATCCGGTTCCAGTTCGGTTCTGGTATCTCCATTCTGCGTATAAACCGTCCATCCTTTGTCATCATAGGTTTCCGATACAAGGAATCCTTCTTCCATTCCCAGGGAAAGATTCAGCGAAACATCTTTCATCGGAACGGTATAGACCGTTAGTATGGCGCCAAACAGAAGGCAGAGAATAAGAGCAAGAATGACCGGCAGGACTTTATGGAGCTTTTTCATACGTGGATATCCCCTCTTTCATAATCAATTCCGTTACCGTTTATGATACTGTGAATGAAGAGTGGTGTCAATCCGGGTTTTATCCCGTTCACGCACCATTTCAACCCTTTCGTGCAGGAGATATTGTTTTCTGCAGTTTTCTGCATTACACTATCCGAAGGAATCGAAAGAGGATTGGAAAAAGACAGGAGATTCTGGTTCAGATGAAGGAGGAGACATGATACATATTGCCTGTGTATCAATTTCCGGTATTACACCGGAGCTTTATGAAACGCTTTATGCAAAAGCGACTGAGCAGCAGAAAGAAAAGGCAGATCGCTGTCGGCATAAAGAAGACAGAATGCGGTGCGTGGTGACTGGTGCGCTGGTTCGGTACGCAGCGGAATCGGTGCTGTCTGAACCAAACTTTGAAGTCACATGTAGTTCATTCGGGAAACCATATCTGAAAAAGGAAGCAAACTTCTACTATAATCTGTCGCATTCCGGAGCCTGGACAGTGATTGCATACGGCAGCAGTGAAGTTGGGATCGATATCGAGCGGATGCTCATGAATACACAAAGAGAAGAAATCGTCAGCAGATATTTCACAGCAGACGAGCAGGAGTACATTTTGAACGGTGCGGATGCCCGGCGCAGTCAGCGGTTTTATCAGATATGGACAGCGAAAGAAAGCTATCTGAAATATGTGGGAACCGGACTGAGCCGGCCACTGAATTCGTTTTCCGTTCTGGCTGATGAGAAAAAACTTGGTGTACGGTTTGATACCTGTATATGGGAGAAGGAATACTGCATGACGCTCTGCTCAACAGAAGAAAAAAGCACCATCCAGGTGCTGCGTGCGGAACAGTTGACAGGGGAAAGTATGTGATTATCATGCATCCTGTTTCATACTGCTGCAGGCTAAACGGGAAGAAAATTGCGAAAAAGAGAGAAACTCACATAAGAACAAAGCCCGGCTATCTGCTGAATTGAAAGAATCTGGCAGACAGCCGGGCTTGTGGATCCAGGAAAGAGGAAAGGAAGTTATTTCAGGATCCGGCAATTCATAGGTATTTCAATATCCAGCTTACCATTCTCCCATTTCACAGTGATTTTTCCCCTGACACTTTCATATTCACAGGAAAAGCTGTCAAGAAATGCAGTACATTTTGGTTCAACGGATATGGTTCGAAAACCGTCATCACTTTTGATTCCTGCCACTTCGGTAAAAAACCATTCCATGATATGTCCCATCATATCATGGTTGCGGCTTCGCGCATCATCGCGCCAGAATTCCGGAAGCGTTGTTTCCCCTGACAGAACAAAACGAAGATACGAAGGATGTTCCTCCTGCAGGATCATTCGGTGAATCAGATCATGCCTGTCAGCGGCAGACAGTGCCCGGAGAATGTATACCAGTCCAATTTCGCCGCACTGCAGATGAGTTCCGTCACACAGCCGGATCAGCGTATCGCTGACTCCGGTTTTTTGGTCATCCGGAACCAGACCAAAGCAGAGCGGAATTGCCTGATTCGCCTGAGTGACGCGGCTGCCATCGTAGGAACGGTAGTAAATGGAAGAACCTTCCGTTACCAGCAGGGAATGATTATACTGCCTTTTGACATCCTCCGCCTGACTGAGCAGAGTGTCCTCCTCTCCTTTGTTTAAAATAGACGAGATGGCCGCCATCGTTACAAGATCAAGATAGTAGAATGCGGTCTCAATGTTCTCACGGCATTCGCCTTTATTCTGCTGAATTCCCCAGTCACCCAGTCCGGCACAGATGAAGTGTTCTCCGCTGTTTTTCTGGTACAGGCGGTCATAGTTCCGGTACTGATCGGTGAGGTAATTCAGATATTTCATCGCACTTTCATAGTTATCGGCAAGAATCTGTTGATTTCCATAGAAACGGTACTGCTCCCAGGCAGCAAGAATGATGGAACTTCCCCATGGAATGATATCCCAGAAACTTCCCTGACCGCAGTCATGCAGAAAACGGGCATATCGGGGAGCAATGGATGGGATCAGTCCGCATTTATATTCATGATAAAAGGTACTTTCATCCAGATCGGATTCGTTTTCGCCATATTGGGAATCCCGCATATCCATCGCTATCTTTGACCAGAGCGTATCTACATTTTTATTATACATGACAGCCCGTGCCATCAGATGGTTTGGCTCCAGCCAGCCCAGCTTTTCAATTGTCGGACAGTCTGTATGAGAATGGTTCAGGTTACTTTCGATTGCTTTCAGAATCAGATGGTAAATCTGGTTGTAACGGGGATCGGAACAGCAGAAGGAACCGCAGTCTTCTGCTGACGATGTGGTAAACCAGGAGTGAAAATCAAGAATTTGTGCATCGCCAAGACCTTCTATCTTATACCATCGGGCGCCATTTACGGAAAAACGCTGTTCAAAAACATCCACATCTCCGCTCAGTGTCAGGAGAGAACAGGTATCAACGGTTGGAAGGATATCGCCGTCGGACGAAAGCTTTTCCGCAGGAATCAGTTTAATGATCTGCCCTTTCCTTCCTTTGATTTTCAGCGAGAACTGGGAGGACATGTTCTGTCCGAAGTCAAAAATCATTCGTTTGCGGTCAACGGAGACTGGTGCGTAACAGGATTTTCGAATAATCGGCGGATAGGTGAGAGGAATCATCTGTCCTTTTGGAGCCAGGTCTGTCAGAAGCTGTGCCGGTTCCCAACGGAAGGGGAGGGTATGATCCATATCCTCACTGCCATAGATGTTGGCAAGGACTGTTTGTGAAGGACTGACCTGCCAGGAAGCATCTGTTACAATCTGTTCCTTTTCCATTTTCAGTTGTGCAATTAATGCAAGACATTCGCCAAAGGGACGATAGCCCTTGTCACAGGTATAGAAAAAGCGGGTTCCATTTTCGTGATCGCCAAGATACCAGCCGTTTGCTACTTCAATACAAAGTTCATTGTTTCCCTTAGAAAGAAGACTGGTTACATCATAGGTATAGTAGTGAATATGTTTATCAAAATCGGTATGGCTTCCTTCATAGGCATAGTTACCGACTTTTTTTCCATTAATAGCGGCTTCGAATTGTCCGACACCGCAGACGGAGAGAATTGCCTGACCGGATCCTTTGTAAAAAAATGTTTTGCGGGCAAGAAATGGCTTTCGTGTTCCGTTGCCAATCCATGTGCCGGTCCAGTTTTTTACACCGGTAAGAAAGGAACAGAGAGTCGATGTTTCCTCCTGATCGTTCTCATCCCATACAGTAATTTGATAGAAATATTCTTTTTGTTCTTCCAGATCTGGCAGAAGCAGACGATGCATCTGGGAATCTGAAACGATTTTTTCTGTAGATGCAATCAGCTTTTCCTGATCATAAACACAGATTCGATAGGCCGTCTGAAAGTGGGTGCCAGATCCGTATTTCCACTGAAATACCGGATCACATCCGATACCTGTCTGGGTCGAATAATTTTGAATGGACGCTTTTGCAATTTTCATGTGAATGGATACCTCCATAATCGTTCAAGTAATAACAGGTCTGTCAGCATACGAAGATAGTAATTGCTCAATATCGTTGCCAGGTTTCAATAAACGATATCACAGGATCTGGTTTCAGTCAATCCCGCCGCTTGTCATAAAGGACGCAGAAATTGACTTTCCATCAGGCGACATTAGTTGGAGCGTCGGTATTCACCGGCGCTCATTCCGGTATATTTTCGAAAGACCTTCTGGAAATTTCCAATGGATCCGTAACCACAGTAGCTGCTGATCTCACTGATGGAAAGATTGCTGTTGCGGAGCATATATTTTGCCCGTTCCATACGCGTTTCACGGATGAAATCCGAAAGATTGATTCCAGTGCATTTCTTAAAATAACGGGAAAGATATTCCGGGGACAGGTGGGTGTAGGAAGCAAGATAATCCAGTGTGAGCGGGCTGCCAAAATTGGTTTTGATCAGTTTACTCAGATCATCGATCACATCTTTCTTTGTTGTCATGACATGCTCCTGCTTCAGCGTATTTTCGTACAACCTGGTGATATAGATGAAAAGACTTATGGTTGAGTTTTGGATGATCTGGGTGCTGCCGTTGGTAAAATGGCGGTATTCATGAGCAGCAGCCAGCATCAGGCTGTAAACACTGGCGGATCCGCTTTTCATCTGAAGACAGAAAGGTGCGGATCCTGCAATCATTCGAGGCAGTGTATATTCATCCAGCTCCCTGATCGAGGACAGCCGTTCCGATATCCATTTCATGTGCTCTGGAGTGATCAGGAAATTGCAGACATGAACCCAGTTCCCCTTGTCAGGAGGCGGTGAGGTGATACAGTGGGAGATGCCTGGACTGACAAAGATAAAATCACCTTCCCGTATTGGCTGACTCTTTCCGTTTTCAAAATGATGAACCCCTTTTCCTTCAAAGACATAGGATATTTCCCAGAATTCATGGGAATGCATGTTCAATTCACGGTGCTCAATATAAAAATCAATGCTGACCGGTTCATTCTCCTCGAAATATTCACTGATTAGAAACTGCTGCATTTAATTCTCCTTTTCTGCAAAAATAGAATAATAAGCAAATGGCGCTGCAACCATCAATTTAGCTGTATTATACAGGTAAAAAACAGATATGTCAATATTTGCGGCATATACGTCAAGTGGTGAGATTGACGGAAGAACAGTGCTTGCATATAATTAAAACAGAGTTGAAGAACTTGATAGGTCAAAATATGCGTGTTATACACATGTTTTGCGAAAAAAATAGTTAAAGGAGGAACGCAGATGGGAGCGGGAGGAAAGGTGAGTGCAGGAAGGAAATTAACGGGAATAGGGAAATCAGAAAATGTTCATTTCTCTTCCGTCTATCGGCGCAGATGCGGAAGACCGGTTTGGAAACATGTACCGTGGTGAGAGACAGTATGTAATCAGTGCCGACGCTGAAAATCCGGAGCGCTGTGTTGCTCTGCTTGATTTCCTTTCCAGCTATGAGTTCTCCAGAATTGCATGGAATGGACTGGAGGGTACTTACTGGAACATGGAAGACGGCGTGCCGGTTCCGACCGATGAGTATCTGGATGTGACAAAGGATGATGCACTTGGAGTGGAGACCGGAGTGAATGTGTATCATCATTTCTGTGGATTTGGTAATGGTACAATCGACCCGGAAACAGGGGTTGCGGTTGATCTGTATCAGTTTTCTCAGAAAGCGCTGGATGCAAACATGAACGAGACCATGAAGAATTTCCTGGAATACTATGGTCAGAACACTCAGGCAGCTGTTTACCGTGCAGAGACTTCCGTCACCGCTTCCAGCAGCTTTATTTCTTTTGGCAGTCCCGAAGGAGATATCGCATCCTATGTAAACGAGATCAATGCATATATGGGTAAAAACGTATTCAACTGCGTTGCAGCAGAGGATGATGAAGCATTTGCGGCAGCCCGCGATGCGATGATCGAGGAACTGCAGGCGGATTACCATGTCGATGAAGTGTTTGAGTACTTCTATCAGGAAGCTCTGGAGCAGGCAGATGAGGTGGCTGCTCTGGTTGAAATGAACAATGCGATTTATGGCGAATAAAGAAGACGCCAGACTGAACAGGGGGCGGGGAACCGTCCCCTGTTCGCAGATAAAGAAGTGCGGTCAACCGGAAAAGAAAGAGGAGAGAGATTGATTATGAAGATTGTTCAGTGCAAAGTAAATCATTTGGTAAATCCTCTTGGTTATCAGATGAATTATCCTGTTTTTTCCTGGCAGGTAACAGAGACAAAGGGAAAAAGACAGACCAGAGCATGTATTCGCGTATCGTTACAGGAAACAATGGAGGACTGCTGCGTAGATACGGGTATGATTGCTGGACTGAATCATGTAGCCAGTGAGATTCGGTTAGATATGAAACCGCGTGTCCGTTATTACTGGACTGTTACCGTGCAGACAGATGCAAGTGAGGAGGAAACCAGTGATGTAAACTGGTTTGAAACAGGAAAGAAGGAAGAACCATGGTATGCCGACTGGATTACATGTGAAGCGATGGATCGGCATCCGGTTTTTGAGAAGCAGATTGACGTAAGTCAGAAAGTAGTCAGTGCCAGATTGTATATATGCGGACTAGGAGCATATGAAGTCAGCATTAATGGTAAAAAAGTATCAGATGAATTTCTTGCACCGTATTGCAATAATTATGAAAACTGGTTGCAGTACCAGACATACGATGTAACGAATGATCTGGAGTGGGGCGGTCTGATTCAGGTGATGCTTGGAAATGGATGGGCTCGCAGCCGGTTCGGGTACTGGTCTAAGGCAGGGGATAAATCTTATTATAACAAGCCGATGGAATTGATTGCTGAACTTCATTTACGGTTTCAGGATGGGAGCAATCGGATAATAGGAACAGATAAAAGCTGGAAAGTCAGGAGAAGTACAATCATTTTTTCCGGTATTTATGATGGAGAACATCGAGACGACAGCCTTTGCGAAACGGAAGTAGAAACGGTTCAAATCATTGAGGAAGAGACACCTCTTGTGGAACGGTTCAGCGTTCCTGTCCGAATTCAGGAACGGTTAAAACCTGTGGAATTGATTCATACACCGGCAGGAGAGCAGGTGATGGATCTGGGACAGAATATGACAGGAATTTTTCGGCTTCGAGTAAAAGAACCGGCTGGAACAAGAATTCATCTGCAGTTTGGAGAAATTTTACAAAATGGAAATTTTTATCGGGGGAATCTGAGAACTGCACTGGCAGAATACATATATGTCAGTAATGGAACCGAACAGGTCATTGAACCTCATTTTACTTTCTTTGGTTATCGATATGTGAAGATTGAGGGAATTACGAATCTTTGCATAGATGATTTTGAAGGTCTTGCTGTTTACAGCAGCCTGGAGGAAATTGGACAGATTCGAACTGGAAATGAGAAAGTAAACCGATTGATCCAAAATGCAGAATGGGGATTGCGGAGTAACTTTCTTGATGTACCAACGGATTGTCCCCAGAGAGATGAGCGGATGGGATGGACTGGGGATGCTCAGGTGTTTTCTGCGACAGCGTGTTTCCTGCGAGGATGCTATCCATTTTATCGGAAATATCTGCATGACATGGAGACGGAACAGAAGTGTCTGGACGGTAAAGTTCCGAATATTATTCCATCGTTCGGCTATCATGATACTGCCAGTGTATGGGGAGATGCAGCCTGCATTATTCCGTGGAATTTATATTTGTTTACGGGTGATCTGTCGATTTTACGGGAACAGTTTGACAGCATGAAGTCCTGGGTGAACTATATTCGAAGAATTGATGGCACAGATCACAGCTGGCGAAAAAGATTTCACTTTGGTGACTGGCTGGCATTGGATAATCCGTTCAGCTGGGAGAATGTAAGTCTTGGAGGAACCGATGAAGGGTATATTGCAGACATTTATTATGCATACAGTGCGGAACTTACAGCAAAAGCAGCTCAGCTGCTGAAACGGAAGAAAGAAGCAGAGGAATATGCTGCGCTGAGTGAAGATATACGAGGGGGGATTCGAGAAGAGTTTTTCTCCCCGAATGGAAGATGTTGTGTGAATACGCAGACCGCATTACTTCTTGCATTGCGTTTCCGCCTGATTCCGGATGAAACCGTATGCAGAGAGATGCTGCGGAAAAAAATGAAAGAAACCAGGGGAAAGCTGCAGACAGGTTTTGTTGGGACTCCAATTTTATGCAGCCAACTGACAGTGGAAGGAATGGAATCGATGGCCTGGGATTTGCTTTTGAATGAGGAATATTTCCACATGGTTTTTTGACGCCGGGGTCAGATTCGTACCCGGATGTGTTGTGGGACTGGGACTCTTATTTCTCTAATGTGGCATTGAAGCAAATTCTTGCTGAGACAGGAGCAGATCCTCTGGAAGCGGAGGAATATGAAAAAGGATGTGTATTGAATTTTCTTCATCTGACAGATGGAGATGGATATATGCCGATTACTGTGACACGTGGTGCAGAAAGAGAGTCACTTCGCCCGGACAATATATACGAGGAAAACATGCATAAGCCAATACTGGCGCAGCATGCCGCTTTTCTTGTAAAATATGGAAATGGAGATGCACAGTGGCTGAAACGGGATTTTGCAAAATTACAGTATCATATCAATAATTATCTGAATCATCACAGACATAAGGAAACGGGTCTGTTCTACTGGCAGACAGACAAGATGATTGGAGTAGATAATGACCCATGTACTTTTTATCGTCCGGACGGCTCTTCGGCGTCGATTTATCTGAATTGCCTGATGGTAAAGGAGCTGGAGGCGATGGAGTACCTCTGTACCAGATTGGGAAGAGAGGAATCCGGAGAAATTTACAGACAGGAAAGAGAAAAACTGACTGCAGCAATCAGAGAATACTGCTATGATGAAAGAGACGGTTTCTTTTACAATGTAGATATTAATCTGAGAACAATTGATTTCGAGAAGGAACCGTTTTACCATAGAGGGATGCCGAGACACTGGAGCTGTCTGATACAGAGAATTGATGTCTGGTCGGGTTTTATGGCTCTCTGGGCCGGAGTGGCGACAAAAGAGCAGGCAGCAAGGGTAGTTGAGCGTTACCGCGATAAAAATTCTTTTAATTGCCAGGGTGGCGTGCGGACACTGTCTGCTCAGGAGAAAATGTTTCGGATTGCCGCGTCAAATAATCCATCCTGCTGGCTTGGTCCGGTATGGGGAATTGCAAATTATCTGACATTTCGTGGGCTGGTTAAGTATGGATATGCGGAAGAGGCAAGGGAACTTTGTGAAAGGACGATTCTTCTGTTTGGGCGTGATGTGGAACAGTGTGGTGCCATGCATGAATACTATGCACCGGACAGCGGTGCGCCGGTGATTAATCCAGGATTTCAGAATTGGAATATGCTTGTAATGAATATGATCAGCTGGTACGAGGGAAAAGAATATATTTGCGAATTCTAACGACCGGAGTGACAGGCAGTCTGATGTACAGTGATGGAAGTACGGCGATCAGGCAAACTTCTGTATTGTATGATAAAAAACAACAGGAAAGATACATAATTGTCATCCTTGTTCTTTCCTGTAGATCTGATAGAATAGATTGAAAATAGTCAGATCAGGAGATGAACGCAATGAATAGTAATTCTACTATATTTTTTAATAAGCCAGCCAAAGACTGGAACGAGGCTCTTCCTGTCGGCAACGGCCGCCTCGGTGGCATGGTATTTGGCAATCCTTACACCGAACTGATCCAGCTCAACGAAGACAGTGTCTGGTATGGCGGTCCGGTTGACCGCAACAATCGTTCTGCGCTGGAGAATCTGCCAAAGATCCGCCAGCTGATTTTTGACGGAAAGATTCAGGAGGCACAGGATCTCTGTGCCTTCGCTCTGTCCGGAACACCGGAAGAGCAGCGCCACTATGAACCGCTGGGAAACCTGTATCTTCTGTTTGATGGGGACGAAGCGGAAATCACGGATTACAGAAGGAGTCTGAACCTGGAAGATGCGGCTGCGGAAGTTTGCTTTACAAAAGCAGAAATTACATATCGCAGAGAAGTGATTGCCAGTTATCCGGATGGCGTGATGGCAGTGCGTCTGACGGCCGACTGTCCCGGTCAGCTGTCGTTCCATGCGCAGATCACAAGGGGAAATCCCACCTGGGACTACACGCCATACCGGAAACAGACGTTTCGTCATCCAAACTACAATTCCTATGTGGATCGTTGTGAAGCCATTGGCGGGGATACCCTGTTTCTAACGGCTCAGTGTGGCGGAAAGGGTGCTGTGGAGCTGTTCTGTGCGGTTACCGCAGTGGCAGAGGGCGGTGAACTTTCGACCATTGGAAACAACATAGTTGTAAACCATGCGGACGGCGTGATTCTTTTACTGACTGCAGACACGACGTTTCGTGAAGCCGATCCTTCCAAAACGGTGCTTGACCGGCTGGTAAAGGCAAAGGCCATGACGTGGGAGGAATTGTATCGAAGACATCTGGAGGACTACCATTCTCTGTATAACCGGGTGAAGCTGGAGCTGGCAGAAGATTTCTGCAGGAATGCCGGTCTTCCCGCACCGGAACGTCTGGAAGCCTTTCGGGCAAACGGGCAGGATAACAGACTGATTGAGCTGATGTTCAATTACGGACGCTATCTGCTGATTGCCAGCAGCCGTCCGGATTCCCTTCCTGCCAATCTGCAGGGCATTTGGAACATGGATATGACTCCGATCTGGGGCAGTAAATTTACGATTAATATCAACGCGCAGATGAATTACTGGCCTGCGGAGACATGCAATCTTTCCGAGTGCCATCTGCCGCTGATCGATCACATCGAGCGGATGAGGGAAAACGGAAGAAAAACAGCGAAGGGAATGTATAACTGTGGGGGATTCATGGCACACCACAACACAGACATCTGGGGAGACACAGCTCCGCAGGATGTCTGCCTCAGTGCCTCCTACTGGGTTATGGGCGCAGCCTGGCTCTGTCTCCATATCTGGGAGCATTACCGCTTTACACTGGACACGGAATTTCTGCGTGAACGCTATGGAACCATGGCGGAAGCTGCCGCGTTTCTCCTTGATTATCTGGTAGAAGACGGAGAGTGGCTGGTTACATGCCCGACTCTGTCTCCGGAAAATGAGTACCGGCTGCCGAACGGTGAGAAAGGCGTCATCTGCAAAGGCGCGTCCATGGACAATCAGATCATTCGGGAATTGTTTACTGCCTGCATCCAGGCGGCAGACATTCTTGAGATGCGGGATTCCTTCACCAGTCGGCTGGAAGAAACGCTGACGAGGATCGCTCCTGTCAGCATCGGCAGACATGGCCAGATCATGGAATGGAATGAAGATTATGAGGAAATCGATCCGGGTCATCGCCACATCTCCCAGCTGTTCGCGCTTCACCCGGGTACCCAGATTTCTGTTTCCGGGACGCCGGAACTGGCACAGGCAGCAAGGACAACCATTGAGCGCCGTCTCTCCCATGGAGGCGGTCACACGGGCTGGAGCCGCGCGTGGATCATCAACATGTGGGCGCGTCTTCAGGACGGAGACAAGGCTCTCTTCAACATTGGCGAGTTGCTGAAGCATTCAGTTCTGCCCAATCTGTTTGATAACCATCCGCCCTTCCAGATTGACGGAAACTTTGGATGCACGGCAGGAATTGCCGAAATGCTTGTGCAGAGCCACGAGGGCAGAATCGTGCTGCTTCCTGCTCTTCCAAAGGATTGGAAATCCGGCAAAGTCAGCGGGCTGCGGGCACGGGGCGGTTTTACGGTCAGCATAGAATGGGAAAGCGGGGCGATGACAAAAGCAGAGATTACTGCGGATCAGGATGCGGAAATTCTGGCAGAGGCAGGAACGCGTATCTGGCAGCTGAAACTGGCTGCAGGTCAGACTTGCGTTTTATGACAGGTTGAAAAAAATTGTCAATTTATGACAGTAAATTACAATGCATTGTCGAACGATTCTTCGCCAGAATCCTGAAAAAGAATTGCATGAAATTCGTTTTTACGCTA
Source organism: Lachnospiraceae bacterium (assembly GCA_017472605.1). Taxonomy (GTDB): domain Bacteria; phylum Bacillota; class Clostridia; order Lachnospirales; family Lachnospiraceae; genus Anthropogastromicrobium. The sequence continues at coordinate 99,315 of JAFUPV010000019.1, forward strand.
TACTATTGATAACCAATGGAAATCGGATGAAGCTTCTGACCGATGATTCATCAAATTTCCGGTTTTTACGAAAGAGAAAATGTACTGGAGTGTGCTCCATGCAGGTAAGTGCCGGTTTCGGCTGCGCAGATCGCAGTGCGTATATCGCAAATCGACCGGCGAATGTACAAACGAACCGGAGGAGCATTGCCTCTCCTTCCGGCTGTACAGCCCGTTGTTTGTTCCATTCAAAGGAAGGGGAGATTCCTGATGAGCACAGCAAATGTTAATACACCCTATGATACCGCTTTCCGGACACTTCTTGCCGACTGTCCCAGACTGATCCTGCCGGTCGTGAATGAGATGTTCCAGGAAACCTATCAGGGGAATGAAACACTTCAGTTTTACCCGAACGAGCAGTTCATCCTTCGGGATAACGGAGAAGAAAGTGAGCGGATCACCGACTCTCATTTCTCCGTGATCAGAGATGAGAGTTCCAAACGGTACCACATCGAATGTCAGAGCACGGAGGACGGAACGATCCTTGTGCGGATTTTCGAATACGATTCCCAGATTGCCGTCCGAAACAGCGTAGTTACGGGAAACCGGTTAACGGTTTCGTTTCCGAATTCCGCTCTACTGGCCCTGCGCCACAGCAGCACAACCCCGGATCAGATGCAGATTGTAATCGTGACGCCTGGTGACAGTGTATCCTATAGCCTGCCGGTACTGAAGGCTGCAAGCTATTCGATGGATGAAATTTTTGAAAAGAAACTCTACTTTCTGATCCCGTTTCATATTTTCGTATATGAAAAGGATCTGGAAGCAATCGAGAAGGATGCAGCTCGTCTCGAGAAATTGAAGAGCCACTATTTATCTATTACAGAACGCCTGGAAGCACTTTGTCAGCAGGGCAAACTGACCGAATATGAAAAGCGGGTTTTATTTACGCTTTCTGAGAATGTGGTCAATGCGCTGGCAAAGAAGCAGGAACAGGTGCGGAAAGGAGTTGGATCGATTATGGGCGGAGAGATTCTGGAATATGAAGCGAAGCGGATCTATCGTGCCGGACAGGAGTCTGGAAAGAATGAGGGACTCGCAGAGGGAAGACTCGAAGGTAAACTCGAAGGTAGAATCGAGGCAAAAATCTCTGTATACTTAAATCTGCGCCGTGATGGAATGTCGGCAGAGAAAGCGCAGAGCCTGGCAGAGCTGGACGATGAGCAGGTGAAAGAGGCGGAGCGCTTGCTTGTCGATGAAAAACCGTAAAGTTTTTTGTGTAATTGGTTTATAAATGATGTGGAATGCCATAGCAAATCGGAATCAACAGATTTGTTATGGCATTTTATTTGCAGATCTGCTATAATGAATGGAAATGGATTCGATAGAAATCCGGATGAAAAACAGAGCAGAACGGAGGTTGAAGGATGGAAAAGGAACCCTGGAGACTGGAAAAAGAAAAAATGGTAGAAGATTTCCGCGTGAAAAATCAGACCGCAGTAAAATGCCAGACTGTTTTTGCCGGATCCTCCCTGATGGAGATGTTCCCGGTGGAAGAGTGGACGAAAGAGATGGGGCCGGATGCGCCGATTGTGTACAATCGAGGTGTCGGCGGATACCGTACCAGTGACCTGCTGCCGATCTTGGATGCCTGTGTGTTTGAGCTGGAACCCGGAAAAGTGTTTATTAATATTGGAACAAATGACCTCAGCGATGCCGATGTACCAATGGAAGAAATCATGGATCGCTATGATCAGATCATTACAAAAATAGAAGAAAAACTGCCAGAGGTACAGATCTACATGATGGCATACTATCCGGTCAACTATGAGGCAGCAGCTGACTGGATGAAGCCGTGCCTGCGGATTCGTACCAATGAAAAAATCAGCCGTGCGAATGGGCTGGTTGAACAGCTGGCAAAAAAGCATGGCCAGAAATTCATCAACGTCAATGCATCTCTGACCGATGAACAGGGACGCCTGAAGGCAGAGTATACAATTGAGGGGATGCACATCAAGCCGGAAGGATACCGGGCAATCTTCGATGACGTGATGAATTATGTGAGAGAATGACCGGCAGGAAGAAACTCTGCAGGCAGAAATTCCCGCAGGAAAGTGGAAGGTCTTTGTAACAACAGTTGGGAGGAATCAAATGAAATTTGCAGTAATTTCAGATCTTCATCTTGACATCAATAAAGAATATCCGGTACTGGATCGTCTTGCGGAAATGGCTGCGGCCGGCAGGGCAGATGGGATTCTGATCGCCGGTGATATTACGGAGCATGTAAGCGAGTCCATTTCTGCAATGGAGCAGCTGGAGCAGAAAAGTGGATGCCGGGTGTTCTATGTACCTGGCAATCACGATTTGTGGAGCGGGGATTTTTCACAGCTTACGACAGAAGAAATTTATGCCCGGTATGAAGCGGATCCGCGCTGTCTGACAGGGAAGCCCCAGATCCTGCAGGGAAAAGATGGTGTGTTTGCGCTGATCGGTGATGTGGGCTGGTATGATTACAGCTTTGCGAATCCTCGTTTTTCGGAGACAGAGTTGGAGCAGATGAACAGGGATGGGAGAACCTGGCAGGACAAGTTAAAGAATCAGTGGACGGCTGATAATCTTCAGCGGATGAAGATTCAGTCCGGGAAGCTGGAGATGCGGTTGGCGCAGATCCGCTCCCGGTACGGAACGGATCTGCCGGTGATCGTCATGACGCACATGATTCCGGTCCGGGAGTTCTGTGTCCCTGAGGAACGGACCATGTGGCAGTATTTTAATGCCTATCTTGGTTCTGCGCATCTTGGCGAGCTGTTTGAACGCTATAGGGTTTCGTACAGCATAAGCGGCCATGTCCATTACAGGAAGGAAGCGATACACGGAGCTACCAGGTATCTGTGCCCCTGTCTTGGCTATCACAGCGAATGGAAACTGTATAATGAAGCGCATGGAACCGATCTGGACTGGCAGCTGATAAATACGCTGCACTGGATTGAAATCTGAAACATGCGGAACTGGAATTGAGATTGGGCATAAAACTGCATACTGTAAAACTGCATATTATTTTAAAAGCGCCGGAACCTGTTGTCCCGGCGCTTATGCGTGTGTCTGAGCTGGTTCTGGCTTTGAACGGATTTCGTGCCTGCACAGGTTCCGCGCTTGGCGGAGCAGCCGAACATTCCCTGCGGAGCGGCTGAATATTCTCAACAGAACAGCTGGTTATTTGACCGCATCAATCAGCCGTTTTTTCGCCTCTTCCATTCCATTGATCACCTGGTCACACCACTGATCAAATTCCGGATCCTCAATCTGCCGTTCCGGGTGGGAGGAGATGTATTCAAGAGACATCCGCACACCCTGATCAAAGCGAACAGCTGCAGTCCATCCGGGAACCGCCCGCTTCACCTTGCTGTTATCAAAGACAACAGTATTGGATTTGTCTCCCATCAGGCCACCCTTAAAATCATATGGTCCAACCGCATCCAGAAAATCGGAAGGAACGTAATAGGCTTTCAGCCCGACTCCCAGCGCATTGGCAATGGTTTGATAGATCTGGTTCCAGGTCAGCGATTCATCACTGGTAATCTGGAAGGCCTCTCCGATTGCATGGACATTGCCCATCAGCCCGATGAACGCACGAGCAAAGTCACTGTTGTGAGTCATGGTCCACAGAGAAGTGCCGTCGCCCTGGATGATTACCGGTTTTCCTTCCATCATACGTTTGATCACCTGATAGCTGCCTTTGTTTCCATGAACACCAAGCGGCACAGAACGCTCGTCATAGGTATGGCTGGGACGAATAATGGTAATTGGGAAGCCTTCTTCGCGGTAAAGCTTCATTAAATATTCTTCACAGGCAATTTTATTGCGGGAATATTCCCAGTATGGATTCGCCAGCGGTGTGCTCTCTGTGATTTGATAGTTTGCCAGAGGCTTCTGATAAGCGGAAGCGGAGCTGATGTACATAAACTGCTTCGTTTTCCCTTTGAAGAGACGATAATCCCGCTCCAGCTGTGCAGGAACAAATCCAATGAAATCGCAGACAACGTCGAATTTCATGTCCTTCAGCTTTTCTGCTGCATCCGCTTCGTCATTAATATCTGCAGAAATCGTATGAACGCTGGCCGGAACATTCTGGCTGCGGTTTCCCCGGTTGAGCAGATACAGTTCCCACTGCGGCATTTCTGCAAGCTGGCGTGTAATTGCCATGCTGATGGTTCCGGTTCCGCCGATAAACAATGCTTTCATAAGAAAACCTCCCTGGAAATATATTTATTTAAATAGATAAAATGTACAACATGTAAGTGAAACTGTTTTGTGGCTTTGAAACAGAAGGCGTCGTCGCTAAAAGCTTCACACGCTGCAATCAAAGTTTAATGACTGCAACCGGAATTGGTGGGTTATTTGGTCGATTAAAATAACTGGTAAGCAGCACCAGATATTTTCTGGGATCCAGATTTTTCAGCCATTCCAGTACGGCATCCCGCTCATCGAATCCGCTGTCTTTGCCGCTGTAGATGCAGATGCTGAGCAGACCGTCTTTTTTCAGGATCTGCAGGCTCTGCTCCAACGCAGAGATCGTGGTCTGTGCAGCTGTCGCAATCGAATGATCACCGCCGGGAAGATATCCGAGATTAAACACGATGCAGTCAGCCGTGTCCGGTTTGGCATATGCCTGAAGATTGGCATGAGAATCCAGACATAGACGGTAATTATAGTGCTGATACCGGATGTGCTGTGCGCCCAAATCAGAGACAGCTGCACATACATCGCTATTATTATCGAAAGAAGATAAGCTGCATTCTGCAGGAAATGCCTGATGCAGCCGGTCCTGCGTATGTGCCAGCGCTGCTTCCTGAATATCAAATGCAAGAACCTGTCCGCCCGGCCCTGCCAGATGGCACAGAAATTCCGTATCATTTCCATTCCCCATGGTCGCGTCAATGCAGAAAGAGCCTTCCTTCACATGCTCTTTCATCAGCCGCTGGCACCATGCGGTGATCTGATAATCCTGTCTTGCTGCCATAGAAGTTACCTGACCTTTCTGTAAAAATCGGAAACAATCTTCTCAGCCGGTTTCCGGTAGATATCATATCCTTTATTTTGCGGCATCTGTTCTTCGGAATATTGCTTCCAGGCCCAGTCCCAGAGAGCAAATCCGCCGACCCAGTCCCGTTTTTCACAGGCGGAAAACATGGCGTCATACCAGTCGGCCTGACCCTGCAGATCCACATCGCCGCGAACCGTCCAGTCATTGGGAACAAGATTAGAGCCGACGGTGGACATGCAGCCGCATTCGGCAAAGAAAAACGGCTTGCCGAACTTTTTGACAACCGCCTCAATCCGGTCCAGCTGACGCTCCCAGTCATGGATCGGATAGTAACCGCTGGAGGAAATCACATCAACCGCATCCCACCAGTTCACGTTGTGCTCCTGATATTTATCCGTATTATAGGAGACCGATCCGGAAAATTCGGTGCGGATGTCAGCAATCAGGCGGCGCCATTCCTCCTCGCGCCGCTGCGTCTGAACCATTTCACATCCGGCAATGAACATCTCACAGCCGTATTTCTGGGCAATTTCTGCGAAATGGAGCTGAAAATCGGTATAGGAGCGGAACCAGTTGCCCCATTTCGGTTCACAGGGGACATCCTCATCAAAAAAGTTGATATGGGCACGCCATGTGCCGTTTTTGCAGTTGACCGTCGGTTTGAGGGCAACGCGCAGACCCCGGTCCTGGGCGGCCTGGATTGTATGGATCAATTCCTCATCAGACATGGTAGCTTCCGAGCGGAAGTCAATCGTTTCGGACTGTGCCGTTTCCTGCAGGGCAGCCGGAGCAAGAATAATAAAATCTGCATTCGTCCTGGAAATCAGGTTATCCAGGCTTTTTGCTGCCTCCGGGGTGGAGAGACAGCCGCGATGGGCAAAGGGCGCGAAGGTAATTCCTTTGATGTATTTCATAGCAGTAATCCGCCTCCTGAAGATCATGTGCTTACCGGAAGCATTTTGCTTCGCTGATGTAAGTTTCTTTACAGGTCAATTTGTCTGCAGCAGCATTCACTCAGAAGAATCGGCTCCTTTCCGGTAAAATATAGTAAGTAGATCTTCCTACAGTATAGCATGTTTTCCTCCGGTCTGCCACTGAATCACGGGTGATTTTACAAAATAATTATATGTTTAAGAAAATAAAAGATCGCAAATCATTACGTTCCGATTCTATTTTACAATTAATTTTCAAAACAACGGTTCCATTCTTTACAACCGGGCGGTATTCTGTTACCTGTAAGGCAGTCAGCCAGACCGAAACAACCAGAAACAGGTGACGACACTTCCTTACCGTATGACCAGTTATATTTCGATTTAATTAGGAGGAAAACATGAAGAAGAGTTTGAAGAAAATCACGGCACTGTCCCTTGCAGGAATGATGGCAACCGCCTGTCTGACACCGGTTATGGCAGCAGAGACAACAACAGAAGAGACCACAGCACCAAAGTATATTTTCCTGTTCATCGGCGACGGAATGAGCTATCCGCAGGTTCAGAGTACATCCTACTATCTTGGCGAGATCAATAATGAAGATTCCGAGTTCCCGGTTGGCGAGGCTCTTTCCTTTATGAATTTCGAGGTTGCAGGCTCTGCTCAGACCTTTGACAGTACCTCTTTCTGCCCGGATTCCGCATCTACCGCAACATCCATTTCCACCGGAAACAAGACATACAGCGGAACCATCAACATGGATACCACAATGACCGTTGCCTATGAGACCATCAGTGAGAAGCTGAAGAGCCAGAAGGATTACAAGATCGGCGTAATCACTTCCGTAAACCTGAATCATGCGACTCCGGCAGCCTTCTATGCACATCAGGCATCCAGAAGCAGCTACTATGAGATTGGTCTGGAGCTGATTGAGAGCGGCTTTGATTACTTTGCAGGCGGCGGTCTTCTGAAGCCAACCGGAAGCAACAAGGATCAGGCAAACCTCTATGATCTGGCTGCAGAGGCAGGATATAATGTAGTAATGACTCAGGAAGAGGCAGAGGCGCTGACCGCTGAATCCGGAAAGTCGATTGTTATCGGCGAAAGACTGGCAGACAGCGATTCCCTTCCCTATGACATGGATCTGGAAGAGGGCGAGTGGAACCTGGCTGCTTATGTAGAGAAGGGAATTGAGCTTCTTGACAATGAGAACGGCTTCTTCATGATGTGCGAAGGCGGAAAGATTGACTGGGCATGTCACGCAAACGATGCAAAGTCCAGCATTACCGATACCAAGGCTCTCAGCGACGCAGTAGAAGTTGCAGTCGATTTCTATAACGAGCATCCGGATGAGACTCTGATTCTGGTAACAGGAGACCATGAGACCGGTGGTCTGACAATCGGTTATGCAGGAACCAACTATGATACCTTCCTGAGCAACCTGACCAATCAGACTGTTTCCTATGCAAAGTTTGATTCCGATTATGTGGCAGGCTACAAGGAGAACAACACGTCTTTCGAGGATGTAATGACGGATGTTACCGCACTGTTTGGACTGACTGCTCCGGCAGAAGGCGCAGAGACCTATGGCACCGTTGCTCTGACCGAGTATGAGTATGGTCTGCTTCAGGCTGCTTATGAGAAGACCATGAGCGATTCTGAGGAAGAGCTGACTCAGGCTGAGTATGTTCTTTACGGCAGCTATGAGCCGCTGACAGTAACCATCACACATATCCTGAACAACAAGTCCGGTATTGATTTCACTTCCTATTCCCATACTGGTCTTCCGGTTCCGGTATTTGCACAGGGTGTCAATGCAGAGGAATTTGCAGGATACTATGACAACACAGATATCTTCAACAAGCTGGCTGCAATGACAGGTGTTGAATAAATGACAGCAGGTAAGAGATTACGGGGCGGACTGGCAGCATACAGTCCGCTCCTTCTCGGCGTACTTATGCTGATTGTACTGGTATTTTTGCCAACCGGATATGAGGATGCGGTAATTTACCGGGAATCCATTCCATGCCGGGTAACGATTCTGGAAGTGGATAACGAAGCAATCGTCAGTGCCGGACTGATTCAGTCCGGCGAACAGTTCTGTAAAATCCGGATTGAGGAGGGGATTTTCAAAGGTGAGGAAACAACCGGATACAACCTGCTCAGCGGTTCTCTGGAAGCAGACAAAATTTTCAGCATCGGTGATTCCGCGCTGGGAGTTGTCAGCCATTCGGACGGAACCATTCTGTCTGTCAATCTGATGGACCACTACCGCCTGGATAAAATGGCGATTCTTGGTATTCTGTTTGCTGTTTTTCTGATCCTGTTTGCGGGCAGAAAAGGCGTCCAGTCCATCATGTCCTTCTTCATTACCATCTTAAGCATCTGGAAAATTCTCATCCCGCTTTGCTTAAAAGGCTATAATCCCATTTATGCCAGCCTGATTCTGGTGGCAGTGCTTACGTTTATTATTATCGTTTTTGTCTATGGCTTCGACCGCCGCAGTCTGACTGCAATCCTTGGTTCCATGCTTGGCGTCATTGCCTGCTGCATCATGGGCATCATTGGAACCAGTCAGTTCAAAATCCACGGCGCTGTTCTGTCCAATTCCACCAGCCTTCTCTATTCCGGTTATCAGGATCTGAACCTGACCCAGCTGTTCATGAGCAGCATTTTTATCGGCGCGTCCGGCGCAATGATGGATCTGTCCGTGGACATCACTTCCGCGGTTCATGAGGTGGTAGAAAAAAAGCCTGAGATCGGCCGTCTGGAGGCCATTCAGTCCGGCATGCACATCGGCAGGGCTGCCATGGGAACCATGACAACCACCCTTCTTCTGGCATACACCGGCGGATACATTGCCCAGCTGATGACCTTCATGGCTCAGGGAACACCGGTCTATAACATTCTCAACTACAAATATATGGCGGCTGAAATTCTGGAAACGGTCGTTGGAAGCTTCGGCCTTGTGCTGGTGGCTCCGTTTACGGCAATTGTGGCCGGTTGTCTGCTGACGCATCGGAAGCAAACGGAATAGAAGAAGCAAGTGCATGAGCGGCAAAAGTATCAGCAGTGAAACGGTTGGAATGATCTGCAGACAGAAAAGAATCCGGACAACTCAAGCATCGCTTGATTGTAATTAATCGTTGGAATCTGCTATACTGACGTCAGAAAAACACAGATGGAGGTTACGCAGATGTTTGAAGTAGAAAAAGTGGCAAAGAATATCCGGGAAGCGAGGATCCGTAAGAATATGACACAGAGCAATCTGGCGGATGAGCTTGGCGTCAGTTATCAGGCAGTGTCCAACTGGGAGCGTGGTAATTCCATGCCGGATGTTTCCCAATATGAGGATTTGTGCCGGATCCTTGAGACGGATCTGGAGTCGCTGCTTGGATTTTCGTCGGATACCGCAACGGTGAGCAGATTTCTTGGGAACGGTACGGAAAACGCAGAAATCACAGCGGAAGAACTGACCAGAATTGCGCCGCTGCTTCCGCCGGATCAGCTGAAAGAAAAAACGGAGCACTATGCAGAAACGAAGCAGATTGACATGAACGTTCTGTGCGGACTGGCGCCGTTTCTGGATCAGGAAACTCTGGGGCAGATGATTGCCGGAATTGTCCAGAGCGATGCAGAAATCACCATGGATATGCTGATTGCAATGGCGCCCTTTCCGGATCGGAGTACGCTGGAGATGATGGCTGCCAAAGTGACACCGACCCATATCAGTGAGCTGCATGGAGTGGCACCGTTTGTATCACCGGATGTGATGGAAATGCTGTATGACCGCCTGGGAGATCAGGAGGAGCTGTCCGTTTCCGATGTAATGGGACTGGCACCCTTTTTCAGCGGTGCAGCGGTTGACCGGATGGCGGAGAAAGTAACGATAACATGTGCAGAGGAATTGGACGCACTGATGCCCTGGGTTTCCGGCAGGGTGCTGAGCCGTCTGGCAAAGAAACTTTCATCTGAATATTGAAAATGGGATCGCTCTCGTGCTATACTGGTTTGCAGCATGGGAAGACAGCGTAAGCCGCACCCGGCGCTGTGGGAACCGGAAATGGAACGAGGGGGAAATGATCCGTGGGAAGAGCATCGACAAAAGCAAAGAAAAATATCTATCAGATCCGCAGAGAGGAACTGGGATTGACCAGAGAAAAAGCCAGTGAAGTACTGGAAACGCTGTCTCCGGAACGGATTGAGAAAATCGAAAGCGAAAAGACGCTTCCTCATCCGGACGAGGTTCTGACAATGGCGGACGGCTATAAAATGCCGAATCTCTGCAACTACTATTGCGCCAATCAGTGCCAGATCGGAAAGCAATATGTGCCGGAAGTGAAGGTCAGAGACCTGTCGCAGATCATTCTGGAAATGGTCGCGTCGTTAAATTCCATGCACAGGAAACAGGAACGGCTGATTGAGATTACGGCGGATGGCCGCATTGAAGAGGATGAAATCAGGGATTTTGTTCATATTCAGGAAGAACTGGAGCGGATTTCGGTCACGGTAGAAACGCTGCAGCTGTGGGCAGAGCAGATGCTTGCCAACGATGTGATCGACATGGATTTATATAATCGATATAAAAATCGAACAAAAAGATAAAAAGGATTCCGGCAGCAAAATAACCACCGCTATTTTGCTGCCGGAATCCTTTTCTTTTTTCTGCGAAGAAGGTAAAATGAATACAAGTAAAACCGAGTATGGAAATGAAAGAGAATCCGATACGAAAACTGGTTTTGAAAAGAGGTTAAATTACATGTAGAAGGGGTTAACAAAGGCTCTTGCCAAAATTGTCAGAATACTGTACAATTAACTTATCTTCTTTTGCAAATGGCATGCAAATTGAAAAACAATAACAGCAAAGTTGCAGCGTGTGTAAAAATATGCAAAAAGAAAGGGTAAATTAAGAAGCGGCAGCTTCTTTAAGAAAGGGGGACGATGCGCACTGCCGGGTCCCGCATCGTGAGCACTTATGAAGTGGTTAGAAATGTTACTGCAGCCCGTTGTACTGATCCCATCCATCCTTGTGATCGTACTGATTCTTCTGTTCGCCATTGGTTACCGAAAGGCACCGCCGGATACCGCGTACATCATCTCCGGTCTGAGAAAGAAGCAGAAGGTCCTGATCGGCCGCGCCGGAATTAAAATCCCGTTCCTTGAGAGAATGGATACCATCAGCCTGAAGCTGATCTCCATTGACGTCAAGACCTCAAGACCGGTTCCGACTGCTGATTACATCAACATCCTGGTTGATTCTACCGTCAATGTTAAGGTAAGCAATCAGCCGGAACAGCTGAGAAAAGCGGCAGAGAACTTCCTGAACCAGAATTCCCAGTACATTGCCAACGTGGCAAGAGAGGTTCTGGAAGGTAATGTCCGTGAGATCATCGGTAAGATGAAGCTGGCTGAGATGGTAAATGACCGTCAGAAGTTTGCGGAAATGGTAAAAGAAAATGCCGTTCCGGATTTAATGGCAATGGGACTTGATGTCATCAGCTTTAATGTTCAGAACTTCTCCGATGAGAATGGCGTTATCAATGATCTTGGTATTGATAACATTTCTCAGATTAAGAAGAATGCAGCCATTGCAAAGGCAATCGCCGAGAAAGAAATTTCCATCGAGCAGTCCAAGGCGGACACAGAGGCAAACAATGCCCGCGTTGCTTCCCAGACAGAGATTGCAAGAAAGAACAATGAGCTGGCAATCCATCAGGCTGAGCTGAAGAGACAGTCCGATATCAAGAAAGCGGAAGCCGATGCCGCTTATAAGATTCAGCAGGAAGAGCAGCGTAAGACCATCGAGGCAACGACGGTAATGGCAAACATTGCACGTCAGGAAAAGGAAGTCGAGCTGCGCAGAAAAGAAGCGGAAGTGCGTGAGCAGATGCTTGATGCAGAGGTTAAGAAGCAGGCAGAAGCGGAGCGTTTCGCAAGACAGCAGAAGGCAGATGCAGAGCTTTATGAGCGTCAGCGTAAGGCAGAGGCTGAAAAGTTCGAAAAAGAAAAGGAAGCAGAAGCTCAGAAAGTCCAGGCAGATGCGGAAAAGTACCAGAAGGAGCAGGAGGCAGCTGCAATTGCCGCTCTTGGTCAGGCGGAGGCAGAGGCAATCCGTGCAAAAGGTCAGGCAGAAGCGGAAGCCATGGAAAAGAAGGCAGAGGCTTATCAGAAGTACACAGGCGCTGCTATGGTTGAGATGCTGGTACAGATCCTTCCTGAGATGGCAGGCAAGGTTGCTGAGCCGCTGTCCAAGATTGACAAGATTACGATTTTCGGCAATGGAAACGGCGAAGACGGCACCGTATCGCCGGTAGCGGGCAATGTTCCTCAGGTAATGGCTGCGACCTTCCAGACAATCAAGGAAGCAACCGGAATTGACATGGCTGAGATTGTGAAGGCGAATACCTATGACGCGAAGGTAAACCGCAACATCAATGTGACCGGCCTGGACGGTGAGAATGCGCAGATTCTGGATGCGGTTGTATCAGAGGAAATCTGAAAACCCCAGAACCTTCAATCGAAGATCCCGGGGCTGAAAGGGGAGGATAAGTAATAAAATCTTATCTTTGGTAATGTTTTCTGCTGTAACGCCGGTGCCGGGAGGGGGAATCCCGGTCACCGGCCAGAAGGAACGCTTTACTTGTTTCCTCCTGACACCTATAGTATTACCGGACTTACCGGTTCTATTCAGAGAAAAAAATATTTTTGAAACAATATCAGCCCTGAGTGTGATGTGGGAACAGGTTCCCATCTGCTCAGGGCTGATTGTCTGCTGTCCCGTCCGGGCTGGCAGAACAGGATATGCGTTTTTATTCTTCTTCTTTCAGTTCTTTAATGATGTGCCGCACCATCTGCTGATGCTCTCTGGAGTAGCCGTAGAAATAGTTGGGATATCTGGTTGTCAGCTCATGGTAGATGACCTGGACGTCTTCTGCGGTTTTCTGCTTCAGGTTGAATTCGTCTCCGTGGACTGTCACCACATGGATTGTGTAGGACAGGCGCTTGCCCTTCAGCGTGTAGCGCAGCGACGCGTGGTCATAGGTCCAGAGAACCGACTCCAGCGGGATGATTGCGCTGACATCTTCAGAAAATTCAATCAGATAGTCGCGGGTCAGTACCATGTCACGGGTGCGGATCAGGCTTCGTTTGCGAAGCTGGCGTTCCGCATCTGCCAGAAGCGCTTCCGGATCACCGTATTTGCGAAGTCTCTGGAAAGCCGGTGTCAGGCGTGGATTGCAGCTGAAAATGACGGTCCGGGCAAGCACGGCAAGGGTGGCTGCCAAAACAGCGGCAAGGAGAACGATCAGAAAGATTTCTCTTCGGGTCAGGTACACCGTTTCATTGATAAAGAAAGCGGAGGACATGGCATCTACGCCGGAGGCTGTCCAGTTCAGTTTGTTGGCCATTCGGGCATTCAGATCGTGCAGTTCATCGCCAAACGGATCGATACGTCCGGTAACGGTATAGTTTTCCAGTTCCGGATCGGCAGGCCGTCCGGCGCTGGCTTTGAGAACATAGTACTGACAGCTGTCGTCCAGCAGGGCATAGTAAAAATGTCCGGTCAGCTGTCCGCCGCTCCAGTAATCCTCTCCGGTGTAGTAAAGCGTTGTCACAGGAGCGTTGATGAACATGGAACTCTGGGCGGTTCGGTAGGTAATCGGCTCATCCGGCGGCAGCGTTTCCATCCGCAGATAGGAGACCGTCGAAGTCCGGGAGAGCAGGAAAAGAACAGCGATCAGCAGCAGAATCGGGTAGATCAGGCGCCGGCGCTGGCTTTTTGCAATATAGGATAAAATCATCTCAGCTTTCATGGCAAATCTCCTGAGTATGTTTGACTTTTCATGGGATTATCAGTATAATATGATTTGCGTTTGAGTGCAAGCGCAGTACCGGGAAATTAATAAAATTGTAATGAATGCGAGGGGATTGTTTGGAAGCATATCAGGCATTTGCATCGGTCTATGACCGGATGATGGAAGAGATTCCATATGAGATGTGGTGTGACTATGTGACCGGGCTTCTGAAGGAACACGGCGTTTCTGACGGGCTGCTTCTGGAGCTTGGCTGTGGAACCGGAACGCTGACAGAGCTGTTTGCAGAACGGGGATTTGATATGATCGGCGTGGATGCATCGGAGGAGATGCTGGCCTGCGCCATGGAGAAACAGGCGTGGAGAGCTGGGGATCCGGACGATACGCTGGAAGAGCTGGAATGGATCGAAGAGGATCCGGACGGTGAGCTGGAAGAGCCGGAATGGATCGAAGAGAATCTGGACGGTGTCAGGGCAGAATCAGGAGAAACAGAGACGGACGCAGGTCAGGATCCAAAGAAAATCCTGTATCTGCTTCAGGACATGCGTGAGTTTGAACTCTATGGAACGGTGGCGGCTGCAGTCAGTCTTTGTGACACCATGAATTATCTGACGGAATATGATGATCTGGTTCAGGTGCTGAAGCTGGTCAACAACTATCTGGATCCGGGCGGTGTTTTCATTTTTGATCTGAAGACTGCCCATTACTTTGCCAATGAGGTGGGGGATCGGGTATTTGCGGAAGCCGATGAGGATGTCAGCTACATCTGGCAGAATTATTATGATGAAGAAGCGTCCATCAACCAGTATGAACTGACTCTGTTTCTTCAGGAGGAGGACGGACGATACAGCCGCTGTGATGAAATTCACGAGCAGCGGGCTTACCGACTGGAGGAGGTCCGTGCGGCAATCAGGGAAGCGGGAATGGAGTTTGTGGCTGCTTATGACGGCTGCAGCAGAAAACCTGCTGATGAGAAAACAAACCGTATGTATTTTGTGGCAAGAGAGAAAGGAAAAAAACAATGAGCGATTATATGATTCGTGCAACAGCGGCAGGCGGTCAGGTCCGCGCTTTTGCCGCAACGACAAGAGATCTGGTAGAATATGCAAGACAGGCCCACAACACAAGTCCGGTAGTCAGCGCAGCCCTTGGCCGTACGCTGACTGGCGGTGTGATGATGGGAGCCATGATGAAGAGCGAGAAGGATCTTCTGACAATCAAGATTGAAGGCGACGGTCCCATCGGTTCCATGCTGGTGACAGCGGATGCGCTGGGCCATGTAAAGGGCTATGCGCAGAATCCGCAGGTAATTCTTCCTGCCAACGACAAGGGAAAGCTGGATGTTGCCAATGCGGTTGGCATCGGTGTCCTGAGTGTGATTAAGGATATTGGTCTGAAGGAGCCCTATGTTGGCCAGACCATTCTGATTACCAGCGAGATCGCGGAAGATCTGACTTACTATTTTGCGACTTCCGAGCAGACACCGTCTTCCGTAGGTCTCGGTGTCCTGATGAACCGCGAGAATACTGTGCGTCAGGCAGGTGGTTTCATTCTGCAGATGATGCCGGATGCGACCGAGGAGACGATCAGCGCTCTGGAGAAGCGCCTGGGAGAGGTTTCCTCCGTTACTTCCATGCTGGATGCGGGAATGACACCGGAAGCAATTCTGGATCAGCTTCTTGGCGACATGGATCTGGCGATTCTGGATCGGATTCCTGTTTCTTTCCACTGCGACTGCAGCAAGGAACGTTTCGCCCGCGGAATCGCAAGCATTCAGAAAGCAGACATTCAGGAGATGATCGATGAAGGAAAAGAAATCGAAGTCTGCTGCCAGTTCTGCAATAAGGCATATGCGTTTTCACCGGAGGAATTGAAGGAACTTCTGTAAGTGAGATAAAAACTGCCGTCTGGCAGGAAATGCAGGATTTATAAAAAGTTAAAAAAAGTTTCAATCAGGCGCAACCGATTCATTTTGTTACTTACATGATAGATGAAAGGTTCAATAAGAACCTAAAAAATTTTCAGGAGGAAAACAAAATGAAGATGAAGAAAATGGTAGGTATGTGTCTGGTAGCGTTAACAACGTGCGCAATGCTGATTGGCTGCGGCAGCTCGTCAACGAAAACGCCGGATGAGGCAAAGAGCGGTAAGGTGGTCGTGAACATCGAGGGAACCGTTTCTGCTGTCAATGGAAATGAGATTACACTGGACAGCGGAAAAGTGGTAGTGATTACGGATGATACGGTTTTTGCAGGCGATCCGGATACCAACAGCCAGGTGAGTGACAAGATTGATGTGGGCAATTTTGTTCAGGGTTACACCAGTGATGATCTTTCACAGGACAAGGTGAATGCTTCCAGGATCTGGAGCAATGAAGCTATGCAGCGTACAGGAGGAAAGATTGTGATCAATTTTGAAGGTGTGGTAGCTTCTGTGGATGAAGACAGCGTGACTCTGGACAATGGTCAGGTAGTTCGTTTCAGCGACAGTACAATTGTTACCGATGTAAACGGTGCGGTAAATGACGCAGTATTTGCAGAGGGTGGATTTATCCAGGGCTTCACAGAAAATGATCCGACTGATGAAGAAATCACTGCAAAGAGAATCCATATTGTTGTATATTGATGATATCGGGAGTGAAAGGTCACATGTTTTCTTAAAAAGCATGACTTTGAAATCGGCAGAAACACAGGGGGCAAACAGGTTTGCCCCTTGCATCATATGGACGGGACCAGAGGAAAGAAACAATGACAGATGACAGCATTATTGCTCAGTTTTGGGAACGATCAGAAAATGCAATCAGCAGTACAGCGGAAAAATATGGGCGATACCTGATGAAGATTGCCGTCAATATTCTTCGTTTTCCGGAGGATGCGGAGGAGTGCGTTAATGATACCTATTACACGGCGTGGAAGCAGATTCCACCGGACCATCCGCAGAAACTGCTTCCTTATCTGGGGCGGATCACAAGATGCCTGGCTCTGAACCGGTATGACTATTTGACGGCGCAGAAACGAAATTCTGATTTCACAGTGCAGCTGACAGAACTGGAGGAATGCCTGAGTCAGCCGGAAACGGTGGAGAGTCAGTATGAAAGCGAGGAGTTGTCTGCGGAAATTTCAAAATTTCTGAGATCACTGGATCCGGAGAAGCGAAGATTGTTTGTACGTCGGTACTGGTTTTCTGATTCGATTGAGGAGCTTGCCAGTCGGTTTCGAATGAGTGAAAGCAAAGTGAAGTCGATCCTTTTCCGGGTCAGGAAACAGCTGAAAAGACATCTGGAAAGTGAGGGATATCAGATATGAATCGGGAAAAGCTTTATCTGGAAATTGGAAACATTGATGATGATCTCATCGAAGAAGCTGCAAACACGTATGGACACAGACGGTATAGAAGCCGGGTGATCCGTCTGATTGGAATTGCCGCCTGTCTGTGTCTGCTGTGCATTGTTGTCGTTTTCAGCCAGCAGAGAGAGGTAATCTGCTTTAATAAAGGCGGTCTGCCGGTTGCGTCAAAATTACTGAATGCGTCCGGCGAGGATACAAAGCTTATTCCAATCGATGCGCAGGAACTGTTTGAATATTATGGAATTAATCCGTTTCCTTCCATTCTTTCCGGTCTTCGAATCGTGGAGAGAGACATGTACTATGTGTATGAAGATCCCCAGGGAAACCGATATGATACGAATGTCATTCAGTATCAGTCTGCTGACGGCGGGCAGGCACTGTCTGTTGTGATTACGAAGGAGAATCCGGGATACCACGAAACGGATGGTGAGGGAAAACGCTCCAGGATTGATGGTGTTTCTCTTGTGTTGGCAGTATCTGATGAAAAATCTGGCGGACTGCCGGTATATTGGGCAGAGATTGGCTGGGAAGAGGTTTATCTGCGAATTGTATCAGACCGGATGGATGAGACATCGTTTGTAAATGCGATTCGGGAAGTGATTGCGCTGTTGAAGAAATAGTGGAGAGAACTACGGTAAATGTGGTTGAACGCGGATGGATGCGTTTGGCCAAATCAGCCAAAATACGAAAAAAAGAAGCTGCAGCCTGCGCTGAATCTGTTAACGCAGGCTGCAGCTTATATTTACGCGAGCAGCGAGTCGGGCGAGGGCGCTTGCGCACGCATCAGACGAGCGCCGCGATAATGAGAGAAACTCGCGTAGCGTGTTTCTCTCATTGCGTATGCATCCAGGCGATTTTATAGACAGCGGATTGCAAATGTTCTGTGCATTGCTGTCACAGATGTTTGATTAATTCTTCCACCAGTCTTGCGGAATGGACAGATGCCATCTGGGAAAACTGCGGATAGTCCATGGTTGCGCTGCCGTCTGCCTTGTCGGAGATGGAACGGACAATCAGGAACGGGATGCGGTTCAGGGAAGCAATCTGAGCGATGGCACCGCCTTCCATCTCCGCGCACATACCGTGGAAAGTGTCAATCAGGCGGTCTTTGGAGGCGGAGCTGGAAATGAACTGGTCTCCGGTCAGGATGCGGCCCTGGAAAACGGTGACATCCGGGTTGGCCTCACGGCAGCAGGATGCAGCCAGTTCACGAAGCGTTTCGTCAGCGGTGAAGATTTTTCCGGTATCCGGTATCATACCCGGCTCATAGCCAAGATCCTGAACGTCAACGTCATGCTGAATTACGTCGGTGGAAAGAACGATGTCGCCGATGTTGATGTCGGCGTTGAGAGAGCCTGCGGCCCCTGTGTTGATCAGGTACTTGACATCAAACAGGTCAGCAAGCATCTGTGTGCAGGCTGCCGCGTTTACTTTGCCGATTCCGGCTTTTACAATGACGACGGGATAGTCGTGGATGGTTCCGCAGAAGAAGCGGGAAGCAGCTTTTACAACGGTACGCTCCAGGGTCAGAAGGTTGAGAAGCAGGTCAATTTCCTGCTGCTCGGCACCGATGATGCCAAGGGTTGGTTTCATAATCATACACTCCTTTTCTAGTCCGGACTGTCTGCTTTTTGCTTATCCGGCAGTTTTTATCAATGAGATATGGAATTGTTCCGGTTATTGCTCGTATACTCCATGAGATCCGTAACGGCTACGGTTTATTGATCGTATATTCCATGAGATCCAGAATGGTGGCCGTTTCTACAGTCTTCATGGTGTGCACATAGTCCGCAGAGTCGGTGACGTCGGATGCGGCAGCAGCCTGGAACGCGGCAAGAAGCTCGGAAAAATCAGGGGAATCGCCGGATGGCGAAAGATCCGAGGATTCAAGCTCAACAGCAGTTCCTTCAACAGCAGCTCCTTCCATACCGGTATCCAGTTCTTCGGAACAGGGCAGCTTTGGCGTGGAGCCGGAATCGATCATTTTCCGGATTTCCTGCATGCGCAGATCGGTCGCAGTGATCACGTCGGCACAGTGGCGCAGCTCATTTGTGATGAAATCCATGTTTTCCACATGCTTTTTATATTTCATCTTGTGGTCAAGACTTGCCCAGAAATCCATGGCGATCGTTCTGTACTGCACTTCCACATGCATATATCTTTTATCAGAAGAAAGATAAATCGGGATTTCCAGGATCTGATGCAGGCTGCGGTATCCGTTGGGTTTGGGACAGCGGATGTAGTCGCGG
Source organism: Lachnospiraceae bacterium (assembly GCA_017472605.1). Lineage (GTDB taxonomy): Bacteria > Bacillota > Clostridia > Lachnospirales > Lachnospiraceae > Anthropogastromicrobium. The sequence continues at coordinate 118,675 of JAFUPV010000019.1, forward strand.
ACCTCCGTCACCCGGATATCATCCTGCATTGCCAGCAGGGACGATACGGTATAAATATCATCCGGAAAGGAACAGATGACGCGGACGCCGGCGATGTCGTTGAGATGGTTCTCCATGCTTTCAATGGTAAGCGGAAGCCCTTTTCGGTTCAGCTTTTCCAAAATGCTCATGGGAGACTTGATCCTGGTTTTAATCGTCTCGATCGGGTTGCGCTGGTACTGTGTGCTGAACTCTTCATTCAGGACTTTCAGTTTTGTTTCTATTTCCATCAATGCACAGCGGTTATAGACCATCAGATCCAGGAACGGCTTCATGGATTTGAAATATTTTTCCGTCTGTTCCAGCTGGGCCTGATTTAAAATGGTTTCTGATTCTGCCATGTTAAATGACCTCCAATCAATGGTATTTTATCACACAGGCCTGCGGCGGGCAAGTAAACTTTCTATTAATCTTGATGGATTATAATATATCAACAAAACTGATTAAAATTACCACTACACATTTTGCAGTGTCTATGGTAAGATAAAATCCACCTATTAAATTGATGATTTTTAATTCATGTACTGGCACAGCGGGATCGCGGTTGTGGTCAGGCTGGAAGTCAGTACACTGGTCTGCATGGACGTCTGTCGGAGCGCGGCGGTAAGGAAACGTGCGAAGGCAGCGAACATGTTGGTTTTCATAATTATAGAAGGAAATGAGAGGATGTTTATATGAAGCCGAGTGAAAAGTATCAGAAACAGTATTTTATGCCGCCGGTCGTCACATACGACTGGGTGAAGAAGGATGCCATTGATAAAGCACCGCTGTGGTGTTCTGTGGACCTGCGTGATGGAAATCAGGCACTGGTTGAGCCGATGAGTCTGGATGAGAAGGTTGAGTTCTTCAAGCTTCTTGTGGATGTTGGTTTTAAGGAGATCGAGATCGGTTTCCCGGCTGCATCCGAGACCGAGTATCAGTTCTGCCGTACCCTGATCGAGCGCAACCTGATTCCGGAGGATGTAACGATTCAGGTTCTTACCCAGGCGAGAGAACATATCATCAAGAAAACCTTTGCTGCATTAAAGGGTGCGCCTCATGCAGTGGTTCATGTTTATAACTCTACTTCCGTTGCTCAGCGTGAGCAGGTGTTCAAAAAGTCAAAGGAGGAGATTCGGAAGATTGCTGTTGACGGTGCGACTCTTCTGAAGGAGCTGGCGGAGAAGACAGAAGGAAACTTCACCTTCGAGTACAGTCCGGAAAGCTTCACCGGAACGGAGATGGATTACGCGCTGGAGGTCTGCAATGCAGTTCTGGATGTATGGAAGCCGACTCCGGACAACAAAGCGATCATCAACCTTCCGGCAACGGTAGAGACGGCAATGCCCCATGTGTTTGCCTGCCAGGTGGAATACATGAGCAAAAACATGAAATACCGCGACGGCGTTGTGTTAAGCCTTCATCCGCACAATGACCGCGGCTGCGGCGTCAGCGACGCAGAACTTGGTCTGCTGGCCGGAGCGGATCGAATTGAGGGTACGCTGTTTGGAAACGGTGAGCGTACCGGTAATGTGGACATCATCACCCTTGCCATGAACATGTTCTCCCACGGCGTGGATCCGGAGCTGAATCTGACAGACATGAAGCATCTGGTAGAGGTTTATGAGCGTGTGACCGGTATGGTGGTTCATGACCGCCAGCCATATGCAGGAAAGCTGGTGTTCACTGCGTTCTCCGGTTCCCATCAGGATGCCATTGCCAAGGGCATTGCCTGGAGAGAGGCGGGAAAGAGCTCCATGTGGAACGTTCCGTATCTGCCGATCGACCCGAAGGATGTGGGCCGGACCTACGATTCCGATGTCATCCGCATCAACAGCCAGTCCGGAAAGGGCGGTGTCAGCTACATTCTCAAGACCAATTTCGGCTTGAGTCTGCCGGAAAACATGAGAGAAGAGGTTGGCTATACGGTCAAGGATGTTTCCGACAAGGAGCATAAGGAGCTGACCCCGGCTGTTGTTTACCAGATCTTTGAGGACAATTACATCAATCCGAAGAACGTGTTCCAGGTGATAGAGTGCCACTTTAAGCAGGAAAATGGAATTGTTGCCAATGCAACCCTTCATCACTGCGAACATAATCAGGTGGTTACCGGAACCGGTAACGGCCGTCTGGATGCAGTGAGCAACGCAATTAAGAGCTATTTTAATGTCAGCTATGAGCTGAGCTTCTATGAAGAGCATTCGCTGACCAAGGGAAGTTCGTCCAAGGCGGTTGCCTATGTTGGCGTTGTCAGCAACGGAAGACGCTACTGGGGTGTCGGCATTGATAACGATATCATCAAGGCTTCCATTGAAGCCCTTGCAGTTGCGGTAAATAAGGTGGAAGAGATTCAGAATGCCCAGTTTGCCCGGGACAAAAGAATGGTTGAGATCATGAACTACATTCAGGCAAACTACCTGAACGTAACTCTGGAGAGCCTGTCCGACAAGTTCTACCTGTCAAAGCCGTATCTGTCCAAATACATCAAGGAAAAATCCGGCATGACCTTTGGTGAGCTGGTGAAGAAGGTTCGTTTGAAGAAGGCAAAGACACTGCTTAAGAGCAGCTCTATGACCGTGGAAAGCATCGCGCTTTCGGTTGGTTACCAGAACGTCGAGCATTTCAACCGACTGTTCAAAAAGGCGTTCCAGATGACACCGGTTCAGTATCGGAATCAGAAATAAGAAATAGAAGTGAAAATCAGAATTTGAATTCGTAATCAGAAATAGAAATAAAAAAACTCCGGCAAGTACGCAGAGAAATGAAATGCCTCCCAAAAGTCAGACCTGAAATCTGACGATTGGGAGGCAGGTTCAACATGTACTTGCTGGAGTTTTTCTGTTCAGGTTCCTGATCCGGGTGAACGGGTGGTGACAAATCGGTTCCGATCGTTTGCACAATCAGCCGGAATCCTGGTGACCCATCCGCTGGCTTTACAGATACCGGATTTTTCCTTCCTCAATTCCCTTAATACCAAGACCTGGTTCATCGGAAACGGTGATCAGCTGCTCGTTGAACACAGCACCGCCGAGGATCGGATCCTCTTTACAGAGTACCGGTCCGTCCAGATCGATCTTGGTGATGATCTGCTTTGCGCAGGCCAGGTGGACGGCGGCATTTACGCTGATTTTTGCTTCCAGCATGCAGCCGATCATGCATTCAACGCCGTAGACCTCAGCGGCGGAAGCGATCTTCAGCGCATTGTAAAGGCCGCCGCATTTCATCAGCTTGATGTTGATCAGGTCCGCTGCACCCATCTGCATGATTTTCAGGGCATCCTCCGGGGAGAAGACGCTTTCATCTGCAAGCACAGGAACGTAGGAACGCTCGGTAACATATTTCAGACCATCGAAATCATGGGCTTTGACCGGCTGTTCTACAAATTCGATGTCCAGACCGCGTTCCTGCATGCCGTTCAGGATGCGGACTGCTTCCTTCGGTGTCCAGCCCTGGTTTGCATCAATGCGGATCAACGTGCTTGCCGGAACGGCCTGACGGATGGCAGAGAGACGGGCAATGTCTTTCTCCGGTTCCTTTCCGACCTTCACTTTCAGACAGTCATAGCCGCGCTCAATCGCGTTCATGGCATCGCGAACCATCTCGTCCGGATCATTGACACTGATGGTGATGTCGGTTGTGATGGATTTTCTTGCGCCGCCCATCATTTTATAGACAGGAATCTTGTACAGCTGTCCGTACAGATCCCAGAGTGCCATGTCAACTGCCGCTTTTGCGCTGGTATTTTTGACAATGCAGTTCTGCAGGGCAATCATCAGATCTTCAAAATCATCCACATCGCGTCCAATCAGCGTCTTTTTCACATGATCATTTACTGCACCGATGATTGCGCCGGTGGTATCGCCGGTAATCACTCCGGTAGGCGGAGCCTCTCCATAGCCAACGGCACCGGTATCCGTGTGGATCTCAACAATCACATCTTCTACGCTGCTGACGGACCGAAGCGCCGTTTTGAACGGAACACGCAGCGGAACGGAAATCATACCCAAACGAATGTCTGTTATTCTCATAATCCTTATCCTCCACTTAAGAAATGCAACTGGCTGCATCATGGAGACGGATGAAACACCGGATCTGTCAGATGCCTTCGCAGTTACTGGCAATTGCTTACCACTTTCTTCATTGTACACAGTTCGTTGGAATTTGTAAAGTTAATCTGCGTGCTGGGACCGGAATTCGTGGAGATCCGGACGGACAGACTGATCGAAGAATCCACATCGGTTACAAACGTATCGGAATCCAGTGCTGCGATCAGACGAATCAGGGATTTTCCGTTGACACTGCAGAGGCGATACTGTTCCAACAGCTGAAATTCCGGTTCACAGGCGGAATTCTGAAGAAACGAGTCAATCGTGAGATTCAAAGCGCGGCAGAGAGCAACAACGGTACCGAGTCGGGGATTTCTGGCCTTTCGGTACATTAAGTTACGGATGGTTTCCAGTGGAACACCGGAACGGGAAGAGAGGTCTTCCATTGTGATTCTTCGTCTGGTTAGCTGGTTTCGCAGTTGCTCGCTGATCATGGTATTTATACTCCTTTATATATCTTTTGCGTATTCGGGTCATTTGTCTGGATTAAAGGTTAAATATGGCTTATTACAATATATATTATATCACGTATTTTCTATGGTACAAGCGTATAAATGTATATATTTTGAAAGGAAAATTAGCTATTTTGCCGATGTTCTCCGGGATTTGGCGAAAGAAAACAGAAAACGTGTCAGATAAGACATTCTAAAAATGGCATATGTGATATTTACGGGTCAGACGATCCATTTTATAATTGCATCATGCCTGTCGAAAAAGGCGAAAACCAGAATAACATGCAAAAGAGAATGACGGGCATGAGAAAAACACAGCAGGAGGATGATACAATGTTTCAGATTTCAGAAGGAATTAAGGGCGTTCACATTATTGGGGTATTTGAGAACCGGGAATCTCTGGACCGTTTGCTGAGTACCTGTCCAATCAATCCGCGCAGCCGCTATGTGCTGATGGAAGTCGGACTGGATCGGGAAACGGTGCAGGATGTTCTGGCAGGACTTGGAATCAGCGGAACGCTGGCAGGTGCCCAGTATCTGCATGATGCGGTCACAATTGCGATGGATGACTTTGAGATGATTGAGCGGATTACAAAGCTGATGTATCCGCGCATTGCGAAGATGCATGGGACGACGGCGACCCGGGTGGAGCGTGCGATCCGTGTTGCAATTGAAAAATCATGGAATGAGGCGGATCCGGAGTATCGAAAGAAGGTATTCGGCATGATTGGCGGGCCGAAACAGGAACGTCCGACGAATACCGAGTATATTGCAACGATTGTACGCTATCTGAAGTAATGAATCGGAGAAGAGGAAAAACAGAATCGGTCTGAGGTTGCGGAAAACGGCTGCTGTGACGGCATATTCGTAACGAATGCGCATACATATATAGACAAGAACCAATTGCGGGGGAATGATGGAATATCTGGTGTCCGCATCTGCCGGAATGATTCCGGCTGTCATTCTGATTCTTACCGGGTATGGCGTGATAAAACGTGTTTCGGTTTACGACAGTTTTGTGCGGGGCGCGAAACAGGGACTGAAAACAGTAACAGAAGTGTGTCCGACACTGATCGGGCTGATGACAGGAGTGGGCGTGCTGCGTGCCGGAGGATTTCTTGATTTTCTGGCAGCCACGCTCGCTCCTGTTGCTGAAATGGTGCATGTACCGGAACCGCTTGTGCCGGTTACTATTGTCCGGATGTTTTCTTCATCGGCGGCGACCGGCCTGATCCTTGATCTGTTTGAAGTCTACGGACCGGACAGTCTGATCGGTTTCATGGCATCCGTGAGCAATTCCTGTACGGAAACGGTGTTTTATACCATGTCCGTTTACTTCATGGCAGCAGGCGTGAAAAAGACACGGTGGACACTGGCGGGAGCTCTCCTCGCTACTGCGGCCGGGATTGCGGCAAGTGTGGTGCTTACATACTGGATGAATTAAGAAAAAAGTAAGAAATACGGGCTTTTTTGAAGAAGTTGAAATAAAATCGTATGATAACCGGTAATGACAAAGCGTGATCTTTCTGCTATAATGATAGTAACAAAAAACGAATTACGACGGACTTGTGTCCGGAGCTTTTTTCTGTAGTGACAGTAAGGAGGAACGCAGATGAGAAAACGGGAAAGAAAGATTGGGATGGCGCTGTTGATGGTTTCCTGCATGGTGGGAAATCTGCTTGTGCCGGCAGCTGCGTCTGAAAGTGGCAGTGAGGGAACCTGCGGTGTTTGCGGTTTGACGTTTACAGATGGTTTTTGCATGACAGATCTGCTGAGTGAGGGCGGACTGGACGTGCCGGAACTGACCGTGAATCCGGATCTTGGCGGGGTATCGTCCTATGCAATTGAAAATGCAGGACAGCTTGCCTGGTTCGCAAAAGGGGTGAACAGCAATACATTGCAGACGCAGAATGCGCATCTGACTGCGGATATCGACTGGACATCGATTTCCATGTACTTAAAGTGGGAGCCGATCGGTTCCTATATTGAATCTGTTTCTGAAGTACCTTATCAGGGAACCTTCGATGGAAACGGCTATGTGATCTCCAATGTTGTGATTGAAGATAAGCTGGATGGAAGCATCCCGGCACTCTTTGGTGAAATTGGAAACGGTGCAAAGGTTATGGAACTGGGACTGGAAACGATTTCCGTAAAATCCCAGGCGGCAAGGACTGCAGTGCTGGCCGGAAACAATCTGGGACAGATTGCGGACTGCTATATTCTTGATTCGACGGTAACCGTTTCAGCGAGCGAAGTGACCGCTGCAGACATTGCGTCTATTAACAACGGAAGCATCACCAACTGTTTCAGCGATACCGTGTTCAAAGCCGGAACGCTGGCAGACGGAACGACAGCTTCTTACTATGTGATGCCGATTTTTGGTGAAAACCGGATGGCAGCGGATGCAATTAAGAACAACTACTATCTGGAGCAGATCCAGGAGAACGGAAAAGAGCCGACAGTGACCGTTTTGGAGCAGGCAGACTCTGTGACGGCTGAGGAGTATAAGAGCGGAAGCGTTGCTTACGATCTGAACAACGGAAGAACACCTGCTGTGTTTGGTCAGGATCTGGCTCTGCAGCCGGACGGAACGCTGAAAGAGCTTGGACTGATCCGCTATTACGAGACAGACGATACCGGCGCCTATGTGACCGACGGTGAGCCGCTTTACAAGGTAACACTGGACTATGCAGCGGCTGAGACGGCGGATTATTCCTTCTATTCCAATGAGGTACTGGCATTTGCAAATCTTCCGGTCGGATTTACCTGGCAGATGACAGATGCAGCCGGCGCGTTGGTTCCTGTTACCGGTGATGTGGCGCTGACCGCGGATGTGACACTGACGGAACTGGTTGTTGTGCAGAAGGCACAGGCAACCCTGCAGATCACTCCGAATCCGATGACGGATGACGATGCACCGATTGACCATACGGATTTTGTTGTAACCGGTAATGAAGGCGGCGCAGCGGTGCAGCTCAGTTTCTTTGCGGCAGATGGCGTTACTCCCATTGGAGCGCCTGCTGATCCGGGAACCTACTATGTTGTGGCTGCAGTTGCTGAGACGGAAAATTATCTTGGTGTGCAGACAGCAATGGTTCCGTTTACCATCAATGAATATGTATGTCCTCATTCCTTTACCGTTTATTCAATGGTATCATCTGCAACCTGCGGTGCCAATGCCGTTGAAAGTGCCAACTGTGATCTTGGCTGCGGCGCGGTTGACCAGCGTGAAGTGGCAAACAGCATTGTAGGTCACAGCTATACGCAGTATGCGGACAGCGCAGCAGCAACCTGTGTAAGCAATGCCCGCCAGATTGCGTATTGTGACTATGGCTGCGGTAATTACAGTGAAATTGAAGTAGCAGACTCCATGCTGCAGCACAGCTTCACGAATTTTACAGAGATTGCAGCGGCAACCTGCGTAAGCAATGCCCGTCAGAGCGCAGCCTGTGATTACGGCTGCGGAAATGTGCAGGAAAGAGAAGTAGAAGGTACCGCCGGAACCGGATCTCACAGTTTCACCAATTATGTGGATTCCGCAGCGGCAACCTGTCAGACAAATGCCCGCCAGAGTGCAGTCTGTGACTATGGATGCGGTGCTGTTGATGAGAGAGAAGTAGAAGGCACAATCGTCGGACACAGCTTCACCAATTACCAGGAGACTGTGGCAGCGACCTGTCAGACACCGGCCCGTCAGAGCGCGGTTTGTGACTATGGCTGTGGAACGGCAGACGAGCGTGATGTGGAAGGAAGTCAGGTTCCGCACAGTTTTACCAGCTATGCAGTGTCTGCAGCGGCAACCTGTACCAGCAACGCGAAGGAAAGTGCATCCTGCGACTACGGCTGCGGCACAGCCGATGAGCGTGAAGTGGAAGGAAGCCAGCTTTCGCACAGCTTTACCAGCTACGCAGTATCGGTACCGGCAACCTGCACCAGCAACGCGAAGGAAAGCGCGTCCTGTGATCATGGCTGCGGCGCAATCGATGAGAGAGAAGCGGCAGACAGCCAGCTTGCGCACAGCTTTACCAATTATACGCAGATTGCAGCGGCAACCTGCTCCGGCAATGCGAAGGAAAGCGCAGTCTGTGACTATGGATGCGGCACGGCCGATGAGCGTGAAGTGGAAGGAAGCCAGCTTTCACACAGCTTTACCAGCTACACGGTGACAGCAGCGGCAACCTGCAGCAGCAACGCAAGAGAGACAGCAAGCTGCGATTACGGCTGCGGACTGACCGATGAAAGAGAAGTGGAAGGAAGTCAGCTTACGCACAGCTTTACCAGCTATGCGGTGACAACGGCGGCAACCTGTAACGGCAATGCGAGAGAAACAGCGGTCTGCGACCATGGCTGCGGACTGACCGATGAAAGAGAAGTGGAAGGAAGCCAGCTTGCGCACAGCTTTACCAGCTATGCGGTGACAACGGCGGCAACCTGTAACAGCAATGCAAGAGAAACGGCAAGCTGCGACCATGGCTGCGGACTGACCGATGAAAGAGAAGTGGCAAACAGCCAGCTGGTTCACAGCTTTACCAGCTATGCGGTAACGGTTCCGGCAACCTGCCAGAGCAACGCAAAAGAAAGCGCGTCCTGTGACCATGGCTGCGGAGCAGTGGATGAAAGAGAAGTGGCAAACAGTGTGACCGGCCACAGCTTTTCAAACTATGCGGTAACTTCTGCGGCAACCTGTCAGGCAAATGCGGTAGAAACAGCGGTTTGTGACTATGGCTGCCAAACCACGGATGTCAGAGAAGTTGCTGACAGCAAGCTTGCGCACAGCTTCACCAGTTACACCATAACAACAGAAGCGACCTGTCAGACAAACGCAAGAGAGACGGCAGTTTGTGATCATGGCTGCGGAACAACCGATGAGAGAGAAATTGCAAACAGCACGGTTCCTCATTCGTTCCCGGCAGTGGAAGCAACCGTCAGTGACGGCGAGATTACTCTGTCTCACGATTATCTGGCAGAGCTGGTAAGCGCGGCAACCTGTCAGAAAAACATGGTAATCCGCATCAGCTGTGAATATGGATGCGGGAGTACCCAGGAAGTGGAAGTTCAGGGCACCATGGTTGACCATAAATATGGTGTATATACCCTGTCCGCGGAAGCAACCTGTCAGACCAATGCAAAGGAAAGCGCAGCATGTGAATATAACTGTGGAACTGTGGATGAACGGGAAATCCCGGACACCAGAGTTGACCATACATTTGGAGAATATGTGGAGACAGCACCTGCAACCTGTCAGACCAATGCGAAGGAAGCCGCAGCCTGCACCTTTAATTGCGGTACAGTCGATGAGAGAGAAGTGGCAGAAAGCATTCTGGATCACTCGTTTGTCAACGGAATCTGTACCTCCTGCGGCGCATCCGACTCCACCTTCATCGGCAGCGATGTTGCTGCGGAAGCTGCTGAGACAAACAAAGGAAATAATGGATGGTATCGCGGTGCAGTGACACTGAATGCGCCGGCCGGCTGCATGATCGCTGCAGAAGCGGATGACGAGTTCGCGGCAAGCGTTACCTTTGAGCTGGTATCCGGAGCAAACAGCCTGACCTATTATCTGAGAAGAGAAAACGGAGAGCCTGTTGTTCGTACAATGACTGTGAACGCGGATCTGACTGCTCCGACAGCAGCGATGACCGTTGGCAGCATGACAGCAAATGCGCCGACAGACGAGATTACGTTTGAGAAATTCTTCAATGCCTTCCAGACAATGAGTATTTTTGCGCAGGACGGCAACAGCGGAATTGCATCCATTGAATATGTGATAACCAGTGATGTGATGAACGAGACGGAGATGCAGAACGCGCAGTGGGTGACATATCTGTCCGCACCGGTAAGTCTTGACTGGGAAGGAAACTTTGTTCTCTATGCAAGAGTAACGGATAAGGCCGGAAATGTGACGATGGTGAACACCAATGGATTTGTGATTGATGTGACCAGCCCTGTTGTGGAAGGTGTAACCGCAGGCAGTGCATATTGTCCGAACAGAGAAATCACAGTCAGTGAAGCAAACGGAATCGCGTCGGTAATGTTGAATCAGGCACAGGCGGTTCTGACGGAAGGAAAGCTGACCATTGGAACGCCGGGAGCGTATACTCTGGTTGTGACAGATCTGGCTGGAAACCAGACCAGCGTAAGCTTCCAGATTAATACAGACCATGTATGGGATCTGGGTCAGATCTCTGAGCCGGCAACCTGTACCAGGGAGGGTGTGAAGCTCTTTACCTGTACGGTATGCCAGGGCACGAAGACAGAAGCAATCCCAATGATTCCTCACAAGTATACCAACTACATTTACAACAATGACGCAACCTGCATTGCAAATGGAACCAAGAGCGCAGCCTGTGATTATGGATGCGGAACAAAGGATACCATTGAAGCGGAAGGAACGATGAAGGGCCACAGCTTCACCAACTATGTTTACAACAAGGATGCGTCCTGCCAGAAGGATGGAACCAAGACGGCAGTCTGTGACCATGGCTGTACAACTACCGACACGGTGATCGCCGCAGGAAGCATGCTGGTTCATACTTACGGAGCGGATGGCATCTGCACGATGTGCAAGGTTGCGGTAGATCCTAACTATGTACCGACAACACCTGCTGCTACAACAGCCGGAAGCGTAAACCAGATCCTTGGTATCGAGGATTACGGCGGACTTTGGGGAATCCTGCTGATCGCTGCAGGTGGAGTGATTCTGTTTGCGGCAGCTGCAGTTTTTGCGATAAGCAGAAAGAGACGTTGACTGATTCTGGATGACAGTGCGTTTCTGATGGCGTCGGCGGCAGAAATCCGTCATGGACGAAAGGCATAAGTGCCGAAAGAAATCGTTGCTTTTGGCGGAATGATATGCTAGAATGAAAATCGAATAAAAGGGTTGGAAAACGGCTGCCTTTGGCAGCCGTTTTCTGGTAAGAGGGCGCGCTTTCGCGCGTGATTTTCCGGACAAGACGGTAGATAACGAAATTGTCCGGTCTGGAGGGAACCATGGTATTTTCAAGTTTGTTGTTTGTGTTCCTCTTTTTCTATCTGAATCTGCTTCTTTACCGGATGACAGATTCGATGAAGAGGAAAAATGTGGTACTTTTGATTTTTTCCCTGGTATTTTATGCCTGGGGCGGTCTTCAGTACCTGTTTCTTCTGCTGGTCATGTGCGCGTGCAGCTGGATCTGCGCACTGCAGATTCAGGGATCGCCGGATGAACAAAGCAGAAAGCAATGGCTGATTGTTGAATGCGTAATCATGCTTGGTCTGCTTGGTATCTTTAAATATCTTGGATTTGTGCTGACGAATCTGCAGATATGGACCGGATTTCCGAAGACAGTGCCGCAGATTGTGCTGCCCATTGGTATTTCGTTTTATACGTTTCAGCTGGTTTCCTATGTGGTAGACGTATATCGGAGAGAGGTGAAAGCGCAGCCCCGGTATTGGAAAGTCCTCCTGTACTGCAGTCTTTTTCACCAGTGCATTGCCGGTCCGATTGTGCGCTATCAGACGGTTGCAAAAGAGATTAACAGGAGACGGGTGACGACCCATGATGCTGCGGATGGCATTCGCCGGTTCTGTGTGGGGCTGGCAAAAAAGGCAATTCTGGCCAATTCCTGTGCTTCCATTGCGGACAGTCTTCTGGAAAATACTGCAACGGTGTCAACGGCCGGTCTCTGGCTGGGAATGTTCTGCTATATGCTTCAGATTTATCTGGATTTTTCCGCCTATTCGGACATGGCGATCGGCATGGGACGTATTGTCGGATTCCACTATCTGGAAAATTTCAATTATCCTTATCTTGCGGGATCGGTTCAGGATTTCTGGAGACGGTGGCATATTTCTCTCAGTACATTTTTCCGCGATTATGTGTACATTCCGCTGGGAGGAAACCGGAAGGGAAATGTCATAACGGTTCGAAACATGCTGATTGTATGGTTTTTGACCGGCATGTGGCATGGCGCAAGCTGGAATTATATCATCTGGGGACTTTATTTCTTTGTTTTCCTTGTTCTGGAGCGCTTTCTTCTGAAATCCTGGCTGGAACGGCTGCCGGTGCTTCGAAACATCTATGCGCTGCTGGTGATTTTTTTTGGATGGGTCATTTTCCGGTTTGAAAGCCTTCCTCAGATGATTCAGGTGCTGGCAGGGCTGTTTGGCGGGGGCGGACGAAACCTGGTGGATCTGGCAGCTGTATATGGTTTCCAAAATAACATGTTTCTCCTTGCATTTTGTGTCATTGCCGTGACTCCTGCCGGAAAATGGATCCGAAATTTGATCTATGAAAGACTGCAGCCGGGAACCGCTGCAGTTACGGTTGTGAATGTGATTGATGCGGCGGTGCCGGCGGTACTTCTGGTGCTGTCTATGTTTGCTTTGGTTGGAAACAGCTATAATCCGTTTTTGTATTTTCAGTTTTAGGAGTGTGCGGTATCATGGTAGAGAAGGTAAAGAAGACACAGCAGATAAGAAAGCTGCAGCAGGGTGGGAGCGGTCTTACGATTCTCCTGTTCATGATCGTAATGACGGTCTTTTTTCTGATTGGTCTGCTTCTTCCGCTTCGTCCGAAGGAATCGGAAATGGAAAAGCGGACGTTGAAATCGTTTCCTGCGCTTGAAGTGGGCGCGATCATGGATGGCAGCTATTTTTCTGATTTGTCGGAGTGGTATTCCGATACATACCCCTTCCGGGATGTGTGGCTTTCCTGCAATGACAGAATTGAGGGAATGTACGGAATTCAATCCATTCAGGTGATTCAGGGAAACAGTCAGAAAGATGAGATCCCGGAGATTCCGGTCAGAAATCCGGATGACGGCGCGCAGCCGGGAGATACTGATCCGGAGGGAGCAGGAGCAGAGCCGGGAGGAGCCGGAACAGAGTCTGGAGGAGCCGGAGCGGAGCCTGGAGAAGCCGATCCGGAAGGAGCCGGAACAGAGCCGGGAGGAGCCAATCCGGAAGGAGCCGGAACAGAGTCTGGAGGAGCCGATCCGGAAGGAGTCGGAGCGAAGCCTGGAGATGCCGATCCGGAGGGAGCCGGAACGGAACCGCAGGAGAATGATTCGGATATCATGGTTGCCATGCCGGAGATTGATATTGATCCGGTTACCGGCCAGGCGCAGAATGGTCTGTTTATCATGGGCGATGCGGCATATGATATCTATTATTTCAATCGAAAATCGGCAGATACTTACATTGCGACAGTCAGCCGGACTGCACAGAATCTGAGCGGCCAGGCGAGGGTTTACTGCATGCTGGTTCCCATGAGTTCCGGTTTTTATCTGGATGATGTGACATTGACGGCTCTTGCAGGCAGTGATGAGCGGCAGGCAATGCTGTATTATTACGGCTCCATGGCATCCAATGTAATAACCGTAGATGTCTATGATACCCTTGCAGCGCACAGCAACGAGTATATATATTTCCGAACGGATCATCACTGGAACGGACGCGGTGCATACTATGGTTACCGGAAACTGATGGAAGCAATGGGAAATACACCTCATGAGCTTTCTGAATATGCAGCGGCTCAGTTCTCCGGTTTCCTTGGAAGTTACTATAACAAGAGTAAAGCGGCGGCAATGGAGCGCAATCCAGATACGGTTGAGGCGTTCTATCCGCTGACCTGCTCGCGGATGATAATGACGAAGACGGATGGGACGCAGATGGAGTGGCCGATTGTAAATGATGTCAGCTCCTATTCAGCGGGAAATAAATACAGCTGTTTCGCGGCGGGTGACAATCCGATCAGTGTGATAAATAATCCGAATGCAGCAAATGGAAACGTGTGCCTTGTGATAAAAGATTCCTATGGAAATGCAGTGATTCCATTTCTGGCAGATCATTTTCAGACGGTTTACTGGATTGATTATCGACATTATGAGGGGAACATAACGGAATTTGCAAGACAGAATGGCGTGACGGATTTTGTTTTTATTAATAGTCTGGACGCAATGGTATCTGAAAAGCTTATGAATCGAATGAGCAGTCTGCTTCCGTAAGAAACAGGATGTGCGAGTAAATGAAAATCCGCCCGAATTTCTGCTAAACAGGTTCGGACGGATTTTTTTGTGCCAAGCGCCAGGTTCAATGGCATTTTCATGCCGATTGCTGCCAGGTTTACAGGAAGAATTTCAGTTCTTTATGAAGGCGGGAAATCGGGAGGCCGACTACATTATAATAATCGCCGTCAATACCGCTGATGTAGACACCGAATTTTCCCTGAATACCGTAGGCCCCTGCCTTGTCTTTACATTCACCACAGTCAACATAGGAAGCAATTTCATCCGGTTCCATCGGCACAACATGAACATTGGTACATTCTGCAAAGGTGCGGGAACGGGAGATGGTTCCGTTGGAGATTTCGAGGATGGTGACACCGCTGTACACCTGATGGGTGTTTCCGCTGAGTTTTGTGATCATGTGAATGGCATCTTCCCGGTCGGTCGGTTTTCCCATTACCTCATTTTCGAATGCGACAAGGGTATCTGAGCCGATTACAAGACAGTCTTTGGACTGAAGTGCCGCAACGGCAGCTGCCTTCTGCTGGGACAGCTCCTGAACAATTTCGGAAGGAAGGGTTTTTGTAACAGTCTCTTCCACGTCGCTGGCTTGGACCTGAAATTCGTATCCGGCAAGCGCCAGCAGTTCGCGGCGGCGGGGAGAGGCAGATGCGAGAATGATTGGTTTCATGTAGTGTTCCTCACTTTCTGAATCAGTGGTTTACATCGTTTCTTCTATATATAATGGGAAGCAGGCAGACAGGAGCGAAAATTCCTGTTTCCCGGTAAAAAAGAATTCGCCTGCGGTATTGTAACTATATCATGGGATCCAAACAGATGCAAGGCTGTTTTCGGCAGTTGATGAATGACGAAAGCAGCCTTGTATCTGTTTGGATCCTGCAAATATCTGGTGCAAATGGAGATCGAAGATTGCGAAGTTCCGTTTCATATGATACAATAGCTGCAGATATCGGTATTTCCGGCTGGAGCCCTGGAAGACCGGAGCAGAGTATGGAGGAAGAGAATCAATGGATATGGTCACGTTGGGAAAAACTGGAATTACGGTGAATAAAAATGGATTTGGCGCGCTGCCGATTCAGCGGATCAGTCAGGATGAGGCGGTGAAAATTGTGCGGAAAGCCTATGATGGGGGAATCCGTTTCTTTGATACGGCGAGATATTACACAGACAGCGAGGTGAAGCTGGGCGCCGCATTTGAAGGGATCCGTGATCAGGTTTACATTGCGACAAAAACAGGTGCGACAACAACTGATGGGTTCTGGAAGGATCTGGAGACTTCGCTGAATAATCTGAGAACCGATTATGTGGACATCTATCAGTTTCATAATCCATCGTTCTGTCCCAAACCGGATGATGGGACAGGACTGTATGAGGCGATGCTGGAGGCGAAACGGCAGGGGATGATCCGTCACATCGGAATTACCAATCATCGCCTGGCAATTGGTCATGAAATTGTGAAGAGCGGGCTCTATGAAACACTGCAGTTCCCCTTCTGCTATCTGGCAACGGAAAAAGATCTGGAACTGGTGGATGCATGTGAAAAAGCAGGGATGGGATTTATTGCCATGAAAGCGCTGTCCGGCGGATTGATTACCAACTCGGCTGCGGCCTATGCTTATCTGGCGCAGTATCCCAATGTACTGCCGATCTGGGGGGTGCAGAAGGAGAAGGAAATGGATGAATTTCTGTCCTATGTAGAAAATCCTCCGGCTTATACCGATGAGATACAGGCTGTGATCGACCGCGACCGGGAGAGTCTTGGCGGTGAATTCTGCCGGGGCTGCGGATACTGCCTGCCGTGTCCGGCTGGAATTGAAATCTTTACAGCTGCCCGCATGTCGCTGCTTCTGCGCCGGTCTCCGTCTGCCGGTCATCTTTCCGGGTCGGGCCAGGCATTGATGAAGAAGGTAGAAAACTGCATCGGCTGCGGGGCATGTAAGAGCCGTTGTCCCTACGGTCTGGATACGCCGGAACTGCTGAAGAAAAACTATCAGGACTATGTGGAAGTTCTGGCAGGAAAACCGGTGGAATAACGAAAAAATACTTGACTTTTTCGCTTTAATCTGGTAATATCTTAACAAGCCAATTGATTAGAAACCAATGATCGGGATGAGTACCTGTCCGGAACATGCACAGAGAGCTGCTGGCGGTGGAAATGCAGTGATGGGAAAGAAAGGGAATGGACCCGGGAGGGCAATCCGAAACGCGGGATGCAAAGCGGAGTAGGTGCGACGTGGCTGCACGTTACAGCAGAAAGTGTATGATGGTACACGAAAGAGCGCATTCCAAGGAATGAATATAGGTGGCACCGCAGAAGTGAGAACTCCTGTCCTATTTGTATAATAGGGCAGGTTTTTTGTTTTGTTTATACATCCAGGCGAACATGCCAGTGACACGTTCGGTCGGATGTGCGCGAGCAGTGTGTTGTTTTTGTCTGTGAATCAAAACGAAACTATGGTTCTGAGGCGATACTCCCATAGAAACGTACTGAAAACACTTAGGTGGCTAATATCGTGGCGGCAGAAACGTCTGCCGGAAGAAGAAAGAGAGGAAAATAATTATGGAAAAGAACATCCCTTACAAAATTTATCTGGAAGAACACGAAATGCCGAAGCAGTGGTATAATGTACGTGCTGATATGAAAAAGAAACCGGCACCGATTCTGAACCCGGAAACTCTGAAACCGATTACTGTGGATGAATTGTCCGGAATTTTCTGCAGAGAGCTTGCTATGCAGGAACTGGATGAGACAACGGCATATTTTGATATCCCGCAGGAGATTCTTGATTTCTACAAGATGTATCGTCCGGCGCCTCTGGTTCGTGCATATTGTCTGGAAAAGAAGCTGGGAACACCGGCACACATTTACTATAAATTCGAAGGAAACAATACGTCCGGCAGTCATAAACTGAATTCCGCGATTGCGCAGGCATATTACGCAAAGAAGCAGGGACTGAAGGGCGTTACTACGGAGACCGGAGCAGGTCAGTGGGGAACAGCGCTTTCCATGGCATGTTCCTATCTGGATCTGGACTGCCAGGTTTACATGGTAAAATGCTCCTATGAGCAGAAACCGTTCCGCCGCGAAGTGATGAGAACCTATGGCGCAAAGGTGACACCGTCTCCGTCCATGGAAACAGAAGTGGGCCGCAGGATCAATGCGGAATTCCCGGGAACAACAGGAAGCCTTGGCTGTGCGATTTCCGAGGCGGTAGAGGCTGCCATGGCTCAGGACGGTTACCGTTATGTTCTTGGTTCCGTGCTGACTCAGGTTCTGCTTCACCAGTCGATCATTGGTCTGGAAACAAAGGCGGCTCTGGATAAATACGGAATTAAAGCGGATATGGTTATTGGCTGCGCAGGAGGCGGTTCCAATCTGGGTGGATTGATTTCTCCGTTTGTCGGTGAGATGCTCAGAGGAGAAGCAGATTATGAGATCGTTGCGGTAGAGCCGGCGTCCTGTCCAAGTCTGACCAGAGGAGTCTATGCCTATGATTATTGTGATACAGGTAAAGTTTGTCCGCTGGCGAAAATGTATACATTAGGAAGCGGCTTTATTCCGTCAGCAAGCCATGCAGGCGGTCTGCGCTATCATGGAATGAGCTCCGTTGTTTCTGAGCTGTATGATCAGGGCCTTCTTACCGCAAGAAGCGTGGAGCAGACGGAAGTGTTCAAGGCGGCACAGCTGTTTGCAAAGGTGGAAGGTATTCTCCCGGCGCCGGAAAGCAGCCATGCAATCAAAGTTGCCATTGATGAGGCAATGAAGTGTAAGGAAACCGGTGAGACAAAGAACATCGTCTTCGGACTGACAGGTACCGGTTATTTTGATATGGTGGCTTATCAGCGATATAATGATGGAGTAATGAGCGATTACATTCCGACAGACGAGGAGCTGGCAAAGGCAGCTGCATCGCTGCCGAAGGTAGAGTTGTAATGCTCCGGATACCGATGGGATAAAGGAAGAAAGAATTTCAGGACTCTCTGTTTCAAAGCGCGGACAAAGAGTCAGCAGAAGGTCAGATTTGAGCCGGGTGGTTTGTTTCACCCGGCTCAAAAAAAGTTTTGAAAAAATGAAAAAAGTTGTTGACAAAACGTTTTGCTGGTGGTATTATAACGAAGTCGCTTGAAACAAAGCACAAACAATTAAAACAACTTAGAAACAATTCAGAAGATTGTTAGAAAATAAGTTGAAAAATAATTAAAAAAGTGCTTGACAAGCTTGA
>JAFUPV010000020.1 GCA_017472605.1 Lachnospiraceae bacterium
CGTCAGCTTCACTGCTTTGATGATCACACTGGAATCCGCTTCATCCCAGGAAGCATTGACATACAGCGGTTCAACAAAAACCGTTTCCGCATCATAGGACACCCCGCGCACATTCATGTGCTGCAGCTTCTCCGGCAGTTCGATTACCATTCCCCGGGCACCTGTGCACTCCACGTTCACGCTGTGCGTCCCGCAGTGATTCATCAGAAGCTTATGTACATAGTAGTTTGCCGTTCCGAAGGCATGAGATGCATCAAAATAAATCAGGTTTGCAATCCACTGTTTTTTATGCACATTGCAGAGAAGCGGCGCATAGCAGACCATCTGTACCAGATCCGCATTCTTTTCCAGCTCCAGCAGATATGCAGCCTCCGCCAGCGCATTAAAGAAGGTATTTGCAAGGGATGCCACTTCTCCCACCATTACTTTTGGTCCGGTTCTGTCATAGGAATCGTAGCGGTGAATGTTTGTAAGGAGCCACTCCGGATGCTGATAATAATGCTCATCAATCAGATCGGAACCATTTTTTCTGGCATTCTCCCATCCGCGCTTTGCATCCTCACTGTCCAGATAGACACCGGCCGTATTGATCAGCCGGATATCCGGATATGCGTTTCGAACGGCACGATGGATCCGGTCATAGCGGTCCCAGAAGCCAGCACCTTCCTCCTCGTTGCCAATGGCAAGATCGTTCAGTCCAAACGGCTCCGGATGGCCGAGGGCGATCCGTTTTGCACCCCATTCTGTGTCCGGACCACCGTTCGCAAATTCAATCAGATCCAGCGCATCGTCGATCCACGGCTGCATTTCATCCAGCGGCACTCCCATCCCGGTATGCGGATCATAGCCTGCCGCAAGCACAGGAACCGGCTCCGCGCCCAGGTCTTCACAAAACTGAAAGAACTCGTAATACCCCAGTCCAAAGGTCTGATGCCCTCTCCAGCGAATCGATTTTGCCGCACGTTCCTCCACCGGTCCAAGAGTATTTTTCCATCGGTACATGGCATTGCGGTCCTCTTCATTCAGCGAGCCGACATGCATGGCACAGCCGCCCGGAAAGCGCAGAAACCGCGGTTTCAGTTCCGCGATCATTTTTGCCAGATCATTTCGAAGCCCATTTTGATGGCCGCAGAACGTATCGCAGGGGAACAGGGAGACAAAATCAAGAGAAAGCTTTCCTGTCGTTTCAGATCCGATGAAAAGCCTTGCTGTTTCGTCGGTCTGTCCGGCGCAAATCTGGAATTCACAGGATTTCCACTCCCTGGAGTCAATCTGCACCGGTTTTCTGTAAAAAATCCGGCCCTCCTTCGATTCCAGCGCAATGTAACAGGACATGCTCCGGCTGCTTCTTGCCGTAAAACGAAGACGATACTTCTCCCCTGCAAAAATCGGAATCCCGGTGTAAAAGCCGGTATTGCGGATCCCTGCCTTTCCATCTACGGATTCAAAATCCATGACAAGATGATGGGGATTTTTCGCGTTTACAGGATCCTTCGTCTGAACGGAAACGCTGACCTTTGATTTTCCCTCGGCAACCATCTCCCATGCGGTCATCGCATCGCAGTCCGGCCCGTCCATCGGGCAGAATTCAAACGCGCGATTCTGAACCATCTCCGCATACAGCCCGCCGTCTCCCGCATTGCTGATGTCTTCAAAAAATATCCCATACATCCGCTCCAGGCTGTGCTTCCTTTCCTGCGGATGTACAATAATCTGCTTCATTCCTGTGCTCCCCCCTTTTTCCTGTCATTCTGCTTCTGACAAATTCCGCACGCAGACATCCAGTTCCGGATTCAGACTGTGCAGTTTTGGTACGAACCCGGCCGCACCATTTCCATTGACAGAAATCCCTTTCGTCTTTCCCGCATACAGATCAAAATCATTATCAGACAGTTCCTTACCACACTGTAAATATAGCCGATCACAATCGCCTTGGAACAGGACCGCAGCACACAATTGGTGATCACGACATCCTCACAGGGCTTTTCCCAGTTGGTAATCCCGGACAGCGCGATGCAGTCATCACCGCCGGAAATGTTACAGTCGGAAATGACCACGCCTTTGCAGCTGCACAGATGAATTCCATCGTCATTGGGAACGTAATCCGTTACTTTTATCATTCTGGCACTCCTTTCGCCAATGGCACTTCGCCCATCAGGCAATTGTCTTTAAAAAGCATTAGAGGAAATGCTTCTGATCTGCATCCCTCTAATGTTAAATTTCTGTCATGTTGTGCATTCTGCGTCCATCGGTTTATTTCTGATAGAACGTAATTACATTCGCTTTCAGCAATTCCTCATGGGAAATCTTCTGAACGGCGTCCTTTGAACCGTCCACCGATACGGTAAGTCCCTGATAGTCATTTCCGCTGTTCAACCGGTTCTCAATCTCCAGCACATTTCCGTTCCAGAGGTGAACCTTCGCATGCTCTGCGCTGCACGCACCAAACACATATTCCGCGTCACCAGGGCAAACAGGATACATACCAAGCACACTGAACACATACCAGGCACCCATGGAACCGTTGTCCTCGTCGCCCGGGAATCCCTTGGCATCGCTGCTGAAGCCTTCGCTGATCATCCGGTTTACCCAGTGAGCCGTCTTTTCCGGATAGCCGATCATTGCATAGAGATAGGGCACATGGAAACTTGGCTGGTTGGAAATCGCACACTGGCCGAAGTCCGCTCTTGCCATCTCTGTCATCTCATGGATCTCCGTGTAATAGGTTCCAATCTCATAGATCGGCGGTGTAGCAAACAGCTCATCCAGCTTCGCCGCAAATCCTTCCTTTCCGCCATAAAGCGCTGCAAGCCCCTCTACATCATGGAACACAGAGAAGCCATTCTGCCATGCGCCGCCCTCACAGTATTCCGATCCCCAGGAGAACGGTGAGAAATTCTCTTTCCAGCTGCCGTCTTCTTTTCTTCCGTGGATGAATCCAACAGACTCGTCATAGAGAAGCCGGTAATTCTTCGAGCGGGCATCATATTTCTCAGCCAGTTCCGACAGTCCCATCTTCTCGGCCAGTCTCGCGATGCAGTAATCACAGTAGTAAGCATCCAGCGAATTGTTTACGCTCTCATGGTACTTATCACAGGGAACGTAGCCTTTTTCCTTGTAATCCTGCACGCCAATGCGGCCATGGAGCGGTGTACCGCTGGATTCCTCCGCATTTTTCCTCATGCCCCCCAGCGCCAGCTTCATCTGCTCGTCCGTCAGGATTCCCTTTACTCCCGCGTCTGCCAGAACCGCGTCAATCAGCGTTCCCGGCATCATTCCTCTCTCGCCCGGTGACAGCCACTTGGGCAGCCAGCCCTCGTCCTTATAGAAATTGAAGAAGCCTTCCAGCATTTCTTTCATTTTATCCGGGATCAGCAGGGTAAACAGCGGGAAGAGGCTGCGGTAGGTATCCCAGAATCCGTTATCCGTGTACATGATTCCCTCTTTCATGGAACCGTCTTTTGTGCAGTAATAAACCGGTTTTCCGTTTTTATCATACTCAAAGAAGGCACGGGGATAGAGGAAGCAGCGGTAGAAACAGGAATAGAAGGTCTTCATCCGTTCTTCCGTATCGGTAATCTCAATCTTCGAAAGCAGCTCATTCCACTGTGCCCGCGTCGCCCCTTTGATCTCGTCAAAGGTCTTTTCGCCCACTTCACGGATCGTGCTTTCCTTCGCCAGCTCGACGGACAGATAGGAGGTTCCAAGAACCGCCTTCAGTTCCTCTCCAGCCGGCAGGTCAAAGGCGATGTTGATGCCGACACCTCTTCCGCTTCCGGTAAGACCGCTTTCTCTCTTTCCTTCCCGCTTTGTGATCCAGGTTTCCTCCACGTTGACCGGACGATCAAACTTTATGTAGAAATACATCTTGAAATCGTCTCTTGCTCCGTCTCCGTGGGCACTGACATAGCCGCTCAGCTCACCGGTCTCCGGATTCAGCGCAACACTCGTCTCACAGTCAGACGGGAGAACAGCAAAGCGCGGTGTTTCACTGACATCCCAGGTCGTGGTGATCATGGCGCAGCGCTCGGTCGGTGCCACGCACATTTTTGCGCGGTAGCGTTTGAAATAGATTTCCAGGGATGCCGGATCCATTGCAATTTCCTGAAAACTGGAGGTTCTGGAATCCTCATGAATGATCACTTTTCCTGTCTGCGGCATGAAAATCAGCTGACCATAGTCACCGATCCACGGACTTGGCTGATGGGTCAGACGGATTCCCTCTGCCTGCATGCTTGTCGGATGGTAAAACCATCCGCTGCCGCTTCCTCTTGTCTGAAGGGCAAAGGCATTCATGCCAAAGGGTCTTGTTACCAGAGGAAGGGTGTTTCCGTAGGAACATTTGTACTCGGAAAACGTACCCTGCTTAATATTTACATAAGATGTGTAGTCAATCATATCATTCACTCCTATCCTGATGTTTTCTTCTCACAGACCTTTCGGTCTGCCGCCCCGGACATTCGCCCAAAGGTCATCAAACCGGATCCGGTCACTCCACTTCCGGCAGCTGTTTCCTTTTTCCAGTCAGATCTATTATACCTCAATAGCCGCTGTTTGTGTATTAATTTTCTTGAAAATTTCCGGATCAAATTTCGGTTTTCTGTCATAAGTGTACAAACCGTTCACTTCCTGCTCAATGTCATAGAGCTGGGTATAGCAGAAGCCCATGATGTAAGGATTAGAAAGCAGACATTCGGTCAGCCCTTTGTATCTGGCAAGAAACTCTTCTTCTGTTTTCGGTGCTTCGCCATATCCCCATGCCGACGCATTGGTCTGTGCCACATCCCACTTGATTCCGCCGTATTCACTGATAAACACCGGCATTCCCTTAATATAATGCTGTCTGTGAGCGTGATCGTCACGAAGCTCGCCTCCATGTTTGAATTCCTCATAGTAGGAAGCAAACTGATTCACATCCTGATTATAGTTGTGAACATCGTAGATATCCGTCTCCACATGGAAATTACCGCTGGTATCAATACACGGTCTTGTATGATCCAGACTCTTTGTCAGGCGATAAATCATCCGGAGCGTTTCATCATACTGTTTTCTTCCGTCATAGTCCCAGGTTTCATTAAACGGACACCATCCGATAATAGCCGGATGATTGTAATCTCTGTCTACCGCTTCCAGCCACTCTCTCATGAAAACATGGAGGGCTGCGGGACTGGACAGATCAAGTCCCCAGTTTGCGTGCTCTCCCCAGACAAGGTAACCAAGTCTGTCGCAGTGATACAGAAATCTCGGTTCAAAGATCTTCTCATGCAGTCTTGCTCCATTAAATCCCAGTCCCATGGAAATCTGAATGTCGTTGATCAAATCCTCCTCCGTCGGTGCGGTATAAATGCCATCCATGTAGAAGCCCTGATCAAGAACCGTTCTCTGGAAGAGCGGCTTTCCATTGAGAAGGAATTTATATCCGTCGAGACGCACTTCACGAAGACCGGCATAGCTCTTTATCAGGTCGCGTCCCTCCTCATTGCTCAGCTCCAGCTCCAGATCATACAGCCGTCCGCAGCCTGCTTCCCACAGATGGATTTCATCCAGCTTCACCGCCAGTCTCACATTGCCGCAGCAGGCATTTGACACCTTTGTTTCCGCGCTTCCGCACAGTTTTCCCTCATAGAATGCACGGACAGAAAACGTTCCGTTTCCAATGATATCCGCTGCGACATAAAGCAGCCCATTGGTAATATCCGGCTCATATTTCACCTGCTTCACGTAGCTCTTCGGCATAAACTCCAGCCAGACCGTCTGCCAGATTCCAGTCGTTCTTGTATAGTCACAGCCAAAGGAGTAATGTCTGGAACTCTGCTTTCCCTTAGGCTGGCAGCCGCTTCGGTTATCATCCTCCGCGTAAACAACAATTTCATTGGTTCCCTCTTTCAGGAATTTCGTTACATCCAGCGCGAAGGACGAATAGCCGCCCTGATGACTTCCTGCCTCCTGGCCGTTCACATAGATCACCGACTGGTAATCAACCGCTCCGAAATGAAGCAGCGCGGTACCTCTTATCTGTTCCTTTGTCAGTTCCACAGAACGTCTGTACCATACCGCCGGAATGAAATCCTTATATTCAATTCCGCTCAATTTGCTTTCCGGGCAGAACGGAACAAGAATTTTCTTTGTGTATACTCCGTTCGTTTCGAAATTTCTGTCCCGTCCGCTTCTGCCAAAATCAAACTCAAACTCCCACTCGCCATTCAGATTCATCCACTCTGCACGCTCCATCTGCGGAGCCGGATGCTCCGGTCTTGGTATTCTATTCATCATTCTTTCCGCCTTTCTGACTGTTTTCTTTTTATAAAGTTCCAGGGACACTGCAGATTCCGTACTGCTTGCCTGCCCCCTGTTTTCCATCCTTCGTACCGTCAATTCTAACATATCTCTTCCTGTCTTTTCAAGTAATCTTCCAGTGAAATCTCAGATTATTCGATGAAATTGAGAAGAAACACGCTGCACGCGTAGATGGAACAGATCAGGGACAGAAGCTTCCCTCTGTCCCTGATCAGACCGGATCTTCCCGGTTATCCGCTTTCTTTTTTACTCAAAACACCAACGAACCGGCTCATGGACCACATCCCAGGAAACCGACCGGGTATGGCTGCAGACGCTCTTCTTTCCGCAGGAAACATCCAGACGAATGTGCCTGTGACACATTCGGTCGGATTCTATCACGAGGATCACCTGGTGGCAGAACCAACACCCTGCCTCTTTTTATAACTCGCTATCATCCATACTTCTTGCAGCTTCAATGACCCACTTAATATGCTTTATATCGATATCGTTCGGCAGACTGCAGTCCGGTCCAAGAATTACGCCCTTCTTTCCGGACTGACGGATCAGACGTCTTGTCTCTTCCTTAATCTCCGCTTCCGTTCCCTTGTAGAGAATGCCGCACTTGCGGTTGTCAAAACCGCCCCATGCGGAAGATCCCGGAAACAGCTCTTTGATTCCGTTTGCATCCAGGTTATCTACATAAGCAGCCCAGCTGATACCGGCAGCCTGATATCCCTTCCAGCTTTCCATGCGGTTTGTGGTTCCCATTTCGTCCGCATCCCATCCGCAGCAGTGGACGATGTTGCAGTCGCTGAGAGAATTCATGTAGTCCAGCAGATCCTGATCGCCAGGACGTACCCACGCATTATACTCTTCCAGTGTGAAACGTGTCTTCTCCGCATTCTGTACGCTGTAGAAGATACCGTCAACGCCTGCCTCTGTGATCAGCGCCTTGATCAGTGCCTTTACATCCTCCGCGATTACGCCGTAGGCATACATAACAGCCTTCGGATCCTCACGGATGCACTCCATCATCATATCCCAGCCAACCGTCAGACGGAAAATAGACAGCGGGCAGAACAGGGTGTAGAAGGTACAGCACTCGCCGTTAACAGCCTCTACGATCTTACGCGCACGCTCAACCTGTTCTTTCATGTACGGGTGATCCATGGTGATGTGCCTGATGTTGTAAAGCTCGGAAACATCCTGCAGATTCTTCACGGTTTCCTCCGGCCATCCACAATAGCCATCACTGGAAATCTTGATGAAATCCACATCCGTTTCACGGTAAAACTTCAGATGTGCAGCTACCACATCCTCACCGCGGTCCAACTCCGGTGTGTAGTGACGCCAGAAACAACCCGGCACGCAGTCTGGCTCCTGATTATGGAGCGCAGCCAAAACCCGTTCTCTTTTTGTCATTGCAGCTTCCTCCTGTCATTTCTTTATGCTTCTTTTGCAATCTCGTCAATCTTGTTCTTTTCTTCGTCGGTAAACGTGGTATTCTTTAATGCACCGATGTTGTCAAGAATCTGGGACGGCTTGGAAGCGCCTACCAATACACTTGTTACGATACCGTCGCGAAGAATCCATGCAAGAGCCATCTCAGCCAGTGTCTGACCCCGCTCAGCAGCCAGTGTATTCAGCTTTCTTACCTGTTCCAGACGCGCATCGGTCAGGGCACGTGCCTGCAGGAAACGGCCATCGGTTTTAATCCGGCTGTCTTCCGGAATTCCGTTCAGATAGCGATCCGTCAGAACACCCTGATTCAGCGGACTGAATGCAATGATTCCTTTCTTCAGCTTTGCGGAAGTTTCTTTCAGCCCATTGTTCTCAATGGTACGGTTGATCATGGAATAGCTGTTCTGATTAATAATGAACGGACACTTTAATTCATCCAGAATTGCCGTTGCCTTTTCCAGTGTTTTTCCATCATAGTTAGACAGACCGACATAGAGAGCCTTTCCGCTGGCAACAATCTGCGCCAGAGCTCCCATCGTCTCTTCCAGAGGCGTTTCCGGATCCATGCGGTGATGATAGAAAATATCCACATACTCCAGTCCCATGCGTTTCAGACTCTGATCCAGGCTGGCAATCAGATATTTTCTGCTTCCGCCGTTTCCGCAAGGACCTTCCCACATATCATATCCCGCTTTTGTGCTGATGATCATCTCATCACGATACGCACCCATGTGGTCTTTTAAAATACGGCCAAAGTTGGACTCGGCAGCGCCCGGAGCCGGACCATAGTTGTTTGCCAGGTCGAAATGGGTAATTCCATTGTCAAAGGCGGTGAAGCAAAGCTCTTTCATGTTTTCCATGGACGCTTTGTCTCCAAAATTGTGCCACAATCCAAGAGAAACTGCTGGCAGCTGCAAGCCGCTGTTTCCGCAAAAATGATACTTCATTGACTGATAACGTGTTTTTTCTGCCTGATACATCACATATCTCCTTTTCGTTCTTGATTTTTCCTGTAATTACTTTTGGTTCTTTCTTTTTCGCCGCTTCCGTTTCCACTGTCTTTCACACTGACGCCCGCCTTCTGCGCGAGCGCTTTTTTGTAAATGGATCAGTAGAGCCTGGGCAGCGTCTCTTTCGTCACTGCAAAGGGGCTCTGATACATCTCGATCAGCGCCTGATTCGTATTAAATTCCTCACCGATACAGAATCCGTGGGACCAGGTCATGTAACTTGCCCAGCCCACCTCTTCTTTTGCGATTGCTTTTGCCGAAGGAAGGGTTCCTGTTTCACCGATCAGAACCAGCTTTGGTGTCTTTGTAATCTGAATCAGCTCCTCATAAGCTTCCCGCTGACTGGTATGACAGTGTTTCGGCGGATACATGTCTCTCGAGATCACGTCCACAACATCATCGCCCGGATAGAATTCCGGATTTGGCGCATTCCACACCCAGATCAGATTGTTCAGTTTATGAACGCTGGTAAAACGTTCATACATCATGCGGTACAGCTTCTTCACCGCTTCTGCACCTTTCGCTCCCCACCAGAACCAGTCTCCATCCCCCTCGTGGAACGGACGCCACAGAATTGGAATCTGCCTGTCGCAGAACGGACGAAGGATTCCCGCCATCACATCCATGTCCCGGATCAGAGCGACGTGCTCCTGTGTCCCTTCCATGACAGCTTTAGAAGCATCATAGTCGGTATTGCAGGCATAGAAAGACTTGGAGCGGCCGCCCAGTGGAGAAAACCAGTGCCAGGTAAACGTGATCAGACCCTTTTGATCCGCCCACTCCCATGCCCGCTTCAGCGTGCCGTAATTCTCAATCACTTCAGTCATGCACTCCTCGTCCGTATCCAGGTAATTGATATTCGGCGAATAGGAAAGCAGCTCAAATCCGAGCAGAGCCGGCTGTTTTCCGGTCACCTGTTCAATGTGATGGAGCTCTTCCTGTTCCATGGTCTGAGTATGCTGACCAGTGATAATCTGTTTACCAGTAATATCTGAAAGATATTTCATCACATTCCATACACATTTCTGCGCATTTTCGTTGCATGGTTTAGACATTTTGTTACTCATTATTAAATCTCCTGATAGAAAAAGATAGAAACCTGATATGTCATATCATATCACAGGTTTCTATCTTTTTACAATACTTTTTCCCGTATTTCCTATTCAATTTTATCTCCTTCTTTGATCAATTCATATTCTTTTACAGCCTTCGCCGCCGGTCACATTTACCCAAAAGGCAAAGTCAAGATTTTGCGTTGATTCTCATGAAATAAAAAAGATGCACCACAACCGCAGTGCATCTTCTATCATTCGTAAAATCAATGGATTACTGGCCCATCTGCTTTGCCACCTCAGCAGCAAAATCCTCGCTCTTCTTCTCAAGACCCTCACCAGTCTCAAAACGTACGAAGGACTTGATGGCGATCTTCGCGCTGTTTGCCTTGGCAACCTCAGCAACGTAAGCCGCGACGCTCTGCTTTCCGTCCTCAGCCTTTACATAGGTCTGATCAACCAGGCAGATCTCCTTCAGCTCTTTGTTGATACGTCCCTTAACCATACCAGCGATGATCTTCTCGTTTGCATCCGGCTTCTCCTGCTTAGCAGCAGCGGTCAGGATCTCTTCCTCCTTAGCAAGGTAGTCAGCGTCAACCTCAGCTCTGGTGGTGTAAAGCGGCTTCAGAGCTGCAGCCTGCATAGCTACGTTCTTAGCCATCTCCTTAACAGCATCGTTTACAACGTCAGTCTCAACATCAACAAGAACACCGATCTTTCCGCCAGCGTGGATGTAGGAAGCGATGAAACCGTTCTCCTCCTTAACCTGCTTGAAACGACGGATGTTCATGTTCTCACCGATGATGGAGATCATAGAGGACAGCTTTTCCTTAACGGTCATTGTCTCATCCAGGCTCCACTTCTCAGCAAAGAAAGCGTCCATGTCAGCAGCGTCAGTTGTCAGTGCCTGTGCAGCGATCTCAGCCACATAGTTCTGGAACTTCTCGTTCTTTGCAACGAAGTCGGTCTCAGCGTTAACCTCAACAACAACTGCAGACTTCTCATCAGCGCTCACAGCGGTAGCAACAACACCCTCAGCAGCGATACGTCCAGCCTTCTTCTGTGCGCCAGCCAGACCTTTCTCACGCAGGAAATCTACTGCCTTGTCCATATCACCATCAGTTGCAGCAAGAGCCTTCTTGCAGTCCATCATACCTGCTCCGGTCATCTCACGCAGTTCTTTTACCATACTTGCTGTAACAGCCATTTTCGTTTCCTCCAAATCTTCTCTCAGAATACGGCAGAGTTCCGTGGAGCTCTGCCGCAAAAGCCAATCTCTGAATTACTCAGCGTCTACCAGTGTCTCGATGTCTGCAGCAGCATCGGTAGTATCTGCAGCAAGCATCTCCTCGCCAGCCTCAGCGATAACGTCAACGTTCTCCTCGCCCTGCTTTGCCTCGATAACAGCATCTGCCATCTTGGAGACAATCAGCTTAACGGCTCTGATTGCATCATCGTTACCCGGGATTACATAGTCAAGCTCTTCCGGATCGCAGTTGGTATCAGCAATACCGATCAGCGGGATTCCCAGAGTGTGAGCTTCCTGTACACAGATTCTTTCCTTCTTCGGGTCTACTACGAAAATAGCATCCGGAATTCTCGGCATATCCTTGATACCGCCAAGGTTCTTCTCCAGCTTGTCCCATTCCTTCTTCAGCTCGATAACTTCCTTCTTCGGCAGAACATCAAAGGTTCCATCCTCAGACATGGTCTCGATCTGACGCAGTCTTGCGATACGGCTCTGGATGGTCTTGAAGTTGGTCAGCATACCGCCAAGCCATCTCTGGTTTACGTAGTACATACCACATCTCTGAGCCTCAGTAGCTACAGCGTCCTGAGCCTGCTTCTTGGTACCAACGAAAAGAATGTTTCCGCCCTCAGCAGCGATGTCGAAGATAGCCTTGTAAGCCTCATCAACCTTACCTACAGACTTCTGCAGGTCGATGATGTAGATACCGTTTCTCTCGGTGTAGATGTACGGAGCCATTTTCGGGTTCCATCTTCTTGTCTGATGACCAAAGTGTACGCCAGCTTCCAGCAGCTGCTTCATAGAAATAACGCTCATGATTTTCTCTCCTTTTAGTTGAACTTCCGTATAGCGGTCCGTACAGGATAACCATTGCGGCACCGTCCTGCCATCCGTATACGTGTTTATTTTAACTCGTAAATCATATCACGATATTTCATATATTTCAAGTGTTTTTTTGAAAATTTCAAAAAAAGAGGCGGTTTTTGACCGCCTCTTTTTGAAGGAACGTGAGGAACACGTTTTTAAGACGCGTCCCCGAAGAAATTTTACATTTTTTCCATGTTGATTTTGTTCAGTTCATCGAACACAACATCGTTGAGAACCTTGATGTAGGTACCCTTCATTCCGGACGAGCGGGATTCGATTACACCGGCGCTTTCGAACTTGCGGAGCGCATTGACAATCACAGATCTGGTAATTCCGATCCGGTCAGCAATCTTGCTGGCTACAAGCACACCTTCGTTTCCGTCCAGTTCCTTGAAGATGTGGATGATTGCTTCCAGCTCGGAATAGCTGAGTGTGCTGATCGCAGATTTTACGATCTGCTGCTTTCTTGTCTCTTCCGCATTTTCCTCATTGACTGAACGCATCATTTCCAGACCGACAACCGTTGTGCCGTACTCACTGAGGATGATGTCATCGATGTCGTAGGAAGGACCGCATTTGTAGATAAACAGGGTGCCGAGACGCTCCCCCGCAATATCGATTGGCGTTACAATTGCCTGATATTTCTTTCCGTTCTCCGCATTGAAACCAAGGGTTGCAAGGTTTACGTTCTCTTTTGTGGAAAGAACACTGAGGAGACGCTCATTCAGCATGGTATCAGCCAGGGATCCAATCCGATTTTCCATCAGCTCGTCAATCACATCAACCCCCTGCCACACACTGAAGCCGAGTACCTTTCCCTTGCGGCTTAACACAAGAATGTTGGATTCAAGAATTTCACTTAAAACCGAACAAATATCGCTGAACACAACTTTACTGGTATTGTTGTTATGCAATAGCTTATTAATTTTTCTGGTTTTATCTAACAACTGCACGCTCATATCAATTCCTCCAAATAAAAGCATTTAATATAGATACATCATAACACAATTATCCGAGAGAAACAAGTTATTTTTCAAAATTTGTCTGAATCTTTTTTTATCAATCTTCTTTTGTTTCTTCAGAACTGGACTTTGCTTCCATGTAACCGCATGCTTCATTGGAACAACAGCTCTTATTTCCCTTTTCCACCAGATAGCTTCCGCAATTCGGACAATTCTTTCCGCTCGGCTTTGCCCAGGACATGAAATCGCACTCCGGATTGTTTTCGCATCCATAGTACTTTCTTCCCTTCTTTGTTTTGCGGATTACCATTTCTTTTCCGCATTTGGGACAGGGCATTCCTGCCTTTTCCAGATAGGGCTTGGTGTTGCGGCAGTCCGGGAAGCCCGGGCAGGCAAGAAACTTTCCGTGCGGTCCGTATTTGATCACCATCTGACGGCCGCAGAACTCACAGAATTCGTCTGAAAGTTCATCTTCCACTTTTACATGCTCCAGCTCCTCATTGGCTGTTTTGACCGCTTCCGCCAGATCCGGATAGAAATTGCGCACCACATCCTTCCACTGAAGACGTCCTTCACTGACCATGTCAAGGAGCGATTCCAGGTTGGCTGTAAATTCCGTATCGACAAAGGTAGGGAAGGACTGAACCATGATGTGGTTGACAATCTCTCCCAGTTCTGTCACATAGAGGTTCTTCTTCTCTTTGATCACATAGTGCCTTGCAAGAATTGTCGTTATCGTCGGCGCATAGGTAGACGGACGGCCGATTCCTTTTTCTTCCATTGCCTTAACAAGGGACGCCTCCGTATAGTGGGCCGGCGGCTGAGTAAAGTGCTGCTGCGGCTTCCACTCGGCTGCAGTCAGCTCCATTCCCTTTTCCAGAGAAAGAACTGCCTGATCATTGGCTGTCTTTTCCTCTTCCTGTGTGTACACACTCATGAATCCTTCAAACGCAAGCCTGGAGCTGGTTGCCGTAAAGACATGTCCCGCCGCTTCCATTTTCGCCTGTGTGGACTGGTAACGGGCGTCTGCCATCCGGCTGGCGGTAAAGCGCTTCCAGATCAGCTGGTAAAGACGGAACTGATCTCTGCTGAGAGAGTCCTTAACGCGTACCGGCTCGAGGCGGATGTTTGTCGGACGGATTGCCTCGTGGGCATCCTGGACATTGGCTCCGGCTGCCGCTTCCTTTGGCTTGTCCGTCACATACTGCGGACCATAGGCAGAATCAATATAGGAGCGTGCCGCCTCATCCGCTTCGTGAGCGATTCTGGTGGAATCAGTACGGAGATAGGTGATCAGACCAATGGTTCCCTCTCCCTCCACGTCAACACCTTCATACAGCTGCTGTGCAAGACGCATCGTCTTCTGCGTAGAGAAATTCAGCACATTGGCCGCTTCCTGCTGAAGCGTGCTGGTAGTAAACGGAAGCGGTGCTTTCTTGCTGCGCTCTCTTGTCTGAATCTCCGTTACCGTAAGAGGCTGTTCTGCAATGGAACGAATGATTTCCTGTACCTGTTCCTCGCTGCCGATTCCCTCCTTTTTGCCGTCGCTGCCGTGGTAATGGGCAGTCAGAGGCTTTTTCAGCCCTTTTGCTGCAAGAAGAACATCCAGACTCCAGTATTCCTCCGGAATAAAGGCATTGATTTCCTCTTCCCGCTCACAGATCAGACTCAGGGCAACCGACTGAACACGTCCTGCACTTAATCCGCGCTTTACTTTTGCCCAGAGAACAGGACTGATCTCATAACCTACCATGCGGTCGATGATTCGGCGTGTCTGCTGGGCATCCACCAGATCCTGATTGATTTTGCGTGCTTCCTTCAGTGAGTTTTTCACCGCAGTTTTTGTGATCTCATTGAATGTGATCCGGTGAATGTTCTTCTCATCCAGATTTAAAGCCTTGCTTAAATGCCAGGAAATTGCCTCTCCTTCCCGGTCAGGGTCCGTTGCAAGATAGACTTTATCTGCCTTTTTGACAGCCTTGCGCAGTCCTGCCAGAATATCGCCTTTTCCGCGGATCGTAATATATTTTGGTTCATAATCATTGTTTACGTCAATTCCCAGCTGACTTTTTGGCATGTCACGGACATGACCATTGGACGCCATAACTTCATAGCTGCTTCCCAGGAATTTCTTAATGGTCTTAACCTTAGCGGGAGACTCCACAATAACCAGATATTTTGCCATATTTCCCTCCAAATAGTGATAACCGACTGATATTTTCGGAACAATATCGCCACCCACTATACCCTATTCCTTCCCACTTTGCAAGCACTTTTTTTGGAAATCACATTTTTTTCAGTAATCTTAACTGTTATTTTACACAAATATCCGGTGGTACCAGCCTTGTTTTTCTGTAATAATTCTGAGGATTCTGGCAGGCATACCCCTTGATTTCCAGCTGGAGAAGAAGGTTCATCAGCATTCCTGCCGGATAGGCCGTCCATGCAAGAAGCTGTTCCAGATGAACCGGTTCCCTGCCCAGATGCATGTACACGTCCCGTTCTTCCTCACTCAGTTTCACATGTCCCGCTGAAAACGCGGATTCCAGGTTTGCTTCCAGCGTCATCTTCAGATCATCCAGAATCTCCTGCGGCTTCTGTAGCAGAATTGCTCCGTTCTGAATCAGCTCATGGCATCCGCTGCTTAACGCCGAATCGATCTGGCCCGGAACTGCATAGACAAGCCGTCCCTGCTCCGCCGCGTCATTGGCAGTAATCAGGGAGCCGCTGCGCTCCCTCGCTTCGACTACAATCACCGCTTCCGACATTCCGCTGATGATCCGGTTTCGTCTTGTAAACATCCACGGTCTTCCCTGTGTACCCGGCAGCATCTCCGAGATCACGCCGCCGTGTGCTGCCAGTTCCTGATACAGTTCAAAACATTCCTTCGGATAGCAGATATCCGCGCCGCCGCCAAGAACTGCGTAGGAGCTTCCTTTCTCTTTCACTGCCGCCTTCTGCGCGGTACTGTCGATCCCGTAAGCCATTCCGCTGATGACCGGTACGCCTGCCCTGGATAAAGCCTGTCCGAAATATGACGCACAGTCTCTTCCATAGGAACTGCATGCCCGCGCTCCCACGATTGCAACACAGGGCACGCCGTTATCAGGCAGTCTTCCCTTTACAAACAGACCGACCGGACGATCCGGCAGTTCACGAAGCCGTTTTGGATATTCCCCGTCCTCAAAGCTGATATACCGAAGCCCCAGCCTGCTCAGCTGTTCATAGCTTTCCAGAATCATGGACCGGTTGTCCCGATGGATCCGGATGATTCTCTTCTCACTTTCGCTTAACTGCTCCAGCGAGTTCAGTTCCCTGTCGGTAAGCATCATGATCTGCTCTGGATCTTCCATCTGATCAATCAGACAGTTCAGCCGATCCATCCGGATCATCTGCAGATGACTGACCCAGTACCATTCTCTGTTTCGTCTCTGATCTTCCATCCTCATGTCCCCCAGTATTTCTTGTCAATATTCCGGTAGCCGACTGCTTCTGACAGATGTTTCACCCGGATCCGCTCGGACTGATCCAGATCCGCAATCGTTCTTGCCACCCGCACAATCCGGTCATGGGCACGCACACTCAGTCCAAGCCGTTCAAACACATCGTTCAGTAACCTCTGCTCCTCCCTTCCCAGCACGCAGTATTTCTTCATCAGACTGCGGTTCAGCTGAGAGTTGAAATGAATTCCTTCCTTCTTATACCGTTCCTTCTGGATTTCGGATGCGCGCTCCACACGGCACCGGATGGACTGCGAGCTTTCATTGACGCCATTCTGCAGCAGCTCTTTATATTCAACCCGTCTTGCCTCCACGCTGATATCGATTCGATCCAGCAGCGGCTGGGAGATCCTGCTTAAATACCGGTCTACCTCCCCTTTGCTGCAGCGGCACCGGTTCCGGTCCGGATAGTAGCCGCAGGGACATGGGTTCATTGCCGCAGCCAGCATCATCCGTGACGGATAGGTGTAGACACCGTGAAGTCTGCTGATTACAACACGCCCGTCCTCCAGCGGCTGACGCAGCGTTTCCAGAACATGCTTGGGGAACTCGGGAAGCTCATCCAGAAACAGTACTCCGCCATTTGCCAGACTGATCTCTCCCGGTTTCGGGACGACACCGCCTCCAATCAGCGCCTGCGCGGATATGGTGTGATGCGGATTGCGGAACGGGCGTTTCTTTACCAGCCCGCCTCCGGCAGGGAGCAGCCCGCAGACGCTGTATATTTTCGATATCTCAACCTGCTCCTCTCTTGTCATCCGCGGCATGATGGAAGCGATCCGTTTTGCGGTCATGGTTTTGCCGGAACCGGGCGGGCCGATGAAAAGAATGTTGTGCATGCCGGCTGCCGCCACCTCTGACGCACGTTTTACCAGATACTGTCCGTTGATGTCGGAAAAATCCTCACACGCTTCCCCGGTGTCTGTCTCCGTCTCTTCCATCGCTTCCTGATAAATGGCCGATCCCGGATCCGTCAGAAAACCCACGACTTCTTTCAGGCTGCCGGCACCCATCACACGAACACCGTCGTGGCAGGCGCCTTCTCTCGCGTTTTCCCGGGGCATGATCACGCTTCGGATTTCCCGCTCCAAACCGCAGCCGGCCAGCGTCAGCGCTCCTGCAACCGGCCGCAGGCTTCCGTCCAGCCCAAGCTCCCCGATCAGCAGGACCTGTTCCAGGCAGGAAGCCGGTATGTAGCCGCATGCGGCAAGAATTGCCGCTGCAATGGAAAGGTCAAAATAGTTCCCCTGTTTTCTCAGATCAGCCGGGGAAAGGCTGACCGTCAGTCTGCAGGGCGGTACCGGATACCCGGAGTTTTTCATTGCTGTCCGTACACGCTCTCTTGCTTCTCTCACCTCAGAACCAAGATAGCCTACCATCTCAAACATGGGCAGCCCGTCACCCGCATCCGCCTCCACAGTAACCGGAATCCCTTCGATTCCGAATACAGTTCCTGTATATGCTCTTGCAAACATAAGTATCCTCCAAATCCATTGAGCATGTCGCCGACACGTTCCACGGATGTATCAACAAACAAAAAGAGAACTGCCTGATCCTTTTTTCATCAGACAATTCTCTTTCGTAAACAGTTTCTTACTGGAATCTTTTCAATAACCGATTTCCAGACAATTTTAATTGCAGTCAATTTCAATCTCGATCTGATATTTTTTCAGTGCATCGCGGATTGTTTCATAGGAATCTGCCAGTTCTGCATGAATTCCCACTGCCCTTGCTCCTTCTACATTAACCATCCGGTCATCCAGAAACAGGGATTCCTCCGCTTTCAGCGAATAGCGCTCCAGAAGACACTGATAGATTGCGGCATCCGGCTTCATGATTTTTTCCCGATAGGAAAAAACGGCTCCATCCACCTCGGGAAGGAATGCAAACCGCGATGCATTCGCCTGGTACATGGTTTCCCCATAGTTTGACAAAATGTAAACATGAAGTCCCATCTCCTTCAGCTTCCGGATCAACGGTGCCGAATAGGTCCGTTCCTTTACCAGTTCCTGAAAACGGGAATAGAGCAGATCGAATTCTTTTTCATACCCCGCGCAGTTTTTTCTGACAGCAGCAGTAACTGCATCATCTCCCATTACACCGCGGTCATACTCATCCCAGAGCGGATGGCAGAAAATCCCATTCGCAAGAATTTCCTGAACCTCTTTTGAAAACCCGCAGTCTTCCAACACCCATGCCCACTGAAAATCACTCAGCACATTTCCAATATCAAAAATCACCTGTTTCAGCATATCCGCTTCTTTTTCTCCTGTTTCTTTCTTTATACCCGGTCCAGAATCCATGTCAGAATCTCCTCATACACTTCGTCCCTGTTTGTTTCGTTGAGAAGCTCATGACGGGCCTGAGGATACAGCTTCATCCGCACATCCTTCATTCCCAGGCGCACATATTCCTCATAGCACATTCTGACGCCTTTTCCAAAATCGCCAACCGGGTCGTTCTCACCGGAAATCAGCAGCAGCGGCAGATCCTTTGGTATTTTTCTGTAATCCTTTTTCCTTGCCAGCTCGTTCAGCAGAGCAAAAAACTGATGGTACGCGGAGGCAGTAAAAACAAACTGGCACATGGGATCCTTTTCATAGCGATCCGCCTGTTCCTGATCCCTGGTCAGCCAGCTCTTACATTCCTCTTCCTCAAAATAGCGTCCATAATCGCCGGTGCTCAGCCTGTGCAGCAGACTGCTGCGGTAAAAATCCCCTTTCGTTACAGCGATAAATCCTGCCGCGAATTTCCCGGCGCCTGTCAGGATTCTTCCAAAATGTCCGGTTCCGGAAAGAATCACGCCTGCAAGCCGTTTTCCGTAGAGAGTCATGTAACGTCTGCAAAACAGAGATCCCATGCTGTGGCCAAAGAGGAACAGCCGGCAATCCGGATACAGCTTTCTGATGTATCTGTTTACGATGCGCATGTCGCCAAGAACGGCTTTCTGCCCGTGGTGTTTTGCAAAGTACCCATACTGAGAGGAACCGGCAACCGTTTTTCCATGACCAAGATGATCGTGACCGATCACGCCAATTCCCTGGGAACACAGAAATCGGGCAAACGCATCATAGCGCCCGATGTGCTCCACCATTCCATGAACAAGCTGCACGACCACATCCGGTTCCTGATCCGGAAGCCACACAGACACATGGATCCGGTCAACTTTTGTAGAAGATGTCAGATAAAGTTCTCTTGTTCGCATTTCTCACATTCCTTTATGAAAGATAGTTTTTCAGCTTTGTCAGTCCGCTTTTTTCAATTCTGCTGACATAGGATCTGGAAATCCCCAGAATGCTGCCGATTTCCTTCTGTGTATGCTCGGTTTCTCCAAACAGTCCGTAGCGAAGCCGCAGCACCGTCTGTTCGTTTTCCTTCAGACAGGTGCGGAATCCGCAAAAAAGCCGCAGAATATCTTCCCGAATACAGACAGAATCGGCAATTTCCCGTTCTCCGTTCTCAAGAATATCCAGCAGATTGATTTCATTTCCTTCCTTATCCACTCCAATTGGCTCGTAAAGACTCACCTCACGGTTCTGCTTCTTCTCCGCACGCAGCAGCATCAGGATTTCGTTGTCAATGCATTTTGCCGCATAGCTGGAAAGCCGGTTTCCACGGCTCACATCGAAGGTATTTACCGCTTTGATCAGACCGATGGTTCCGATGGAAAGCAGATCATCCGGTTCCTTTTCCGTAAACGCATATTTTTTGATCACATGAGCAACAAGGCGCATGTTATGTTCAATCAGTATCCGGCGCGCATCCTCGCACCCGTCTTTCATTGCCTGCAGATACTCTTTTTCCTGTGCAGCTGAGAGCGGTTTCTTAAAGATTTCCAATCCATTGCTGCCCTTCTTCGCACTTTCTTACAGTATATGCGCAAAGAGACGGTTTTGTGCCTGTTTATACCGTTACCGGAATCTCTCCCTCAGCCTCTTCCTTGAATGCCTCCAGTCTTCCCGGCTCGGCTACCGGCAGATCGCCAAGAGAGGAAACACCGAAGCAGCGCAGAAACTCTTCCGTTGTCGCAAACAGGATCGGCCGGCCAGGCGCATCCAGACGTCCCGCTTCCTCGATCAGGTCATATTCCAGCAGACGGTTGATCGCATGATCTGACTTCACACCGCGGATCCGTTCAATCTCAGACCGGGTGACCGGCTGCTTGTAGGCAACGATCGACAGCGTCTCCAGTACCGATTCTGTCAGAACATGTTTCCTTGGCTGCGCCGCGATGCGGATCAGGTACTCATAGTACTCCGGTTTGGTGCAAAGCTGAACCCGGTCTTCCAGAAACAGAAGCTGGAGTCCCCGGTTCTGTTTCCGGTACATGGTTCCAAGCTCCTTCAGAAGATCGGCAGTGACTCCTTCACTCAGTTCAAGAGCCTGCGCCAGTCTGGATATCTCCACGCTTTTTCCCATCGTAAACAAGATGCCTTCCAGCACCGGCAGGTAATCTTTTTCGTCCATAGTCACCTCTTAGTCATATTGTTCCATATCTTCTTTCGTAATCTGTGTTTCACAGTTTTCATTCCAGACAAAGTCGATGTCCGCAAAGGTTCCCTCCTGCTTTACATCCAGCCTTCCGATTTTGATCAGCTCCAGGCAGGCGAGAAACGTTACAATTACATCCGCCTTACTCTTCTGTTCCAAAAGCAGCTGGGCAAAGGAAAATCGGCTGTGCATTTGTGCATAATCAAACACATAGGCAAGCTTTTCTGACAGACGAACCGGCTCTTTCTGGATGTTGCCGAACCGGCTTCGGATCGGATCCAGCTTATCAACCTGTCGTTTCATAACCATCCGGTAGATGTCCTGCAGTTTCTGAAGGGTAATTCCGCTTAACAGCTTCGCCACGTCCACCGGTTCCTCATAGCAGGAAACCTCCTTTGGTATGGTTGGTGCTTTATAGAGCTGGCGTTCTGCACCGTCCTGATACTCTGCCAGCTCATGAGCAAGACTTTTGTACAGCTTATATTCCGTCAGTCTTGCGACCAGTTCCTCACGGGGATCCACTTCTTCCCCTTCTTCATCCACTTCTGCCGGAAGCAGCATCCGGCTCTTGATATCGAGCAGCGTCGCAGCCATTACCAGAAAGTCACTGACAAGATCCAGATCTTTTTTATCCATTGCATTTACATATTCCATATACTGCGCGGTGATTTCTATGATCGGGATATCGTAAATGCTCACTTTGTTTCGATCAATCAGATGGAGCAGCAGATCAAGGGGACCTTCGAAGGTTTCCAGTTTTACAGACAGCATGCGTTTTCCTGCTTTCTTTTGATTTCCGTTTGTCAGCGGCAGGATCGGTCCTGCATCTTCCAGATTTCGGACGTGACCCTGTCTGCCTATTCTATCATAACTTTTCTTTTCTGTAAACCGAAATCAGGTTTTCAGCTCCAACACTACAATTTGTGGCGGATTGTTGAGGCGAATGTTGACAGAATGGGTGCCAAGACCTGCACTGATTACCATTGGAACTCCATTTTCATAAACAACATCACGGTTGAACGGACTGAAAAACTGAAACTGGGGGCTCATGACTCCTCCAAGCCCGGGAAGGCGGATGGTTCCTCCGTGAAAATGGCCGGACAGAATCAGATCCGCTCCCCATGCCGCATAGTCCTTCAGGTAAACCGGTGTATGGGCCAGAAGCAGGCAGTACCCATCCTCACAGCAGCTGCCAAGGTGCTCTTTCACATAATCGGCTGTCAGAGGACGGATTTTTCCTTTGTTATAGTATTCTTTTTCGATGTTGAGTCCATAGAGATGGAGGCTGCTTTCTCCCTTTTTGATCTCGGCATGGGAATCGGACAGCCAGGTAATTCCTGTTCGTTTCAGCATCTCCTGAAACACAGAATACCAGCCGGGATAAACCTCCGGCTCAGATCCCATCCGGCTTTCATGATTTCCGTTCGCATAGTAAACCGGATACCGGCCGCAGAGCCACTGGAGCAGATCCTCAAGTCCGGAAAAATCCATCTCTTTCCATGGCTTCACGATCATCATATCACCACCGATCAGAACTGCTTCCGGACGGATCTCTTCCATCGCTTCTTTCAGACGGATGTTGTTCTCCCCGAACGAATTTCCATGGAGATCTGACAGAAAAACCAGCCGGCTTCCATTCCATTCTTCCCCCAGCTTATCCGTGTGGACACGGTAACGTCTGATTTCAAAATGCTTTTTTTCATATTCTGATTCCGCAAGCAATGCCGCAGCTGCAGCTGCAGCAGTCAGACCTGCTATTGTACCTTTTTTCATTCCCATCTCCTTGTATCCAATGCAGAAACTCACTGCATCTTTTTTTCTGTCATGAGCCAATCATACCACAACCGAAGCCAATAATCAAAGTATTTTGCTTCTTTCACCGATTCTGCCACAAGAATTTCAACGCTGCCAAGTTCCGTTCCGTCCAGGAAATAGGTCAGCTTCCCAGCCGGATCTCCCTGTTCCACAGGTGCTTTCAGTTCCTGAAGCTCGATCCTTTTTTCGATTCCCTCCAGATTTTCCCGGTTTAATGCCAGATATGTAAATGTGCTTCCATAGGTAAGGGCAGCCTGATTTTTGACGCCGTTGGCTATTGCAATCGGATTTAATTCCGGCGGTGTCTCATCCCGGTAAAGACGGCACCCTGCATATCCGTAATTGAGCATTGCAGCCGCCTCCGGAAAACGATTCCGATAATCCGGACAGCCCATGACAACAGCAATCAGTTCAATGCCGTCTTTCCATGCAGTAGCCGACAGACAATATTTCGCCTTTGCTGTCGAACCGGTTTTCAGGCCTGTCGTCCACTCATACTGTTTCAGCAGTTTATTGGTGTTTGCCAGTCCGAACTCACTGCTCCCCTGATTTGTCACATGCGTGATGGATTCCATCCAGATGGTTGTGTACTTCTTTACCTGCGGATACCGGGTAATCAGTTCTCTGCTCATGATGGCAACATCTCTTGCGCTTGTGTAATGTCCGTCTGAATCCGTCAGACCGCAGCAGTCTTCAAAATGCGTATTGCTCATTCCAAGCGCCGCTGCCCGTTCATTCATTGCCGCAACAAACGCCTCCTCACTTCCGCTGATATGCTCAGCCATTGCGACGCTGGCATCGTTTCCGCTGGCAACAAGAATACATTTGATCAGCGTTTCCACAGTCTGTTTTTCGCCCTCTTCCAGAAATACCTGCGAACCGCCCATGGATTTTGCATAGGCACTCGTTGTCACCTCATCGTTCAGTCCGATCCTTCCTTCCTCAATTGCGTCAAAAATCAGAATTGCAGTCATGATTTTTGTAATGCTAGCCGGACTGACCTGTTCATCTGCGTTTTTTTCATAGATTACCGTTCCTGTTGACGCTTCCATCAGCATTGCAGAAGGGCTGCTCAAAGTCAGCCCTGTGCTTTCTTCCGCGCGGATACTTCCTATTCCTCCAAGGACAACTGTCAGTATCAGAATCAGAAGTCTGATCTGGATTTTCTTCCCTCTCTGTTTCATATCCATCCTCTCAGATGACTCGGTTATCTTATTGTATTCCATTGAGGGACAAATTTATGACTTCTTCTGAATCCTTCTTTCTGTCTTCCCTTCCTTTTCTTTCTGGACAAACAGCTCCCCCAGCTCCTCCGCACGGCTGGCTGCCTTTGTCATCGCATAGCACATGATAACAGCTGCAGCTGCTATGAGAATTCCAGTTACAATCCAGTTCATAGAGACCTCCTTGCTAAAAAAATCGATTTCTTCCTATATAATATGTCCGGATTGAGCCGTTTCATACAGAAGGGAACCGGAGAATCTTTACTTGACAGCAATCCAATCCTTCTCTATAATTGACTGTACGCAGCAGAAATCTGTGAAACCGATTTAGCATTCGGCAGGATATCCTGCCTTGAGGAGGACATTATGAGTTTTACTTTTGTTAAACAGCTGCCAAGCCCGGCAGAGATCAAAGAAACCTATCCCGTATCCGAGAAACTGACCCGGATTAAAGCAGAACGCGATTCGATGATCCGTGACGTGTTTACCGGTGTGAGCGATAAATTTCTTGTTATCATCGGTCCCTGCTCCGCAGACAACGAAGACGC
The DNA here is from genome assembly GCA_017472605.1 of Lachnospiraceae bacterium. Lineage (GTDB taxonomy): Bacteria > Bacillota > Clostridia > Lachnospirales > Lachnospiraceae > Anthropogastromicrobium. The sequence goes on from JAFUPV010000020.1 coordinate 24,458, forward strand.
TGTATGCGACTATATCAGCCGCCTTGCCAGGGTTCAGGATGAGGTAAAAGACCGCTTGATCCTGATTCCGAGAATCTATACAAACAAGCCGCGCACAACAGGCGAAGGCTACAAAGGAATGGTTCATCAGCCGGATCCGGAAAAGAAACCGGACATGCTTGCCGGTATTCTCGCAATCCGTAAGCTCCACATGCGCGCCATTGAAGAAAGCGGACTTACCGCTGCCGATGAGATGCTGTATCCGGAAAACTGGAGCTACTTATCCGACATCCTTTCTTACGTTGCCATCGGCGCCCGTTCTGTGGAAAATCAGCAGCACCGCCTGACTGTCAGCGGAATGGATATTCCGGCAGGAATGAAAAACCCCACCAGCGGAGACATTTCTGTCATGCTCAATTCGGTAGTTGCCGCACAGCACGGCCACGATTTCATCTACCGCGGATGGGAGGTTCAGACCCAGGGAAATCCGCTTGCGCACACCATCCTTCGCGGCGCAGTCAATAAGCATGGGCAGACCATCCCCAACTATCACTACGAGGATCTGATCCGTCTCGTTGACATGTACGGAGAACGCAATCTTCAGAATCCGGCATGTATCGTTGATGCCAACCACTCCAATTCCGGAAAAAAACACATGGAACAGATTCGAATTGTGAAGGAAGTCCTTCATAGCCGCATTCATTCCGAGGCTGTTGCAAAAATGGTGAAAGGCGTCATGATTGAAAGCTATATCGAAGGCGGAAGCCAGAAAGTGGGCGAACATGTCTACGGCAAATCCATCACTGATCCCTGCCTTGACTGGGAGAATTCCAGACAGCTGATCTATACCATTGCTGATCGTGTCTGACAAAAAAACTGTGGGAAAATGAATCATTCGTTTTCCCACAGTTTTTTAATAATGTTTTCTTCGCTCTTCTTCCTTATTGATCTGTTTGACCGCTTCGTAGTGATATTTCCTGTTTCTCGCCACTTTGTCAATGTTAAACACAACGCCAAACTCGATCAGCAGGAAAATCGCGGACGCGCCTCCATAGCTGATGAACGGCAGCGAAACTCCGGTTGTCGGGAACCAGTTTACTACAACCATAACGTTCAGAATGGTCTGGATCGCAACCTGTGCAAACACACCGGTGCAGAAAATTTTTCCTTCCACGTCACACGCAATGCGTTCCACCTTAACAATCTGTGTAAACAGATATCCATAGAGAAACAGAAGCAGGCAGGCGCCAAAGACTCCCATTTCTTCGCAGATGATTGCGAGAATGTAATCGTTATATGGCTCTGACAGCTTGAATTTAACAAGGCTCTGTCCAAGTCCCTGTCCCCAGAAACCGCCTGCTCCGATCGCATAGAGTGCCTGCTGCGCCTGAAGACCGGTACTCGCCGTGTACTCTTCCGGATGAAGAAATGCACGGATTCTGGTGATACGGAAATTCTCACCGGGAGTGATCGGCAAAACAAACTCAATTGCCAGCAGCACAACAGCGACGAGAACTACAATCGCGGCAATCACTTTCCAGTAGATGCCAATCCGCTTCTGACTTACCATGAAGATGATGTAACAGATTCCCACGATGATAATTGCCGTACTCATGTTGTCCGATACGACGCCCAGCAACAGTCCCATCACGCCTGCCAGCACCCATGCTACCAGCCGCTTTCCGGGACTGGTCAGTCCATATTCTGCCATGTACATGGCATAGAATACCATCATAAACAGTTTGATCGGTTCTGCCGCCTGAAATCGGATCGGACCAAATTCCAGCCAGCGGATTGCACCAAGCGCACCAACACCAAACTTTGTTTTCAGCAGCACGACCAGAATGATGGCAACCCCATATCCGATCCAGCCCATTTTCATCCAGATATGATAATCAATTTTTGATACCACATACATGGCAACAAGTCCGATCAGCAGATATTCCGCCTGATGTGTGACAAAATGGCTGGATGGCAGATTCAGGCTTGTCGCGGAATAGTAGCTGGAACTGTAGATCATGATCAGTCCATATATATTTAAAAACAGGATTGCAAATAAAAGATTGTAATTCATCGGGCCCCGGGTCAGCCAGGATGAAACTGTTTTCTTGATTCTGGATTTCATTGACACCGTCCCCTCCTTTTTGCAGATGCTGATTATTGTACTATGTTTCCCCGCTGTTTGCAATGGGTTTATCAAATTTTAAGACAGTTTCTCTATTCCTGCGGATGAATCAGCGGAAGCGTTACGGTAAAGCAGCTTCCTTCTCCCGGCTTGCTTCGAAGGGTGATGGAACCTCCATAATATCCGACCGTATGCTTTACAATGGAAAGACCAAGGCCGGTTCCGCCAATCCGCTTGCTCCGTCCCTTGTCCACACGGAAAAACCGTTCAAAAACGCGGCTCTGATCTTCCGGGGAAATACCGATTCCGGTATCCTCGACTTCAATGACCAGACGGTCCTTCTGGCGTCGGACATCCAGGTTTACCCGGCCATCCGACTGATTGTACTTGATCGCATTGCTGATCAGGTTTGAGACGATTTCCTCAAAATGGGTTCTGTTCATATAGAATTCCGCAGATTCGCATTTCATCTGAATGGATACACCGGCCGCAGCAGCCGCAGGCTGAAGCTTGCTGACAATCTCTTCTGCCAGCACAGTTACCTGAAGTGTCTCCATACAGGGAGTGGTTTCTTTTGTTTCCAGCCGCGATATTTTCAGAATATCATTTACCAGCTCTGTCATGCCCTCCACTTCGCGGTGAATCCGGTTTAAAAACATGTTTTTTGTGTCCTCGTCCTGTGCCATTCCGCTCTGCAGCAGCTCGGCATATCCGCGGATCGCAGTCAGTGGTGTTTTCAGTTCATGGGACGCATTGCTGAAAAATTCCTGCCGGACCTGTTTCTCCTTTTCTCGCTTCTGAAACGCTTCACGGACGTGGTTCGACATGCTTGTTGTCGTATCCGCGATGATATTCAGCTCTTTGTAAGGATATTTCCGAAAATGGAACACATGGTAACCATCCTCAAATTCCGACATCTCTTTTGCGATTTCCATCAGAGGACTCGTTATGGAACGGGTCAGCCGTGCTGTCAGAACTGCAGCCAGCGCCAGTGAAATCAGAAAGCTGGAAAGAAACACTTCGACAGTCATCAGAAGAATCTGGCTCATCGCTGCCGTCTCCTGCGAAAGACGAAGAATATCCTGATTCTTTTTGGAATAGATAGCCGCATAGATCATGGAGGTGGCAAAGGTATCAGAAAAACGGCTCTCGTAACCGATTCCATCGTTCATTGCATCCTGCACTTCCGGTCTCTCGCGGTGGTTCTCCATCTGGCTGACATCCCTCACACCGGTATCCGCCACAACGGTTCCGTTCTGATCAATCAGCGTAAACCGGTAGCGTTCTTCCAGCGTCTCCTGATATTGTTCCAGCTGCTTTGCCACATCACCGGACCGGTCCAGTGTGCTGTCAACGATCAGAAGGATGTCTGTCATGTCACCTTTGATCTCATGCTGAAACAGCCAGTAGGAGGCAATGCTGGAGATCGTTCCGCTGATCAGCAGCGCCAGTATCAGTGTGATTCCAATCCGTGTGATGATCGCAGTCTTCATTGACCCTTTTTCCATCCGATCATTCATCCTCACTCGTCTTATATTTTTCTGTATCTGTAGAAACCGCATTGACTGCTTCCTTCATCAGCAAACGGATTCTGTCTTCCGGCATTTTCATTTTTTCCGCGATTTCTTCCAGTGTCGCTTCTCTTCCCAGTTCCTCTGCCATCATCGTTGTCACTTTGTTCAGGACATTGACAGAAGCTGTTACTTCTTCCTCGAGCCGTTCATTCTGCGCCTGACTGTCCCGAAAAGCCTCCATTGCCGTTGTTACAGCAATTGTCCGCATCCGGAGAAAGTCCCCTTCTTTGTAATTGCGCACAAGAAGCATCAGTGCCATGTTTCCTTCCTGGATCAGATCGGAAACATCCACATGCTCACTGCTGTACTGATCTGCCATTTCCGCTACATAGGAAAGACTGCCGTTTATCAGTCGTTCCGCTGCGTCCTTCGCAGGCAGCGCAGCCAGCAGTGTTTTCATCTCCTCTTCCTCAAGAGCCGGGATCTGTTTCAGCTCTTCCAAATACATCTGACTATATGCTCCCATTTCTTTTCTCCATTCCAATGTTTTTCTTTCGCTTTTATTTAAAATCAAATCTGCCCGTCTGTCAAGCGCCGGTTCAGATTTTCCCAGAATTCTTCGATCTGGCGGCCGGCTTCGGAAGCTTTCAGCCGCCGGCAGTCACTCCACTCGACCGGAAACTGTTCTCTGCAATCTCTGCGGAGAAACCGCTCATCCAGCAGCAGAATGATGCCATAATCCTCCGCTGTACGGATCAGTCTCCCCGCTGCCTGCAAAACACGGTTCATTCCGGGATAGAGGTACGCGAACGTATATCCGTCTTTTCCCTGCTCGGAATAGAACCGCTGAAGAATTTCCTGCCGCGGACTTACCTGCGCAAGTCCGAGCCCGGCGATCATGACTCCGATCAGTGCCTCTTTCTGAAGATCGATTCCCTCGGAAAAGATTCCGCCAATCACACAGAAACCGACTGTCGGCTTTGCTTTCTGCCGGAACGTTTCCAGGAATTGTTCTCTGTCCTCTTCTGTCATCCCTGTTTCCTGTACTGCGATCTGATAGGAATCCGGTATCCGAACCACAGCCATTATTTCCTGCAGATAACGGTAGGACGGAAAAAACACCATGTAATTTCCTTCTTTCGCCCGGAGCATGGCTTCCACATAAACAGCATAACGCAGGTATTCGTCTTTGTTTCTTCTTGAATAGCGTGTACTGACGTCTGCTCCGATTCCAATCATCCGGCGGCTGCTGTCGAAGGGGGAACGGACATAGACTGCAGGAACCTCTTCCTCGCCCCAGATCAGTTCTTTGTAATACTGGATTGGCAGAAAGGTGGCAGAAAAGAAAATGGACGCGGTACCCTGACTGCAGCATTCACGAATCCGCTTTGCCGGATTGACACACAATTCGTGGATCCAGAATTTTCCATCTTCTCCATGTTCCGTATAAATCCGGTAATTCTCATCCAGCTGCTCATAAACGTTCATGAAGTCACGGACATGGAAAAAAAATTCGCTCGCTTCTTTGGACGAGATCCAGCCCGGATATTTGTCACTGATTGTCATCAGCTCACCATAGAGCTGCTCCAGCGCCATCACAAACGCCCCCATCCCTTCTCCTTCCGGCAGCAGACGCCAGGTATCGCATTCCCGTTTCAGTTCCAGGAGTTTTCGGTTACAGCTCTCAATCCGCTTGACGATGGCAGGCAGCTCCCGATAGTGCTTTTTTGCTTCCAGAAACTCTTCTTTGTTCAAATGCGCACTGTACATTTCTCTCGCCCGCTCTACCAGATTATGGGCTTCATCGTTAAGAAAGATGTATGCTCCTTTTTCACCGTCGGAGAAGAACCTCTGCAGACGGACGTTTGGATCATAGAGATAATTATAGTCACAGACGATTACGTCTACCCAATATGTGACATCAAGGCTCATCTCAAAGGGGCAGACCTGATATTTCTGCGCGTATGAAAGAAGAATCTCCCTGCTTACTTCCTCTTCCTGACAGATCAGATCATAGACTGCTGCATTTACACGGTCAAAATGTCCTTTTGCAAAGGGACAGGCCAGTGGGTTGCAGTCCATCGTTTCCATAAGACACAGCTTTTCTTTTGCTGTGATTGCCGCAAAGGACAGTTTCGCCCCCGTTTCCCTGAGAATATGAAGTCCTTCCATTGCAACGGAACGGGTTATTGTCTTTGCCGTCAGATAGAAAATCTTATCTGCTGTTCCCTGACCAAGCGCCACAACGGAAGGAAACAGAACGGACAGTGTTTTTCCGATTCCTGTCGGTGCCTGAAGAAACAGCGTTTCCCCGTTTTGGATTGTCCGATAGGAAGCAATTACAAGATTCCTCTGACCGGGACGATAGGAATAGGGAAACTGGATGCCGTCCAATGACTGATTTCTCTCTTTTCTGTGATGAAAGATGAACTGCGCCCACTTTCCATACTCCCTTATGTAGGAATTAAATTCATCTTCCAGACGGGCAAAGGAATAGAGCTGGGAAAACCGCCGGATTTCTTCTGTGTCCGGCTGACAATACGTGATCTGTATCACAGCAGAAGACAGATGGTTCTGCAGCGCATAGATGTAGCCATAGCAGACTGCCTGAGCCAGATGAACGGCTAACGGTTCTTCCAGCTTGCTGATGTCCATGAAAACAACCATGATCTCATCAATCGTTACGGATATCCTGTCCGATGGCTGTTCTTCTGAATTCTCCGTCGCCAGAACCGGTTCCGTCAGAATCCCGTCTGCACGTCCTTCCAGGATCAGTTCCAACTCTCCAAGAGGAACCACATGACGCAGCGTTACTTCAGCCTGATAACCGCTTCCCATCTGTTTTTGTATTTTTCTGTGAAGTCTGCTTCCTGTCAGCATCGCATCCCGCTGGACTTTTGTGCTTCTGCGGTTGTCAATGCTGCCGCTTCGCAGAACAAATTCCACAAGATTTCTCACGGAAATCCGGATCTGATTTTCCACGATTCGGTACACCGGATGCCTCCTTTCTGTTCTCCTGGATGTATTAGCAACGAAAGGCAGCACCGTTTTCACGGTTACTGCCCCTCCATTTCACGTTCAGCATCTCTCTCGCCAAAAAGTATCGGCCAGATCTGCCATCCGTTATTCAGCCTCGCGGCTGATCAGTGAAACCTGTTTCGACGCAAGGTCAACCAGATATTCACCAGCCTGTTTTCCATTCATGGTCACAACGACATAGTTTTCCATGGTATGAACAACAGAACTCCAGGTTCCTGTCTTCTGACGCGCGAGAACGGTTTCCATACCACTTCCGTTGGGTCTGACACGAACCAGCTTTCCGCGGTAAATGCCATATACCCAGTTTCCGTTCGCCGCCAGGCCTTCACATTCTGCAATTCCGTCCAAAGGCAAAGAAACCAGCTCCTTTGACTCCATATCGTAGCTGTAAAGCATGTCGTATCCCTGATGATACAGGAGCAGATAGCGGTCAATTACCTGAGCCCATGCAATGTCGCTGCCTGCAAATGGCAGTTCCAGAATTTCTTTTCCGCTTCTGTCGTACCGTTCACGGCCAATCTGTCCGTCAGAGGTTACATAGTAAGCGTATTCTGTTGAAAAGCTCAGGAAACGCTCTGCTTCCATCCACTGCGTTCCTGCCGGATTTTCTCCGATGATATATTCTTTGTTTCCGGCAAAAATGCTGTTGTTCATGATGAAGACATCCGATCCTGCCTCAATTCCGCCAGCCAGTGTCTGCAAATTCACACCGGATTCATGGACACTGTATACCGTACCGTTTGCTCCATCCTCTACATAGTAATATACCGTTTCACCGATCAGATTCATGCCGTTCGCAAATTCCGCCACATGAGCCATTTCTGCTTCTGTCTGTTTTCCGGCATAAACCATATGATTCTTCTCGTCAAACGGACCAAGTTTCGCAAAGACACAGCCGGAAGCCGGTACAGGAATCTCGGCATATGGACGATCCGAAAAAACAGGAACAGAAGGTGCCGGTTCCGTTGGTGTTACAGGATTTTCACCGACAGCAGTTGTCTCTTCCTGACTTTCCTCTGCATCTGTCTGATCTTCTGTGCCCGCTTCCCCTGATGTTTCTTCTGTCACTTCCACACTGACAGTCGCATCTTCCTCTGATGTTTCTTCCGGGCTCACTTCTTCGCTGGAAGATTCCTCCGGACTTTCTTCTTCACTGGAAGATTCCTCCGGGTTTTCTTCTTCACTGGAAGATTCCTTCAGGCTCTCTTCTTCACTGGAAGATTCCTCCGGGCTTTCTTCTTCACTGGAAGATTCCTTCAGGCTCTCTTCTTCATCGAAAGATTCCTCCGGGCTTTCTTCCTCACTGGAAGATTCCTCCGGGTCCTCTTCGTTCGCGGTCGGATCTTCCGGCGATTCTTCCGTTTCCATCATCGGAACGGCTGCATCAACTGTTTCTTCTTCCAGGCTTTCGTCCTCGGTCATCTCCTGATCCGAGCTCCATTCCGCTGATGTCGTTTCTTCTGGTGTCTGTTCTTCTGATGTCTGCTCCTCCGAGGTCTGCTCTTCTAATGTCTGCTCTTCTGAGGTCTGCTCCTCCGAGGTCTGCTCTTCTAATGTCTGCTCTTCTGAGGTCTGCTCCTCCGAGGTCTGCTCTTCTGATGTCTGCTCTTCTAATATCTGCTCTTCTGAGCTTCTCTCTTCTGAAGACTCTTCATTGGTAACATCTTCTTCTGTCGTTCCATCGACAGAAGAAGATTCCTCCTCCAGATGGAAAACCTCTTTCAGCTGTTCCGGAACGTTTCCCGTTGCAAACATGACTGCCGCAGCAACTGCAAGAACAGCAGCCGTGGAAGCAACACCGATGAAAAACCAGGAGAGAAATCCGCTTCTTTCGGATTCTTTTTCCGGCTCATCCAATTCTGATTCCATTCTTTCCGCAACCATCTGATGAAACGCGGAATTGGCATCATCAAGTCTGTCTGCATCCAGCGCTTCCTCTGTATTTTCCGGTTCCGAAGAATCCGTTGCTTCTTCACTCGCTTCCAATTCGTCGGACTCCGGTGTTTGAATGGAGTTCTCCGGTTTCGCGGATTCTTCTGACTCAAACATCGCTTTCAACTCAGCCGCATCCGAAAAACCAATCGACTGATCCCGGTTTTGGACATCATCCGATTTCTCCGGCTCTTTCGGAAGAGTCGATGTCTCCGATTCTCCCAGGATAACTGAATTTACCGGTTCTTCCGCGGTAATCATTGCCTCTGATTTTTCCAGTTTCTCCGCAGTGACCGTTTCTTCTGGTTTTCCTACGTCCTCCGCAGTGACTGTTTCTTCTGGTTTTTCCGCGTCCTCCGCAGAGACCGTTTCCTCTGTTTTTTCCGCGTCTTCCGCAGTGACCGTTTCCTCTGGTTTTTCTACGTCCTCCGCAGTGACCGTTTCTTCTGGTTTTTCCGCGTCTTCCGCGGCAGCAGACGCCTCCTGCCCGTTGGAAGCAGCCGATGTTTCTGTCTTCTCAGAACCGTCTTCCGGCGGCATTGGCTCTGCTGATTTACTGGACATTTCCATGCTTTCAGGCAGCGACTCCGAATCCACATTTACTTCGTTAATCGGAATCTGTGCACCCAGTCTTTTGCTGATTGGCTCCATGCTCTTGGCACTGACCTCATCATAACTGTCATCGGGATTCTCGTCTGCCAGAATTTCTTCAATTACTTCATCCGGAAGATCATCCAGCACATCTTCATCGATGATCATTTCCAGTTTGCGAACCGGCGGCTTCTTTTCCGCTTCCTGTATCACGTCAGCTTCCTCCGGTTTTGTCGTTTCCACTCCTGCTTCTTCCTGATCATCCGCATCTGATTTCTCAATCTCCGATTCCATCACCTCTTTGCGGGCAGAATCCTCATAGCCAATACCATCCGAATGATCTTCCCGGACTGCATAATCATCAATCAATCCCAGATTATTTTTTGAAGACGCTTTCCGCTCCTCTTTCCATTCCTCATCAAAGGATTCCTGTGCCGGTTCCTCTTCCACAGGTGTTGTCCGTTTTCTTTTTGGCGTCGCCATCGTGGTCTTTGTCACCTTCGCACCAGTGGCAAGCAGCGATGCAATGAAGTTATCATCCGACGCCTCCCACTCTTCATTTTCATCCTCCAGCTCCGGATCCAGTTCATCCCCTTCATAGTCAACGAGTTCATCTTCCATGTCGGAAATCTCATTCACTTCAACCGGAGGACGTTTTGATTTCTTTCTCCGTTCCGGAACGGATTCGGTTCTGGCTGCATGTTCATCAATCTTCTGTGAAACAGCAGCGGCATCAACCGGTTTCAGACGTGCGTTGAACGTTGACGGAAATTCCCAGTCTCCATCCTCATCCGGCTCACCATCTTCCGGATACTCGTCATCTTCCAGTTCATCCGATTCCAGCTCCGACTCGTCGCAGGCATCCTCGTCTTCCAATTCCGGCAAAGCATCCTCATCCTCGTCTTCCAGTTCCGACAAAGCATCCTCATCTTCCTCTTCCAGTTCCGCCTCATCGGAGTCATCTTCCTCATTCCGCGTATCTGTATCACGAAAATCCTCTGCGTCCGAATGGTACGCTTCATAACCGTCCTCATCCGGCAGATTTTCCTCACCGACATTCTCCTCTGCTTTTGACTCACTCATCTGATCAAAAGAGTCTGCTGCGTTTGAATCATCTGCGGAGAAATCCTCATTCTGTTCGGTGCTGTCTTCGTCGGACGTTTCCCGCTTTGCCGCTTCTTTAATGCTCGCTTCATAGGCTTTGATCAGCATCTGATCATCGTCATCAAACACTGCATTTTCAGCCGGTATTTCTGATTCGTCCTCCTGGTCATCAGCCATTTCCTGTTCTTCATGACCGCCGATTTCTTCTGCTACCATTGTTTTATCAAGCGGACTTTCTTCTTCCGCTGCAGAAGCGGACACCCCGGTCTGACTTTCCAGCTCAAGGCGGAGAGATTCCAGTCCCTCATCAGCAAGGCGCCATCCCTTTTTCTGAGACAGTTCATAGAACATAGATGCCTTTTCATAGCTCTTGACCACATACTGTCCCTGCTGGTACAGACGGCCCAGATAGTATGCCGCCTCACCTGTCAGAAAATCCGTATCCTCTTCTACCTGACTTAACCAGTCATATGCCAGCTTTTCATCCTTATCAAACAGCTTGCCATTCGCATAGCAGGTACCAATGATCATGGCAATCGTCGGATCCTGCACCTGATTTGCCGCTTTCGATGCCCAGACATAAGCCTTTCGCAAATCATATTTTCCGGACTTCCGCTCAAAGTAGTAATGAGCCAGATAAATCTGCGCATCCAGAATGCCATCCTCTGCCGCCTCTGTCATCAAACGCTCTGCAACAGAAACATCCTTAATCGCTTCCGGATCCCGGAAATAGATCAGCGCCAGTTCCATCTTGGACGCAGAATACCCCTGTCTTGCCGACTTAAAAAACCACTCAGCCGCTTTTCCATAGTTTTTCTGAACGCTTCCATATCCATTTTTATAAATCAATCCCAGATTATGCTGCATCTGCGGATCTCCATGAGATGCGGCGCTCTGATACCATTTGAGAGCAACCAGATCATTGGGTTCCACACCGATACCAACCAGATAGCAGTATCCGAGATTGTACTGCGCATCCGGATAGTCCTGCTGAGCAGCTGCCTGATACCAATAGACTGCTGCTTCCGGGTTCTGTTCCACTCCATTTCCTTCCGCATAGCAGTTTGCCAGTCCATACTGTGCCTGCGGGTTGCCGAGTCTTGCTGCCTCATAAAACTGTTTTGCCGCTTCCTGATACCAGTACTGTGCCGCATCCCGTTTCTTTTCGATTCCAATACCGTCCTCGTAGCACTTTGCCAGCTGGTACTGTCCGGCGGCATTCCCCGCATTCGCAGCGGAAAAGAAACACTGCGCCGCTGCGCTGAAATCAACAGCCACACCATTTCCTTCTTTATAGCAGATTCCCAGTTTCACAAGGGCTTCTGTATTTCCATTCTGTGCAAGACGGTATAGTTCTTCTACCGTATATGAATTCATAAAAACTCCCCCGTTACTTGTTTCGAATCGACAATGCACATCGATTCGTGAGTTTTTTCGATAGTCTATACTATTTTATCACAAATACGTTTTCAGTGCAAGTATTAACCCTGATGCATTTCCATTTCGACATTTTTATTTTTTTTCAAAAAAACTGTTGACAATAAACTTCCTTTGTGCTATTATTAACGAGTCGGTGCGAGACACCAACACAAAGGGGTATAGTTCAATGGTAGAGCAACGGTCTCCAAAACCGTAAATACGGGTTCGAATCCTGTTACCCCTGTTACACAACAGTCGAACAATTTGTTCGGCTGTTTTTTACTTTCCAGGAGGACTTATGAAAAAGATTTTGCTCATTGGCAATACCTGCGTTGATGTGATTATCAACATTGACCACCTGCCTAAAACGGCAGAAGATATTCAGCCAACCAGTCAGACACTGGCGTTAGGCGGCTGTCCGTTCAACGTTTCCAACATTGTCCGTCAGTCCGGTGTTCCATTTCTCTTCATCACACCGGTTGGTACCGGCATCTATGGAGATTTTGTCCGCAGGGAATTAACCCGACTCGGTTTTCCCATTCCCGTCCGGTCAGAGGCGGAAAACGGCTGCTGCTACTGTCTTGTTGAAGCAGGCGGGGAACGAACCTTTCTCTCCTACCACGGTGTCGAATATACCTTCAGTCAGGAGTGGATGAAAGACATCGACATCAACGAGATCAGCATGATCTATATCTGCGGCTTTGAAATTGAAGAACCAACCGGTGTCGAGATCATTTCCTGGCTGGAGAACCATCCCGGCCCTGAGATTTTCTTTGCTCCAGGTCCCCGTCTCCTGATGATTGATTCTGAAAAGAAAGACCGCCTCTTCCGACTCCATCCCATCCTTCACATCAACGAACAGGAAGCCTATGATCTCAGCGGCTCCTCTGATCTGAACGAAGCAGCAGAAATCCTCCGTTCGCAAACCGGGAACACGGTTCTGATCACGCTTGGCGAACGCGGCTCCTGCTGTCTGGAAAAAGATGCAGCTCATCTTCTTTTTGCCGAGGGAATCCCAACCCCTGTGACAGACACCATCGGCGCAGGTGACAGCCACATCGGTCAGATTCTGGCCAGCCGCGCAAAAGGACGCAGCTGGATCGATGCGCTGAGGGATGCCAACTGCGTTTCCTCCCGCGTCGTTTCCGTTCAGGGGGCATCTCTGACCGATGAACAATATCGGCAATGTCTGAGCGTTGCTTCGGACCTTTCAAACGTATAACAAAAATACCGGATTGTCTGCCTGCTGCAGATTAATCCGGTATTTTTGTTATGTCATCTTTCTTCTTTTTTCTGTCTGTCCTGTGAATCATTCCCGTTCAGAATCTCCCGCACAGCTTCCTTCACATTTTCAACCGGAACACAGACAATTCCTTCCGGAACCTGCAGATCACGCATGGAAGCTTTCGGAAGAATGCAGCGATTAAATCCCAGTCTGGCAGCCTCGTTGACACGTTTCTGTGCCATGCTGACACCGCGGACCTCACCGGCCAGACCCACCTCACCGAACAGAATTGTCCCTGCATTGATCACGCGGTCTTTCAAGCTGCTGACAATCGCCGCAACCACTGCCAGATCAATCGCCGGTTCGTTCACCCGCATGCCTCCCGTCACATTCACATAGGCATCATAGTCGGAAAGTCCAAAACCCAGTCTCTTTTCCAGCACAGCCATCAGAAGATTGACCCGATTATAGTCAATTCCATTGCTGGTTCTTCTTGGCATTCCGAAATTAGTCCGACAGACAAGAGCCTGAATTTCCATCAACAGCGGACTGTTTCCCTCCATCAGGCAGGACGTAACTGTACCACTGGCATCCTGCGGTCTTCCATCCAGCAAAAAAGCGGACGGATTATCCACCTCGCGCAGTCCTTCCTGCACCATCTCAAACACGCCCATCTCATTTGTCGCGCCAAAACGGTTTTTCACTGCACGCAGCATCCGGTACATGGCATTCTTGTCCCCTTCAAAATACAGCACCGTGTCTACCATATGTTCCAGAACACGCGGTCCCGCTACCATTCCTTCTTTTGTTACATGGCCAACCAGAAAAATCGTAATATTCTTCTCTTTGGCGATTTTGAGAAGGGCATTTGTGGACTCTCTTACCTGGCTGACACTTCCAGGAGCAGAAGAAACATCTTCTCTGTACATCGTCTGAATGGAATCAATAACAGCCACATCCGGCTTTTCGCTCTCCATAACCGCTTCGATCTGATCCAGATTTGTCTCAGCCAGAAGCTTCAGACTGCCGCAAAACGTACCAATCCGGTCTGCTCTCATCTTAATCTGTCTTGCCGATTCCTCTCCGGATACATAGAGAACGTTTTTCCCGCTTTCCGAGATCATCTTGCACGCCTGCAGCAGGAGGGTGGATTTTCCGATTCCAGGATCTCCTCCGACCAGCACCAGGGAGCCTCTGACCACTCCGCCGCCGAGAACACGGTCCATTTCCGCAAACCCGGTGGTAAAACGGGGTTCCTCTTCCGCTGATACCTCCTGGATAGGGCTTGGCTTCGCCACCTTCTGCGTCCCTTTTCCTGAACCGGATTTTGCCTGCACCTGTTTCACAACCGGCTCTTCCGAAAACGTGCCCCAGCTTCCGCAGCCGGGGCACTGTCCCATCCATTTGGCAGATTCATGTCCGCATTCCTTGCAGAAAAACACAGACTGTTTCTGTTTTGCCATTTTGTCTCCTTACTTTTTAAGAATGGACACGCTCTTTCTGATTCCAGGCTCAAGCTCCAGAGAAAGAACCAGCTTGCCAGCCAGTCTCATGCTTCCTGCCTCCATCACCGTTCCGTCAACTGCAACCTGGTATTCGGCATCATCATCAACTGCAACGATCACCTGCGTATCTTTGCAGCCTTCCACACAGAACGTAAGGCCGGATTCCTTCTGATCATATCCGGTTACAACAGTTCCCGGTGTTGACTCGTAAGCGAACATTTCATTTTTTTCCAGTTTGGTTATGTCGCTGTACGTTTTTACCTTATAGAGATCGCCGGCATGCTCAAAACCGGATACCTTACCCTTTGCAGCCAGCTCATAGTTGCCAAAGCTTAAGGAACCATCCTCTTCAGTACGGATCAGTTCATTAATTCCACTCATTGCTATCCTCCTTATATGTAACGCGCCTGCCAACATTCAGGCACAGATCGTCGAAAGGCTTCCATGACGGCCTTTCTCCAGGACGCGGCGCTGCCCCTCTGCAGGCAGCACCACGAATTGTGAATTCAGTATACCTCAGTTTTTTCAAAAAAGCCACCGTTTTTTTGACTTTCTCATACCGTTGCCGTTTTTCTGCGATGACGTGTCTTATACACCAGCTTTCCGTCTGCCGTTGTCACAGTAACGGTATCGCCCTTTTGTATCGTTCCTTCCAGAATCGCTTCGGCCATCGTATCCTCCAGTTTACTCTGAAGCGCTCTTCGCATCGGTCTGGCACCATATTTACTGTCGTATCCGGCATCAATCAGGAAATCCCTTGCCTCCTCACTGATCTTAAGCGTAATTTCCATCTGTTCCTTTACACGTCTGACGATTCCGGCAGCCATGATCTCAAAAATCTCTTTCATATGATCCTTGTTCAGCGGATGGAAAACGATGATCTCATCAATCCGGTTCAAAAATTCCGGTTTAAAATTCTGCTTCACCTCATCCATTACCCGGTTCTTCATGAAATCATAATCTGCTTTTGCATCCTCTGATACGCCGAAACCAAGCCGTTTCGGTGTCATTATGTTCTGTGCGCCGCAGTTTGAAGTCATGATGATCACCGTATTTTTGAAGCTGACTCTTCTTCCCTGGGAATCGGTGATCTGTCCGTCATCAAGAACCTGAAGAAGTATGTTGAAAACATCCGGATGCGCTTTTTCAATCTCATCAAACAGAAGAACTGAATATGGGTTCCTTCTGATCTTTTCCGACAGCTGTCCGCCTTCTTCATATCCCACATATCCTGGCGGTGATCCGATCAGTTTGCTGACACTGTGCTTTTCCATGTATTCCGACATGTCAACACGGATGATCGCCTGTTCCGTTCCAAACATCGCCTGAGCCAGAGCTTTTGACAGCTCCGTCTTTCCGACGCCCGTCGGACCAAGGAAAAGAAACGAACCGATTGGACGCTTTGGATCTTTCAAACCGACACGACCGCGCCGAATCGCCTTCGACACGGCACTGACCGCTTCTTCCTGACCGATCACACGTTCATGCAGAATCTTTTCCAGATCACGCAGACGCTGCGCCTCGCTCTCTTCCAGTGCGCGCACCGGTATTTTGGTCCACATGGCAACCACATCGGCAATCTCCGCCGAAGTCACCTGCGGACGCGTCTCTTCTTTTTCCTTCTTCCACTTTTCTGTCAGTTTCCGGATTTTTTCCTGTTTCCGTTCCTGCTTCTTCTTGATTTCACCAGCCTGTTCAAACGCTTCCTGCTTAATCGCTTCTTCCTTTTGAACAGACAGCGCTTCCACTTCCTTCTCCAGCCTGGTAATCTCTTCCGGAGCAACAAACGCGCCAAGGCGCACTTTGGATGCCGCCTCATCAATCAGATCAATCGCCTTATCCGGAAGGAAACGATCGTTAATGTAACGAGCAGAAAGCTTTACTGCACTCATCACAGCATCATCTGTAATTTCTACCTTGTGATGCTCCTCGTAAGCATGTCTCAGGCCCTTCAGGATGGCCGCCGTTTCTTCTTCTGACGGCTCGTCAATCATCACCGGCTGGAACCGGCGCTCCAGTGCCGCATCCTTTTCTACATGCTTCCTGTACTCATCGATTGTCGTCGCACCGATGATCTGAATTTCTCCTCTGGCAAGACACGGTTTCAGAATGTTTGAGGCGTTCATGGCGCCTTCCGCACCGCCTGCATCAATGATTGTGTGCAGTTCGTCGATGAACAGAAGGATTTCACCGTCACTTCTCACTTCCTGAATGATGTTTTTCATCCGTTCCTCAAATTCACCGCGGTACTTTGATCCCGCGATCATTCCGGCCAGATCAAGCGTTACCACACGTTTGCCGCGGACACTGTCCGGAACATTTCCGCTGATGATTTCGCTGGCAAGTCCTTCTGCCACCGCAGTTTTTCCGACACCCGGTTCACCAATCAGACAGGGATTGTTTTTTGTCCTTCGGCTCAGAATCTGAATCACACGGGCAATCTCCCGTTCTCTGCCAATGACAGGATCCAGTTTTCCTTCCCGCGCCAGAACCGTCAGATCGGTACTGTACTGATCCAGCTGCGGTGTTTTTGTTGAATGCCCGCGGGAACCAAACGATTCCGCCTCTTCTCTTGACAGCGACGGTTCTCCGCCCTTTACCGAGATCAGTTCCAGATAAAGCTGACGGATGTTTACTTTCATTGTTGTAAGAAGTCTTGTTCCCGCGCAGTCCATGATTTTCAGGATCGCAATCAGGATGTGCTCCGAACCAACCAGATTACATTTTAACCGTTTTGCCTCGATGCAGCTGTTTTCAATCGCACGATACGCACTGGGCGAGTAGCCGTCCGGCTCCTTTAATGAGACAGAATTTGCGGGAGCAACCAGTCTTGAAATCATGTCAACCAGCTTCTTCTCCGTCACTCCGTGCGCGTTCAGAAGCTGAGCTGCCGCACAGGATTCCACTCTCAGCATGCCTAACAGAAGATGCTCTGTTCCCACATAGTTCTGATCGAGATCTTCCGCAGCTTCTCTTGCCTCTTCCAGAACCTCTTTCGCCCTTCTGGTAAATCGATCAAACATTTATTTTCCTCCAATTCCAGCCTTTTATTGTTTCAGCAGCGGCAGAAAACGCTGTAAATAATCTGCTCTTGCCTGATCCATCGCCTCACCTTCCAGGTTTTTCTCATAGAAAACCCGAAGACTTGCCGGCTGGATTCCTATCATTAATTCATAGATATTGCAATATTTTTCAAAGGTAATCACCTGTTCTTCCTGTCCCCAGCGGAGAGAGGAAAGCAGACGCATTCCGGATGAAAGAGACATCAGTCTGGAATACCGGAGATTTCCATAGGCTTTCAGGCAGATGTCCTCTGCATGGATCCGGTGCCGCTCTACCGAATGTCTGCGCAGACTCTTTTCCTGGGATATGAGCTGACTGCCAACCTTCTCGATCACCTGAATGATTTCCTGTTCGCTGATGCCAAGCGTTTTCTGATTGGACAGGACATACATGCTGCCGCTGATTTCCTTATCCTTTCCAAAGGCGGGGCGCAGCTTCACGCCATAGCGGCTGATTTCTTCAACGATATCCGAAAATTTATCCACCGAATCAAGCAGTGCCAGGTGAAGGACAAGATAAGCTTTCATACCGGTTCCCAGATTGGTCGGATACGTTGTCATATAGCCCAGTGTCTCATCATAGGCATATGGATACATTTCGTTGATACAGTCGTCCAGTTTGTCGATCTGAGCCCAGATCTGCTGCAGCTCCATTCCGCTCTGACTCAGCTGCAAGCGGATGTGGTCCACACTGTTGACGGTAATGCTGACCGCTTCATCACCGGACACCAGAAGACCGGCGCCTTTTGGATCCTTTACCGATGCTCCGTTTATGATCTGTTTTTCTTCCAGTGCTTCCCGTTTCATCGAGTCCATCTGGTCCAGCCTGCAGTCCTCATAGCTTCTTCCGTCGATCCGGGAGATTCGCTTCAGCTTCCTGCACAGGTCATCTGTCATTTCTTTTGTCTGTTGTTCCGACATTTTTCCGGGAAAACAGCAGGCATTCAGGTTTCGCGACAGACGAATTCTGCTGGCAGCCACAACGGACGATTCCGTTCCGGCTTCATCATACCATTTCATGCTCATTTTTCATCCTTTCCTTCAGGCTCCTGATCTCATCCCGATAGCGGGCTGCCGCCTCAAAGTCTTCCTCTCTGACTGCCTCCTGCTGCTTTGCCTGCAGGATCTCCAGCTGATCCCTCAATGATTCTTTTTCCTTCTCCTGTGTTACCAGCTTTTCGTGCTCTGCGGTACAGCCGGTATACCTTGGTCTTTTTCCGACATGTTTATCGCTTCCCTGCAGTTTTTTGATGTTGTCATGGATCAGAAGTCCAAACGTTTCATAGCACTCGGAACAGCCAAACCGGCTGTTTTTTACAAAATCGCCATAGGTTGTGCTGCAGGAAGGGCAGGTCAGCTTCATGGCTGCATCCTCTTCCTGTTCTTCTTCCGGCGTACCAAATCCAAGAATACCGGAAAGAAGACGGGCAAAGGGAGATCCCGTATCCAGAAAGGCTCCCAGACCGCTCTGCGATGCACACTGACTGCAAAGATGACGCTCCTTCGCAACACCTCCCGCCACTTCACGGATCACAACCGTAGCCTCTCTCTCATTGCATTGTTCACATAACATGAATCACTACCTCCGGGTTATTTCTGTTCAAACGTCTCATCATAGATCTGGTCTACCAGATTATGGATTTCTTCTCTTGAAATCCGTTTACAGTACGCTTTTGCAAGAATCACTGACAGATTCTGCTTCACTTCTTTCATCGCTTCCAGCTTATCAATATCGATGCTGATGCAGGCGCCTCTTCTCCGGTCAACTTTGACAAATCCTTCCTGACGAAGAACGGAATAGGCCTTATTTACTGTATGCATGTTGATTCCGATGTTGTCTGCCAGAGTCCGGACGGAAGGAAGGGAATCTCCCTCGCGAAACTGGTTCATCGCAATTCCAAGTATGATCTGATTTCGAAGCTGCATATAGATCGCTTCATCGCTGTTAAAATCAATTTTTATAATCATTCTCTTACCTGCCTCTTCTTAGTTTTCCTCATCGTCGTACTCATAATCATCGTCATAGTCATCATACTCATCATAATCGTCGTACCACTCGTCCTGCTGACTGCTCTCATCGTTTTCATGATCGCTTTCGTCCAGCTGAATGATCCGCAGACCATCCTGATCCGTTGTCTTCATCGTGCGGCTTTTCTGTGTCAGCCGCTCAATCTGAAGAAGCAGTTCCTCTTCCTGCTTTCTCGCCATCTCCACACGCTCTTTTGTCTGTCTCCTCTTCTCCTCGCGTGCCGCCTTCAGCCGTTCCCGCTGCCGCTTGACCAGCATCCGCTTAATCAGGAACGAGATCCACAGCACAACAGAAAGAGCAGCGCAGACACCAATTCCAATTGTTATATAGCGGTTCGTTCCTGTTGTTATGTGATGCAGGAAGCTTTCCGTGGACGCTGCCGATTCTGTAACAGCGGCAGTCTCCTGCGGCTGTCCGTCGGTCTGATTTTCAGTCAGCGTTACCGTCTCCGTTTCCTTTCCTTCACCAACCAGAACGCGGATCCGGTACACAGTCTGCTCATAATCTTCACCAGTCACCGTTACCGTTACCTCGTTTACTCCGGGACTCAGGTTGGAATTGCCGTTTATGGTATAGGTATGGCCCGCCTTTGCTTTTCCCTTGACAAGAATTTTTGTCACATCTTCGGCAACCTGTACTGTGTATTCATATACATCCGGCTGAAACGAAATTCCACCCGGATTGATTTCCAGCATTTCAAGCTGCGGATTCTCTTTTGTATTTGCCCCCTGACTCATTGTATTTCCCCCAGTTCCTTTCCATTGTTGATACATCCGATCGGATTTTATCCATCATGCAGACCGCTTTTTCTCAGCAATCTGCTGTCATGCGTATGTTATACATAATATAGCACACCTTGCTTCAGAAATCCATCACTTTTTTTACTTTTTTTGCACGACGCCCGCTGTCCTGCCAGAAAGCGCTTTTTGAGAAATCCAGCTGCAGTTCACGAAAGGAAGAACAGACCGTGAAACGGCATTTGGCCATTTCACGGTCTGCAATCATCATTCATACATCTTGTTATCAGATATTTTTGAAATCGGTGATATCAAAATCTGCGCTTACTTCTTCGGTTTCGCCAAAGATATCTTCTGTCAGCTTTGCCGGTTTCTGCTTCGCAGCAACCTTTACCGATTCTGTCATGTTGTTGTCGGCAGTCAGATCTACCGTCAGATTTTCACTGCCGTTTTCCCACATTTCTTCCTCTGTCGGTCTCGGACGCTTCTTCTTCGGTGCAGCCTTCTGTGCGCCTTCCGCAGTCGGACGCTTTTTTGCCGACGCATCGCCAACCGGTTTTCTTCTTACTACCGTATCTCCTGTAACAGCACTTTCCGAACCCTCAGAAACAGGACGTCTTCTCTGTGCAGCTTCACCGGTCGGGCGTCTTCTTTCCGGGTTCTCAGATGCCGGACGCTTTCTTACCGGCGCGTCAGCAGAGGTTCTTCTTACTTCATCTGTGCGGCGCTCACCCTGACGTGCTCTGCTTGCCGGTCTTGCCTCAGATACGGAACCTCTCTGAGCAAACATATCCTCATCTCTGCGCGGTCTTGCCGGGCGGGCATCAGAGGTACCCTCCTCGCGGGCAACTGCTCGCACTCCCTGGTAGGACTGTCTCTCAGAATACTCTCTTGCTTCTCTTGCACGGGCTGCATTTGCGCTCTGCTGATATTTCTCAGCCTTTGCCTCTGCCTCTCTGAGCAGCTTCTTTCTCTTTCTGAGGGAAGATCCCATTACTGCGATGATCAGAAGAAGAAGCAGGCTGACAGCGCCAAGTCCGATGATAATCAGCGCGCGGTAAAGCATGTTCTTCTCGTGGTCACTGTTCAGCTGATTGATCTGTGAAGATGCGGACGCATACTGGCTCTGGTATTTTGCAATACTCTCCAGCAGTTCGGGATCATCCGTCGGCGGCTCTGTTGTTGTCGGAGCAGTTGTAACAACGTCCTCGACAAAACGGATCAGTACACCTTCGGATCCGTCAAAACGGTAGATGTCTTTCTGTCCCTTGGAATTGATTGCATAGACAAAGAACATTCCGTCCGCTTCCACTAACGGATTTCTCCATGCAGGAAGCTCAACCATGACACCGTTATTGTTCATGGAAATCTTTACTTCTTCAAACTCTTCCGGAATCTCAACATCCTCATCCGGGCTGATGATGATATAGCTGTCATCGACATTGCTGAAACGGCAGTAACGAACCACTTCGTCTGTGCTTTCATTATAGGTGTACCAGACGATTCCTCCGTCCTCTCCTACAACCGGGAGAAGAATCACGCCTTCTGCGGTTCTTGCAACATAATACCCCTCACCGTGATATGTATAGCTGATCTGCTCACAGCTGCTGTCCGGAAGAGCAATTCCATCCAGATTGGGAGCAATCACAAGCGCTGGTTCTTCCTCACTTGGTGCAGATTCCTCTGCAGAAGAAGATTCCTCTGCGGAACCATCCTCCAGAGCTGCCATGCGAAGCTCTTCACTCTGTGATACAATATCCGCGCTCTCATCGGTCTCTGCCTCCGTAGTAACCGGTGCCGGAGTCGTTGATACCGGAGTCGGTGCCGGAGTAGTCACAGGCGCTGCCGTAGTCGGTGCCGTAGTCGGTGCCGGAGTCGTCACAGGCGCTGCCGTAGTCGGTGCCGGGGTCGGCACAGGTGCCGCTGTAGTCGGCGCCGGAGTGGTCACAGGTGCTGCTGTGGTCGGTGCCGGGGTGGTTGCCGGTGCCGCTGTAGTCGGTGCCGGGGTGGTCGCCGGTGCTGCTGTAGTCGGTGCCGGAGTGGTTGCCGGTGCTGCTGTAGTCGGCGCCGGAGTGGTTGCCGGTGCCTCAGTCGTAGTCGGTGCCGGGGTCGTTTCCGGTGCCGGAGCTGTTGCAGCAGCCGCACAGCTGACGGAAGCGCTGCCTGAAATGTTGGATGATTCTCCGGAAGTACCGCTTGCCGCCTGACCGCTGATCGATACAGACGCATTTCCTGCACCGATTACGTCAAAGGTAACCGAGAAGCTTCCTGTTGATCCCATTACTACTTTGTTATTTGCCAGATTCACGTCTCCCGTTGACGCGGAAACTGCTCTCAAACAGGAAGCATCGTAGGAAATCACTCCCTGAAATACCGATCCTGCATCCGCGCTGGAAAAAACATAGGTTACGTCAACTGTACTTCCTACCGTCGCGCTGCCGCTGCCCGGTACAACAGAAACTGATTCTCCTGCTGCAAAGCTGGCCGAACCGCCCATGCTTCCCAGAACAAGAAACAGCGTTAAAAACAAGGTTAATACCTTCTTCATTCCGAAATTTCCTCCTTCATCGAACCGCAGAAAGCTGCCTGCGATCCGGTCTTACATCAGGCTTCATCAATCGCCTTACCTATATCATGTCTCATATACTTGTTTGCAAAAGATACCCACTCCGTTGCGGCATAGGCATTTGCTCTTGCCTGCTTTAAGTCTGCTCCCTTTGCGGTAACACCAAGGACTCTTCCTCCGTTTGTCACAATCTGTCCGTCACTGAAACGGCTTCCGGCATGGAACACATAGTAGCCGTCCCTGTCCGCAAAGTTCTCCAGACCGTTGATCGGAAGTCCCTTTTCATATTTCAGCGGATATCCGTCTGACGCAAGCACAACACAGACAGCCGCATTCTCTTCAAACTGCAGATCGATCTGATCCAGTGTCTGATCCACACAGGCTTCAAACACATCCACAATGTCGTTCTTCATGCGCACAAGAACAACCTGTGTCTCCGGATCACCGAATCTGGCGTTATATTCCAACACCTTCGGACCATCTTCGGTCAGCATCAGGCCAAAGAAGATGACACCCTGGAAGGTTCTTCCTTCTGCGCGCATCGCATCCACCGTAGGCTGATAGATGTACTGACGGCAGAACGCATCCACCTCCGGTGTGTAGAACGGGCTTGGCGAAAAGGTTCCCATTCCTCCTGTGTTGAGTCCCTGATCACCGTCCTGTGCCCGCTTGTGATCCTGAGCACTTGCCATGATGCGGTAAGTATTTCCGTCAACAAACGTAAGGACGGAAACCTCACGGCCAGTCATAAACTCTTCCACAACAATGGTATCTCCCGCGGAACCGAAGGAACGATCCATCATCAGGCTTTTTACGCCATCCATTGCCTCTTCTCTCGTCTGACAGATGAGTACGCCCTTGCCAAGAGCCAGTCCGTCTGCCTTCAGTACGATCGGCAGCTTTGCCGTCTGAAGATATTCCATTGCCGTCTCAGGGGAATGGAACACCTCATATGCCGCTGTCGGAATGCCGTACTTCTTCATCAGATCCTTGGAAAACGCTTTGGAGCCCTCCAGGATCGCTGCATTTTTTCTCGGACCGAACACACGCAGACCTGCCGCTTCAAAGGCATCCACAACACCGCCTACAAGCGGATCATCCATGCCGATTACAGTCAGATCAATTTCCTTTTCTTTTGCAAAGGCAACCAGCCTGTCAAACTCCATTGCCCCAATCGGAACGCATTCCGCATACTCTGCAATACCTGCATTTCCCGGTGCACAGTAAATCTTGTCTACCCGTTCGCTTTGGGCAACTTTCCACGCAATTGCATGTTCTCTGCCGCCGCTGCCAACAATCAGTACCTTCATGTTACCTCTTTCTGCCGAACAAACGGCTTCTTAAATTATTCTGGCTTTGTTTCCTTCAATAACAACTTTTCCCTGGGCAAGCAGATTGATTGCCTGGGGAAGAATGATCCATTCTGCCTGCTGCATGACACGAAGCTGCAGAGCCTCCGGTGTATCGCCGTCCTCGATCAGAACCGGCTTCTGGAGAAGGATCGGTCCGTTATCCAGAATCTCATCCACAAAGTGAACGGTCGCTCCCGTCACTTTAACGCCGCGCTCCAGAACTTTTTCATGGACAGCAAGGCCATAGTAGCCTTTGCCGCAGAACGACGGAATCAGAGACGGGTGAATGTTAATGATCCGGTTGTGGTATTTCTGGATCAGCTTCGGCGGAATATACATCAGACATCCTGCCAGTACGATCAGATCAACCTGGTAGGAATCAATGGTTT
This sequence comes from Lachnospiraceae bacterium, assembly GCA_017472605.1. GTDB lineage: Bacteria > Bacillota > Clostridia > Lachnospirales > Lachnospiraceae > Anthropogastromicrobium. The sequence goes on from JAFUPV010000020.1 coordinate 49,026, forward strand.
CAATCACAGCGTCATAGAAGGCTTCTCTGTCCGGATACTGCTTTACCGACAGACCCACTGCGGGGATGTTGGCAGCTTTTGCACGTTCCAGTGCATATGCCTTCCTGTTATTGCTGACTACAACGGAAATCTCTGTATTCTGAATCTCCCCGGAAGCGATTTTATCAATGATTGCCTGGAGGTTGGTACCTCCGCCGCTGACTAGCACCGCTATTTTCATATAAACTCCTGTTCCAGCGCACTTCCGCTTTACTTCAGAATGATGCCCTTCTCGCCTTCTTCAATAGATCCGACAATGTAAGCGGTTTCTCCGGCAGCCTTCACTGCAGCAACAGCTGCCTCTGCCTTGTCTGCGTCAACTGCGAAGACAAGTCCGAGACCCATGTTATAGGTATTGTACATCATCTGATCCTCCACATTTCCGGTCTTCTGCATCAGCTTAAAGATCGGCGGTACCGGATAGCTGTCTTTCTTAACAACAGCTACTGTATTTTCTTTCAGCATACGCGGAATGTTCTCATAGAAACCGCCGCCGGTGATGTGGCTGCAGGCTTTTACACGAATTCCGGCTTCCTTTACACTGCGAAGTGTTTTTACATAGATCTTGGTCGGTGCCAGAAGCGCTTCCCCAAGCGTTGTGCCAAGCTCATCATAGTAAGTTTCCAGGCTTTCCTTTGTCATTTCAAAGATCTTGCGGACAAGGGAGAAACCGTTGGAGTGAACACCACTGGAGGCCACACCGATCAGAACATCGCCGGCCTTCAGATCTTTGCCGGTGATCATATCCTTCTCGTCAACGATACCAACTGCAAAACCAGCCAGATCATACTCATCTTCCGGATAGAATCCAGGCATCTCAGCAGTCTCACCGCCGATCAGAGCCGCATCTGACTGAACACAGCCGTCGGTAACACCTTTCACAATAGTAGCAATCTTTTCCGGATAGTTTTTGCCGCATGCAATATAATCCAGGAAGAACAGCGGTTCACCGCCTGCACAGGCAATATCGTTTACACACATTGCAACACAGTCGATACCAATGGTATCATGCTTATCCATGATAAATGCCAGTTTCAGCTTGGTTCCAACACCATCGGTACCGGATACCAGAGTTGGCTTCTCCATGTTCTTAAAACGTTCCATAGAAAATGCACCGGAAAAACCTCCGATATTGGTCAGCACCTCAGGACGCATTGTCTTTTTAATGTGTTCCTTCATCAGTTCCACGGACTTATATCCGGCTTCAATGTCTACTCCAGCGTTCTTGTAATCCATTATGTCCTCCTCTTGTTGCAGATCATGACTGTTATTATTCTTCTGACTGCTTGTCTTTTCCGGATCCACGCCCCTTTTTTTTGCAAATCACTCCGATTTACGGGAAGCTGTCGATCCGGCACAGTATATTTTCAATCCTTAACGCTTTTTTGTCAACTGTTTCTTTCTAATATTTCCAATTTTTTCGGTATTCGTCCCATGCTGGCTGTCATGGACTGACAATCCACGCTTCCAGCCGGCTGCACAGGCGCTCCATTGCCTGCTTCTGAGCGTCGGTTACTGAAACCGCGCAGGCATTCTCGCCAGTATCGTCTGACCACTGTTTCAGCACAGCGACCCATCTTCGCACCGCGTCCGCTGCGATTTTTCTGTCCGCCGTTACCGCATGATAGCATCGCTCCTGAAACCGGTTCCCCATGTACAGTCCAAAATCATTCCGGTGAGCATGCTCCTGCTCCCGGCTCATTCCGTTTCTGTTCCAGAGCATCATCGGACCGCCGAAGCAAAATTCCCCGCCCTGCATGATCTGTTCCATCTGCCAGCGGATGAACTGTTCACAGTAGTCACTGTAAAACCAGTACATCGTGTCGCGCACGGCACTGGCATTCTCCTCTTCCCGGCACATCAGGAAGAGTTCCACTGTCAGCTCCGCACAGATGCAGCAAAGCTCGGTCTGCCCTTCCCCCTTCCAGCGGGGGACCATCAGCAGCTGCGTAAAAAGAATGCAGCAGTACATTCCGGTCAAAGAACCAAACATCCTGCGGCATCTGCCAAAATCCGCAAACTGCAGATCGTTTACCGGTTCTCCCAGTGCCAGTGATGCGCACTGACACCAGAACAAACCGTCAGCATGTGCGGTACTGCTCTGCTCGCTTCGTATCTCAGCCAGCCGTTCCCGCACCAGGTCATACCGTTCCATTATCCTCTCATCCATCCTGCTTCCTCGCCGCCTCTGTCAAATTCCCTGCATCGTACCGATGACAAAGAGTACGCAGATGCCGATCAGGATGATTCCGTTTCCGATCAGTCCGAACAGATCTGCTCCATGGTGATATCCTTCCCGTGACAATCCATATCCGCCCGATACCGTTCCCACGACAGAAAGAACAAATACCAGAAAACCAATGGCTCCGATCTTCATTCCGGCCTGTCCCTGCTTCAGATAGGAATAGTAAACAGCTGCAAGAAACAGCAGACATTCCGCGGCTACCAGACAGCTGGAAAACACGCCGATTCCCGAGGACGACCGGATACCAAAGTCAATTCCTCCGAAATTTTTTCTCTTTCTCTTCATCTGAAATCAAAATGTGATATGTTTTCTGTTGGCAAGCATCTGGGCACCGCTCACAATGGCAACGACTCCGGCTGCTACTCCGATCACTGCCATCACAATTCCGGCTGCCAAAGCCGCCGCTCCTGCAGCACCCATTTTGTTATACAGTCTTTCTTCCATAGAATACCTCCTGATCGATGCCGCTGCCCGTTCCCGAACCCGGCATGCCAATCCGCCGGCCGCGGATTACTCTACTGCGCCATATTTTGCATAGTAATCATCAATAGCTGCCTTGATGGTATCGTCAATGATCACTTTTCCCTTATATGGTTTGTTGTACAGGTGCTCAATTACCTCGCTCATGGTTACAATGGCACGGATCTTCATTCCATACTTCTCTTCCAGCTCGCGGATCGCACTCTTTTCTCCGGTTCCTTTTTCCATACGGTCAACGGAAACGCAGAGACCGGTGATGGTCACATCGCCCTGTGCCTTGATAATCGGCATGGTCTCATTGATGGACTTGCCGGAAGTTGTAACATCTTCGATCATCATAACGCGGTCGCCGTCATTGATCGGGCCGCCAAGAAGAATGCCCACATCGCCATGGTCTTTCTCTTCCTTACGGTTTGAGCAATATCTGACATCGGTTCCGAACTTGTCGCTTAACGCGATGGATGTGGTGACAGACAGCGGGATTCCCTTGTATGCCGGTCCAAACAGAACATCAAACTCGTCACCGAAGGACTCGTGGATTGCCTGCGCATAGTACTCGCCCAGCTTCTTTAACTGGGAGCCGGTGCGATAGTAACCGGTGTTTACAAAAAATGGGGTCTTTCTGCCGCTCTTGGTCACGAAGTCGCCAAACTTCAGAACCTGACAGTCAATCATAAATTCGATAAATTCCTGCTTGTATTGTTCCATTTTTCTTAAAACCTCCTGTATTTACAGGGGTTCCGGGGAACCCCCTTAGTCTCAAAATAGCCTTACTACACACTTACTACACACTTTGCGAGAAAGCTTCGCTTTCGAGGTTGCA
>JAFUPV010000021.1 GCA_017472605.1 Lachnospiraceae bacterium
ATTTTGTACACGATTTTTAAAGCCATAGGGACTCCTTTCTGAACCAGGAGATTCTAAGAGAATTATAGGGAGAGACGGCATTGACTGAACGCCTAAGCCATAAACGAGATTGTTTATACAAAGATAAGATTACGTGCTTTGGAGCACACTTATTTGTGCTTGAAAAGGCGAACTACACATATAAAGATACGGTCATTTGGCAAGCCAAACAGCCCACTCACCTCCCCGTGATTTGTAGTATACCGAGATCCCTATAAGAAGAATTATAAAAAGAAAATCGCCGGGCGCAACATTTTCATAACGTTTTGTGCCTGAGCGAAGCGAAAGGAATGGATATAAAGATGAAAATCGGATTTATCGGCCTTGGCAACATGGCAAGCGCAATGATTGGAGCAATTATCAAAAAGGAACTTTTTACACCGGGAGATATCCTTGGAGCAGATGTGTTTCCTGCCGCGAATAGAAAAGCAGAAGAAAGTTTTGGATTAACTGTTGCTGCCGACAACAAAGAAGTGGTGAAAGAGGCAGATATTCTTGTGTTGTCAGTAAAACCTCAGTTTTATGCAGATGTGATCGCTGAAATCAGGGATCTGGTAGATGACAGCAAAATCGTGATCACAATTGCTCCGGGCAAGACGCTGTCCTGGCTGACGGAGCAGTTTGGAAAAGAAGTGAAGCTTGTTCGCTGCATGCCAAACACGCCGGCGCTTGTTCTGGAAGGCTGTACCGGTGTCTGCCCCAGCAAAAACATCAGCGACGAGGAAATGAAGCTTGTCATGGAAATTCTTGGAAGCTTTGGCCGTGCCAGCGTTGTCCCGGAACGTCTGATGGACGTCGTTGTCGGTGTCAGCGGCAGTTCTCCGGCCTATGTGTTCCTGTTCATCGAAGCAATGGCAGACGCTGCGGTGGCGGAGGGAATGCCCCGCGCCCAGGCCTATGAATTCGCAGCGCAGGCAGTCTATGGCAGCGCAAAGATGGTCCTGGAATTGGGAAAACACCCGGGAGAACTGAAAGACATGGTCTGCTCACCGGGAGGAACTACGATTCAGGCGGTAAAAGTGCTGGAAGAGAAGGGAATGCGGGCTGCTGTAATTGATGCGACAGTAGCTTGCATTGAGAAGTCGAGAAGCATGTAAGTCCAGGGAAACCCATGGTGAAAGAAATCAAGCCCCCGGCATATCTGTCAGATGTGCCGGGGGCTTGATTTCTTTTATAAGGAACTGCTTTATTTATTCTTATCCTTCTCCAGCTCCGCCATTCTCATTGCGCGAACCTTCAGAGACAGACCGAACAGGTTGATGAATCCTTCTGCATCGTGATGGTTGTAAAGATCACCGGTGGTGAAGGAAGCGATGCTCTCGTTGTAGAGAGAGTACGGGGAGGTGGTTCCCTGCTTGATGATGTTGCCCTTGTAGAGTCTCAGCTTTACATCTCCGGTTACATATTCCTGCGTGGAGGAAACGAATGCTCTCAGCGCGTCGCAGAGCGGAGTGAACCACTTGCCCTCATATACAAGATCAGCAAATCTTGCATCGATGGTCTTCTTGAATGCAAGCGTATCGCGGTCATGGATCAGCTCTTCCAGCTGCTTGTGAGCTGCAATCAGGATGGTTCCGCCCGGAGTCTCATAGATACCGTGGGACTTCATGCCGACAACACGGTTCTCAACGATGTCAACAATACCGATGCCGTACTTTCCGCCGATCACGTTCAGCTTCTTAACAATGTCAGACAGCTTCATCGCTTCGCCGTTTAACGCAACAGGAATACCCTTTTCGAAGGAGATGGTCAGATCATAGTTCTCGTCCGGTGCGTTCTGCGGGGTAACACTGAGCATCAGCATGTGATCATAGTTCGGAGCCTGGGACGGATCTTCCAGCTCAAGACCTTCGTGGCTGATGTGCCACAGGTTGCGGTCACGGCTGTAGGAATTGTCGTTGGAGCTGAACGGAAGATTGATTCCGTGAGCCTGGCAGTAAGCAATCTCATCTTCGCGGGACTGCATCTTCCAGGTATCGGTGCATCTCCAGGGAGCGATGATCTTCAGGTCAGGAGCCAGAGCCTTGATGGTCAGCTCAAAACGAACCTGGTCATTTCCTTTACCGGTTGCACCGTGGCAGACAGCAACAGCACCTTCCTTGCGGGCAATCTCAACCAGCTTTTTTGCAATCAGCGGACGTGCCATGGAAGTTCCCAGCAGGTACTCGTTCTCATAGGTAGCGTCAGCCTGAATACAGGGAGCAACGTACTCATCGCAGAACTCGTCAACAACGTCGAGAATGTAAAGCTTGGCAGCGCCGGACATTTTTGCGCGCTCTTCCAGGCCATCCAGCTCGTTGCCCTGACCAAGGTCGATACAGCAGCAGACAACGTCATAGTCATAGGTTTCCTTTAACCACGGAATGATAGCAGTGGTATCAAGACCACCGGAATAAGCAAGAACGACTTTTTCTTTCATAATAGAAATCTCCTCATAATTGAATTTCTTCATTCTTATAGCGATCCATTATAGCGACTCCGTTCTGAAGTGTCAGAAGGGAAATTGCCGGAATGAATGGTTACTGCCGATACTATACACCCAAATAGAAAAGAATGCAAGAGGAAAATGTAAAAAAATGAAAAAAGTACTTGCATAAATACAAGTTAATGCGTATAATACTGAATAAAAGTTGAGTGTGAAATGCAAATATACAAAATGAATGAATAAAACGCAAAACAATAACCGCATTTCATCCCACTTTTTATGGGAACGTGCAGCAGACAATCGGCTGCAGAGCAGGGAATGACGGAATCTGGCGGTATGTGTATCTGCCGGGTGCCAAACCTGCCGAAAAATATTTTCCGAAAAGATGGAAAAAGACTTGGCGAACCCAATGTTTTGTAGTATGATTAAAAGTTGTGAAAGATTATCAAAAGAGTTCCTGACGGAACAGGAGGATTGAGAGCTATGATTAAAGCTGGAATTATCGGTGCGACCGGTTATGCAGGAAATGAACTGGTAAGACTGCTTCTGCAGCATAAAGACGTGGAAATTGTTTGGTATGGTTCCCGAAGCTTCATTGACCAGCCATATGCATCTGTTTATCAGAATTTCTTCCAACTGGTTGATGAGAAGTGCCTTGACGATAACATGGAGGAACTGGCAAAGCAGGCAGATGTGATTTTTACAGCCACGCCTCAGGGCTACTGCGCTTCCATGGTAACAGAAGAAATGCTTTCTCAGACAAAGATTATTGATCTGAGCGCTGATTTCCGAATCAAAGATGTGGCTGTCTATGAAGAATGGTATGGAATTACCCACAAGAGTCCTCAGTTCATTGAGGAAGCGGTTTACGGCCTCTGTGAGCTGAACCGCGAGAAGGTAAAAACAGCAAGGCTGCTGGCAAATCCGGGATGCTATCCGACCTGTTCCATTCTTTCCATCTATCCGCTGATGAAGGAAGGACTGATTGATCCGCAGAGCATCATCATTGATGCAAAATCCGGAACCAGCGGAGCGGGACGAGGTGCGAAGGTTGCCAATCTTTACTGTGAGGTGAATGAGAACATCAAAGCTTACGGCGTTGCGTCTCACCGCCATACTCCGGAAATTGAAGAGCAGCTTGGCTATGCAGGCAATTGTAAACCGGTACTGAATTTTACCCCTCATCTTGTTCCCATGAACCGGGGAATCCTGGTAACCGCCTATGCGAACCTGAAAAAACCGATGACGGACGAGGAAGTAAGAGCCGTTTATAAGAAATATTATGACAACGAGTATTTTGTCCGCGTACTTCCAAAGGGTGTCTGCCCGGAAACAAGAAACGTGGAAGGAAGCAACTACGTGGACGTGAACTTCAAGATTGATCCCCGTACCAACCGGATCATCATGATGGGTTCCATGGACAATCTGGTGAAGGGAGCAGCCGGCCAGGCAGTTCAGAACATGAACCTGATGTTCGGTCTTAACGAACAGGAAGGCCTGCATCAGATTCCGATGCTTCCATAATAAGTTCGATAAAAAAGCTTCTATATAAAGAAGGAGAGAAAGATTATGAAAAAGATTGACGGAGGCGTAACCGCGCCGCAGGGATTTCTTGCAGCCGGTGTGTGCGCAGAAATAAAGAACTGGACAAAGAAAGATATGGCAATGGTGTACAGTGAAGCACCATGCAGCGCAGCCGGCGTATTTACAACCAATGTGGTGAAAGCAGCGCCGGTAAAGTGGGATAAGCAGGTAGTTGATCATTCCGAATTTGTGCAGGCAGTCGTTGTAAACAGCGGAATTGCCAATGCATGTACCGGAGAAGAAGGACTTGGCTATTGCCGCGCAACAGCACAGAAAGCGGCAGAGGTGCTTGGCATTCCCCAGGAGGCCGTTGCTGTTGCGTCTACCGGCGTCATCGGAAAGCAGCTGCCCATGGACAAAATCACCTCTGGAGTGGAAGCACTTGTTCCGCTGCTGGGAAAGACAAGAGATCATGGAAAAATGGCGGCGGAAGCGATCATGACGACAGATACCAGATCCAAGGAGATCGCCTTTGAGGTTACCATTGACAATAAGACAGTAACGGTTGCCGGCATGTGCAAGGGATCCGGAATGATCCATCCCAACATGTGCACCATGCTCTGCTTTGTGACAACGGATGCGGCAATTTCCCATGAGATGCTTCAGAAAGCACTGAGCAATGATGTGGTGGATACCTTCAACATGATCTCTGTGGACGGCGATACCTCCACCAACGACACCGTTCTCGTTCTGGCAAACGGAATGGCGGGAAACCGGCAGATCACCGAAGAAGGCGCGGACTATGACGCTTTCTGTGCTGCGCTTCATGAGGTCATGGTTGGTCTGTCAAAGAAGATTGCAGGCGACGGTGAGGGATGTACCTGTCTCTTTGAGAGTCATGTGGTCGGCGCTGCAGATAAGCAGCAGGCAAGAACCATTGCAAAATCTGTCATCTGTTCCAGTCTGACAAAGGCGGCTGTGTTCGGACATGATGCAAACTGGGGCCGGATTCTCTGTGCCATGGGCTATTCCGGTGCGTCCTTTGATCCGGAGATCGTTGACATCTGGTTTGAGAGCAGCGCAGGAAAGCTGAAGATTGTTGAGAACGGAATCGCAGCTGATTACAGCGAGGAGTTTGCAACCGAGATCCTTTCTCAGGAGGAAGTAACTGCCCGGATCGATTTAAAGCAGGGCGAGGCAGAGGCAACCGCATGGGGCTGCGACCTGACCTATGAATATGTAAAGATCAACGGCGATTACAGAAGCTGACCGGAGTGCGCGAAACGGCGCGGTGCAGAAACGGACTGGAATGATCTGTCCGGAGCAAACAGAATATGAGGATAAGAAAATGAATTTAGATAATAAGATTATGGAAAAAGCAGCAACACTGATTGAAGCACTGCCGTATATCCAGCGGTTCAACCGGAAAATCATTGTTGTCAAGTATGGCGGAAGCGCAATGGCTGATGAGGAACTGAAGAAAAATGTAATCAAGGATGTGGTTCTTCTGAAGCTGGTCGGTTTCAAGCCGATCATTGTCCATGGCGGCGGAAAGGAAATCAGCCGCTGGGTGAGCAAAGTCGGAATGGAGCCACGCTTTGTCAATGGTCTGCGTGTGACAGATGAGGAAACCATGGAGATTGCCGAGATGGTTCTCAACAAGGTAAACAAGAGTCTGGTATCCATGGTTCATGAGCTTGGTGTAAAGGCAGTCGGTATCTCCGGCAAGGACGGTGAGCTGCTTCGTTGTGAGAAGAAGTATTCCGGCGGTCAGGACATCGGTTATGTGGGGAATATTGTTGAAGTCAATCCCAAGGTGCTCTATGATCTTCTGGAAAAGGATTTCCTTCCGATCGTCTGCCCCATTGGCTTCGATGAGAGCTATCACAGCTACAACATCAACGCAGATGACGCTGCCTGTGCCATTGCCCGTGCTGTTCATGCGGAAAAGCTGGCGTTCCTGACCGATGTGGAAGGCGTTTATCAGGATCCGAAGGATAAGAGCACACTGATCTCCGAGCTGACCACATCAAAGATGGAAGAGCTGCTGGCAGGAGGAACGGTGGGCGGAGGAATGCTTCCGAAGCTGCAGAACTGCCTCGATGCCATCGAAAACGGAGTATCCCGTGTCCACATCATGGACGGTCGGATTGCTCATTGCCTGCTGCTTGAGATTTTTACAAATAATGGGGTTGGGACTGCAATCCTGAAGGACGGAGCAACCCGTTACTCCCATCCGGATGACGTAAAATAAAATTGTCTGCTGTGAAAAAGCGGCAGGAGAACAGACAGGATTGAAGGAGGAAGCATATGAAAACGCAGGAAATTATGCAGATGGCAGAAGGTTCTCTTCTCCATACATATAATCGGTATCCCATTGTACTGGATCACGGTGAGGGCGTGTATCTCTATGATACTGATGGAAAGAAATACCTGGATTTTGCAGCGGGAATTGCTGTTTTTGGTCTTGGCTACGGGAACGAAGGGTTCAATCAGGCGGTAAAGGATCAGATTGATAAGCTGGTTCATACCTCGAATCTGTTCTACAACGAACCGGCGGCAAAGGCGGCGGCAAAACTGACTGCGCTGACCGGAATGGATCGTGTGTTCTTTACAAACAGCGGTACGGAAGCGATTGAGGGTGCGATTAAGCTGGCCCGCAAATATGCCTACAACAAAGACAAAAAGACAGATCATGAGATCATTGCCATGAAGCACAGCTTTCACGGCCGCAGCATGGGAGCGCTTTCCGTAACCGGAAACGAGAAATACCAGGAACCGTTCAAACCGCTGATCGGTGGTGTGCAGTTTGCGGAGTTTAACAACCTGGAAAGCGTAAAGGCACTTGTCAACGACCGCACCTGTGCCATCATCCTGGAGCCTCTTCAGGGCGAAGGCGGTATTTACCCTGCGACGGAAGCGTTCATCCAGGGCGTCCGACAGATCTGTGACGAGAACGATATTCTGATGATCTGTGATGAGATTCAGTGCGGAATGGGACGTACCGGTTCCATGTACTGTTACCAGCAGTATGGCATCCGTCCCGACGTGGTAACAACGGCGAAGGCCCTTGGAAACGGATTCCCGGTTGGCGCATTCCTCTGCAGAGAATCCTGTGCAGCTCTTGTGCCGGGAGATCACGGTTCCACGTATGGCGGAAATCCGCTGGTCTGCGCGGCTGCCAATGCAGTTCTGGATCAGTTCGAAGCTCTGAATCTGACTGACCATGTAAAAGAAGTCGGCGCGTATCTTTACGAGAAACTGGAAGAGCTGACGAAGGAGAAGAAGACGATTACCGCACACCGCGGAATGGGTCTGATGCAAGGCCTGGAGTTTTCTGTTCCGCTGGCCGGAATCATTACAAAGGCACAGGAACTGGGACTGATCATCATCAGCGCTTCCGGAAACGTCATCCGCTTCGTTCCGCCGCTGGTAATTGAAAAAGAACATGTGGATGAAATGATCGCCATCCTGACGCAGTGCATCGAGTAACGGAGAAAACGTGTATTGGGGAACGGCCAGAATGACGTGAAACGCAGCATTGGCGTTCGAATCGAAGAAGATATGAGTAGAAATCCTCCCTGCGGGAAAAACTATCCCCAAAGGAGGATTTTTCTATGTTTGGAATCATAATCGCATTAATTTCAGGTGCCCTGATGAGCATTCAGGGTGTATTTAACTCCGGTGTGACAAAACAGACCAGTCTCTGGGTAGCGACCGGCTTTGTTCAGCTGACCGCATTCCTGGTCTGCGTTGCAGCCTGGTTCTTTACCGGAAGACAGAGCGTTTCCGCTCTCGTTCAGGTTCGCCCCTGGTACCTGCTCCTTGGCGGAGTGATTGGCGCATTCATTACCATAACAGTCATCAAAAGCATGAACATGCTGGGGCCGGCTCAGTCCGCCATGCTGATCGTGACGTCCCAGGTTTTGATTGCGTATCTGATCGAGCTGTTTGGCCTTTTTGGTGTGGAAAAGGCAGAATTCAACTGGCGCAGACTGGCAGGAATGCTGCTGGCAGTGGCAGGGATTATCCTGTTCAAGTGGGAAAAAAGATAATTCCGGAATTATTTATTGAAATAAATCTGTAAAGAGTTAAAAACCTACTTGCAAGAATTGAAATAATTTTGTAAAATGAGTATGTCGGTGTAGAAGGCATTTCATTCCAGTTGGATCAATCGAAAGAACAGGTGAATGATATGCAAAAACGGATTGTGTGGTATGCGAAACGTACCTTTTTTCTGATTCTTCTGATTAGTCTGATCCGGTTGGCTTCCTGCCGTGACCGGTCAGAAAACAATGGGATTTTTTACCTTGCAGAGCCGCAGACAGAACGCGCTTCGGCTTTGGAGGGCGGTTTGGAATCAGCAGCGGAAGCAGGAGAGTCAGAGGCAGGGATTCTTGTTTATGTCTGCGGCAAAGTGAAAAATCCAGGTGTATATGAACTGGCTGAGAATTCCAGAATCTGTGACGCGGTTGAGGCGGCAGGCGGATTCTGTACAGATGCCTGCGCAGATGCGCTGAATCTGGCAGACTGGGTCAGTGATGGAGAAAAGATTTATGTTCCTTCGGCAGAAGAGAGCATGCCGTATACAGAAACGAAAGAGGACGGAAAAATTTCCATCAACACAGCGACAAAAGAAGAATTGATGCAGCTGCCGGGGATCGGAGAAGCGAAAGCGGAGGCGATCCTGGAATACCGGGAGAGCAGCGGCGGTTTTTCCACCGTGGAGGACATCATGCTGGTACCGGGCATCAAGGAAGCTGCATTTAATAAGATGAAAGACAGGATAACCGCTGACAGATAGCGGCAGAACAGGAGTGGCAATCATGGCTAAAGTATTGGTTGTAGATGATGAAAAGATGATCGTAAAGGGAATCAGGTTCAGCCTGCTTCAGGATCAGTATGAAGTGGATTGTGCCTATGACGGCGAAGAAGCGGTCGAGATGGCAAAAAAGACGGAATACGATGTGGTATTGCTGGACATCATGCTTCCGAAAATGGACGGAATGCAGGTCTGCCAGACAATCCGTGAGTTTTCCAACATGCCGATCATCATGCTGACAGCCAAAGGCGATGACATGGACAAGATCCTCGGTCTGGAATACGGAGCGGATGACTACATCACAAAGCCCTTCAACATTCTTGAGGTAAAAGCCAGAATCAAGGCGATCATGCGCCGCAGTCAGAGCAGCCGCGTGGTGCAGGAAAAGGAAGATTCCAGAGACATTGTAACAGGAGATCTCCGTCTGGATCCGCAGGGACGCCGTCTCTTTATTCTGGGGAATGAGATCAACGTGACAGCCAGAGAATTTGATCTGCTGGAGCTGCTGGTGATGCATCCGAACAAAGTATACAGCCGTGAGGAGCTTCTGAATCTGATCTGGGGATATGAGTATCCGGGAGATGTCCGCACGGTAGACGTACATATCCGTCGTCTCCGTGAGAAAATTGAAGCAAATCCAAGTGAACCAAAATATGTATTTACGAAATGGGGCGTAGGTTATTATTACAAAGAATAAAAGTTTTCCGTTCCGCAAAAGCTTCCGTTTCCGCATTTTCTGCCTAATGCTTCTGATCGGACTGCTGCCGCTGTTTGCAGTGTCCGAGACGATCCGGCTCTCTTACCGGGAGACGGTCATTCAGCAGCGAATGTCCGAGCTGAAGTATACCTGCAACATGGCTGCAGGGCTGATGGAGGGAGATTCGGTTGGCGCGTCCCTTACCGATGAAGTTAAGAAAGAGCTGAACTGGATCGCGGACTATGTCGGCGGCCGGATTCTGATTGTTGACGATTCCTACCGCTTTGTCTTTGATACGTTTGACATTTTTGGCGGCCGGTATTGTACGTCGGAAGAGATTGTCCGAACCTTTTGGGGCGAAAACTATTCCGCGTACATATCAAAGACGCAGTATCTGGAATTTTCGCTTCCGCTTTCCACAAGACGGCAGCTTTCCGTGATGGACGACACCATCAACGGGGTGATGATCGTCAGCGCTTCTGCTTCCTGGGTAACTCAGACCATTGATACGATGACAAAGCAGGTGCGCCTGCTGGAGATTGCCGGCTGCATGATCCTGACTGCGCTGGCTTTTCTTTTTTCTTACATCAGCAACGCGCCGTGGAACAAAGTGCTGCTGACGCTGCGCCAGATCCTGGAAGGCGATCTGAATGTCACCTTCGAAGCTGAGGACGGCTATAATGAGACGAGACAGATTATCGAGACGTTCAACAAGATTCTGGAGCGTCTTCGTGTGCTGGACGCGTCGCGTCAGGAATTCGTGTCGAATGTCTCCCATGAGCTGAAGACACCGATCACGTCGATCCGTGTCCTTGCGGATTCGCTGATCAGTGAAGAGAATGTGCCGGTTGACATCTATCGTGAGTTCATGAGCGACATCTCCGAGGAAATCGACCGTGAGACAAAGATCATCAATGACCTGCTGGCACTTGTCCGTCTGGATAAGAGTACGTCAGAGGTGAACATCACTCCGGTCAATATCAACGGCCTGATCGAACAGACACTGAAACGTGTCCGTCCGATTGCAAAAAAAAGAAGCATTGAGATTATTTTCGAAAGCTTCCGTCCGGTTACCGCGGAGATTGATGAGACAAAGTTTGGACTGGTGATCACCAATCTGGTCGAGAATGGCGTGAAATACAACAATGACGGCGGCTGGGTACGGGTGTCGCTGAATGCGGACCATAAATATTTCTTCATCCGTGTTGCCGATTCCGGTGTCGGAATTCCGGAAGACGAGAAGGATAAAATCTTTGAACGTTTCTATCGTGTGGATAAAGCAAGATCCAGAGAAACGGGCGGTACCGGTCTTGGTCTGGCAATTACCAAGAGTGTGATCCTGCTCCACCGCGGAGCGATCCGTGTTGACAGCAAGCCGGGGGAAGGAACGGTCTTTACCGTTCGCATTCCGCTGAAGTATCTGCCTTAGGAGGTGACCATGAGCAAGGTGACCATGCGTGTAGGAAAAACAGGCGGATGGCGGTATGCCTTTTGCAGACTGCTTGTTCTGGCAGTCTGTCTTGCGGCAGTGTGCGTCATGATGGCCGGGTGCAGTCAGGAAGAGCCGCCTGTGCAGGGACAGGAAAACGCGGTTCCTGTCTACTATAAAAACATCAGCCATACCGGCATTAACTATTACATGTACCAGTCGGAAGCCTCAACAAGAGAGGAACAGATTCTGGATGTCTGGGATCAGATCTGCAGAAAGCCGACCCAAACGGATCGGGAGAGCGCGATTCCCTCTGAGGTATTGCTGCTGACGTTTTCTATTGAGGGAAGCAATCTGAATCTCTATTTCAATTCCGCGCTGGCTCAGCTGGACACGACGTCGCAGCTGCTTCTTCGGGCCGCTGTGGTAAAAACCTTCTGCGGGATTGCGGGAATTGAAACGGTAACGTTTTTTGCGGATGAGAAACCGCTGACGGACTCCAACTATACACCGTTAGGGGCGCAGTCTTCCTCCGACTATGTCGATATCATCAGCAACGGACTGAGTACAACAAGAAAAACAACGCTCGTTCTGTATTACACGGACGAGACGGGAGAGAATCTCAGGAAATATACACAGGATATTGTTTATGGAAGTTCCTACTCTCTGGAACAGGATGTGATTCGGCGTCTGATCCAGGGACCAAAGGAAGAAGGCTACTATGCAACGCTGCCTTCCGCCATCAACCTGATCAGTATCAATGTGAAAGACGGCACCTGCTATGCCAATTTCGATTCCTCGTTTGTAACGGAGGCTCTTCCGATCAGCGGATATACAATCGTCTATTCCATTGTGAATTCCCTGTGTGAGCTTGCCGAAGTAAAACGGGTGCAGATCATGGTAAACGGAGACAGCAATATCGTGTTTAAAGAAAACATTTCGCTGGCAAGTCCGTTGGAGCGTAACCTGAATTATGTCGTCACGGACTGACGGAACAGGGAACAGGAGGATGTGTGATCCGAAGACCGTTATTTTTTCTTGCAGTGTTTCTGGTACTTGGAGAGTTCCTGGCATGTAAGATGGATTACGGTGCCTATTTCATAATGGCCGGCATGATTGTGCCGGCTGTTTTTTTCATGATTCGTTCTGATGATTCCTCTGACCGAAAAAAGAAAAGGCGGGAGTGGATTTTCATTCTGCTGCCCGCAGCAGGAATCATCGGTGTGTTTTGCTATCGGTTTGCTTCTTCGGAGGATGAGCTGACGGCAGCGGCTGCAGCCGGTACCAGCAGTCCGACGGTTCAGGTGGAAGCAGGAGTTGACTGGGTTCAGGAGAAGGAATATGGATTCTATGTCTATCTGACCGGGGCGTCTGTCTGCCTGGATGGACAGTGGTATGCGAATCAGCAGATTGTCTGGAGTACAGAGAATGGCGATCGTTTCTATCCAGGTGACCGGGTCGTTTTGACCGGAGAGCTGGAAACCTTTGAACGTGCCTCGAATCCGGGCGAATTTGACAGCCGTTCCTATTACCGTGGGAAGGGCTATGACTGGCTGATCCAGACAGAGCAGGTGTGGATGGAAGAGGAAACGGGAAATGTGTTTCTTCGGCTGCTGTGGGAACTTCGCCTGTGGATGAAGGAAAACATCAGGCGCAGCTGCACGGAAGAGACTGCCGGTGTGTATCAGGCCGTTTTCCTTGGAGAATCTTCTCTGACAGACAAAACGTTGAAAACGCTGTTTCAGGAACAGGGCATTGCCCATCTGCTGGCGGTATCCGGACTTCATATCTCCATCGTCGGCATGACCTTTTACCGTCTGATCCGGCGGATGAGCGGTTCGTTTGTTCTGGCGGCTTTTGGCGGAGGATTTCTGGTAATCTGCTATGGAATTCTGGTGGGAGGCAGCGTATCCGCGGTCCGGGCTGTGATCATGTATCTGGTACAGGCCGCTGCCGCCTGCAGAGGGAGAGTATATGATACTGCCACTTCCATGAGTCTGTCGGCCATTGTGATTGCCGTCACGCAGCCGTTGATCGTGACGCAGGCGTCCTTTCTTCTTTCGTTTGTGGCCGTGCTTGGACTGAGCGCCGTGACGGAAATCTGGAACAGCTTTCTTCTGCAGAAGGAGCGCTCCGGTTTTCTGTCAGTGATTGCCATGCAGCAGGCAATGCTCCCTGTTCTGCTGACTTTTTTCAGTCAGTATCCGCTGTATTCCATTTTGATCAATCAGCTGGTGCTTCCGTTTGGAGGGTTTCTGATTGCCGCAGCCGCAGCAGCCGCTGTTTTGCCCGGCGCGGCCGGACAGCTTGCCGGGTGGGCGGGAAGTCTGCTGATCGATTATTTTCAATGGATCTGCCGGCTGTTTGAACGGCTGCCGGGAGCAAGTCAGATCAATGGAAAACCTGCATTCTGGCGGATCGCTGTGCTGCTTGTTGTTTTTTCTGTGCTTGCGTTTGCGGCGGGACAGTACCGAAAGCAGAAGAAGCGCAGATATTCCGTGGAAACTGTTCCGGACGGTGTCCGGCTGAGACGTTTTCTCGTACGCGGTGCGGCGTTTCTTGTTCTGATCGCGGAAGCACTGTTTCTTCGGGCAGATCCGGTCAGTCAGCTGGAAATCACCATGCTTGATGTGGGACAGGGGGATGGATGTCTGATCCGGATGCCGGGCGGGATCAATCTGTTGTCTGACGGAGGAAGCAGCAGCGAGAAAAATCTGGCTCAATATACGCTGGAACCTGTATTGTACGCAAAGGGGATCCGCAGTCTGGATGCTGTGTTTCTGTCTCACAGCGATGCGGATCATGTAAATGGAGTGACGGAGCTGCTTACGCGCGGCAACATCCGGATTTGCCGGCTGATTTTACCGGACTATCCGTCTGTCCGGGAAGATTTCTCGGAAGTCATTGCCCTGGCAGAGGAAGCCGGCTGTCCGGTTCTCTTTCTTGGAGCGGGAGAGCATGCTGCATTTGGGGAAATAAGGCTGGAGATTCTCCATCCGGAAAAAGGGGAAACCTATGGAGATACCAATGACTCGTCACTTGTTTTCCGGCTGGATTATGGTGATTTTTCCATGCTTTTTACCGGTGACATCAGCTCAGAGCAGGAGATGGAACTGAATACTGGTGTGGATGTGTTAAAAGTGGCACATCACGGATCCCGCTATTCGTCTTCGCAAACATGGCTGAGTCACCTGGACGCTTCGGCTGCAGTGATCAGCTGTGGCGCTGAAAACTCCTATGGACATCCCCACGAGGAGGTTCTTGTCCGCCTGAAGGAGGCGGGAATGGATTGCTATGTTACCGCGGAAAGCGGAGCAGTTACGATTACAACTGATGGAAAACGGTTCTGGCTGGATGAATATCTGAAATAAACAGAAGTGCTACAGCAGAAATGCTGGCAGAAAGGAAAGACAATCAATGGAAAAGCTGCGGCAGGATATCAAAGGAAAAACATTTGAATCTGTCTATCTCCTGTTTGGAGAGGAGACCTATCTGGTCCGTTCCTACAAAGAACAGCTGAAACAGGCAATCTCGGGTGAGGATACGATGAATTTTTCCTATTTTGAGGGAAAAGGAGTCTCTCTTGAGGCTGTGTCTGATCTGGCGATGACCATGCCGTTTTTTGCAGAGCGCAGACTGATTCTGCTGGATGGCACCGGTCTGTTTAAGGGCACAGTGCAGGACGGATGGATCGATCTGGTAAAATTGCTTCCGGAGACCTGTCATCTTGTTTTTGTGGAATCGGAAGTAGATAAGAGGAACAGACTGTATAAAGCGGTGGGGAGCTGCGGATACTGCGGAGAACTGCAGCGTCAGTCGGACCGGGATCTGAAGCGATGGATTGTGTCCGGTCTGTCCAGGCAGAATCTCGGGATTACATCAGATGCGCTGGAACTGTTTCTTCAGAAAACAGGTGATGACATGGAAAACATCCGCATGGAAATGGAAAAGCTGGCCAGTTACTGCATGGGATGTGAAGGTGTGACCAGCGCGGATGTGGAGGCAATCTGCACGGAACGAATCACAAACCGGATTTTTGAGATGACACAGGCAGTATCGGAAGGAAATCAGACAAAAGCGCTGGAATTGTACTATGACCTGTTGGCGCTGAAGGAGCCGGGGATGCGGATTCTGTTTCTGATTGCGAGACAGATGAACCAGCTGCTCTGTGTAAAGGAAATGATGGCAGGCGGCGGAACAAAGGACAGCATTGCCTCGAACATGAAGCTGCGCCCGTTTATTGCGGGTAAGCTGATGACTCAGGCAAGACGGTTTTCGGTCAAACAGCTCCGCAGCTGTGTTGAACTTTGTGTTTCGCTGGAAGAAGCGGTGAAAAGCGGAAACATGAATGACCAGATTGCAGTGGAGATGGTTCTGATGTCCATTTCTTCGGGACGGGCGATGGAGCAGTGAACAGCGAGAGATGTGCTGGCGGCGTTCGTCTGATGAGGGCGCTTGCGTAAAAAAAGGGGGGAGCATTTGCTCCCCCTGAATTTTTGCTGTTTTTAAGCCATTGCGTTTACAGCCTTGCTCATGCGGCTGATCTTTCTGGAAGTAGTGTTCTGATGATAAACACCCTTGGAAGTAGCGCTGGAAAGAACTGCAGTTGCCTCAACCAGTGCAGCCTGTGCAGCAGCCTTATCGCCGGAAGCGATAGCAGCCTCAACCTTCTTTACATAGGTCTTTGCCTTGGAACGGATTGCCTTGTTTCTGTCAGCCTTTACGCGGGTAACCAGTACTCTCTTCTTTGCAGACTTAATATTTGCCATGATAAACCTCCACAGATTATTTATAATAATTATTGCAACTTGAGTTAATACTATCTCAAACACACAGTTGATATAATAGCGGAGAAAGTCCGATCTGTCAATACATATTTCCAAAAAAAATAAACTTTTTTTGGGTGTGTCGCCGCAAACGTTTTACATGTAAAACAATTGTGTGCGCCAAAAACGTTTTACATGTAAAACAAAAAGCAGGGAGAGTGCAGAAAATGTGGGAAATACAAACAGATCTGGCATTGGAGAATCAGGAAAGGGTACAGGGAAAAGAAGGTGAGATTCCAGGCGTGATTCTGGAAAAAAAAGTGAACGGAAAAAATGAGATTACAACGACAAAAATAGAAATAATTAATGAGCATGGAAGTGCTGTCATGGGAAAACCGCAGGGGATGTATCTGACGATTGAATTTGCAGGAGAAGGAACAGAAGAGCTGGAAAATACCGTGTCCGAAACGCTGTGGAATCTGCTGCCGGGGCATTGGGAAACGATTCTGATCGCAGGTTTGGGAAACGCGGATATGACAGCGGACGCCCTTGGACCGGAAACGGTGGAGAAGCTGTTTGCATCAAGAGCCGTGAAAGAAGGGAAAAAAGGGGTGGCAGCAATTGCTCCCGGCGTTCTTGCTCAGACCGGGATGGAAAGTGCCGAAATTGTGGCAGGTGTCTGTCAGGAGATTTGTCCGGATGCCGTGATTGTCATTGATGCGCTGGCGGCGCGGAGCAGTTTCAGGCTGGGGAAGACCATCCAGATTACCAATACCGGGATTCTGCCTGGTTCTGGAATCGGGAACTGCAGGAGGGCTCTGAATGAGGAGAGCCTGGGAGTTCCTGTGATTGCGGTGGGTGTGCCGACTGTTGTCAGCGCTTCTTCCATTGTCTGTGATGCGCTGCAGGCAATGGATGAGGTGTTTCAGGGACAGAAGCTGCTCGGTGCGCTGGATGAGCTGGATGAGAAGGAAAAGAGGGATCTGGTGCTGGAGGTTCTGATGCCGCGGATCGGCAATCTGTATGTGGCGCCAAAGGACATGGACGATATGGTTCTGAAGATGAGCCAACTCCTTTCCCGGGTGCTTAACGGGATGTTTGCATAAATTCCGGGCGGAAGCGATATACATGAAACGTAATGATTGCCGCATGTATTAACTGCCTGCAGCGAATGACTGCGATGCAGCATGATCTGGTACCGGATACAGAGAGGACAGAAGGGGGAGCAGATGGGAAATCGAAAAAAGGAACGCGCCGTTGTAGCCGGCTTATGGTTCCTGCTTTTTGTTGTTGTGTGGTATGTATACGGGATTCTGTTTCCGGAAAGCTGTCGGAGGGCAGAGCGAAGGGCAGTGTCCTGCGTTCAGGAACTGACACAGGATGCGATTTCGGCGCTGATGCTCCGGTCGTCTCCTCTTGTAACCTATGTTCTGGAGGAGCAGAAGGGGGAGCAGCGGATGCAGGCGACGGCAGGAGAACTGGCCATGGCTGAGGCCGGGGAACGTCTGGCCAAAGCTGCGCAGCAGGGTTCCGTTGGGGCAGGGGAGAATGCAGAGACAGTGGAAAATGCAGAGACAGAGGGAAATGCAGAGGCGGTAAATGCAGAGACAGCGGCATATGCAGAGGCGGCAAATGCAGGTACAGAGGCAGGGGCAAATGCTGAACCGGCGGCAGCGGCCGCAGTACCAATCAGTCGGCTGGAACAGTTTCGCGAAAAGACGGCGGCTCTCGGTTTCAGCTTTGAGCAGATGATGGATTATCAGTTTCTTCTGAACCAGCTTTATGTGGTCAGCGCCGGTACATCGGTGACAGCAGAACAGCTGGACCCGCAGACGCTTTTATCCAAATCCCTTGCCATTGAAAAGACAGGAGAATACCAGATTCTGATCTATCATACCCACTCGCAGGAGGCATACGCTGACTCTGTTCCAGGTGATGTCAGTCAGACCGTGGTGGGAATGGGAGAGCTTCTGGCAGAATGTCTGCGCGGATATGGCTACTCGGTCATGCATCACAGAGGAATTTATGATGTGACAGACGGTGTGCTGGACCGGGATCCCGCATACACAAAAGCCATGCCTGTGATCTCCTCCATTCTGGAGGCACATCCGGAAATTCAGGTCGTAATCGATCTGCATCGGGACGGGGTTCGGGAGGATCTTCATCTGGTACAGGAAATTGACGGAAAACAGACTGCACGGATCATGTATTTTAACGGCATGTGCCGCAGCGAGACAGGAGAGATCGAGGGACTGGTCAATCCGTACCGTGAGGATAACATGGCATTCAGTCTTCAGATGGCTCTGACAACCATGGCAGATTATCCGGGGCTGACACGATGTATTTACGTAAGAAGCAACCGGTATAATCTGCACATGAGAGCAAGAAGCGCGCTCATTGAGGTAGGAGCTCAGACAAACACGGTTGAAGAGGTGAAACATGCGATTCCAATTGTTGCGGATGTGCTGAATCAAGTATTGAGTATTGAACAAAAATAGAAGGAAAAAAGGAAAATTATTGGTAATGTGCATACTTGTTTTCAAAAAAGCACCATGCTAAAATAAGGGTGGCTTATGAGAAAGGGAACATAAGCCTTGACATAGATTCGATAGTTGTTTGTTGGAGACACGAAAGGAGAAAGAAGATGGATGTCAGTGTAGTCTTTCGAATGATGGTGAAACTGTTTCTGATCATGGCACTGGGATACGCGATGAATAAAGCGGGAATCCTGGATGTGAACAGCAATAAAAAGCTTTCTTCCATGCTGGTAAACATAACTGCCCCCTTCATGATCATCTGTGCGGTTTCGTCTTCGTCCGGACAGAACCGCGGCAGTGTTCTTGTTGTACTGGCAGCGGGATTTCTGATGTATGGACTGCTTGCTGTCTTTGCCTGGGCAGCTGCAAAACTGTTCCGGATCAGTAAACTGACCAGCGGAACGGTTCAGTGCATGATCGTCTTTTCCAATAATGCGTTCATGGGCTACCCGGTCGTACAGTCCGTTCTGGGAGCGGAAGCGGTGTTCTATACCTCCATGCTTCATTTTGCCTTCAACGTGTTCATCTACACCTACGGAGTGATCTGTATTTCCGGCGAGAGACAGACCGGTTCTGTGAAAGAGGCTCTGAAGAAGCTGGTGACTCTGGGGCTGATCCTGATGCTGTCGGCACTGGTGATCTACCTGTTTGACATCCGGTTCCCGGCGCTGATCATGGAGACCATGGAAATGGTAGGAGGAATCACATCTCCGCTGTCCATGATCGTTCTCGGCTCCACCCTTGCCGTTTACCCGCTGAAAGAGGCAGTCACAGACTGGCGCTGCTACGGTGTCTGCGCAGTGCGCCTGCTTCTTGTGCCGCTTCTGACACTGGCTGTCTGCCGTCTTCTCCATGTAAACGATTACATGACAGCAATCGCAACCCTGACCAATGCGATGCCGGTGGCTTCCATGGTAGTCATGTTTGCCAATCAGTATGAGGGAAACAGAGAGCTTGCGTCCAGAGGTGTTCTGGTCAGCACAACACTGTCGGTAGTGACGATACCGCTGATTTCCATGCTGCTTTAAGCTGGAAACCGGTTTGCCATGTGTGAAAAAACACAGACTTATTATTTGACTTCAAAGGAGATTTTTTATGCACATGCTTTTTAAGAGATACGCACATTCAAAAAAGGCGTCTGTGATCGGAGTGTTCTCCGGTGTTGCAGTGATCGTGCTGGCGGCAGCAGCAGCGGCATGCCTGGCAATGGGAATATACACGGAGATGTGGCAGTGGGTTGTCGCTGCTCTTATCAGTGCCGTATTGTCAATTGCGTGCTATGTTGGCGGCGGTCAGATTGCTGATTTCGTGGCGATTCGTGCGCTTGAGAAAAAACTGGGAAAGCCAATTATCGGAAATTAATAGGAAATGTTCTAAGCCGTAATCATACATTTTGTATGCCTGCGGCTTTTGTGTCGTTTAAAAGCGCTCTGGTTAATTGCCGTGAATCGGGACTTGTTAATCCGGAATATATGTGCTATACTTACTGTGAGACTCTTTGGCTTGGAGGTATAAAATGAAACTGATCATTCAAAATGGAAGAATTCTCGATCCATCAGCCGGTATCGATGCGGTTGGCGAATTGTGGATCGACGGAGACCGGATCACAGAACCGGGTGCATATCCGGTGCAGGAAGCGGACCGGATCATCGATGCTGCCGGAAAGTGGGTAGCTCCGGGACTGATTGATCTTCATGTTCATTTCCGTGATCCCGGATTTGAATACAAAGAAACCGTTGAAACGGGAAGCCGTGCTGCTGTGAAGGGCGGATTTACCAGTGTGTGTCCGATGCCGAATACAAAGCCGGTAACAGATTCTGGAGAGATGGTTGACTATGTGCGCGCGAAAGCCGCTGCGGCAAATCTGCTTCATGTGCTTCCTGTCGGCGCTGTCACAAAAGGCCAGCAGGGACAGGAGCTTGCTGATATTGAAGAAATGGTTCAGGAGGGCGCTGCAGCCATCAGTGAGGACGGAAAGTCTGTCATGAATTCCGATCTTTACCGGGATGCAATGCGGATCGCAGCCCAGCTGAACATTCCTGTTTTCGCACACTGTGAAGATATCAACCTGGTTCACGGCGGCTGTATCAATGCCGGACCGAAAGCGGAAAGTCTGGGACTTCCCGGTATTTCCAATTCGGTTGAGGATGTGATCACAGCCAGAGACATTTTCCTTGCCAAAGAAACCGGAGCCCAGCTTCATCTGTGCCACTGTTCCACGAAGGACAGTGTAGAGCTGGTGAAAATGGGAAAAAAGATGGGTGTGCGTCTGACCGCAGAAGTCTGCCCGCACCATTTTTCCATGTCCGATGATGAGATTCTCAGCGCAGATTCCAATTACAAAATGAATCCGCCTCTTCGAAGCAGAGAGGATGTGGAGGCGCTGAAGGAGGCGCTGCGTGACGGAACCATGGAGGTCATTGCTACCGACCACGCGCCTCATCATGAAGACGAAAAGGCGAGACCGATTACACAGGCGCCATTTGGTATTACCGGTCTGGAAACAGCTATTCCGCTGACCATCACCAACCTGGTAAAGACCGGCTGGATTTCCCCGCTTTCCATGATCGAAAAGATGAGTACAAATCCGGCAAAGGTACTTGGCCTTGACAAGGGAAGTCTTGGTGTGGGCAAGTGTGCGGACGTCGTTCTCATTGACCCGGACTGCGAATATGTGATCGATAAAAATTCCTTTGTATCAAAAGGAAAGAACACACCGTTCCACGGAGCAAAGGTAAACGGAAGAGCCGTTATGACAATTGTGGACGGACGA
>JAFUPV010000022.1 GCA_017472605.1 Lachnospiraceae bacterium
AAATTCCCTGAAGACCGGCCAGATAGATGACCATGTAATAGCCCATGTATTTCCAGACACTGAACAGAACATAGCTGACCAGCACCAGATTTCCGGTAAACCACTGAGGCAGCTGTTTGGACGGCACATCAAATACATAGTACAGAATCGCGTTGACCGGTCCCGACTTGGAAAAGAGCATCTTCCAGACAGCGGTTACTGCTACCAGCGACGCAACATAGGGGAAGAAGGACAGAGTACGGAAGATTCCGCGTCCGATTACCTTCTGATTCAGGAGAATTGCCAGTGCCAGCGATGCCACAAGCGTCAGCGGGACTGTTCCCACACAGTAGATCAGTGTGTTTTTCAGCGCCGCTTTGAAGAATGTGTCATCCAGAAGGCGGGCAAAATTGTCAATTCCGACGAACTTCATTGGATTGCTGCCATCCCATTCCATGAACGCCAGCGCAAAGGCGAAAATCACCGGGATCAGCGTAAAAACAGCAAATCCGATGAAGTTAGGCGCAATAAAGGAATATGCGATCAGTGTCCGTTTGGTATCCTTGCTGATCCGCTTTCCGCTCTTCAGTTTTGCGATCTGCTTCCGGTTTCGGTCAACCAGAGCAGTCATTTCTTTCTTTTTCTCAATATCCTCTTCTTTTAACAGCTGGGGAATGACATGGTCCATCTCCGCCTGGAGGGATGCGATTTTTTCCGCATTTGCCTGTGGTGACATCTTACCCATTCTCCCGTCCTCCTTTTACTGGTCAGGTACCTGTGTACCTGTTTTTTCGGCTGCCACGCGCAAACGTCCCATGAAACCTGCTGCA
This sequence comes from Lachnospiraceae bacterium, assembly GCA_017472605.1. Classification (GTDB taxonomy): domain Bacteria; phylum Bacillota; class Clostridia; order Lachnospirales; family Lachnospiraceae; genus Anthropogastromicrobium. The sequence goes on from JAFUPV010000022.1 coordinate 810, forward strand.
GCCTTCTGCGGGCAACCGGCATCGGTTCATGCAGTTCCCGCAGTTACACAAACCGGGCCGGACAGGGATGCATGCCTGACATCCATGTTCAGCCCGGAAATTCCCGTCATTTACTTACACGTTCGGTCGGATCGCCCCTGCATCCAGGCGAACGTGCCTGCGACACGTTCGGTCGGATTATTCTGCCTCAGTTGTCTCCTCAGCCTCTTCATCTTCCTCAGCGCCGATGATCTTGCCAACTTCCTCTTCCATTGCTGCGATACCTTCGTCGATGGTCATCTCGCCGCTCATGATGCTTCCATGATAGGAATCCAGAACAGAGTTGATCTCGGATACGCTCTCCGCATACGGAACCTCAAGATACAGGTTGGATACATTCAGTGCCTCGATGCTTGCCTCGTCGGTCGGGAATCCTTCCAGACCGGAGATGATCTCAGCGATACCCTCATTCATGATTGCCGGAAAGTTACCGGAAGAAGCCAGAACCTCTGCACCTTCCTCACCGCTTACGAACTGGATGAAATCCCATGCAGCATCCTTGTCTGCGCAGCCGGTAGTCATGGAGATACCAGTGATGGTACCAAGCGTGGAACCAGCCTCAACACCCTCTGCGTGAGGATATTTTACCATACCCCAGTTGCCGCACAGCTCACTGTCATACTCACCGTTTGCCAGATTGGTCATCAGTGTGGAGATGTACCAGGAACCCATGTTCATCATCGCAACATCACCGCCGGAAAACGCTGCGGAATAGTGGAGACCTTCCGTCTTCAGATCGGTATATGTACGGCAGATTCCATCTGCTTCCTGATTCAGAACCAGCTCATAGTACTCCTTAAAGTTGTCATACTCACCGTCCAGAATGGTGTGCTCGCCGTCCAGTACGCCAAACAGCTGCACAGCGGATCTCCATGTGTGATAATGCGCACCATAAACCTCATTGCCGAACTCGTCGCTTGTAACGGCTCTTGCCAGCTCGTCATACTCAGCGAAGGTCATATCATTGGTCGGATACTCCAGACCTGCATTGTCAAACAGAGTCTTGTTGTAGAAAACTACCCAGAAATCGCTGCGGAACGGAAGCTCATAAAGAGAACCGTCAACCGTTACCTGATCGGTGGTTCCACTGTACTTGGTCAGATCGATCTCTGCCTCTTCGATGTAGGAATCCAGCGGCTCGATTACGTTTTTCTGAACCAGCGTTGCATAGCCCGGAACGTCCTTGATGGTAACTACGTCAAATGCGGAAGTATCACCGGACAGCTGAGTAGCCAGAACGGTCATGTAATCGCTGGAGCCCAGGTCAACCAGCTCGATGGTTACATTTTCATTCTTTGCTTCATATGCTTCCTTCAGGTCCTCCCAGTATGCGGTTGTTTCCTGATCCCAGATCGCCCACTTTAATGTTACCTCACCGGATGCCTCCTCTGCCATTGCTGCTGTGGACAGTCCGCTTACCATTGTTGCTGCCAGAACAAGCGCTGCTGCTCTCTTCATTGTTCTCATTTTCTTACCTCCATGATTCCGGGCATTTCACACAAACGTGCTTTTCGCCCTTTGCTGACTACAGTCTATCGCATTTTATGCAAAAAGAACATCAAATATTTTTTAAATACCTGCCGGATTTTATTTACTTTTTCTGCTCGCAACCAGACAGATCTGCTCTGATTTCATATACTATTTTTTAATTCCTATACTTTTTTTATCAAACCTGCTCTTTTTCTTGCAAAAGCAGGTTAAATTCGTTATGATTAGCTTAAAAATAAGACCGTTTCACGATTCGAAAACCGTCTGGCACGCAATCTGTGCCAGCTGTTTTCACAGACAGAAAGGACATCCCATGAAGCATCCCTCCTCGAAAGCGAATGCCATTAAGCTCCGCTTCCGGACGATTCAATCAAAAATTGTCCTGATCACCGTTGTTTTTTCCCTGATCATGGGCATTTCCGTTTCCGCAGTCAGCTATGTAATCTACACACGCTATCTGCGCAATGACCTGATCCGTTCGACAGAATCCAACCTGGAATTCGCCGCCAAATCACTGGATTCCTCCTTTGGCAGCCTGGACGACCTGGTCCGCTGGTGTCAGAATCACAGCTCCATCACTGCCTTTGCCCAAAGCGCAACAAACAATCCGTCGGTAAAGCTGGAAGCATGGGAGCAGCTGAACAGCCAGTATCTGAACACACCGCTGAGCAGTTACATCGCCCGGCTTCTGATCACTTCCGGGATGGAAGAATACATTCAGATCATTTCCGCCTCCTATTCCACCTCGTCCAACATTCTTGACATCATGCAGACGCTGGACTACCTGGAAGAAAGTCTGAAGGGATATGACTACAATTTTTCCATGGGGCTGATTGATGATCCGTTCCGTTCCATCTCACCAAAACAGGTTCTTCCCATGATCCGTCCCATTTATCACACCTACTCCTCCGCCGTGACCGGATGCATCTTTATGGAAGTATCAACTGCGCTGTTTGCCGATGCCTTCCATACATATGCTTCCATGGAAGGCCGGGACATGTATCTTCTGCTTCCCGGTCATGCCTATCTTCTCCAGGGAGATGTTTTTGTGCCGACTTCGATCCTGGATCAGGCGGTTCCCTTCCCGGTCAGCGGCCTGCTCTACGAAACGACAGCCGTTTCCCGCAGTCAGGATTCCGGAAACCGTTTCTACTATGTATCCAGACCGATCAGCATCCCCGGCTGGTATCTGGTTCAGAGTATTTCTGATCAGGAACTCCATGAACAGAACAGTACGTTTCTCATCCTGATCGCCCTGATTTTCCTTGTTGTTTTCTTCACCGGAATTGTTCTGAATCTCTATCTGCAGCGTCTGGTAAACCAGCCGGTCCGCAAGCTGACCGCGCACATGAAGCAGATTGCCGCCGGCGACTTTTCATCCAATCCGGAACTGGAGTGGGACAACGAGTTTGGTCAGATCGGCAGAGGCATGAACGCCATGGCTGCCAACATTGTCCAGCTGATGGACAAACGTCTCGCTGATGAAAAGGAGAAACAGGACTATGAATACCGTCTCCTTCAGAGCCAGATCAATCCCCATTTTCTCTATAACACACTGAATTCCATCAAATGGATGGCTACGATTCAGAACGCGCCCGGAATTGCCGACATGACAACGGCGCTTTCCCGCCTGTTGAAAAACATATCCAAGGGAAACCATACGATCATTCCTCTTTCTGAAGAACTGGATCTGATCCATGATTATTTTACGATTCAGAAATACCGTTACGGCGGAGCCATCTCCCTTGATATCCAGGTCGAGGAAGAGACCCTTTATCAATGCGGCATCATGCGCTTCACGCTTCAGCCAATCGTGGAAAATGCAATTTTTCACGGAATCGAGCCGAAAGGAGATGCCGGACTGATCACCATCCATGCGTTCCGCCCGTCCGAAGGTCTCGTCCAGATCACAGTCACAGACAATGGAATCGGCATGACTGCGGAAAAAGCAGCTGCGCTCCTGACACAGGAAGATCCGCAGAAAACCAATTTCTTCCGTGAACTGGGCATTGCCAGCGTTCACAAACGAATCCAGTACACATTTGGTTCCGGCTATGGACTGTCTGTCGAAAGCGTCCCCGGCGACCATACTGCCATGACAATCCTGCTTCCTGACCGGCTCCGGTCAGCGAATCCGTCTCCTGAGAAAGGATAACCATATGAAAGTATTAATTGTAGAAGATGAGCCGCTTGTTCTGATCGGCATCAAGACACTGCTTCAGAATTCCTCCCATCGGCTCCAGCTCTGCCAGACAGCTTCCAATGGCTGCGCGGCGCTGGAGATTATCGAGCAGGAACGCCCGGAAATTGTGATTACGGATATCCGCATGCCGAAAATGGATGGGCTGGAGCTGATCCGCACCTGCCGCAGAAAGTACGGAGAGATTCCTGTTTTTATCATTCTGACTAACTACGAAGAATTCCATCTGGCAAAGGAGGCTCTGACCCTCGGTGTCATTGACTATCTGGTCAAGCTGGAGCTGACTGCGGACACGCTGGATCAGGCGCTGCAGCAGGCACTGCACCGCCTGAATGAGCTGGCTCCCCCCGCCCCTGAGCCGCCCCGTTTTCTTCAGTTCTATAAGGAACGTTTCTTTATCCGTCTCCTTAACAATCTGTTTGAAAATGAAGAGCAGTTTCAGCTGGAATGCCGTGATCTGGGACTCTCCTTTGAAGGCTTCTCCGCCTTTGTCACCTGCTATTTTCAGCTGTCCAGCGCAAAACTGACTGAAATGACAGCCAGACAGCAGATGGATCTGTATGCCAGCTCACTGGATATGCTTCAGAACATCCTTCCCCGCTATCACTCCTGCTACTGTGTCCCGCTGGATGCCCGGCATCTGGCTGTTCTCTTTCTTCTTCCATCCGGTGAGGAAGCAAGGCGAAATCAGCTGCTGACTGACGCGGTCGGAAATGCCTCTGCCATGCTGAAAAGCTACTATGGCGCGGAGCTGACCGGCGCCTGCGGAACACCTGTGATCAGCCCTCTCGCTCTCCATGAATCCTTCCAGGCAGCCCGCCATCTGTTTACTCAGACTGATCCATCCACCCCGTTCCTGCTCCCGGACTCAAAGTCCTCTCACTCACGGCAGCATGTATTTAACATGTCGCTCTTTAAGGACTCCATCGCCCGGGCCTACGAGGAATATGATGCCCAGAAGCTGTCTGATCTGGTAACTTCTATTACCGACCTGTTTGCGGAACATCCGGACCACTATGTTCAGGCAATGGACGCAGCCAGCAACATTCTCTACCTCTCCCTCTCTCTGATCTCAGACGGGGAAACGGTTGTTTCTTCTATTTTCTCCGCCAGCCCGGCCGGTTACCGCAGCCTCTACTCTCTGACGACTGCCGGTCAGGTCATGGACTGGCTGCGCACGCTCTGCGACGGTCTCTGCCACTTCTTCGAAGAGCGGAAGAAGGACTATAAAAATCACATTGTCAGCGGTGTCCGCCGATACATCCAGGAACATGTGGAAGAAAAACTGTCGCTGAACGAAGTGGCTGCCGCTTTCGGCATCAGCCCCAGCTATCTCAGCCTGCTGTTTAAGAAATATTCCGACTGCGGCTTCAGCGAATATGTTTCGCAGATGAAGATCAGCCGGGCAAAGGAGCTGATTCAGGGCGGCACGATGAAGATCTATGAGATTGCCGACCAGCTTGGCTTTGAAAACGCCTTTTACTTCAGCAAAGTATTCAAAAAGGTGGAAGGGTGTTCCCCGCGCGATTATCAGTATCAATGCTGCTCTGCCGCCACTCAGCCCTCCCTGCCGGATCCGCTCCGCACGGGAAATGATAAAAATCCGGAATAAACAAAACTGCTGCACGATTGGGGAGCGTTCCCCAATCGTGCAGCAGTTTTGTTTATCTGTCTATTCAAAATCTGTGTCTGAGGCTCAGCCGGCTGTCTCATCCGGGCTGACCGGCAATAAAAACAATCACTCCAATGACCGCTGCGGCGATCACCAGATACAATACCACTGTCAACAGCAGATACATACTTTCTTTTCGTTCCTGCGCTGCGATTTTTTTGTTGCAAGCTTCCATAAATGCAGCCTTCTCCGGGTCTCTGCACTCATCCCTGGTTTTGATGTACCGGATCATAGTCTCATACTCCTCCTCCGACATGCCCGCCGCATTCGGATAATGCCCGTTGGATTCCGCATCCGGTCTCTGCGTCTTTCTCCAACCCATATAGTCTTTTGCCACGTCTTTTAACTTCATGCTGATTGCCCATCCTTTCTCTATCCGTTCTGCTTCGATATAAAGAAATTGGTGCAATCCCAAACCAGTGTCTCTGTTATTCTGACAGCCCTCTCAGATATGTCAGCAGCAATTCTTTCTTCCTGTCATCAATCTGATCGTAGCGCTGGAGAAGCTCCAGCTGTTCCTGTGTCAGTTCCGGCCATTCCGTCTCGTCCTCTCTGAAAAACTGTGATGGTGTTATGCCAAATCCGTCACAAAGCTTTAAGATTGTCGATATGGTTGGCGTTGTTGTCCGACTCATCATGTTATATAGTGTATTCGATGGAATATCACTTTCTTTCGACAGCCGATACAGACTCCAGTTCCTGACCCGGCAAAGACTCCGGATCCGGTCCAATACAGCTATTTCATCCATGGTATCCCTTCCTTCTGGAATGTATTACCATTAGTGTAGCCTGTTTCGAATTCAGTGGAAATTCGTAATGTGGGGACTACTATGTCTGTATTGGGGGATAGCACTCTAAAAAAATTTCCCAAGCAGAAGTGCACATTTCCATGTTACATTTATAATATAACCCAAATGTGCTCTTTTTGCAAGGTCTATTACTCAAATTCGCAATATTTTTTTGTCAAATTACATTTTCATCAATCTGCCGCGTTTTTTCACGAACGGATCTGGTTCCATGGAAAGAATAAAAAAGAAGCAGTCATTGGATGAACCATTGCGGAATGCACATCTGTGTTCATCGGAATGACTGCTTTTGCTGCAGCCAAAACGGCTGCTGTCAATTTTCATTTTCGTAAGAAGTTTCCGGAACGCTCCAGCAACAAAAAAAAGAAAACCCTTGATTTTTCAAGGGTTTTACAAGCGCGAGACGGGATTCGAACCCGCGACCCTCGCCTTGGCAAGGCGATACTCCACCACTGAGCCACTCGCGCATATTCTTTTCGCCTTTCGGCAAGCGGGTGATGGGAATCGAACCCACGTATCTAGCTTGGAAGGCTAGTGTTCTACCATTGAACTACACCCGCACAGGCTTATCGTCTTGGTAATCAATCGGGGTGACAGGATTCGAACCTGCGACCTCCTGGTCCCAAACCAGGCGCTCTAGCCAAGCTGAGCCACACCCCGTCATCGCAGTCGTTTACCGTGACGCAAATAGTATTCTACTATAAACCTTCAAAAATGTCAACAGCATTTTGAAATATTTTTTATTTTTTTCCATTCACCTTTTTTCATTCAGCAGTAATTGATTGTATAATGCAATTCTCCAAATCGATCCA
>JAFUPV010000002.1 GCA_017472605.1 Lachnospiraceae bacterium
AAAAACGGCATGAAAGCTCAGCCGATTGAAATTTATTACCGCTTTATCGGCAAAATTGATTAAAAAATGGAATATGAGTGCCTATAAAACACAAAATAGGCACTCATATAGAAGAAATATCTTTAACTATGTGAAGCCGGTATCACTACCCCCTCTATCCGTTTATGGAAAAAGGTAGCTAATGTGCTGGGGCTAAAGATGCAGGATCTAGAGTTTGAGGTGGTGGAGGCGTGATATGGCTAAAGGTAATTATAAGGAGCTGGAAATAGACACCTTTTATACGGTTTACAAGTGGATGAGCTACTTAGAGATAGATCCTAAAAAAGGTGCAAAGAAAACTACTAAAAAGAGGCTTGCAGGGATAGATAAGGAGATTTACGCCATAATCTATGGATACTCTTACGATGGAGAGCGATCTTGCTTTTATAGCCTTTCACAGTTTGCAGAGATTACAGGAGCTACTAGAAAATCGGTATCAACATCACTAAAGGGGCTGGAGGCTAATGAGCTTATCTCTGTAGAGAGGGAAAAACGAGGCAGAGCCTATGAAAAGACTTTCTACAAAGTGAACTTAGAAAAAGTCCCTGTATCGGACAAGTTTAAGCCACAGGTAGAGAAAGAAACGGAAAGATATTTTTAGTATGGTAAAATTTACTACACTATTATTAAAAATGGTGTAGTAAATTTTTCTCTTTTTTGCTGTTTTGTGTAGTAAAATTTTCCGCTTGGTGTAGTAAATTTTTCCCTTTGGTGTAGTAAAATTTACACCCAATAATAAAATATAAGGACTAAGGAAAAGAGCTAAATCTCTTAAAGAGATTTAGGGAGGCGGAGCCTCCTCTACCCTCTTTCCTTAGTAATTTACTAAGAACTGGAGAGCTTAGATCCTTAGTGATCTGGGATCCTCCTTTTTTTTAGGGAGCAATACACATTTTAGCCTAAAATGTGCCCTATCTTATGAGAGGAGGTTTTTATAAAAGTTTTTGAAGTTTTTATAAAAATCAATACATATTTTGGGCTCAAATGCAGGCTATACTTATGAAGGGATAATAAGGAGGTGCAGAGATGGGAGTACTATTTACATTAGATACCACAGCGGAGTTACTGGGTAGAACTACCCAAACAGTAAGAAATATGGTAAGGCGTGGAGAGCTGGTAGCGGTATATCCGAAAACAGGTAAAAACGGTAGACCTAGTATGATGATTACCGCCTCCAGTTACGGAGATTTTATTATTCACAAAGAAAGCAGAAAGGCAGGTAATAAAAATGTATAACTATGTAGGAAAATTGAAAACAGATGCAGAGATGGAGTATGAGCGTAAGTATGGTGGTAAATCCGATGCAGAGATGAATGATATTGTAGGCGGTATGCTTAGTAAAAAGTTTGCTGATAGACGAGCTAAAGCTGAGCAGATGCGTACAGAGCAGGATGCTATGTATAATCTCCCTTATGCTGGGCTGGTTAAGGCTGTAGCAAGGGTAAGTAAGCAGGTAAAGGATCTGGAGGGCAAGCCTGAGGAGCTCCTTAGTGCTAAGAGAAAGGCTTTAGAGGCTGAGTATGCAGATCTTGTTAAGCGTGGTATGCAGGATAATAATAAGGAGCTCTGGATTAGTCAAGAGCTGGTTAAGTATATGCAGGATCCAGAGGGCAAGTACAGAGAGGCTAAGCTCCAGCTCCAGCAGGCTAAAGCTGATCTTGATATTTTCCTTAAACGAAAAGAGATCTGGGAGCAGGATAACGCAGATATTATTGATGCTGAGCGTATGCGTACTAAGAGAGCTGAGCTGATGCAAGCGGATCCAGAGGCTCTTAGAGCTTTGGGTATTGAGCCAGAGGCAGTAAGTACCCCTGTAGCAGGATCTAAGGCGGATGATGGCAAAGGAGCCCTTAGAGAGGCTTTGAGATCTATTCATCCCCACGCTGCGGATGCTGAAATTGAGAATATGGTAAAGCTGGTGTAAGCTATGGCAAAGAGTAACATAGATAAAGTAGGTATAAAGCTACAGCTCTTGGATCTGGTAGAGCCTTACGGAGTTACAGGTACAGAGCTTACCCCATTTACGGAGGAAACCTTAGCTATATTAGAGCTACCCTCACAGGAGAGGGATAAAGCTCTATATGAGCTGGCTGATAAAATCAAAAAATATTATGGAAAGACTAAGAGGGTATAATGCTACCCTCTTTAATTTTACTCAAAAAGGAGGTGTGTGGAAATGATCGAGTTTGGAGCAAGGTTATCTTTGAAAGATAATATATATGCGACTATGCAGAAAAACCTTAAGCTACAAAAGCAGTTTACGGAGCAGGTAGAGCAGACCAGAGCCAGCGTTAAAGGGCTGGGAAATGCTAAGGCTAGCCCTATTATGAGAGAGTGCGTAACTCCTCTAATGTACTCACTATGGGTAAGTACTTAAAACTTATGACAAGGATAAAAGGCTCCGATTTTACTGAGAGGCTACAGATATATAAGGAGATGGAGCAGATGCTCCGAGAGATAAGGGATGATGAGCAGATAGAGGAAGTGAATACCTTTGAGTGGGTAAAAGAAGTACTCCTAGATGCAGGGGCAGTAAGGATTATGCCAGAGAAAAGCTCCAAAGAGGGCTGTAAGATCATCCCCTTATATATTGTTAAGGAGAGAATACAATGCAAAGAGTAACTTTTATATCAGCTCAGCCTTATCTATCCCTATCCTTTAAGGAGTTATCTATTACTGTGCAGTTTGTAAACCACTACTACTCTACGGAGGATCCTAAGCAGGTACAGCTCCTTAGAGAGTACGCAGGTATTAACTCTGTTACAGTAGCGGAGGCTGGAGAGAAAGGACTAGAGGAGCTTATAGAGCTCTATAATGAGGCAGAGGAGAAAATAATTAGAGAGGCAGAGGAAAGAGCTGAGGCAAGGCTGGAGGCGGAGAAACAGCGTAAAGAGGATCACGAGTTTTATAGCCTCCTTAGAATGAGTGATAAGGCATACCGATAAAAAAAAGAGCGGAGGGCGGAAAAGATGGCTAAAAAGGATCTTACTATGGATATAGTACAGGCACAGTTAAAGGTAGATATGGATAGAAAGATTATTGATTATCTGGATACCCATAAAGAGGAAAGAGATGCTCTGGAGCGTAAGGTAGTATCTCAGGAGCTACATAGTGCAGTATTAACGCTGATAGGCAGAGCTAGAGAGGATGGTATTATAGAGGTAAATCCTACTCTCACAAATGAGGATGTATGGATACTGTTAGCGTTAGGTGTATTGCCAGAGAAACAGGAAAAAGAAACAGATTGTAAGTAAAACTGGAGAAATTGAATGGAAAATAAAAAGAGAGCGGAAAGGGTTGGTATATACCCCCTCCCCCTCTCTTTCTTGATTGTAGGAGGTGCTTAGCGTGGCAGGAAAGAAAAAAGCGGAGCCCCCTGTAACGCTGGAGGCTCTTAGAGATACCTGTGTAGCTATAGCATTTTCTGTAAAGCGTGGAGAAATGACCGCTACTAATGCTAACGCTATGACAAATGCCCTTAGGAGTGCGATATATGCGGAGCAGATGAGGCTCAATAGGGATAGAGCGGATGCTGGAGGCACAGAGGATCTAAATAAAGGCTGTACTAGAGAGCTCTCACAGGATGCTAAGGATAAGCTGGATGAGATCTATAAGGCTATGGCAGGGATTGAGTGAGAGATGGAGGTGCTAGTATGGAGCATTTGGATGTAAAGAGCCTCTTAGAAAAGGCGGTAAAATCAGCGGATAGTATTATCATTACCACTAATAAAATGAAAGAGGGCAAAATAAAGGCGGTAGATTGTAATGCTTTAACAAATGGCTACAGATCCGCAGGTAATCTCTATTTGAGTGTGGTACAGGCTGTAGAGGGCTCTACATTAACGCTAAAGAGCTGTGAGGCTCCTGTGGAGCTCTCCAAAGAGGATAAGGATAGGCTTGATAAAATCGCTGTATTGCTGGGAGAAAAGCCTAGCAAGCGGAAAGCTAAAAAGGAGGGCAAGTAATATGAATTTCAAGAAACGAGAGGCGGAGCTGGAGAGAAAGTTTTATAAAAACAGAATGGATCTTATCGCCATTAGTACTACAGCTCCGATCAATCAGCAGATCATAGCTAGGCTCTCCGCTTTAGCGTGGCATTTTAAGCAGAGCTATAAAACGGATGCAGTATATTACTATGTATCCAAAAAGGCTTATAAGGAGGATCTGGAGCAGATCCAGCTACAAGAGAAAAGGCTGATTAAAGGCGGAGCTTATGAGGCGGAGGCTCTGGAGGCTATTAAGGATATTAAAGAGTATCTCTGGCTAGTAGGCGGTAGCAAGGTAAGACAGCCAGACAGAAACAGAGTTTATTAGGAGGGTTAGCGTTATGCAAGTTAAAACAGTAGAGGATAAATTAGAGGATCTCTCCGCTGGGTGTATGTTTTGCTATAACACGATTAAGAGGATCGTAGCTGATGGCAAAGAGATTATACAGGCAGAGGGAAAGACAAAAGAGGCACAGGGCTATATTAAGGAGCTGGAGCTCAAATTACAGGAGCTTAGACAGAGTGTGCCTAAGGAGGGGTAAGCTATGAGAGCGGTATTTATGTGTACTGAGGGAGCTTACAGGCAGGTAGGCTACTGGGATGTAAACGGAGCTAGCCCTGTGTATGGTGCAAGTTATGCGGAGGAACTGGAGATATATAAAGCTCCTCATTTTGTAGGGGCTACAGTAGTGCTCCCAAACACAGAAACAGCTAGAGGTAAGTTTTACCTGTTTAGTGAGGGTAAAGATCATAATCAGCTAACTCTCACGGATGCAAAAGAGATCTATAATATGCGTAAGTGGATCCAGAGCAGAGGTAGCAATAATACAGATTTTGTAGAGCTATCCTGTGATGAGGAGGCAGAGCATATTACAGGGGCGTATTTTATGGAGCCTGTGGCGGTGCCTAAGGAGCCTGTAAAGGCTACAGAGCCACAGGAGGAGCCTACAGAGTGGGATCTAAAGTATTCCAGTATGCTTAGGCGTAGATAAGGTTTATAAAGGCAGAAAAGCCTAAAATATATTAACAAATGGAGGTAAAAATGGGAGTAACATTTAGAAGTGAACAGGCGTACTTGATGGTAGCACACGATACTATTTTTAGCGTAGGTGTGGTACCTACTATTTATAAGCCTACAGAGGATGGTAAAGGTAGAGTGTGGATCGGAACACAGGAGGAATGGGAGGCGTTGCAGAAACTCCCAGATCCAGAAATGGTAAACCGCTCTTATACCTTTAGTGAGGGAGCCGATCATAACCAGCTTACTTTAGAGCGTGAGGATGCTATTGAGGGAATGAGATCCTACATCAAGCGTAGAAAAGATAAACTTATTACAGAGGTAAAATAAATACGGATATAAGCCACTTACGAGGGGCTTTATCAAGATAACCAGTTACTCCTTACTGGGGATCTTATATAGCACATTTCAGCGTGTTTCGGTATGTGTATTTTTCGGAGAGAGGCTACAGCTTGCTTAATTGCAGGTTGTAGCCTTTTTTCTTTTTTATTCCTAAAAAATGAGGTATAATGTGATTATGATATTGCAGGAGGTACAGATTATGAGCTTAGGCGATTTGTTAAATAAATATGGTAAGCCAGATACTAAAGGCTGGTTTTCGGAGAAAGGCACACAGGAGGCAAGCTGTGAGGGCTGTATCTTTGATACTGGGGATCCTAAGTACTGTTTAATCTATCTGGAGGAGGCAGGAAAGGAAAAGCCCCAGAGCTGTAAGCACAGAAAGACCTTTAAGGAGGATGTTTTAGGTGGAAAATAAGTTTATAGAGAGCTCCTACTATAAGAGCCTCCAGAGCGATATACAGAGAGGCTACAGGCAGGTAGGACACGCTTTAGATAATTATGGTGTAGATATGCCTAAAGATCTTAGAGAGGCTCTGGAGGGGCTGTATGAGGCTCACAGGGTGGTATTAAAAGCTATGGAGGGTAAACAATGCTAAGGATCGTAGAGCGTATAGATTTTAGGATACATACCCTAGAGGATGGGGATATATGCGTAGAGGGCTATACCCTAGAGGATGGCTCACAGGCGGTATATATAAAAGACCATTGGGAGCGGAATAAAGGGAATATAGAGCCAGTATTAGAGGCTGGAGAGATCATAGGCTTTAATCTGGTATGAGCTGGGGCTAGGGAGTGTATCCTTAGCCTCTTATTTTTTATATATGGGCTGTATGTTTTTATACAGGGGCTATCTAAAATTAAACTCTCTCCGTGATTATGATATATAAGCCTCAAAAGAGAGGCGAGAAACAGGATCACTAAAGGAGGTTTACAGGATGGCTAAAAGATGTGTAGCATATTGTAGAGTTTCTACTAACCACGAGAAACAGAAAACCAGTATAGAGAGCCAGAAAGCGTATTATGAGGAAAAATTTAAGGGGGATGGTTACTTACCCTCTCCTTATGGGATGCTTTATAGGAAAAATGGTACTTTTGAGCCTCTCCCAGCTCTGTATATTGATGAGGGCATTTCTGGTACTTGTCTGGAGATAAGGAAAGCCTTTGAGCAGATGATAGAGGATGCAAAACTGGGGAAGTTTGATTTTATCTATGTTAAATCCGTGAGCAGATTTGCCAGAAATACGGTAGATGGATTACAGACCATACGAGATCTAAAAAAGATCGGAGTGGGAGTTATTTTTGAGGATTACTGTATAAATACGCTGGAGGAAGAAAGCGAGATGAAATTAACCCTCCTCTTTAGTGTGGCACAGGAGGAGAGCTCTAGTAAGAGTAATCATGTAAAATTCGGCATTAGGCAGAGGCAAAAAGCGGGTAAATGGATCTGTAATGCTCCCTTTGGCTATGATAAAATTGAGGGAGGGCTTATTATAAACGAGGATGAGGCTAAAACTGTAAGGTATATCTTTAAGCTCTTTACAGAGCAGGATATGAGCGTTTACGGTATCTCTACTCATCTTAATAAAATGCTGGAGGAGCACCCTACTAAACAGGGTAAGCTCTGGAATAGACAGCAGATAGGCGGTATTTTAAGAAACTCTATCTATGTGGGTATGTATAGATCTCATATTGTGGAGAAAGAGGGCTGGATGGCTACCGATAAACAGAAAAAGGTACCGCTAAAGGATCAGTATATCCACGAGCTCCCAGCTCTTAGGCTGATTGAGGATGATGTATGGGATAAAACAGTACAGATCCTTAGGGCTAGAGAGGCTGTTTACTCTACCCAGAGCTTTAAGGGTAAAAATACAGGAGGGCACCTGCTTAGCTCTATGCTCTACTGTAAGGATTGCGGAGTTAAGTACACTAGGCAGAAAAGGCACGGAGGGCTAAAGAAAGACGGTACCAGATCGGATCTAGGCTATTTCTGGGGTTGTAGAAATTATACACAGTATGGTACTCTTAGATGTAATAATAAATATGGTATAAATGAGGATGTAGCCATAGAGCAGGTACAGGCGGAGATCCGCTGGCTCCAGAATGATATTAGAGAGCGTGATGGAGGGGCTCTAAAGACTAATTTTAAGGCATATCTACGGATTATGTACGAGCTGGATCACGAGGCGGATAATATGGAGGCTATTAGAGCCCAGATCCGCAAAGTGGAGCGTAAAAAGGGTATCCTCTTAGATGATTACTCAGAGGGCTTAATGAGTAAGGAGCTCTACCAGAAAGAGGTTAAGGGGCTTAATGAGGAGATCGAGGAGCTGGAGCAGAGGTTAAAAACCAATGAGCTCTATGAGGAAACGATTAAAAAGGAATGGAAAAAATATAATCAGTACATTAAGCGGATCCTCTCCTTAGATGCGGATAACCTCACAAATGGCGATCTTAAGCAGGTGTTTAACAAGATTTATGTAGGCGTAGCTCCTGTAGAGGGCAAGGCTAAGCCTAGAAAGTATCTTATCTTTAGCTACTCCCTTATGGGCTACAGCGTGGAGGAGATTATAGCTCTGTACTATGAAAAAGGCTATGCAGATGAGAATACGCAGATCAATATTGTTATGAATGGAGAAACTACCTAAAGAGAGAAAGAAAAGGCGGATTAACAACCGCCTCAAAATTAGCCTATCAACTACCTAAAATGTAGTAGCAGGTAAGCCTGCATTGACTATGCGAAACAGCGGCATGTAGAAAAAATCGTGATCGTATCCAATCACAAATGTGTCCATGCGGTCCATCTGTACCGGAAATTCGGATTTACAGAAGTGCCGGTGGATAAGGAAAAATTTCCCTTTGAGCGGGCAAGCATCGCTTTTGAGCAGGTGTTTCATTATTCTTGAAATGATGTCTGCCGCCGGCACGGACGAACTGGAATATCTGGAAATTGCAATCATTGGAAAAAAGAATGCGGTGAACAGGCTCACAAGGCATTGTGAGATGATTCACTGATTGTTCCACGAAGCAGAATAATTCCCTTTCGCCGGAAAATAACACTCCGAAAACACATGCTCATCATGGTTGCGGAAGAACACACCCATGGAGTGATCCTCGTACAGATGAAGGAATACACTCCGGCAGCACTTCCCGCGGATATGCTCAAAGCTGGACACGTTGATCTGCGGAATATCGTGCCAGTCCACCCAGCTGATCCGCCGCCAGGCATGTTCTTTTGCCCAGGCGAAATCTCCGATGTGGGCGTGACCGTAGACATGGAGCTTCACGTTCTGCGGCAGGGGAAGCAGCCGGGAAAGCAGGTCTGCCGCCCGGTTTCCTCCGTAATAGGAATAGTGGGAGGCGGTGATCACAGGAGAAGACTTTGCCGCAATCTCCTCCCGAATCTGATCATAGATATCCCCATGAGGGTATCGCGCGAGATCTCCGTGGATCTGTCCATGGGACGTCCGC
This sequence comes from Lachnospiraceae bacterium, assembly GCA_017472605.1. Classification (GTDB taxonomy): domain Bacteria; phylum Bacillota; class Clostridia; order Lachnospirales; family Lachnospiraceae; genus Anthropogastromicrobium. The sequence goes on from JAFUPV010000002.1 coordinate 8,854, forward strand.
CAGGATTTGTCAGGCGCAATGTGATCACCGAAGAAGTAAATCGAGAAATCGCCCAGCTGCACCTGGAAAAACGGCTGTGTGTAATCAGCGGCCGCATGCCAGCCCGGATGTGCCTTTACCATTTCATAGAAGGGGATGAATACCGGCTCGTCCCGATGGGCAGCGGAGGCGGAATAGTCGAAATCATGGTTGCCGATGGTGTAGCACAGCGGCAGTCCCGTCCCGTCAAAGGCTTTCTCCTGCAGCGCACACATTTCCAGCAGATGATTCCTGTCATCCCCTTCCACGGCATCGCCAAGATACCAGATCATGTCTGCCGGCGCACCAAGAAGATAGTAATCCTCCATGGAAATCTCCAGACACTCCCTTGTATAAACCGGATTTCTCTGTTGAAGATCGGACAGAATCCAGACTTTATGCTTTGCCCGCTTCAGTGATTCCTGATAAATGTAATCGTACATGTTTTTCCTCCAGATTCTGCCTCCGGTCTGACTGCAGCCGGACTATTTTCTCATATTGCAGCCGATTCTTTCATCCTCCGCAGGCATCGCCACCTCCGAAGATTCCGTGATCGGATACATGGACTTGGCTGTTACCGCATCCGCAGTCAGCTTAACCACAATCAGCTCCTTGATCATTGGCATCGCATTCATTGACTCCCTTCCGTAATGAACCTGAATCGCATTCATTCCCCGAATCTGCTTATCTCAAACCCGCTTATCTCAAACCCGCTTACCACAAATCCGCTTACCGCTGCGACGGCATCTTCCGGAATGCCTTCAGCCTGTCATATTCCTCATCGGTAATTTCCAGCACGGTACCATGCTTGAAGCCATAGGGGAAGGAGAATGCCGCATCGGAGCGCTCAAAATGACCGCTGGCCATCGTGTCCGCCAGAAACGGAACATATCCCTGACCTTCCGCACCGCAGCCGTAGAAGTCCAGCATCAGGCACCAGCGACCGTCCGCCGTTTTGAAGGCAGTGGGCGCTTCGTACAGTCCCTGCTCCAGTGTCTCCATGCAGCGGTCAAACTCCTCGACTCTGCGGAATGGACCGGTGACCGAATCTCCTTCCACAAGAATCACATGGGACGGCTTTCCCTCGCTCTTTAAAAACATGTAATAGCGTCCGTTCTCCTCGTACATGGCGGAGTCAATGACCGGACCGCCATCCTCTTTCCGGTACAGCTCTCTCGCCTCACTGAAGGTTTCAAAATCCTTTGTTCTGGTGTAGAAAATTCCCTTGGGTCCGAAGTTGTTGCAGCTGTGGGACGAGGACCAGTGAACGATATAATCTTCGTTTTCCTTATCATAAATGATGTCCGGCGCCCAGAGACAGCCGAAGTTTTCATCACCCAGCTTAACCATGGTCTGATTGGACCAGTTGATCAGGTCATCGGACTTCCACATCACAAGACACTTGCTTCCGTTTCGTGACACCTTCTCCCAGGAGTTTTCATACTGGTAAGGCATTCCGTAGGCAAGGCTCAGGTCTGTCGCAAAAATAACAAATTTTCCTTCCTTTGTTCTGGTAATCGTGAAGTCACGGACACCTTTGTCACCCTCATAGCTCCACAGAATGGGATTTCCTTCGTTTACCGCCTCCCAGTGGAAGCCGTCTCTGCTGACTGCAAAATAGACCTGCTCTCCGTCCGGTGTGCGTTTTTCCTTGAAATGTACAAATAAATATGCCATAATCTCCTCTTTTCCCCTTCAATCGTTTCGTTCGATTTTCCGGTAATCATTTTATCTTTCAATCCTCTTTTCTGCCATGGAATCAATCCCATTGGTATACGTTTCCTTTGTCAATGCATTCCGTTTCTCCGCTGCTTAAGCGCCAGTCCAATCAATCGGTCAGTCTGATCTGCCATGAACAGCGGAATATTCAGCACATCATCGTCCAGTTTTAAATTATCAAGAGAAAAGCGTATCCGAAGCTTAACTGTATCCGGAAACAGCTCCCTGAACTTCTTAAGACTCCTGCTGGTGGTGTTTGCTTCCGATTTCACTTCAATCGGAAAAATATCATTCTCCCGCTGAATCAGGAAATCCACCTCGTAAGGAGGATTGTTCTGGCTCCAATACCGGGGTAACACTTCAAACTGTGTAATCAGGGTCTGAAGCACAAAATTTTCAGTCAATGCTCCCTTGAATTCGGTAAACAGGCGATTGCCTTCGCCGAACGCAGTAGGAGCCAACTGTGCCAGACGGCGAAGCAGGCCCACATCCGCCAGATAAATCTTAAAAGCAGAAAGGTCATCATAAGCTGCCACTGGCAGGCCGGGAGCACTGCTGCGGTAAATTTTATGCACCAGTCCGGCATCGACCAGCCACTGTAAAGCGTCCTCATATTCACGGGCTCTTGCACCCTCCTTAACAACCTTATAAAGAAACTTTTTATTTTCTCTTGCCAGCTGCGATGGTATGGACTTCCAGATCATCGAGATTTTCGGGAACTCACTGATGTTTGGATGCTTCGCAAAGTCACGCTCGTAAGCACCAATAATTCCTGACAGCGCTTCCTGCATAGCAGCTACATCCCGCGCTTCTGTCCACATCAGAACCGATTCCGGCATACCGCCGGTCACGTAATACATCTTCAGTTTCTCGTAAAGAGGATTGAAGAATGCATCCGGGATTGGTTCAAGAGTATCTCTGCTTTCCAAAAAGGTGAACAGATTCTCATCACCATTGGCAAGAAGAAACTCTCCAAATGTCATGGGATCAATCTGCATAAAGTTGACCTTGCCCACCGGGAAAGAAGATGGCTTTGCCAGCGCAATGCCCAGCAGAGATCCGGCGCAGGCAATATGATACTGCGGAGCATTCTCGCAGAAATATTTCATGGAGTTGATGACCTTCGGACAGTCCTGTACCTCATCGAAGATGATGAGGGTCTTTTCCGGCACAATTTTCTGGCCGCTGGCCAGCATCAGATTCTGTAAAATCCGGTTCACGTCTTTCGTTGTCTCAAAGAACTGTTTGTATTCTTCATTTTCATCAAAGTTAAAGTATGCCGTATTTTCGTAGCAGCATTTGCCAAACTCTTTCAGGATCCAGGTTTTTCCTACCTGACGCACCCCTTTTAAAATCAGAGGTTTTCGATAGGGCGAATTCTTCCAGTCCAGAAGTTTTTTCAAGATAAATCGTTCCATAGAAACGCTCCTTCACATTTTTATCAGGGTTTTTGTGTTTCATAATCACACTTTTATTATACTCAATGACAATAAAAATACAACTTTTTTCAAAAATTTATTTTACTTTTGCGAAATGAATCGCACATGTTTTTAATATATGCTTTGAGCTGAACCCTATGGAAACTAAAAAACGGTAACGGCGTGACCGAAGTCACGCCGCCCACGAAAACCTTCTGGTTTTCACACGTTTTTTATTACCGCCTTACAATCCCCGGACATGGGAAGAGATGGTATTTCCGGAAATCTTAATCGAAAATCAGCCGAACCGGCCCAATCAACCCCGATTTCTGCACTCTGTCATTATAGTAATTCGGAACCGTCCGATAATGGTTATACAGCGAATTAAACACTTCCACCTCCAGACAGTTTTCCCCTGCATGAACCAGCCCGGTGATATCAAACCGGTACGGCGCACTCAGGCGCACGCCTGCGTTGACCCCGTTCACCAGCAGTTCCGCGGAACATCCCACTTCGCCAAGGTCGCAGAGAATCCGTTTTCCGGATCCAATTTCCTTCCTGATCTCTGCATCGGTCTTCCTGCCGATTTCTGCACTGCCCTTCTTCCCGATCTCTGCACCGCTCTCCGTCTCAGTTTTCGTGCAGATCTCCTTCCAGTCAATCCGCTTCCGGTACCGGATTCCACCGGAATAGACACCGAGTCCTTCTGTTTCTCCCCAGTCGCCGGTCTGAATCAAACCGGTTTTGCACTGATATTCAATGGACTCCAGACAGTCCGCGCCAAATCTTCCGTTCGCAGCCGGAATCACAATCTGTAGCTCTGCTTCTTTTCTGCCGTTTCTTTCCGTATTCGCGGAAACATCGCAGGAATAAACATAGCTGCCATGTGTTTCTGCATCTGCGCCGGTCTGTGTTTCTCCCTCAACGCGCACTTCCACCTTCTCTCCGGCAAACCAGACCTGTGGCAAACCTGCGGCGTGAATCAAAATCCGCTCTGTTCCGGGCGGTGTCACTGTCCGGAACTGGCAGGGTTTCTTCCATGCCTCCGGGGAATCCATGAGCGGAAGAATCGTCGTGTTCCGGTACCAGCCGGATGCCAGCGGATAATTCTTCCCATCTCCATCCGCCCCGCGTTTCGACGTGCTTTCCGGATTTCTGTCCAGCACAAACCAGGTACGTCCGGCTGACGCATACTCCAGAACGATGCGGCTGATTCCTGCCGGAAGTGTAATGGTTCCGGCATCCTGCTGCGCATCGGCGATTTCTCCATTTACGCAAACATCGACAATCTCCCCATTCACACAGATCCGGTTTGCCTTCATGCTGCCCTCACGGATCCATACCGTTGTCATAGGCCGGACAGAAAAATTCGGACAGGCCGGTAAAGTTGATTGACTTGATTCCGAACAGGTTCAGAACGGAATTTACGACTCCGTAGTGATAGGAAAATACCTGATTTAAGATACTGATGACAACAACGGTTGAAATGAAATAGGGCGCGAAGGTAATGGTCTGCAGAACCTTCTTGACACGCTGATTTCTGATTTCATTGAATGCCAGCGCCAGCAGAATCGGGAACGGGAATCCGATGATCAGAGACATCAGACTCAGGCTCAGTGTATTGCCCACAATCTGACCGAAAATCAGAAGCCGGAACAGCTGCTCAAAATATTTGAAGCCAACCCACTTGCTTCCCATAATTCCTTTTCGGATACTGAAATCCTTAAACGCCAGCGTCACACCATACATCGGAAAATAGTTGAAGATCAGAATAAACAGCACAGGCACCAGCGCAAACAGATACAGCTGGTACATGCTTTTTCTTCCGAAGTATTTTTTCTTCCATCGTTTCCACATAGCAAAACCACCTCGCCCCTCCGTTTTTTTGTATGGTTTTATTATAAAAGTTCATTTTTTTACCAACAAGGGGCTATTTCTGACGGTTTTATCAAAAATCGTTCCACTTTTTCCTGTACAGAATGAACAGGAATACCATTCTTTACCTTGTGTTTTTGTGCAAACAGGCAAAACAGACCGACATCGGGATCATTCTCCCGTCTGTCGGTCTGTCTGATGTTTCTTCTGTTTTTCTGTTCCGGCGTTCTTCCATCCCTCATACCGGATTGCATGCGGACTGATTCCGCCAGTGATTTTTCCAATCATTCCTTCACGGATTCCTGTCGGCACTTTTTCCAATTCCGTTTCATCACGGATTCCTGTCCGGTACCGTCTCGCTCATGCAGTCCTGTCCGGCCCGCTGGCTCATTACTCCTTCTTCTCCGCATAATACTGCGCCTGCGCGTTCCACAGCTCTGCATATTTTCCATTGGCATCTGCCAGCAGCGCCTCATGGGTTCCCTGCTGGATTACTGCCCCGTCGTGGAAGACAGCGATTTCGTCGCAGAACTTGCAGGAAGAGAGACGATGGCTGATGTAGATGGCCGTCTTGTCACCGGAAATGTCGTTGAACCGGGAATAGATCTCCGCTTCGGCAATGGGGTCAAGGGCGGCGGTCGGCTCATCCAGGATGATAAACGGCGCGTTTTTGTACAGAGCACGGGCAATGGCGATTTTCTGTGCCTCGCCGCCGGAAACCTCAACGCCGTCCTCTGTGAATTCCCGATAAAGCGGAGTGTCCAGACCGTCCGGCATGGAGGCCAGCCGGTCGCCAAAGCCGGCATCCGTCAGCGCCTGTTTGACCGGTTCCCTGTCATAGCGGACGCTTCCTGCCACATTGGCACCCAGCGGCTGGGACAGCAGCTGAAAATCCTGGAACACAACGGAAAAGATATCCATGTAATCCCGGTAATTGTACTTGCGGATGTCAATGCCGTTGAGCAGAATCTGTCCTTCCTGCGGGTCGTAGAGACGGCACAGAAGCTTGATGAAGGTTGTTTTTCCGCTGCCGTTTTCTCCGACGATTGCAAGCCGCCTGCCGACCTTGAATTTCATGGAAACGTTTTTCAGCGCCCAGTTCTCTGCACCAGGATACCGGAAGGAAACATTCCGAAACTCCACCTCATAGTTCCGGTCCGCACGCTTCTCTGTTGTCAGGCTTCCCTGATACATGGCATTGGGAATGTCCAGGAATTCAAAGGTCTTTTCCAGATAAGGAGTGTTCGTCTTCATGATGCCGTTTACTTCGGTCAGTTCAAAAAGGCTGGTGGCCAGCGCCGTGGCTGCACCCACATACTGGGTAACGGCTCCCACATCAAAGGCCCCGCCCCATGCCTTCAGACAGGTAAACACATAGACAAATCCGGTGATCAGGGCCGTGACTGCCACGCCAAGACCGGAATAGATTCCAAGAGGTCCCCGTGCCAGCCTGCCCACCGGTCCGTCTGTGCTGAATGCGGTTCTTCCATTCCAGTAGGCAGAAACCAGCTTCTGCTGCTGATAGATCCGGATATCCGCGCTCCTCCCTTTCTTCATTCCGATAAATCCAAAGAAACTGAACAGCCGGTTTCCCATCGTCGAATCCTCCGATGCACTGCTCCAGCAGGCGATGGATTTCAGGTTAAACCATCCCGCCAGCAGAATCACGGAAACCATCAGAAGGGCCAGAACAAGAACAAATACCGGATGATTCAGCACAGTCAGCCTTCCTGCGCTCTCCGGAACCGGCGTGGTAAACAGGCTGACCGTCAGGGCAATTCCGCTGAGAATACCCACAATTCCGCTCAATCCCAGCTTACAGATATCAGGCGTCCGCATCAGTCCCCAGCCGGACCAGTTTTCATTTTCCTTAATCTGAGCGCGAAGATCATGGGTTTCCTGTTTATCCATGTCGGCATAGTCCAGAGAAAACATCTTGCGCGCAAACAGCAGCTCCTTGCGTCCCCACAGATCATCCAGAAGCGTTTCATACCGCTGATGCAGGAATGCCTTCAAAACGGCGCACAGTCCGGAACAGAGAACGCCGGCAATGACCCATTTCCACAGCACATCTGCCCGGCGCAGCAATGCCAGTTCTTTCAGAATCTGCGCGGAGAAGAAAACGGTCACATAGGGCAGCAGTGCGGAAACAATGGAAAACAGAACACTGACCGGGAACAGCTTCGGTCCGATGGTATGGAGCTCCTTCGCTGCCCGCAGATGCATCTTCAGTGCATAGCGCACAGTTCCTTTTTCCTTCTTCATCAGAATTCCCTCCCTTCCTGATAGTAACGGCTCTGGACTTCAAACAGCTTCGCATATTCACCGTCTGCTGCCAGAAGCTCATCATGAGTTCCTTCCTCAAGGATGCGGCCGTCCGCAACAAAGATGATCCGGTCACAGAACCGGGTGGACGCCAGACGATGGGAAATGAACAGCGATGTCTTTCCCCTGGTCATGTCGTTATATTTCATGTAGATATCGTTTTCGGCAATGGGATCGAAGGCTGCCGTCGGTTCGTCCAGCAGCAGGATCGGGCCATCCTTATAGAGGGCTCTTGCCAGCATCAGACGCTGGGTCTGTCCGCCGGAGAACAGGACGCCGTCCAGATAGACTTCCCGCCCCACATGGGTGTTCAGACCCGCAGGCAGATCGGCAATGGTCTGCGTCAGTCCGGCTTTTTGGATGCAGTCTTCCATTTTCACCCAGTCGATGTTTTTGTCTGTCTGAGCGATGTTTTCTGCAACCGTCACATCAAGAATGGAGAATTCCTGGAAAACCGCACTGAACAGCCCGTAATATTCCCGACGGTTATACGCCCGAATGTCCTGCCCGTTGAGCAGAACCCGTCCCCCAGTCGGATCAAACAGACCGCACAGAAGCTTCACCAGCGTCGTTTTTCCCGCACCGTTCAGACCAACAATTGCCAGCTTCTCACCGGGATGAACCGTCAGATCCAGCTCATGGATCGTGTCCTTTGCCGCGCCCGGATAGCGGAAGGATACCTTCTCCAGCTTCAGTTCCCAGGAATCGGCTTTTTCAATCGGCTTCCCTTCTTCGAACAGGAACGGTTCCGGGTACTCCAGAAACTCCCGGATGCAGGAAATGTCCAGACTCTGCTTATGAAGCTCAGAAACCTGCTGCAGAATTCCCATCACCCAGGTGGTGAAGGTAGAGACTGCAGTAAAGTACAGAAGAAATTCCGGAACACTCAGATTCTCCTCCAGCGCCATCCGGATCAGATACACATAGGCAATTCCGTTGCGGGCCATGGTCAGAACCGCTTCGGTCAGCTCTGCCAGCAGACACATCCGTTCCACCCGGTACCGGAAGCCCAGATACAGATCATGTACCTGATCAATCAGTTCATTCAGCCAGTTCTGCAGACCAAAAATCCGGATATCCTTTGCAATAGTTACGGACTCTGCTTTCTCACGGATATAACACTTTTTCACATAATACTGCTCTTCCGCGTCCCGGTGCGCAAACCTCCAGTTGCTGACATAGCGGGACACAAGAAACCCTGCTGCGCATGTGGCAATGACCACCAGAAGCAAAACCGGATCCAGTCGGGAAAGAATCGTCAGATAAACCAGAAAACCGCCGACGTTCTGCAGAAGACCAGTCAGCGCCGCCCAGATGTACTCCGCTGCCGCCCGGTTGCTCTCCGTTGCCATGTGGGCTTTCTCACGCAGCTTGATGAACTCTCCATCCAGTGTATTGGGATACGAAGTCATGTTGGACTTTTTTCCGATTTCTCCAATGATCACGCACCGCACATCCACCCGGGGAAACATGGTGTTCTGATTGATGTATTCCCGGAATCCCATGATCAGAAACAGAGCCGCAGTAAAGAAGCCAATGGTTCCAAGCAGTGTTCCAAACGGTGCCTTCTGCTCCACACAGGTCAGAATCTCCGGTGCAATGTACAGCTGAGCCAGATTGTAACCAACCTCCAGCCCGGCAGTCAGCAGGCAGAAAAGAATGACCCGCTTCCTGATTTTCCACGCAAGCCCCAGCATCCACGCCACATTTTGTACGACATTATATTTCGGTTTCTTTGTCTCTTTCATTTCAAACCTCCATTCGCTATAACCACCCCTTCGCCGCGGTTCGATGGTTCACCGGGCAGAATTGATGTACTGGACTCATCCTATCACAAAAAAACATCCCCGGTACATTCCGGGGACGAATTGTTTCATTTTGGTGACGAACTGCACCGACATATCCTGCCTGACTGCCAGTCACACCTGCGGAATCAGAATTTCCGTCGTAAACGCGCCATCCTCACTGTTCCGGCTCAGGTATCCGTCCAGCCGCTCGATGATGGCGTCAATGCGCACAAGGCCAAAGCCATGGCCGTCTCCTTTGGTGGTTCGAAACAGCTTTCCCACCTTCTCCAGCTTCTTTTCCGCAGTCAAGTTGGTAAACGAAATGTAGAGCTGGGTGCCCTTCATGTCCATGTACACCCGGATCAGCCGCTCTTCCTCCGGAAGAGACAAACTGGCTTCAATGGCGTTGTCAAAGAGGTTGCCCAGAATGCAGCACAGATCCAGCTCCGACATGCGCAGTTTCACCGGGACATGGGCATCACACTGCACGGTGATGGCTCTGGACTGAGCCAGAGAGATCTTGCTGTTCAGGATGGCATCTGCCATGGCATTTCCTGTCTTGACCACGGTATCCACCGTGTTCAGATCCGTATCCAGTTCATCCAGATATGCCCGGATTCCATCCATGTCGCCGTTTGCCGCCAGCACTTTCATCATCTGGATGTGATTGCGGTAATCATGCCGCCAGCCGCGGATCTGCCGATACATGTTTTCCACTTCCTGATAGTGGGTCTCGATCAGCTCCCGCTGATAAGCGGCAATTCGCTTGTCAATCTGTCTGGAAACAATGGACATGGGACACCTCCTTATGTACGTGCGATGATTGCCCGGTTCAGCGGCTCATAGGCTCCTCTGGGCAGAGGCAGCGCCGTACCGTCCGACAGGCGGACTTCCGTTCTTGTGACACGCTGGATGTGTTTCAGATTCACAATCAGGCTCCGCCCTGCCCGGTAAAAGCGGTCATCCAGCTCTTTTTCAAACTCGCCAAGGCTCCGTTTCACGGTATACTCATTTCTGCCGTGAACCGTCACATAGTTCTGCCGCACATCCAGATAGCGGATCTCATAGAAGGGAATCCGCACCATCTCACCGGACAGTTCCAGATTCAGGCATCGTTCTTCCTGTTTCCGCTTTTCCAGCGCCCGGTCCAGAACAGTAAACAGCTTTTCGCCATTCACCGGCTTCATCAGGTAATGGAGAGCAGCCACCTCATAGCCTTCCGCAATGTAGTCGGAATAGCCGGTAACAAACACGATCTGCACAGCCTCATTGTCCCTGCGCACCTGCTTCGCCATGGTCACGCCATCCATCGCACCCATCTCAATGTCCAGCAGCAGAATGTCCCACGCCTTGTCTTCGGCATAGTGAAACAGAAAGCTTTCGGCGGAAGGAAACAGCGCCGTCTGAACGCTGACCTGACGGTCAGACGACCAGCGCGTCAGAAGATTCTGCACAAATTCCAGATCTTTTTTGTTGTCGTCAACGATTGCGATTCGATATGCCATGGTCTGCCTCCTTTTTGTTTATTATAAGGCTTTCTGGATAGTTGTGCAAGAACAAACTCCCGTGCACTCTTAATCGGTTATCTATTTTCCATTTTTAATAAATCTCTATTGCTCTATTTCATTATATTTGATATAATAAACTCCGGGAAACCGAAGCCAGGCGGCTTACCCTCCTTCACGGAGGGACAAAGAAACCCTCCAGACGCAACGAAAGGAGGGGATGCAAATGGTTACATATTCTGATTTATTTCAGTTTTGTCTACTTATTTGTGGAATCATTGGTCTGTGTATTCAGATCTTTGATGCAAGAAAATAGCCGCCATTACCGCAAATAATGACGGCTGCCCTGTAAAGGGTATACACGAATTATTGAGGGTAAGCCGCTCTGGTTTCCCCTTATTTATAATATACTCCTACTCCCTTGGAAATGCAAGTTCTTTTTTTCAAAATGGCAAATCTATTTCTCTATTTGAGAATTCATTATTGTTTAATACCGATATATCTGTTATAATAAATCCGGGAAATCCGATCGAACGTGTCACCGGCACGTTCGCCTAGATGTATAAACAACCGAAGCCAGGCGGCTTACCCTCCTTCACGGAGGGACAACAAAACCCTCCAGACACAGCGAAAGGAGGGGATGCAAATGGTTACATATTCTGATTTATTTCAGTTTTGTTTACTCATTTGTGGCATCATTGGTCTGTGCATTCAGATCTTTGATGCAAGAAAATAGCCGCCATTACCAGCACTAATGACGGCTGCCCTGTAAAGGGTAAGTAACCATTGTTGAGGGTAAGCCGCTCTGGTTTCCCTCTGTCTATAATATACTCCGGATCATCTGGAAATGCAAGTTCTTTTTCCAAAATGAGGAATCTTTTTTCTCTATTCAAGAACTTTGTATTCCTCTATTCCACTACATCATCTGCTGCCTGTTTTCCTTCAGCATCCCCCTTCCACTCCTTCCGGTACTGCAGCGGCGTTTTTCCCTCCCGCTCCCTGAACAGACGAATGAAATGGGAAGGCTGGTTCATCCCGCAGGCCGCTCCGACTGCCGCCACTGGCTCCTGTGAATACTTCAGCATTTCTTTGGCGCAGGACATCCGAACCTCGATCAGATATTCATAAGGTGAAATGCCGATCCAGCGCCCGAACTCCTTGACCAGATAAAATTTGCTGACATGCAGGGAAGCTGCCAGGTTCTCCAGATTGATTTTCTGCGCAAAATGCTTTTCCATGTACCGCTGTGCAGTCCGAATGAATTCCGGAACCGCGCTTGAAGACTGTTTCCTTGCCGAGCGGTGCAGAACCAGTTCCGTCAGGATGTTCACGATGGAGCGCATGGTACAGACCTCAGTTGTGGCACTTCGCGGCTGATTCGCGGCGAGAATTTCCCAGAGCTGTTTTTCGATCTGCGTTCCAATCGTTCCGACCTTTAAGCCGGTTTCTCCCATCTGTGAACTGACCGTTCCAACCGGTGAGCCGATTTCTCCCATCTGCAAACTGGACACTCCGACCTGTGAGCTGATCTCCCGAATCCGTGGAGCGGTTTCTTCTATTATATAGAACCCCTCCTGAACAAACTGCTGATAATACCCCAGCGCTCCCGCTCCGTTTAAATGAAGCCACAAAAACTCCCACTGCTTCCCTTTCTCCGTATGATACTCATGGTAGTTCATACAGTGAATAAAGAAACAGCTTCCCGGCCGCAGCCGGTACTCCTTTTCCTCGTAGGTCAGAACACCTTCTCCCGAAAGGGTGTAGACCACAAGAAACGAATTCAGGCCGACCCGTTCCGTAAAATAGGGCCACTCGGTCCGAAAGTAGCCTGCCTCCTGCATGTAAAACAGGTCATTTTTCACTGCATTTCCCGGTATCCCATACAGCCGGATGGAATCACTGGACCAGGCATGGGATGCCTTTTCCTGATACGTTCTGCTTGTCCTGTCCATAGCGCCTCCAAACACAACAACATTCTGCTATTTCTCGCCATCATTATCGGATGTTTTTTTCATCATAACCGGATATAATCAATTTGTAAAGACATTTTTGGACGGATTTCTCTGTATCATGCCTGCGCAAAGCCGCCGGGGCATGCAGACAACAAACCGCTATTTTAAGGAGGTATTATGAATCAGTTAAAAGCGACAAAACGTCACCGCATCTGCTGCTTTCACTCATTTCAGCGCAGAAACAACCGGGGCAGTGTATCAATTCTGGTACACTGCCCCGATATTTTCTTCTTATTCGCCAATGCTCACATCATCCAACGTTATCACATCCCGCGTATTACACCTTCTCGGCTTCACTGAAATCTCCTCCAACACCAGCTCATCCACATGTCTCGCCCAGATCCCGCAGGCATCCACATCTCCATGAGCATTGCTCTCCGGGTATGAATTCAAAAACTCCTCAATGACCTCCGGAACCATCACAATCTCCTGATTGTCGCGATATTCCACAGAAAAATCACGAATTTTCACATGACTCACAGCCCGGCGCACCGGGACAGATCAAACGTCCCATGATTTGCATCCAATGCCTGCTGCACATGTCCGTTTCTGATAACAAGAAACTGCGGATCCAGCGGATTCCACCCCTGTTTTCCACCTGTGAGAACACGGCATTTCACATGCCTGTCCCTGTACTTCTCCGGAATCTCAAAAGATGCCCGGAACCGGTACCAGGAATCGTTGCTTCCCAAGTAGCTTCCCTCATGGAACGGCTTCCAGCCTGCGGATCCATCCCTGCTCTCACTGAAATCGACCTTAGAAATCGTTATTCGCTCCTGTTCAATGGTTCCTTTCAGAATGTTTAAAAATTGTTCCGTTCTTTCCAATATAAAAGCCATTCGCTTCCTCCATTCCGTTACTGGTCCTGACGTTTCAGAAGGTACATTTTCACCTCATGCGGTGCCAGATGCTGACTCATTTTACATTCGGACACAACACTTTTTTCGGCAGCCGACTTGCTGCTCGCGTAAACGAGAAGAAACACGCTGCGCGAGTTTCTCTCGTTATCGCGGCGCTCGTCTGATGAGTGCACAAGCGCCCTCGCCCGACTCGCTGCTCGCGTACATCCGATCGAACGTATCACTGGCACGTTCGCCTGGATGTATAAACAATACAAAACCGGCCTGCGAAATCGACAGGCCGGCTCAAACATTTAATCAATCTTAATCTTAAATACAATCGGTGTATTGCTCTTCATGGAAGTGGTCAGATGCAGTCCCTCTGCGTCACGGCTCCACTGCGGTGCCTCGTCCCATCCAAGCACCTGAATGTCCCGGATGATTCCATGGAAATTCGCCTGTCTGGAAGCATCCTGTTCGCCCAGGCAGCGGATACAGTAATTTCCATCTTCACTGCACTTAAGAACAGTCGCATACAGATAGCCGCCTGCGGTTGTGAAACGGAAATCCTCGGACGTAAAGTTCTTCTTAATTCCGTCCGCGAACTGGCCTTCCACGATCTGAGTCGGGCCTTCGCCGTATCTTCTCCACACTCTTGTTCCGTAAATCGCCTCACCGTTGACCTTCAGCCATGCGCCGATCTCCCGGAGCACCTTCTGATCCTCATCGGAGATGGTTCCGTCAGACTTCGGACCCACATTCAGAAGCAGACAGCCGTTCTTGCTGACAATGTCCACCAGATCGCAGATCAGGTCACCGGACGGGCGGAAGTTGTTGTTTTCGGTGTAGCACCAGGAATTGAGCGCAATTGCGGTGTCCGTCTGCCAGAAATATGGCTTCACATCCGCAAACTGTCCTCTCTCCACATCCGGTACGGCGCAGCCGAACTGGAACGCGTCATGCTTGTAGTTGATGGCAACCTCGATTCCCCACTCTGCGGCGCGGTTGTAGTAGTAAGCCGCCAGCTTTTTCAGATAGGGCTTCAGGGCGCTGTGCTGGATCCACCAGTCAAAGTAAAGAATCCGCGGCTGGTAGCGGTCGATGATCTCACAGGTGCGGACCAGCCAGTCCTGCAGGTACTCTTCTGTCGGAGTCGGCTCGCTGTAAAGATCCTGATGGTTTGGCTCCTTATTGGCAGGCCAGTAGAAATCGCCTCTCTCCATCGGATCCTTGATATCACTGTCAAATTCCTTGCCGTGACCCATGAAGAACCAGTGCTCAACCCGGTGGCTGGACGCGCCGGTCTCCATTCCCAATTTTGTAAAGCTTTCCTTCAGCTCGCCAAGGACATCGCGCTTCGGGCCCATCTCATAGGCATTCCAGTGGGAAACCTCACTGCGGTACATCTGAAAGCCGTCATGGTGCTCCGCAACCGGAACCACATAGTTTGCTCCGGCTTCCTTGAACAGCTCTGCCCATTTGTCCGCATCAAACTTGTCTGCCGTAAACATCGGAATAAAATCCTTGTAGCCGAATTCCGTGTGCTTTCCATAGGTCTTTACATGGTGTTCAAATTCCTTACTTCCCTGAATATACATGTTTCTGGAATACCACTCGCTTCCAAAAGCCGGTACGCTGTACACGCCCCAGTGGATGAAAATTCCGAATTTCGCATCCTGATACCACTTCGGCACGCGGTACCCGGACAGAGACTCCCAGGTGTCGGTAAATGGTCCCTGAGCGATCACGCGGTCAATGGTTTCCAGATATGGTTTCATATCATACATAGCAAATCCTCCTTTATATACGTTCATTGTTTCACATATCATTTCCTGTCACTGTGCTTTCATTATATTCGATTTTCCATAACGCTCCAAGAGAAATACCGGACGATTTTTGCAAATTAATGTCGCCTTTTTACAGATTTGATTTCGACTGTTCATCCGCTCTGATTTTTCCTTCTGTCGCAAACCAATCTGGACGCATACTTTCCTCTGTCGCAAACCAATCTGGACGCATACTTTCCTCTGTCGCAAACAGCCCCGGATACAGGTCATCCGGGGCTGCTGGTATCAATACAAACACAGCTTTTCCTGTGTTCCATGCTTTTGCGTTTTATTTCTTCTTCGCCAGCTGAATCATATGGAAGCTCTTATCCTGCAGCTG
This sequence comes from Lachnospiraceae bacterium, assembly GCA_017472605.1. Classification (GTDB taxonomy): domain Bacteria; phylum Bacillota; class Clostridia; order Lachnospirales; family Lachnospiraceae; genus Anthropogastromicrobium. The sequence continues at coordinate 24,518 of JAFUPV010000002.1, forward strand.
AGCGGTCAGCACACCATTTTCAATGGAAGAAACACCATTGCAGGACGGAGACACTTCGTTTGGATTTTCCTCCGTATTTACCGCCTTCACGTCCTCATGACGCAGAACCACATGTTTCCTGATCTCATAACCGGCAAACTGTCTCAGGTCGCAGGTCAGCTCCATGGATTCGTCCAGGCTCTTGTTGACTGCGAACAGGGTCAGCGTCTCTGCTTCCTCATCCATGGTCAGGACGCTGTCCAGATAGGGCGCATCGCCGTGGCGGCTCTCATAAACCGGAGACTGAACCAGGGTGTGCAGCACCTTGCCGCGGCCATAGTTGCTGATCATCTCGAAGGGATAGTAAATGGTCTGTTTCCATGCGCCGGTATCGGAGGTCATGATGGGCGCGATTACGTTCACCAGCTGAGCCAGGCAGGCAACCTTTACACGATCCGCATGGCGAAGCAGCGTGATCATCATGCTGGCAACCAGCAGGGCATCCTCAAAGTTATAGACATCCTCCAGCTGGTGCGGCGCCTTGCTCCAGCGCGGGATTTTCTTGTCCTGATTGTTGGAATGATACCAGACATTCCACTCATCGAAGGACAGGTTGATGCGCTTTTTCGCTTTCTTTCTTGCGCGGACGCTGTCGCAGATGGAAACAACGGTGTCAATGAACTGATCCATTTCCACGCTGTTCGCCAGGAACTCCGGTGTGTTGTCATCTCTGTTTCCATAGTACTGATGAAGGGACAGGTAATCTACCTGATCATAACACTCTTCCAGAACCTGATCTTCCCAGTATCCAAAGGTTTTCATTCCATATGCGGAGCTTCCGCAGGCTACCAGCTCGATGGACGGGTCTACCATTTTCATGATTCGTCCCGCCTCTGCCGCAATGCGTCCATACTCCTGCGCGGTCTTGTGGCCCATCTGCCACGGACCATCCATCTCATTTCCCAGGCACCACAGCTTGATGTCATGGGGAGCCTCGTATCCGTGCTGCTTTCTCAGATCACTGTAGTACGTGCCGCCCGGTACGTTACAGTATTCAACGATGTTCTTCGCATCCTCAACGCCTCTGGTTCCAAGGTTTACCGCCATCATTGCTTCGGTATTTGCCTTCTTTGTCCAGTCCATGAATTCGTTCAGGCCAAACTGATTCGTCTCGATGGTCGCCCATGCCAGATCAACGCGTGACGGGCGCTTGTCTTTTTCTCCGACTCCGTCTTCCCAGTGATAACCGGAAACAAAGTTGCCGCCCGGATAGCGGACTACCGGAACATTCAGCTCCTGAATCAATTTGATTACGTCCTTACGCATTCCCTGCTCATCGGCAAACGGACTTTCCGGCTGATAGATTCCCTCATATACCGCGCGTCCCAGATGCTCAATGAACGATCCATAGATTCGATTGTCCACATCTCCAAGGATAAAATTACGGTCCACAATAATTCTTGCTTTTTTCATCACAGTCTCTCCTTTGCGTTTTTCTATCAGAGGAATGCCTGATCATTCAGACACATTCCCATTCTGTTCCTTACCTGTATCCACATTATATCGTTTTTTCTTCCCTGCGATAAGGACATAATTTCTGAAAAGATTGACTTTTTTTCCGGTTATGCTACACTGGATATCAGACAGTGACTGTTTCGGCCGCCAAGCGGCCAATTAAACCTGGCATCCGCTCAATTTATTCGATTAATCCGACATTTGATGGAACCGATTGATCAAATCCATTCTGGCAAATGCCACACGAGAGAATTCCGTCTCTATTTCACTGCCAATAAACCAATCAGGAAACTTGAACTGCTATGATTCAGATTGACTACTGCGGCTACCACACCCACAACCCGGACCATTCCCTGATCTACCGCCCGTCCGGTTCCGACAGCTACCTGTTCCTGCTGATTCTGTCACCGATGGAATTCCGCTTTGCTGACGGCACCACCGAAGAAGTCAAACCAGGTGCCTGCATTCTCTATGAACCGGGCTTCTACCAGTTTTATCAGGCCCACAACAAGTTTTACAACAGCTATGTCCACTTTTTCTGCGATCCGTCACTGATTGATCGGTATCATATCCGGACCAACACCATTTTTTATCCGGACAACACGGAAGAAATCCACTGGCTCCTGAAAAAAATCTATCAGGAATATCTCAATCGCCAGTCCGACCATGAGCAGATGCTGCACTGCTACATCAATCAGCTTCTGATCCTGATCTCGCGGATCCAGCAGCAGACCGAAATGCCCGGTGAGCAGCCAGCCAGCGTTTTTCCCGAACTTCTCTCCATCCGCGAGCAGATGCTGCGGGACTGCGAAAAGCCATGGACGGTAGATGAGCTCTGCCGGATTCTGAATCTGGGAAAGAGCCAGCTTTATCACTATTATCATCAGTTTTTTCACTGCTCACCCAAGGATGAGCTGATTCAGGCCAGACTGCAAAAGGCCTGCTTCCTGCTGACCAACGACGCGATCACGATCCGGGAAGCGGCCTTTGAATCGGGGTTCCAGAATATTAATCATTTTAACCGGATCTTCCGGAAGGTCTACGGGTGTACGCCCGGTGAGTATCGGAATCAGAAAAAGGTGGGGCGGTGACAGTTTCATATCAGAAAGGAGTTCTGCATAAATGGAAAAATTAAGTATCGAGTCAAAAAGAATCATGATGGAACGCTTTGGAAAGGACAGCATTATCGCATTGGCAACATCCGAAGATGGGTCACCGAGTGTTCGCAATGTAAATGCGTTTTATGAAGATGGGACATTTTATGTCATTACTTATGCACAATCAAATAAAATGAAGCAGATTGAGAAAAATTCCACCGTTGCGATTGCCGGTGACTGGTTTACCGCCCATGGGAAAGGAATCAATCTCGGGTATTTTGGTAAAAGTGAGAATAACGATATCGCCGAGAAGCTGAGAACAGCGTTTTCTGCCTGGATTGACAATGGACACAACGATTTTGATGATGAAAACACCTGCATTCTTTGCATTCAGCTGACAGACGGTATTCTTTTCTCTCATGGAACAAGATATGATATTGATTTTACGATAAAAGATGTTACGTTGTAATCTTATTGAACAGGCTACATAAGATCAATTGGCTGACATCCAAGCGCATTGGAGAGACGGATCACGTAAGCCACAGACGCTTCGTTAATCTTGTTTCTGTGCTGCTCATAGAGTTGAATCATGCGGAGCGTTACACCAGAGGCTTCACTGATTTCCTGCTGTGTGAAACCTCTGGCTTTACGGATCGTTTTCAGTCTGGTCGGCTGTTCCTTTGTCACCGCAGCGATTATACCGTCTGCTGCCTCAATAAACCTGCAGATATCCGCTTCATGCAGAATATAAAGTGACTTGACCTTAGAAATCGTCAGACCGCCGCGTACCAAATCCGCAAAGCGAGGACCGGAAAACCATTGATAGTGAGCTAATGCCCATCCGGCCCAATAGGTCGAATCTTTTTCGATGTCCTGCATGATAACGTTTAAACGATAATATGTTGAGTACTGCGGCAAAAGCCCTGTAATGAGTTTTCGTCACCACAGGGCTATGTAAGAGATCAATATTCTGTTTTCTAATTGTTGATGGTTAATTTTAGAATTCTAAATGCCATTTTCCCTGTCTTTTAACAAATAACGGAATCGCATCACCACAATCGCCAACCGATATTTTTCCGACTCAGTCACAAACTGCATCTCTCCATTCAACACCTGCTCAACAGCTTCTGTTCCGCACTCTGCAAACCTGGCTATCGTTTCTGTTTTCATTTTATGTTCATGAACCAGCACACCAAGAAAAGCAGACAAACTTAAATCATAATCTCGAAGCGATTCAAAAATAAATCCTACTTTACACATCATCTGTGTACATTCCCATTCACTCAGATGACTCAGATTGCCTGCTATGACCTGTTCTACAGAATCCTCTGTCAGCGCAAGACACCTGGCCAACGACTCGGTTGTAAACTGGTAGTTGTCAATCAATGCATGAATTCTTTCAATATCTCCATTTTTTCTCTTTTGCACATTTAATATTTCATCCATAACACTCAAAACATTTATCGATTATGCCAAAGGAACTTCCCAGTTCCATGTTCCGGATTCATAATCATTTGAAATTCTTTCAATAATCTTTCCTGCAGAATCAACTCGATAGAATAATCCTGAGAAACGCATCTGATAACGGTGTCCAGCAATTCCGTTATATCCAACAACGGCTTGTCTCCCTACCATCGGAATATTTGTACCACTATATATTCCTGTTGTTAAATCACAAATACTTATTGAGCCTCGAAAATACCAATCAGCTGGAGTTAGAACGCATTGCCAGATAACAGATGATCTTCAGCGGCATTTACAGCTATTACGTTCTCTGCAATTATAGTGTTTGTTGGTATCACTATACAACACAACAACATAATAACCAAATATACACTTGCAACTCTACATCTCATATTAGCTCCTCTCCTTCTTTCACATATAATAAATAAACGTTTTTCTCCTTTCCCTGTATTTTTTCTTTTGTAGAAATTATATTTTTTTTTATTATTTATGTCAATACCCTTTTTTCTCCCCGCTTATTAGAGAATTAATTCTCACGAGTATTCCAGCAATAAACTTTTTATCCATTGATCTAATAAGACATTTTTTGCCCATTATTGTTTTTCCACGTATCTATTTATATAATACTCGATTTTCTTCCTTCTGCAAACTCTCCTTCGACATAATTCGACCTTTCTTCCGCCTTCCAACCACCCCAACCGCACATTCCACACAAACAACTGCCGCCAGACCAAAAGCACTGCCGCCTAGAATCCAAAAGTTTTTCCCAATCTCATGCGCTGCCGCAACCGAAAGCTCCGTTCTTCAAATCCCTCCAATGTATCCAAAAGAAATGAAAACTCCTCAATATGCCCAGTCAAACACACTCTCCATTGGAAGCATGGAAGCAGGAAGATCGACTGCATTCTGCACATATCCCATCAGGCCTAAAGAACAATGCCTGCCATCAGCAAGGCGAAAACAATTGCAAGTTTGAGCAGTTCCTCCAGAAACCGGCCCGCTTCCGTCAGACTGAACACATGCTGCGCCGTTTTTGTGCTGTCAGACAGTGCTTTTGCGGCATGCTGGAAAAATGGGAATTCTGCTTTGCCGACAGCACCATCTTTTATCCGGACAACACGGAAGAAATTCACTGGCTCCTGAAAAAAATCTATCAGGAATATCTCAATCGCCAGTCCGACCATGAGCAGATGCTGCACTGTTACATCAATCAGCTTCTGATCCTGATCTCACGGATCCAGCAGCAGACCGAAATGCCCGGTGAGCAGCCAGCCAGCGTTTTTCCCGAACTTCTCTCCATCCGCGAGCAGATGCTGCGGGACTGCGAAAAGCCATGGACGGTGGATGAGCTGATCCAGGCCAGACTGCAAAAGGCCTGCTTCCTGCTGACCAACGACGCGATCACGATCCGGGAAGCGGCCTTTGAATCGGGGTTCCAGAATATTAATCATTTTAACCGGATCTTCCGGAAGGTCTACGGATGCGCGCCGGGGGAGTATCGGAGTCAGAAAAAAGTGGGGCGGTGACAGTTTGTCATGCCCCACGGTTCTTATTCTGACCATTCGCACGGTTCTCTCAGAACTTCCCATGTTCCAAATCGCTTTCCATTGCTCCGACAAAGGAAACCCTTTTTCTGGAGTGCAGTCGTAATCCGTTTCACCGTGCTTATGGACATTCCTGTCCTGACTGCGATATCACTTTGTTTCAGCAATGGATCTTTCCGGAGCAGTTTCAAAACTCTTCTTTCATCCAAAGTACATTCCAAAGTATCATTTTGAGTCTTTGGATGTTCAGTCGTGATACTTTGGGATACTTCTTTTTCCTGTGATAATACATAATCGACATGCATATACCGATTTTTCAGTTCATGCGTTGTCCCCATCAGCAAATTACTGAAAAAGAGTTCCAAAAACTTTGTCGTCTCATGAATTCCGTTTTTTAGATTATTATAATTTGCTCTCACCAACGCATTCCTGAAATACCAGGAGTGTTTTTCAAACGGTTCATTATTCACCTCGAATCCCAAAGTTTTCAGATACTTAATCAAATACACTGCAGTCGCCCTTGTATTTCCCTCGCAGAACGGATGGATCTGCCAGATGTTGGAAACAAATCTGGCCAGATGCTTTACAATTTCTGGCATGGATAATCCCTTATAGGAAAACTGCTTTTCCGTCATAAAGTCATAGTCTAGAGTTGCCCGAATACTGTTCCAGGATGCATAAATTACCGTTTCTTCGTTCAATATCCACTCTTTTTTTGTAATGTTATACGTTCTGATCTGTCCGGCATGATCAAAAACTCCCTCAAATAACCGCCGATGGATCAGAATCCATTCTGCCGGAGAAAACTGAAATGTCTTCTCGCCAAGTATTTCTGCGATCCTTGACGCAACAATATCTGCTTCTTTTGTCCGGTTTTCCGGGTCGTTTCGGTCGCTTCGCTCTTCATAGTAGCTTTGAATTCGCTTCTGTACTTCATCAATCTTTATTTTTCCTTCGATATGCTCTTTTGCCGCTTCCAGCAAATATGCAGAAGTTTTCAAACCGTCTACCGCCTGCAGACCAATTGCAGTCTGCCATACTTCACTTTTCTCAGCCTGTCCCGGCTCGCCTTGCCTGATATATTCTTCCAGATCCCATTGCCATCGTTTATCTTCTGACATATCTGCACTCCTTCCAGATTATCATGCTCTTCATCTATTATACCGAAAAATGCCGATTCCGTAAAGTCCTTGGACACAGACAGGGGCAGGCATCAAATGCGCAGAAAAGTTAAAAATATGGTGACATTTGGCGACATTTCCTTTTTCCCTGGTTTTCCTTTTTCTATCTTGACGAAACCAGCCCAACCGCTCCTTCCGCACAAACAACTGTCGCCAGACCAAAAGCACTGCCGCCTAAAATCCAAAAGCTTTTCCCAATCTCATGCGCTGCCGCATCCAAAAGCTCCGTTCTTTTCAATTTCCCCAATGTATCCAAAAGAAACGAAAACTCATCCCGATAATACTTCCATTCAAACACATTCTCCAATGGAAGCATGGAGGCAGGAAGATCGACGGCATTCAGTACATATCCCATCAGACACAAAGAAGCAGCTGCAAGCACGGTATTGATCCCTATGATCTTCCGGTTTGTCCGGCCTGTTTTTCCCCGGACACTCAGCAGACAGGAGCATCCCCAGAAAACAATGCCTGCCATCAGCAAGGCGACAACCATTGCAAGTTTGGGCAGCTCCTCCAGAAACCGGCCTGCTTCCGTCAGGCTGAACACGCGCTGCGCCGTTTTTGTGCTGTCAGACAGTGCTTTGGCGGCATGCTGGAAAAATGGGAATTCCGCTTCTGTCAAATTCAGCAGCAGCACATGTTCGCTCCCAACCGCGATTTCCGAATTTTTCGGAAGCACCGGTTCTTTAGGAACACCATCCGCCCAGAAATACAGGTACTGATCCTCTCCTGTCGTAAATTCTTCGACAACGGCAATTTCTTCCCCTTCTTTCGGCTGCCGTGATGCCGAGTAGATGAACGAATATGTCTGTGCGCTTCCGGAAAACTCCACTCCGCCATAGGTACCGATGCGCCACAGCGCAGATGGAATCTCGCGGACACGAAGCCCGCTCTCCCAGCCGGTTCCATTCACCACATGATAGAGATAAGAGTCTTCTTCATCCGAAAACAGCACAGATTCGCGAAACTGAAAACTCTCTCCCCGGTTCTTTCTCTCATAGACCTTTGCCTGGGTCATCATTTCCGATTCAATCTTCTGAGACAGGATCGTGCAGGCAAGCAGGAAATAAAGAATCAGAGAGAACAGGCAAATGACTTTCTTTTTCATACTCACTTCTCCCCTCCAATTGCAATTCCTTCCACCAGTTCCTTCTTATAGAACGAGAACAGAAACAGCGGAGGCAGGGCCACCAGCACACAGCATACCAGCTGAATGGTAGGATCTCCCGGAGGCGCGGATGCCAGGCCGACGGAAATCGGATATTTGGCAAAATCCTTCAGGTAGACAATGGGCTGCTCCACCATATTCCAGCCATCCAGGAAGGAAAGAAGCATCGTGCAAATCAGCCCACTCTGATTCATGGGCACAAAAATCCGCCAAATGACGCCCATCGTCCCGCAGCCGTCCAGACGGGCCGCTTCAACCAGACTGTCCGGAACTGCTTTGAAGCACTGGGTCATGATGAACGTTCCCAACGGGACAAAAATCATCGGCAGGGCCAGCGCATACCAGGTTTCCAGCAATCCCATCTCATCCAGCATCAGATAATTGGGAACCAGTGTTACCTGAAGCGGCATGATCATTAAGAGCATCAGCAGAAAAAAAATCACATCCCGCCCCGGGAATCTGCACTTGGCAAATCCATAGCCAGCCAGCGTTGAAACCACCACCTGACCGACTGCGATGCACAGACTTAAGAATAAACTGCGCCAGAACCGGAACAGGTATTGAAACTGAGCCAGAAACACTTCATAGTAGCCTTCGGCAAAAAAGGAGCTGTCTGGCTGCAGGCTCTGAACAAACAGGAACAGGAAAGGAATCACGCACAAAGCCGTCAGCACAGCCGACAGCAGCGAAGAATGGGTTCGTTTTCTCATTCTTTATACCCCTCCTTTCCCATAACAAACCGGTAAAACATGCCAAAAAAGACGGAAACGACAAGCAGCATCAGCACAGAGGCAACTGCCAGCTTGGGATAGTTCAGCTTCTCAAACGCATTATTAATAAAATGCTGCAGCATGTAGATACCCGGATTAGGGTGCGTTCCTCCAATCAGGAAAATCTCCCGGAAACATTTAAATGCATTGATCAGAGAAAACACAACCGCAAAAAATATGCTGTACCACATCTGCGGGATCGTGATGAACCGCAGCTGCTGCCACCTGGACGCGCCGTCCAGCGATGCGGCGGCATAGTGTTCGTCGGATATGGTAACAAGACCGGACAGCAGCAGAATGACCGCATATCCGGTATTTTTCCACAGATACAGAAGCACAACAACGGGAAACGCCCACTCCGAATTCAGCCAGTCTGCCACCGGAAGTCCCAGCGTATCAAGTCCTTCGTTCAGAATTCCCTCCTGCGCAAAGAGAAATTCCACCAGCAGCACGGATCCGACAACAGGCATGATGTACGGAAGAAGCAGAACCGATTTCAGCGCCTGATGACTCTGCACCTGTTCCTTCAGCATCAGGGCAATGGCAAAGGAAAGAACAAGGATCAGGGGCAGGGCGACAGCAAGAAACCGGAGCGTATTTCCAAATGCCAGGCGAAACACGCCGTTATTCAGCATAGACCAGTAATTGCTCAGCCCGACAAATTGTTCCGAATACCCGATTCCATGGTGAACGGAGTTGCGCAGCACCATCAGAAACGGAATTGCATAGAACACAAGGCAGCCCGCCAGAAGAGGAAGCGTCAGCAGATAGCCGTCTCTTGCATTCCGTTTCGACAATTTCCCTGTCCATGTTCTCTTTTCTGTTCTCATCTTCTTTGTTTTTCGATTCCTCATCTCAATCACCCCTCTGCCAGATGCCACCACAGATAACGGTATACCTGTCCGGCAAGCCCATCAATATCCACATCGGTCGGCGTGCCATCCGCTCCGTTCAGCTGTGCCAACGCCCAGGAAAGTGACTCTTCATATGGCTGAACAATCGGGAAAACCACAAAATCGATGGGAACATCCAAAATTGAAAGATCCTCATCCGTGACCGTCAGTGACTTCGCCTTTAACGTGCGCTGCCGTTTCGTGGTTGCCCCAATGCCTCTGTTATCGTAGAACAGCTGATATTGAAACGTATCCCACAGATACGGCGCGGCACCTTTTGCCCGCACCGGCCAGCTGTTCTCGACGAACCCGTCTGTCTGAAGCTCCTGGGGCAGATTCCAGTAATCAATGTTGGTGCGGGACGCTCTTGGACGAACCAGATCCCACTGATATGCTTCGGTCAGAAACTCCCGCAGATACGCATAGGCCAGCTCCGGTGTTTCGCAGCTGGAACCGACCGCGCCAAAATAGGTAATCTCCGCCGTCACTGAACCGTCCATTCCCCGCAGCGGCTGCGCCGCCAGATCTTTTTCCAGCACTTTGCCCAGTGCTGACTGGTACAGAACGCCGACCAGCGAGTCGGAAAACAGAGGGAACCCGTCCAGACTCCAGTGATATCCATAGGAAACATAGTCCATTGCATCGTTGAAGCTGTCCAGCGATACGGTAACATTGAGTTCCGCCAGCACATCGTCAAACGAGTAGTGAAGCGCTTCATCCAGCAAAGCCCGCAGTTCCTCCAGGCAGTCCGTAATCAGCTGCTTTGCCGGTGCATCTGCCATGGCATACCATGCCTGATAGAGTCTCATATAGTCCGCAATATCCTGCTCCGTGACCAGCATTTCCCCCTTCTCATAATCAAACAGCTGCCCAAGAAGAGAGGTATCATCCGGCATCTGCAGACCAGCTGCCATCATCGAATCCCCGCTGTTCAACGCAAGCTTTGCCAGTTCACCGATTCCGGAATCGATCCGCTCCTGACTGATTCCGCTGTCCGCAGCTGTGGACAAATCGGTAAGAAGGACAGGCATCGTATAGCGAAGCGGCAGCACATAGCGGCAGCCCTCCAGCACACCGGCATTCATCACATCAGTCTGCAGGCCGCCGGTATTCAGATCCGCATCCCCGTCGTACCAGCTGCTGATATCCTGAAACACGCCGCTGTACATTGCCTGCGTCACATCCTGAAACAGAGGGTCGATCTCCGTTTCCATCAGATAGCGAATCTGTGAAGACGATGTGGGGGAATCGGTTGTGAGAACCGTTCCGGTCGGAAGCAGATAAACGTCCGGACCTTTTCCAGCCATGATCTGCGCCCGAAGCTGTTTCAGGCAAATCTCCCGTTCCTGCGGATCCGTGGGAAGAATGTCAATGCGTACTGTGATTCCCTCATGTGCTTCCTCAAAGCTCTCCGCTGCCTTCTGCGCCTGATAGTTCATGCCGTCACTGACCGTCTGTTCCGTTACCACCCACAAAACAGCGGGGTCTTCGGCTGCCAGAACGGTTTCCGTGCCACCGGGTATGAAATTGGACAGCCATGCTGCCGCGCAGCTGATCATAAAACCGGGCTGAACCACTGACGTGCTGCCGGACATGAAACCGGGCTGAACCATTTCCTTGCATCCGGGTATGAAATCCGGCTGAACCATTGCCTCGCCGCCGGGCATGAAATCAGGCTGTTCCATAACCGCGTCTGCACAGTCTCCCAAAACAGAAAGCGCAGAAATCAGCACACCTGCAGTGATTAATTTCCAGCATATTCTTCTCATCCGCTTCTTCTCCACCTTTTCCTCCTTTGATACAGCGTATTTCCTGATACCGGGCACATCGCTGCCGCAGAATATCCTTTCCCGTCTGCTGCATCCTTCGCTCTTTCGAAATCCCCCGAACATGATTCCTCCAGATCATCTGCATCACTTTTCCCTATCATATCACCCTCAATAATTCGTGTCAATTATTATTTATGATTACTAAGTATTTACTTATAAACTATTTTCTGATATTCTGTAACAAACAGACTCGGAAAAGAATTGAGGTAGAACTATGGCAACTGGAATTTTCAAAAAAGGATCCATTGAAATGCTTACCCTGCTGATGCTTCAGGAAAAGGATATCTACGGCTATCAGCTGATCCAGATGCTCTCCGACCGCAGCGGAGGAAAGCTGACCGTGCAGGAAGGCTCCCTGTATCCGCTTCTGTACCGCATGGTAGATTCCGGATACATTTCCGGCCGCGATGTCGCTGTCGAAACGCTCCACGGCAGGAAGCGAAACCGCGTCCTCTACCATCTGGAGCCCAGCGGACGGGAACGCCTGATTGAACTGAAGGCGGAATTTGATCAGGTTCAGGAAGGAATTCGAAGTGTATTTGCAAACAGCGTACCCATCGGGTACGGATCGGAGGAAGCGAATGAACCGAGCAGTCAGGCACTATCTGCGGGAAGTGAAAAAACGTCTTTGCTGCCCCAGCTCTCTTAAAAAAGAATTCCTGCGTCAGCTGACCGATGAACTGATTCTCTTTTGCAGCGACCGGGAAACCGCGAATTTTCTGCAGCTGACGGAACACTTTGGTGCACCAGAGGATGTCGCCGACGATTTTCTCGCGGAACTGGATCCCGGAAAACGGAACCGTTACGCCTGTCGTCAGATGAAACTGGCATACCTGACCCTGGCTGCAGTAAGTCTCCTCTCGATCTCCATGATCGCAGGCAAAGCGGGCAGCTATCTGAAAACAAGCCGGTTCGTCACGGAATCCCGCACGGCAGAAACATATATCCACACAAACGGCACCGCCTGTTCCATGTTCTGGGTCCGCACCTGCTTCCGGGGCGATGATGTCTACTGGGAGTATCACTCCTGTGATAATCAGTTTTATCTGACCGGCAGACCACCGGAAGAAACGTTCACAGACCCCTATGCAACGGAAATCTACACCACCGTTGGCGATACGGTAACGCACTGGACCTTTGGCCAGGACCACAGGTTCTGGATTAAAGTTCATGATGTTTAATTTCACAACCGGAGAAAGGAGCATAACCCATGAGCCGAACAGCCGCACACTATCTGCATCTGGTGAAAAAGCAGCTCACCTGCCCACGCTCCATCAAAAAAGAGTTCCTGCGTCAGCTGGAATCGGAAGTTCTCTGCTTCTGCGCCAGTCACAGCGACGCAGATGTCTCCATGCTCTTTGAGCAGTTTGGCGAACCTGGAGAAATCGCAGAAGATTTTCTGGCTGAACTGGGGAATCTGACAGTCAACCGCTGCACCCGTACCAGCAGACAGCTGCTGTCTCTGACGCTTGGAATCCTTCTGGCCTCCGGGATTTTTCTTGCAGCTATCGACATGCAGACAGATTTCCTTCAGAATAAGCTGCCAAAAGAATCGCTCATCGCCTCCATTACGTTTGAAGCAGAATCATGCAGCAGCCATTCCCAACATTCGGTCCGGTATATGGTAGCGGATGGGATTTCGGAGGATGCCATGTCGAAGGATGCGGTGTCGGAGGATGCCGTGCCGGAACAGTAAACCAGTCGCATAAACGAAAGGAAATGAGTTTTTCGGTGAGTTTTCATAGAACGGAACTGGCTGTGAAGGTAAGAAAGTAATTGATTGCATTTTTGCCCCGCATCCTCTATACTTATTATAGCACAACCTGTTTCCTCACAACACGCGCAGATGTTCCCCACCCGGTTCATCTGCTTTCCATGGAGGCACCATGACCATCACTTACCGAAAATACCAGTTTCAGCCTGATTTTTCCTTCCTCTACATGCAAAGCACCCGCGTCTCATCCAGCCGCGATTTCATCCATTTTCACAATTGTCTGGAAATCGCGGTCTGTGAACAGGGGATCATGGAATGGAATATCGAAGGCGTGGAATTTCTGCTGCACCCGGGAGAATTCTGCATTCTCCCTCCCTTTGTAACCCACGCGTCCTGCCATCCGCTTCAGGAAGCTCCGGTTCTCTGTCACTACCTGTTCTTTGAACCGGAAAAGCTTCTTTCTGAATACTACCCCAGCGGATTGCCGGAATCCTTTTCCTGGTACCGCAGCCAGAACATTTCCCGTTCATTCGCCCAGACGGAGTATCCTCAGATTTTCTCTCTTCTGTGCGAAATCATCCGTGAAACGCAGCAAAAGCAGGAATTCTTTCGAGAAAAAATTCCTGCTCTTGTTGAATATCTGATGATTCACATGTGCCGCCAGATCAGCACCGAAGAAGTACGCTCGGAGATCGCCAGCCGCAAAGCCCGGGCTATGGTCTTTCCCGCCATTTCCTACATCGACAAAAATGATTCTCTGGATCTTTCCCCGGAGCTTCTGGCCAAAATCTGCGATATGACACCGCGCCGGTTTAATCGCTGTTTTTTCGAGGCGCTGGGCAAAACGCCGATGCAGTACATCCGTCAGGTAAAAGTTCAGAAAGCCTGTGACCTTCTTCTTCAGACGGAAGACTCCATCCTCAACATCGCCTACACGGCCGGTTTCTCCTCCGTTGCCGCCTTCAACCGCAGCTTTCTCCAGATCATCGGCCAGACACCGTCCGCGTTCCGCAATGAAAAACGGATCTACCGGAAAAAGCAGACCGCCTACGCACCGTATCAGAGTACCTGATCCACTTCACCAATGGTACGGCAGCACGGCCGACTCATCTGCCGCCGGAACAAAGCCCCGGCTAATCACCGGTTTCAGATTACCTGATCCAGCTCGATCACTGCCAGCGTATAGAATTTCATTGCCTCAAAGAACAGCCGCAGATTCAGTCCCTCATCCGGCTCATGAGCCCCGCCCGTTCCCGCACGGAACAGGCGGGCTTTTCTTTCCTTATCGTCCTCATTCTCCTGCATTCCGCCAATGCCATAGGCAAACGCATTGGGAAGCTTGCGTGCGTAGGTTCCGCCGCCCATGACAAACGCCTTCGTGTCCAGACCGGCCCATTCATTATACAGATCCGTCAGGAAGGACACAGCCGGATGTTCCTTGGGGAAATAGCCCGGTTTCGAATCCCGTTCCAGTCTCCAGAACGCGCAATTCTCCTGCGCAAACGCGCCGAGACGTTCAATCATCTGGTCGCTGTTGGCGGTGATGGAATAGCGGATGTTCAGATTCAGCGTAATCGTTCTTCCTTCCATCCGCAGAACCGTTCCCGCGCAGGTCGTTTTTCCGGACACCTCATCCTCATAATCAATTCCCGGCACCTGACCATAGTATTCTCTTGTGCTCATCTCCAGAAACGAAAACTGCTTCCGGTCGCCTTCGCAGAGGAAACCGGCATCCATCAGGAACAGCGACAGCTCATGAATCGCGTTGATGCTTCCGGCCGGAAATGCGCTGTGGCGGCTTGTTCCGGATGCCGTTACACGGATTCCGTCCGCCTCTTCCGTCACCGCGATCTGTCCAAAATTCTTCTCTTCCTTTTCTGCCAGAATCTGATCCAGCAGACCATCCTTCTTTGCCAGAAGAACCCAGGCTTTATCCGGAATCATGTTGGAGGCACTTCCGCCAAGAGCTTCGAGGACATCCCCGCTGACTTCATTGGTCATCACATACTGACCTTCGATAATTCCCTTTTCTCCGTAACACACAGGGAAGCCGCAGTCAGCAATCATGGACAGCTTCGGGCAGGAATAGTGCTCCGTGTAGTATTTCAGGTCATCCATTCCTCGCTCTTCATCACAGCCCACAAACAGACGCAGATCATGCTTCATGGGAATTCCCAGCTCACGGATGCACTGCATCAGATAGACCATGCCGATGGCCGGTCCCTTGTTGTCCTGCACGCCGCGGCCGATCAGGAATCCATCCTTCTCCACCGGTTCAAACGGATCCTGACTCCATCCGTTTCCGACCGGAACCACATCCAGATGATTCCAGAAACCAATGGTATTTGCCATGGAAGACGGACTTACACCGATGGAACCCACATAAAACTCATAGTTCTCTGTGTCAAAGCCGTGCTCCCGTCCGATCTGAAGCATTTCCTCCAGCGCCTGTTTGCAGGCCGGTCCAAAGGGACCATAGCTTTCGCGGTCCATTCCGCAGTCTGGTGTCCACGGAGCGGAAACGCTTGGTACGCGTGAAATGCGTTTCAAATCCTCCACCAGTTCTGCTCTGTGGTTTGCAAACCAGTTATCAATTTTTGCAAGTAATTCCCGATTCATCCTGCCGGTTCTCCTCTCTTCTTCCATTCCTTGTTTTCAATGGCTTTTTCAGCGCATCCTTGCATGTTTGAATCTATCATATTCCATTTTCCGGAACCCGTCAATCCCCGGACTCCCAAACACGCTTCTGCCATTCACCATCCTAAACTCCACCGATCTTCCCGCCAGCCTTCTCTTCCCTGCTCCCACTCCGGTCACAGTCGCCCATTCGCACCGGTACTTATCCTTTCACCGCGCCAATCATTACACCCTTTTCAAAATATTTCTGCAGGAACGGATAAATCACCAGAATCGGAACCGTGGACACAACAATGGTACAGTATTTTACAAGCTCGCTGATGAAGGTATCTTCCATTGCCTGCGTCAGGGAATCAGAAGCCAGTGACTGGTTTTCAATCAGGATCTCACGCAGAATCATCTGCAGCGGATACAGGACACGGTCACGGGTAAACATGGCAGCCGGGAACCAGGAATTCCACTGTCCCACGCCATAGTACAGAATCATAACCGCAATGATCGGCTTTGACAGAGGCATGATAACCCGAGCAAACACCGTAAAATCATTGGCTCCGTCAATGACTGCCGCCTCCTCCAGACTGTCCGGAATGGACTCAAAAAAAGAGCGCATGATGATCAGGTTGAACGCGCTGACCGCATAGGGAATGCTGGATACCCAGATCGTGTTATAAATCTTCGTGTCGCGGATCACAAAAAACATGGGAATCAGACCGCCGCTGAAGAACATGGTAAAGGTGATAAATTTCATGATCGCTTTGCGGGGCAGGAAGGATTTTCTGGATAATACATATGCGCCGAAAGCAGTCAGAACCAGCTGGATCGTTGTTCCCACCAGAAGGTAGAACAGAGTATTCTTAAAGCCGGTAAACAGACTCCGGTTGGACAGGGTTCGCTCATATCCTGCCAGTGTCGGCTCGCCAAGCCATTTGATCAGCGGACCGGTGTGGGATTTGAGCCGGATCGGATCACTGAAAGACGCCATAACCACATGGTACATTGGATAAGCAGCAACAAAGATCAGCAGCAGCATGATGCAAACATTGACTACTTGAAACAGTTTGATTTTCTTTTTTCTTTTCATCGATTTTGCCTCCTTTACCACAGACTGGTCTCATTGACCTTTTTGCTGACTGTATTTGCCAGAATCAAAAGTGTAAAGTTAATGACGGAATTGAAGAATCCGACTGCCGTTGCAAAACTGTACTGGAAATTGGTCAGACCGATGCGGTAGACATAGGTGGAAATAACGTCCGATGTCTTATATGTCATTGCGTTGTACAGAAGAAGGATCTTATCCCATCCAAGAGTCATCATGTTTCCGATCCGCATGATCAGAAGAACAACAACGGTGCTGGAAATTCCCGGCAGCGTAATGTGGAAAATCTTGTTAAAACGGTTCGCTCCGTCAATCTCTGCCGCCTCGTAGAGTTCCTGATCAATGCCGGTAACAGCCGCATAGTAGATGATCGAATCCCAGCCAAACTCCTGCCAGATACACATCACCACATACAGAGGCTGGAACCACTCCGCCCGGCTGAACAGGTTATCCGGTTCCATGCCGGTCAGCGTGCTGATTATGGTCATGATCACGCCCTTCTCACTGCAGAAGTCCTTCATCAGACCGCAGATAACTACTGTGGAGATGAAATGCGGCATGTATGTAATGGTCTGTGTCAGCTTTCTCAGCTTCACACTTTTCAGTTCATTCAGAAGAATCGCAAACAGAATCGGGAACGGGAATCCGAACAGAAGGAGCCACAGATTAATGGTCAGCGTATTCTTCATGGTGCGGAAGAAATACGGATCACCGAGAAACGACCGGAAATGCTCCAGTCCGACAAAATCACTTTTCTTAATTCCCTTAATCGGAACATAGTCATAGAATGCAATAATCATTCCGTACATTGGATAGTAATGGTAGACCAGATAGTACACAATCACCGGCAGTATCATCAGATACAGCAGCGGATGGGATTTTATGTTTCTGATCAGCCGCCGCGGATATGAATATTTGGACGCGGCCATTTTCACCGGCTTTCGACTCATAGATTTCCTCCTCCATCATCTCGTATCATCAGGCAGCACGCACACCGGATGGTTCGGCCGCAGATCATTTCCTCTTTTTTCTTCTATCAGCAGAAAGCAGACAGGGCAGACACACGTTCCGACCAGTGCCCGCCCTCCTGCTTCTTTATTCACCCGACCGGCCGCGCTTCTGCTGCCGGTCGGTTTCTTTCACTCAAACCATTCATTCCGATTTCTTCGAATGTCCGGTGTCACAGCGTTCTGCGGATGCTGTGTGATCCGATTATTCCTCACCACGAGCCTGGTATCTGTCATAAGCAGCCTTGTAGATTTCTTCTGCTCTCTCAGAACCAAGATCCTTCAGCTGCTCAACAAATCCGTCCCAACCGGTCTCCAGATCCTCGCCGCCGAAGATGAAGTTGTAAACCATCTCGTCCGAGTAGTTTGCAAGCTTTGTCTTAATCTGAGTTACTTCCTTGGACTCATCAACCGTCAGAGTCAGGTTTACCGGAAGAACATGATCCATGTCATTTGCGGTCATCCATGCATCCCAGGACTGATGGCACTCTTCCAGTGAATACTGGGAAGCCTCCATGGTGTTATCATACTTAATCTGGAACGGCTCACACATGTACAGGTCACGAACGGTGTCATAGTCAAGACCATCCGGATTGTTTACAACGAAATCAGAGAATTCTCTTACGCCTTCTTCGTTCACTACATATGTTTCAACGCCTTCGTTTGTTCCCCATGCAGACATCAGAAGTGTATCCGGGTCCATCAGGTAATCAACAAACTTCACAGCCAGCTCCGGATCCTCGCACATTGCGGATACCTGCCAGGACTGGGAGTTGATGGAGCTGGTGATCTTGGACAGGTGCAGCTCGTCGTCCTCATTGACACGCGGATGAACCAGAGATGTCAGCTTGAACTCCGGATCAACTGCCGGACCTGCAACGGTTGCCATCTTTACGTTGTAGGTGTGAGCGAAGCACATACCAGCCTGTCCGCTTTCGAACAGCTTCAGAGAATCGTCGATGGTGCGGCTTACCATACCGGTATCGATGAGACCTTCATCCGCCCATCCCTTCAGCACCTCAAGGAACTCCTTATAGCCGTCCTCGGTTCTGCTGTAGTGAATGTTTCCTTCCTCATCCACGTTGAAATCGTTGATGGTTACATCAAAAGCAGATGCGATCGGGTTGTTTGCATAGAACTGGGACTGCTCAAACTGACACAGTGCCAGCGGATACTCAACGCCGTTCTCCTTGAATACACGCAGAACATTGGTGTAATCATCAATGGTAACCGGAGCCTCAAGACCATACTTATCCAGCCAGTCCTGTCTTACGATCAGACCGTTGAAAATCTTGTTGTTGTTTGTTTCCGGAAGGAAAATAGAACCGAACTTAATGATCTTGCCCTGGTCGCCGCGGATCTTCTTCTCGATCTCCGGGTCTTCACTCTGCTCGCAGAGTGCCCAGAAGTTTGTTGCATGCTCCTCAACCAGCTCTGTTACATCGTAAAGGATGCCGTCCTCAATCGCACCCTCTACTCCACCCGGGTAGTTGGTCTGGAACAGGTTGGTGAACATCAGGTCCGGAAGCTCGCCGGATGCCAGAAGCTGCTGGAAATAGGAACCGTCATCGCCTGCCGGCGCATGGATAAATTCCAGATTGATTCCCGTCTCCTCCTCGATTTTCTGAACAACCGGATTGTCACCCAGGTCTGTGTAATATGCTCTTGCTCCGCTCTGGAAATCACAGAAAATGGTAAGAGTCACATCACCGTCTGCAAGCTTACTGGTCTCTTCTGCCAGTACGGTCATAGAAGATGCTGCCAGCATTGCGGTTAAGAAAGCGGCCTGAATACGTCTTGTTCTCTTCATAATTAAATCCTCCTTTTATATCTCCAGCTGGTCGATCCGCAGGATTCCGCAGATGTATACCAGGAGTGCTCGTTTGATTCGCTCAACGGCGATTGATTCGTCAGGCTGATGATAGTCTCCGTGTCCCGGAAGAAACAGCCCCTGCGGCGGTTTCGGCAGCGGCATTCCCGTTCCGCATGCAAAGGACCGGGGCAGCTTGCGGGCATAGGTTCCTCCGCTCATGACAAATGGTTTTTCGGATAAACCGGTTATTTCATTGTAGGTGTCCGTCATTGCCTGTGCCGCCGGATGGTTGGGATCAAAGAAATTCGCTTTGGAATCCCTTGTTACCTGTAAGGTAAATCCACGGCTTTCGGCAGCTCTCTTTGCAGTTTCTGCAAAGGGGATGTGATTACAGGTCACCGGTGTTTTTGAGATAAATCCAAATCCCGGGCAGCCATCCTTCATCCATGCAGTAGTTACCGTCAGTACGAGGGGACCGGACAATTCATCTTCACAGGCAATTCCAAGAGACGCGCCGTTTCCTTCCTCATTCAGCTGAATAACCAGTCCAAGAAGCGTTTTTTCCTGCTCTGTTACCAGATCCTGTTCGCAAAGAAATCCTGCCAGGACAGTCAGGGCATTGACCCCGCCCTTTGGTGCCGCCGCATGGGTGCTGACCCCGCGGCAGGTAATCCGAACTCCCTGTTCCAGACATTCTGCCGTCACATCGGATGCCGCATTCCATTTCGAAAGGAATTTTTGCACCTGCGGGCTGTCTGCCACAACTGCCACGGCTTTATCCGGTACGGTGTACAGACCGCAGTCACAGTTCAGCTCCAGAAGCCGTCCCTCTGTTTCCTGTGAGGCAGTCAGCTCTCCGTTAAACGCGCCGCGCTCACCGCAGCAGACCGGGAATCCGCTGTCCGGCACCATGGACAGATCCGGACAGGAATAATTTTCTATAAAATAGTCCAGATCGTACATCCCCGCTTCTTCACAGGTTCCAAAGTAAGCAGAGTAGCTGTGATTGGTGGTAATTCCGTGCTCCTTCAGATAAAGGAGTGTGTAAAGTGCTACTATCGCAGAACTCTTATTATCATTGCTTCCTCTTGCAATCACATAGCCGTCCTTTTCCGTCAGTTCATAGGGCGGATAAACCCAGTTTTCGCCGGTTGGCACAACATCCAGATGGCTCCAGATTCCAACCGACCCACTTCCGCTTCCATAGCGGATCCGACCCACACACTGGTCATAATTATCGGTCTCAAAGCCATATTCCTGACCGATCTGAAGCATCTCGTTCAGTACCTGAACACAGGCATCACCAAACGGCGGCTTTTTGTCCTCCGGAATCACTGCAACGCTGGGAATCCGGCAGATCCTTCTCAGATCACGGATCATGTCCGGCAGCTTCTCTTCAATCCAGGTTTCCACTTCCTCCCGGTTTCTGATCGGATTTCTCTCCTGTTCCATTCTCTCTCCTCCTGCCGCATCCGGCATCGCCGGGTTCCGGTATTTGAACTCAGCCCAGCAGCTGCTCAATCTTTTCCAACTCGTCTTCTGTAAACTCCAGGTTCTTCAGCGCGCCAAGGTTCTCCTCTACCTGTGAGAAACGGCTTGCTCCAAGAATCACGGAAGTCAATTTGCCATCCTTCAGCGCATAGGCAAGTGCCATCTGTGCCAGAGACTGATTTCTTTCTTTTGCCAATTCGTTCAGCTGGTTGGCAAGTGCCAGATATTCCGGGGTGATCTCAGAGGTCTTCAGGAACACACTGCTTCCTGCCGCTCTGGAATCGGCCGGGATTCCCTTCAGATAACGGTCGGTCAGAAGACCCTGCGCCAGCGGGCAGAACGCGATGGAACCGATTCCGCTCTTTTCCAGAACCGGATTCAGCGCCTTGTTGGAGCGATCCAGCATGGAATACCGGTGCTGATGGATCACACATCTGCTTCCCAGTTCTTCCAGGATTTTCTCCGCCTCAGCCAGCTGCTGCGGATTGTAGTTGGACAATCCGATGTAGAGCGCCTTTCCTGCTTTCACCAGATCAACCAGCGTTTCCATGGTCTCCCGAAGCGGTGTCTCAGGGTCGGGTCTGTGATGATAGAAAATGTCCACATAATCCAGATTCAGGCGTTTCAGGCTCTGATCCAGCGATGCGGTCAGATATTTTCTGGAGCCGCCGTCCCCGTAAGGACCATCCCACATGCCATAGCCTGCTTTTGTAGATATGATCAGCTCATCCCGATAGGAGTGAAGCTCTTCCTTCAGCAGCTTTCCGATGGTCTCTTCCGCCGAACCGGGCACCGGACCATAGTTATTTGCCAGGTCAAAATGCGTGATGCCATGGTCAAAGCTCTTTAACGCAATCTCCTTCGCATTCTCATAGGAACTGGTGCTTCCGAAATTGTGCCACATGCCAAGAGCCATGGCCGGAAGCTTTAATCCGCTGTTGGGAATGCGGTTATATTTCATTGTTTCGTATCGATTGTTCCCTGCACAATATTCCATTTCTGATTTTCTCCTCCGATTTCCTCCAGCGCTTCTTTCACCCAGTGCAGATGCTCCACCGGCATGTTTGCCGGAATCGTGCAGTCTGCTCCGATCACAACGCCGACCGTTCCCGCTGCTCCAATGATCTTCTTTGTTTCCCGTTTGATTTCTTCCTTCGTTCCGGAATAAAGAACACCGCCCGGACGGTTATCAAAGCCTCCCATGACACAGACATCATTGCTGAAGAATTTTCTTCCGTCTTCCAGCTTCATGTCCTCCACATAGACAGCCCAGTTGATTGCGGCGGCAGGATAATCCTTCCAGACTTCAATCCGGTTTCGGTCTCCTGCCCAGCCGCAGCAATGGAGGATATTGTTGTCGCTTAATGAGTTTGCATACTCCAGAAGCGGCAGCTCATAGGGAGTTACTAACTTTTTATATTCTTCTTCCGTAAAACGGAAGGTTTCCGCATTCTGTACGCAATAGTAAATACCATCGGCTCCTGCTTCTTTGAGCACACCGTCGATGAGGCTGCGGATATCCTGAGCAATCACGGAAAAACCATAGCAGACTGCTTCCGGATTCTCTTTCAGATGAGCCATCAGCTGCTCTTCGCTTGTTCCAAACCGCATCAGAGACATGGGATTAAACACATTGTAGAACACGCAGCATTCTCCCTTTACGCCTTCCACCACGCCTTTCACACGCTCGATCTGGCGACGGATGTAGGGATGGTCCGCTCCCATTGGCTTCAGCTTGAACCAGTCATCCGCGCATTGGATGGATTCGATGCACGGATTCGGATAGTTAAAGTATCCGTCACACATAACTTTGATGAAATCTGCTTTGCTGTTCCGGTACCAGCGGATGTGCTCGTCCACCGTCTCCTGCCCGAAATCATCGTCCGGAGAGAAATGATACCAGAATCCCATCGGTACCCGGTCCACCGGTTTTCTGTGAAGTGCATGTAAGACCCGTTCTCTGTTTGTCATTGTCATTCCCTCCTTCATATTTCCTGTATTTCCTATCTTTTTTCTGGGTTTCGTGCTGCCTATTATAAACCGTCTGGGGGATTCCTGTCCAATTCCTGTTCCCTATCGCCGGTTATCGCTTTTTCCTGGAACAGAATCCGTCTCATTTCCCTGCAGTTCTATTTCTATTCACACGTCCAGATTTTCATTCCTTTTTTCTTTCCATTAACAGTATAATCCAAATAACCGTCATTTTCCTATCATTCCATGTATATTTCCTGCGCAGAATCAATCATTTTTCTTTAGATTCATCTGACAATTCATCTGCATGGGATACAATTCAATGTTTCTCCTGTTTTTCACTAACATTTTATCTAATTTTCTTTCTTTTTCAAATTAACCGGCTGTTTTTAAACGAATCATCCAAAATGCGTTGTATTTTTCCGTGTTTCCTGTATAATAGAGTCAGAGTGCCGTTTGAATGGCAAAACGATTTTCTCGCCAGGAGGATGATGCCATGCCGCGAAAACCCTATTCCCCCATACCGATTCAGTTCCGTCCCTACAGTTTCCCCTCCCTGTTCCCTGTCATCTCTTTTTTCGGCAAGAACTGGAACGTTACCATGAAGGAACCGGAATTTCTTCATTTTCACAACTGCGTCGAGCTTGGTCACTGCATAAGCGGCAGCGGAACCATCTGTTTCCGCGACTATCAGCTGTCCTATTCTGCCGGAGATTATTCCGTCATCTCACCGTTAGAACCCCACATGTCCGTCTGCAGCGATGCTCCCAGCCAGTGGGAATACATCTTTTTTGATCCGACCATCCTCTTTGGAACTTCCAATGAAAGGATTACCAGACTCTATCAGAGCTACTATCTGTTCGAAAAACCGTCACGCATCATCAGCAGGGATGGTTCTTCCCTGTTTTCGATGCTGGAACAGCTGTTTTCGATGCTGGAACAGCTGTTTCCGGAGCTCCAGCAAAAGGAAATTCTTTACCCCAATGCGATGCACTCGCTCCTTCTGATGATCCTCATTGAGTTAAACCGACTCCCCTCCCGCGCTGTCAATCCGGTCACCGACGCCGCCATTTCACCCATTCGAACCGCCCTCCTTCACATGTACGCCCATTACATGGAACCGATTACGGTGACCGAACTGGCTGAGAAATGCTGCCTCAGTGAAAGTCATTTTCGCCGGGTGTTCAAGCAGATGATCGGTTTAAGCCCTCAGGAATATCTGCAGCATTACCGGATCCAGCATGCCTGTCACCGGATGCTGAAGTACACGGAACCGCTGAACCAGATTGCCTCTTCCGTCGGCTTTCCGTCCATTTCCAGCTTCAACCGGCAGTTCACCCAGTATACCGGAATGTCTCCCTCGGAGTGGAAAAAGCAGTTTCTTTCTCCTCCCATCTCTCACAACATCACTTCACTGGAGGATGAGACCTCGCAGCATATCTTTCAATACTGATACAAACAGGGGCTGCCACACGAACATATCATTCGTGTGGCAGCCCCTGTTGGCAATGTTGCAAAGCCAGAATATGTGCGATAACGTATTTTGAAATTTCGCTTTGTATTTCGCTAATTTCGTTTCAATGCGAAATCAGGCGAAATATAAAGCGAAATCCATGCCCGGATTTCATCTACGAATTTAAGTTCACCCACCATGAAAATGCAGATCTGAATGTTCTTGCGGATGAGGCATTGAAGCAGATTAAGGATAAGAAATATGATACTGAGCTTCTGGATGCCGGGGTCACGGAGATCAGAAAGATTGGCATTGCGTTCCGGGGAAAGAATGCAGTTGTAAAACATTTATCATGTGAGGTCATTGTGCAACACTCCCTTTATTCGTAATACTGAGCCTGCGCAGTCCACATCTCATAGTATTTCTTTTCTTTCTCTTTCAGCAGCGTCTCATGGTTTCCTCTCTGAATCATCTCGCCTTCATGGAAAACGGCAATGTCGTCACAGAAACGGCAGCTTGAAAGCCGGTGAGAAATGTAGATTGCTGTTTTGTCCTCTACCAGCTCATTGAAACGTTTGTAAATATCATATTCCGCAATGGGATCCAGGGCTGCCGTCGGCTCGTCAAGAACGATAAACGGCGCATCCTTATAGAGTGCCCGGGCAAGCGCAATTTTCTGTGCCTCACCGCCTGAAATCTCAACCCCCTGTTCATCAAATCCCTTGTAGAGATAGGTTTCATCCTGATCCGGCAGTGTTTTCAGACGCTCGCCAAATCCGGCCTTCTCAAGGCAGGCAAGAACACGCTCTTTCTCATACTGCGCGGACGCGGCAACGTTCTGGCCAAGGCTAAATGCAAACAGCTTAAAGTCCTGAAACACAACAGAAAACAGCGAAATATATTCCTGATAATCGTACTTCCGGATGTCGATTCCGTTCAGCAAAATGCATCCCTCCGTCGGATCATAAAGACGGCAGAGCAATTTGATCAGCGTTGTTTTTCCGCTTCCGTTCATTCCAACAATGGCAAGACGCTCACCAACCCGCAGCGAGAGCGAAACATTGCGAAGTGACCAGGTGTCCGAACCGGGATATTTGAAAGAAACATTGCGAAGCTCGATTTCGTATTCATTGTCTCCTTCCTCGCAGAATGCCCGCTTCTCCACAGGTATGCTTCCCTTGGGCAGCACATCCGGGACATTGATATATTCCAGGGTAGACTGCTGACGCTGTGCGGAAAGCGCAAACGCGGAAAGCGCCTGAAATACTCCTGATAATGCTGACGAAAAGCGATAAATAACAGTCGCGTACTTTACAACCGAACCAATGGAAAGCGCTCCTGCCGCCGCCCGGAATGCAACAAACAGATAGGAAATCGCCTGCAGAATCCCGGAAGAAAGTCCGTTGGAAAGACCGCTTTGGCAGGCATTTGCGGTCATCCGGTGAAGCCAGTCCGTGTATTCGCCCGACTCACTTTCGCAGTAATGTTTGATCAGTTTCTGACCGTTGAACAGGCGAATATCCATTCCGTTTCGATATTCATGACGATTCCAGAGATAATGTCCCCGATACCCATAGCCCTTTGCGGATTCATCCAGAAGCGCATAACTTTCTTTCCGCTTATTTCCGGAAAACCAGGTATAAAAAATGATAACCGCCAGGAAAGAAAACAGAATCAGCAAAGCAGATGCATCCTGAAACAGGCTGCTTCCCACAAACAATGGGATCAGGATACCGACAGCAAACAGCAAATCCATGATGCTGGAAATCATCCACGGAAACTGCCAGAGTATGGAATAGAAACCGGCTCCCCAGTTATGATCATTTCGGATTCGTGTGCGGATTTCATTGACCTGAGGAGAATCCAGCAATTCGTAATCCATCGAAAGCGTGCGGATGCCCATGAGCATATCAAACCGTTTCCCACAAACTTCGATATGCACATTTCTGGTACGGTCCAGCCAGGAATTAATCACATTCAGGACGAAAATCCCTGCAAGAATGAGAGTCACTGTACCAAGAAACGGCTTCAGCGAAAGTCCTGACGTAAGATGATCAAGAACATAAGCAGAAAGATAAATTTCAATATATGGAATTGCACTTCCGATGAGCGCCTGTCCGATACTGATCAGAAACAGAACCCGGTCCAGCTGCCACACCATTGCAAGCGTTTTGACAATCTGATTCCACTTACTGCGCACTTTCATTGGATTCTCCTCCTTTTTGATAATAATGGCTTTGCACCTCAAACATCTTTGCATACTCCCCGCCCTGACGCATCAGTTCATCATGGGTTCCGCTTTCCACTGCTGCTCCGTCTTTCAGGAAAAGAATCCGGTCACAAAAGCGGGTACTTGCAAGACGATGGGAAATGTAGATGACTGTTTTCTTCGTTGTCAGCCGATGGAAATTTTCATAGGTTTCACTCTCCGCGATCGGATCCAGAGCAGCCGTCGGCTCATCCAGAATCATCACCGGTGCATTTTTATAGACCGCCCTCGCCATGAGCAGCTTCTGCTGCTGACCGCCGGAAAGCATGATTCCGTCATGAACCAGTTTCGTCATCTGCGAATGAATCGAATCCGGATAAGACTGAATGGTTTTCAGCAGTCCTGTCTGCTCCAGACACGCTTCCACACGCTGCATGTCCGTCTCTGCTTCCATATTCATGGAAACATTTTCTGCAACTGTGTGGGGCGCAATATAGATGTCCTGAAATACCGCAGAAAAAAGAGTATACAGGTCCTTTTTCCGGAAGTTGCGAATGTCCGTACCGTTGATTCGAATCGTTCCCTGATCCGGTCGATACATGCCGCAGAGCAGCTTGATGATTGTTGTTTTTCCGGCGCCATTGACACCAACAAGTGCAAGTTTCTCTCCAGCATTGATGCGAAGAGAAAAATCCTTCAGAACCGGTTCTGCTTCCCGGTCATAGGAAAACCAGACATGGTCAAACTCAATGGAAATCCGGTCACTGTCCGGAAGTTCAGCCGGATTTTCTGTTTCTGTCTCATCTGTAATCTCAAGAAACGAACGCAGATCATTCATCTGCATATTTGCCCCATTCAGATTCCCATATTGACTGGTGATGGTTTCAAAAAAGCCGGAAAATCCGGAAATTGCTCCAAAATAGAGAACAAAATCGGCGATATCGATGGCCCCGGAAGCAACCGTATAAATTAAATATCCATAGGTGATCAGATTTCTCAGAAAATGAGTCAGCAGATTCACACAGGAAACAATGAAATACCGCATTTTAATCCGGTTCTGCAGGCGCATGCTGCGATCTGCCAGCATATCTCTCATCTCTATGAACCAGTCAGACATGCTGTAAAGACGGATATCCTTTCCATAATGAATATCACGGGCCGTATATTCCACATAGTCGATTTTCTGTTCCAGTCCCGCCATTTCATCCTTGAAATGCTGTTCATAGGCCTGGGCCATTTTCGTCAATGACAGATTGCACAACGACAGCACAATCAGCATAAGTACAATCAGCGGATGAAGTGTCGTCAAAATGCCGGAATAAATTACAAAACAAAGTGTACCTGTAATGAGTGCAATCATCGATACCAGCATGCGTGAAGTTCCCGACCAGTCGCCTCCCGAAATCGAATCCATGGCACGCTGATATCTGGTCAGTCCGGCTTTGTTCTCGATATTACGGTAATCGCAGTCAATGGACTGGTAAAACAGCCGGAACCGGAAGTGATTCCGCATATCGTTATAGAGGTAATATTTTCCCTCCGATGCCATCTGGCGCAGACCTGCGGCCGCCGCATAAATCAGACCAAATCCTCCCAGTTTCAACAGAATCGCAGCCCGGTCGCTGCTCTCTGTGACAAGCTTTACGGCAAGGCTTGGAAGATAGATGCCAAACAGCGGCGAAACAACACCAAGAATGATTTCTGAAACAACCAGAACAAGCAGAAATGGATGGGCTTTTGCGATTTCTTTCAGCAAAAAAAAGGCATTTTCCCCGATTGAATGGATTGATTTTTGCTTTTTCATAGAATTCCTCCACATTCAAAATAAAGCCAGACAACGGGCACTTCAGTCTCGTGTCTGGCTTTATCATAGCATAAAAAAAGAGAAAAATCCTCTTCTGGCATGAATGGTTTTCCTTTTGGCATGAACGGTATCGACGCAAGCTACAGCGGAAGCATGATTTCCGTTGCAAAAATCCCTTCTTCGTGCTGGCGATTGACATATCCGCTGTATTTTTCAGCAATTCGATCCACACGCATCAGGCCAAAACCGTGGGAAGGAGAGTCTTTGGACGAAAGAAAGGTTTTTCCCTGTTTCTTAATGGTATTTCCCGTGGAATTTGAAACTGAAATGTACAGCTGACCTTTCAGAACACCAATAAACACCCGGATAAAACGCTCGTCGGCATTCTCCTGACGAAGACAGGCTTCCATGGCATTATCCAGGAGATTTCCAATCATCGTGCAGAGATCCACTTCGGAAACCGGAAGCGACGACGGAACCGCTGCTTTTGCATTTACTGTGATTTTGTTGGACCGGATCAGGGAAAGCTTGCTGTTCAATATCGCGTCTACCATGATGTTTCCGGTTTTAATCACGGTATCGACACTGGTAAGATCCTGATTCAGACTGTTCAGATATTCATCCAGCTGCTCCAGAAACGGATTGTCTGCTTCCTGATTTCGGGCGCGAAAGGTGAGCGCCTTCATCGCCTGAATGTGATTGTGATAGTCATGGCGCCATCCGCGCATTGTTTTATAGATATTTTCCACCTCATCGCAGTGCCTCTTGATCAGATCATTCTGATAGGCGGCAATCCGACGATCCAGCAGTCGGCCGAACAGGAAATTAAACAGTCCCATCGGACAACACCTCCCTTACAATACAGGCCGGTTCTACAGCTCTGCAAATCTGGTCTTATAGTATTCAATAAATGCCTGATTGATTTTCTGATAATTATACCGGGATAACGGAATGCTTTGCTGATTATCCAGCAGAATTTCTGTTTTCGTGATGGTATGAATCTCCCGCAGATTCACCAGATAGGATCGATGCGGACGGACGAACAGATTCCCCAGCTTTTTTTCCAGCGCAAAAAGATTTTCCCGAAGCTCAAAGGTTTCCGTTTTCGTGGTAATCCGAATGTAATGCGCAAATGCCTCTGCATAAATTATACTGCTCACCGGAATCCGTTTTGTCGTCTGATCTGCAGTTACCAGAAGAAACGGCTCCGCTTTCCTGAGATTTTGGACTGCGCGGTCCATGACCGCACACAATTTTTCCGGTTTGACCGGTTTCAACAGGTAATGCAGAGCAGCGACTTCATAGCCGTCAGACAGGTAATCTGTCAGCGCACTGATGAAAACAAGCTGTACCTCACAGTCTGTGTTCCGTATTCTTCGGGCAAGCTCCATTCCGTTCATTGCTCCCATCTGAATGTCCAGCAGGAGAACATCGAAATTCTGCTCGGCTTCATATTCGAACAGAAACTGCTCAGCGCTGGAAAAAGCAGAAAGCTGCAGCACGCAGTTTCTGCTTTTCGCCCACTCCTGAAGATGAGACGTCAGATAGTCGATAGCAAGCGGCTCATCATCACAGATACCGATCCGCAGGCAGACGGTTTCGGAAGAAACGATTGAATCTGCCATTTACTTCTTCACCCGCGGCAGCGTCCCCATAATCTCTCTTGTCTCCTGCGGCGTCGCCGGTTCCAGGCCCATTGCCCGGATCAGCTGCACCAGACGCTCCACCACTTCGTAGTTGTACTCTGCATCCTTGCCCGGAGCCAGATACGGACTGTCCTCAAAGCCGATGCGGACAACGCTGGCGCCCATGGCAATGGCAGCTGCCAGAAACTCCCAGTTGTCTCTGCCAAAATGAGTCACGCCCCACTTTGCGTCAGCAGGAACTGCGGAGCGGAATGCCTGCAGGCAGGTAATGTCCGGCTGCATGCCGCCTTTGTGACCGAACACAAGGTTATAGAAAACAGGAGTGCGATACGCCGTTTCCTTCTTGCTTCGTTCGATGTTATAAATCATTCCAATGTCAAATACTTCAACCTCCGGAATGATTCCGCGGTCATAGGATGCCTTCGCGCAGTAATCAATGTCCGCAAAGGTATTCACATAAACCGAATCGCCCAGATTGGTGGTTCCGCCATTGAGAGAAGAACTCTCCACGCGCCAGTAGTCCAGCGGATTGCAGCGTTCTTCGATGGTCATGTCGGAAACGCCGCCGGTGGATGCCTGAACAACCACATCGGTGCGGGCAAGGATTTCTTCAAAGGTTGCTACAAAATCCGTAATGTCAGGGGTCAGGGAACCATCGGGCTTACGGCAGTGAAGATGGCACATACCGGCTCCTGCCTCGACGCACTTTGCCACGTCTTCAGCCAGTTTCACTTTATCAATCGGCGTTCCGGCTTTCACCGGCGCCAGGGAAATGATTACTTTTCTCATAATACGCCTCCAATTCTTCTTTTTTCCAGCGCATGCAGCTGTTTGATTCGCTGCCCGCGCAGACACGCATGGCAGGAAAGCCCCAGCCTCCCTGCCATACCAGACATCCGTCCACTTCCCGTCCCGGACAGCTTCCGGACGTCCGTGGCGGATTCATCAGAATTTAATTACCATCTTAATGACTTCATCCTTATGATGCACGTTATAATCAACGCCCTCGATCACCTGATCAAAATCATAAACATGAGACACAATCTTGCTTACCGGAATCAAACCGCTGCTGACTGCGCTGATGGCTGCCGGATACAGGTTGCGGTAACGGTATACGGAATAGATGGTTCCTTCCATTGCATTCAGCGTCGCAATATCCAGTTCCAGAACCGGTTCCGGAGACACGCCAACCAGCGTCACCTTGCCCGCGCGCTTGATCAGACGGCAGGTCTGAAGCGTTGTCACGCGGTTTCCCGCACACTCATAAACCAGGTCAACACCGCCGCCCGGCAGAGTCTTTACAAATTCCTCGATGCTTTCCCGCTTGCTGTTGAACACACGGGTCGCGCCAAGCTCCTTTGCCTTTTCCAGACGCTTATCCAGCACATCGGCCACATAAATCTCGGAAATTCCCCGTGCTTTCAGCGTCATCAGCGTGCACAGACCGATGCAGCCGGAGCCAAGAATCACAGCAGACTGACCGATTTTCGCGTTGGACAGCTCGCAGCCATGCATCGCAACGGCCAGCGGCTCCATCAGACCGCCCTCCATGGTGCTGACGTTATCCGGAAGCTTGAAGGTCATGCTTGCCGCATGGGTGCAGTATTCAGCAAACACGCCGTCTTTCTCGCCCGGGATTGCCATGAAGCGGACAGACTTACACAGATTGTAGTGGCCGCTGAGACAGTCCTCACAGTGACCGCAGGGAACGCCCGGCTCGATGGCTACCTTATCGCCAACCGCAAAGCCGGTCACACCCTCACCGATTGCGGTAACTACGCCGCCCGGCTCATGGCCAAGGATCAGCGGGCCGTCCGGAACCCAGTTTGCCAGTCTTCCTTCCGTGTAGAAATGCAGATCGGATCCGCACACGCCAACATACTCCAGCTTAATCTGCAGCTCGCCCGGCTGGGGCTGCGGAATCTCACGGGTTGTCCACTCCATCTTGCCAGGGCCTGTCATTACTGCTGCTTTCATTGTTCCTGTCATTTGCTCTACCTCCATTTTTCTTCTATTTTTCTTCTATTTCACGTCCATTCTCAGGCCAGCGTCTCCACAATCTTCCTCAGGGTCGAAACTTCCCCCACATTCCCCGGGAAAATGATGTAGGACATGCCCGGAAACTTGCTCTCCGCTCCCGTTTTCCAGACCGGAATACCGGGCTGTGCCTGTCCGAGAACTCTTGCCTTCTTCACTTCCAGCCCCCGCGTTCCCACGTCACTGGACGTAATGCCGCCCTTGGCGATTAAGAACCGCGGCTTTCTTCCCAGACGGTTCACCACGCTTGTTACCGCATCGGAGATCTTCACGGAAATCGCAAGCATCTCCTCCGGCGTCGCCTCCTTCGGCGCAAGAAGCGTACGGCTTGTATAGACAACCGCCGTCCTGCCTTCTGCCATCGCGGCCTCGGCTTTCCTGGTTGCCAGAACGGCTTCTTCTTCCAGTCCGCCGTCTCTTTGCCATGCATCCACATGGAACTCGATCCACTCCATGGGGCAGTCTGCCTCACGCAGACATTCCAGCTGGCTTGTTGTCTTCTTCACATGGGAACCAACAAGAACCATTCCGCCGTAAGCGGTTTCTTCCCCGATCAGCTCCTCTCTGGAAAGCAGCGGCCGGTCCGGCACATTGCCAAACACCTTCGGCACAGCTGCCGCGCTGCGGATCAGATACTCCCTGCCCCGCTTCATCAGACGCATCAGCACAATGGCAAACGCTTTCACATCTGCCTCTTCCATGGCATCCACCACAATGTAATGGAACCCCTTCAGACGGTACAGCCGTTCCTCAATCTCCTTCAGTTTCAGTCCGCGAAGCTCCTCCAGCCGGACAGTGATCACCGTCTCAGCCGAAACCGTGTTTCCACTTTTCTCTTCGATATATTCCGCCAGAGAAGAATGGCTGTAGCCAAAGGTCTTATCCTTTGCGAATTCCGTCTGTGCCGCCGGTACCAGCTCCGTTCCTTCCTTTACATAGTGAACGCCGTCTGCCGTAAAGCGGCCTCCTTCTTTAAAAAACGGACAAAGAATCTCGCCGTCAAACACTTTGTCTGCGGCCTGTGTCAGCGTTTCCCGAAGCACCTTCGTCTCCAGCGGGTAGTGACCGCGAAGAGTCGAATCGCCGCGGGAGATCATCATGAAGTCCACACCGGCTTCCCTGGCCGCTTCCACCGCGTTCCTGGCCATCTCCCGGTGGGCATCCGCCGTTTTTTCCGCGGAAAAGCTGCGGGAATTGGTCAGCACAAAAAACAGATTTTCCGGGGAAGAAAAGCCGGCTTTCAAGCTCTCCTTCGTCCAGTCCGTATAGACATCAATGTCATGTACCGTCTGAATTCCCGTCGGGTCATCATCCAGCACCACTACCTTTTTATGAAAATCAAGGTACTCACGGGCAAACACAGCATCAATCTCTGCCCTCGCCTGATCGTCCTTCCAGAAGCAGTTCCCTGCGGCAAACATACACTCCGCATCCTGCCGTTTCAGCTCCTTCTCCATTGCACATTCCTCCATTTCGGCAACTGCCGTGCCGACAGCTGGCAGATTACGTTCACACCGCCATCCGGCGGCGCAGGCTCCTTCTCAAGCCGACTTCCACGCCGACGCTGCCAGATTACATTCACGCCGCCATTCGGCGGCGCAGGCTCCTTCTCAAGCCGACTTCCACACCAACACTGCCAGGCTGCATTCACACCGTCATCCGGCGGCGCAGGCTCCTTCTTGAACCGATTGCCGTGCCAACAGCTGTCAGGCTACGTTCACGCCGCCATCCGGCGGCGCAGGCTCCTTTTTAAACCGTTCTCCATGCCAGCGGCAGCCAGATCATCATCTCGCCCATGCCGCGGTTGTCCCATGCATAGTATGGAATCATGCGTACGGTCACCGGCTTCAGTTCGTCGCCCATGAAGTCCTGGTACAGCGCGTCGCGGGCAAACTCCCCGTGGCAGATCTGAAGCATGGTTGCCTCCAGCGCCTTCACAGTTCTTCCTCCGATTTCAAAATCCTTCACCGCAAACTCCGGATTCAACGGCATCAACAGGTCTTCCAGATATTCCGCATCGGTATCCGGGCTTTCCACGCAGTAAACAAACGGGCCATATTCCACAGCCACCTGGTTGCGGTCCTCCTCGATCATGCCGTGACCGCGGGTCAGACGTGGCTTCATGTTCAGGTCAAGGCAGATGCATGCGTCCTTCGGATGATTCACCACAACCTCGATGTAGGTTCCCGCATCCTTCGCGCTCAGGCGCACTGATGCGTTTTCCATGATCAGCATGCCGCCGCGAACCCAGGACGGAATGCGCAGATGAAGCGTAAAGGGAACACCATTGCTCTCCTCAACCGCAAACGCAATGGTTCCGTTCCACGGATACTCCGTCTTCTGCTCCAGCGTAAAGGAAGCGCCGTTTTCCAGCGTGAAGGAAGCTCTGTTTGCACCGTAAAGTCCGGTCCACACGCCGTCCCGATCCACTGCATAGGCATATTCCGCCGTCTCAGCAATGGTACGCGCCAGGTTCGGCGGACAGCAGTAGCTCAGAATGTATTCCGCTCTCTCCTGTCCCCAGATCAGCTCATAGGGAAGCTCCTTCGCGCGGCGAAGCATGTTCTCGTAGAAGAACTTCTTTCCGTCCATGCTGATTCCCGCCAGATTCACGTTGAGCATCATGCGCTCCAGCATGTCCATGTACTCCGCCTTCGGCTCGATGCAGAACATACGCCATGCCCAGAACACACCGCCCAGGGAAGCGCAGGTCTCGTTGTATGCAGTTACATTGGGCAGCTGATATTCATAACCGTACGCCTGATGAACCAGCTGGTGATCGAAGAAATAGCCGTAGGGAGAAGCACCGTTGTACAGCGCGCCGCAGCCGCCGGTCAGATACATCTTCTGGGTCACCAGATGATGCCACACGGAATCCAGCACTTCTTTATATTCCTGATCCCCGTTTTCCATGTAACGGTCAGCAACACCTGCATACAGATAGTTCGCGCGAACCGCATGACCGACAATCTTTCGATGCTGCTTCAACGGAATCTTGTCCTGATTGTCATCCAGACCATTCTCCACGGAATCGCGCAGCTCAATGGCCAGCTTCGCCAGCTCATAGTATTCCTGCTTTCCGGTGGTGCGGTACAGCTCCAGCAGGCCCATGTAGTGGGACGGGCAGACAGCCGTTTTTACCTCGCCGGTCCGTGCCGCTTCTTCATACAGATTCTTCAGATAGCCTGCCGCCTTCTCAGCCACTTTCAGAAAGCTGTCCTTTCCGGTCAGGCGATAGTGCAGACTGGCGGACGTAAACATGTGACCCATGTTATACACTTCGAAATCGTTGATGTCGCCCTGACGGGAAACACCGTTTCCAAGACGTTCACCGATAATCTGCTTGGTGGACAGATAGCCATCCTCCAGCTGAGCGCGGCCAAACAGATCAATATATTCCTCCAGACGGTCCAGAAGCTTCTGGTTCTTCGTCTTCACCGCCGTGTAAACAGCGGATTCCATCCACTTGTAAAAGTCTCCGTCACCGAACACGGTTCCGTCGAACTCACCCTCGGCTTCTCCTGCCGCAATTTTAAAGTTTTCCAGCACATGGCTGATTTCTTTGCTCTCAAACATGCGCTGCAGATGGGCCACAGTCACATCCGCACAGGTATCAAACCGCTCTTTATACAGTCCGCCCGTCCACTCGACATCCGCGTAGGGGATGGAAGCAACCTTCGCAAAGGGAGATTTTCTGGTATCAGTAATCATAACTCGCTCTCCTATTCAACTCCTGCCCGGCCACGATTCCGGGCAAATCCTGTCCCAAACCGCTTAGCACAGCCCTTTTTCTTCCAGCGCCTTCTTCAGAGCGATTGCTCCGAATCTCGGACTGGAGAGCACCGGCTTTCCATAGGCTTTGTGCAGATCCTCTTCCACATAAGCCATGGAGCCCTGCGCCAGAACGATCACATCCACATCATCCACGATCTTTCCCGCTGCCTCCAGCAGAAGCTTCCGGAACTGATCCTGATCCAGACCAAAGGCGCCGTCAATCAGACCGTCAACCAGGTCTACATGCTTCGCCATGCCGCGGGCTACCCGGGAAATGGTATTCTTTGTCGGCTCCAGCGTTGTTGCCAGCGTTGCCAGAACGCCGACACGCTTGCCAAGGCGGACTGCTTCTTTGCACATATCCTCATCAATGCGGATAACCGGAACACCAATGTAGGCTGCTGCCGCCTGTGCCGCATCAGCAACCTCGCCAACGGAAGAGCAAATGTTCAGGATCGCATCCGCGCCCTCGCCGACTGCCTTCATGTACATGCCCATCAGTCTTGCAGCGGCGGTCGGCGTTACATAGCCGGCCTCTCTTACTTCTGCCAGAATGCTGGGATCCTGCATGCTGATCAGCTCCGCTTCCTCACCGATATTCTTTCTCACTTCCTTCTCCACCAGCTCAATCAGCTCCGGGGTGGTGCTTGTGTAAACTAATGCTGCTTTCATTGTAAAAAACCTCCGTTTCTTCTATATTAAATGTAGTTAAGACAAATCTGAAGAATCATTCCCGCAATTGGATACGAACTCCATTTTAAATTTATTATAAAAGGAACTCCGGCAAAATTCCATAGAATTATTCACAATTTCTATGGATTTTTGTACACAGAGGACAAATCCGGAGACATCCTTTGATTTTTGCTCAGCAATGCATTTCTTTTCTATCCACATTATCCACCACACAATTTGTGCGTGCAAAATCAATTGTGCACAAATTGTGTCATTTTGGCATTTATTTCAAATTTTTCTTGCATATATTTTCGTCCTATGGCACACTATATCCGGGAAGAAACTTGCTGTGCGCGTTTCTCTCGTTACCGCGGCGCCCGCCGGATGGGTGCGCAGGTACCCTTGCCTGACTCGCTGCCCGCGAAAAACAGGAATGCTTCATGCAAGATGAGAAAGCGACCTTCGCGAAGTGCTCCTCTACATTAAGCATACAAAAGATGAAAAAGTACTGGACCAGTTACTTTCAACGGAACCCCGTTTTCAGCAGATCGGCCGGACTGCAACCACTGTGATCAACACGGTGACCGGTTCTGGTCTGAAGTTTAACACAAATCCGGAGGTGAAGAATGTGTGTGAAGCAATTGAAGGAATGAAGCGAACTGCCCGTGTCAAGGGACGTCTGGAAGATGTCAGAAACCTGATGAAAACCATGAACCTGACGCAGGAACAGGCAATCGCTGCTCTGCAGATTCCTGAGGATGAGCAGGTTCGAATGCAGGAAATCATTGCAGAAATGTCTGCTACCTGATTGAATCAGCCGGCATCGATCGGATGCCGAACATGTCTATGAAAAAAAGAAACGTCAATGGTTTTGCAGCCATTGACGTTTCTTTTTTTGATCCAAGTTCCATTATTAACATTACAACAATAAATTTGCCAGGATGAATTTTACTTACAGACAGCTTTGAAATATCCATCCGCTATCAATCATCCTGCCCCAAAATACGGTAAACCGCCCACGCATCCAACAGGATCCCAATACAAAGATATTTCCAGTAATACAGTACCTCTCCACTACGGTACACCAGCGATGGAAGAAATCCCCCTACGCAAGTCCATTCCGAAAGATTTAATCCTGTCCAGAACAGAAAACAGGGAACAACCAGAAGAAGAAAATTCACCAGGCATCCCTGTGCCGGTGTTCCCACCTTACCTGTAACAGCTGCAATATACAGACTACAACTTACCCCAGTCAGATATTGAATCGCTGCCATGATCCAGAATGCCTGACAGATGCTGATTGGCAATGGAAAGTTCTCATATCCTTTCACCCCTGCCAGCAGCAAATCTGCCGGAACACGTTCCAGATCATTCCAGATTTCCCAATAATAGGGGACAAATAGAATCAGATAAAGGAGTGTTGCATAACCGATTACCTGAATCAACTTCCGCAGCCGCAGCGGAATTCGTCCTGAAACCGTTGACACGATCAGTGGTTTCATTCCGCAGGTCTGCTCCATTCCAAACAGCCAGGTAATTCCCGGAATCACCGCAATCAGGAACAGCAGCACATGCTGAATCTGCTCATTATCGTTCTGAAACAGGCAGGACACCTGATCCGCATCCGCAAATCCGGCATCTGATCCCAGCAACCGCGCAGCCTGAACCAACCGTTCCTGCTCCAGAACCCGTTGAAACCCTACTTCTCGCAAACGAATCTGAACTTCTCTTTTTTCCATCCACTGATCATAGTCGTCCTGTGTCACACTTCCAGCAGCCAGCTCCTGTTTCATTTGCACTGCTTCCGGATCTTCCAGGCGCATCACTAATTCTTCACTCCTAAGAAACTGTTCTGTTTCCTCCGTATAAATTCCCTGAATCTGCAAAATGTATTTCTGATAAACCTGTACATCCCGGCTGCCTGAATAATCCGGTATTCCTTCTGCCATCGTCATAGAAACGCCAAGAACAAGGAGAAGCATCAGCCACATACCGCCCAAACGATACAGATTGTATCCCTCGTGACATATCAGACTGGTACCGTTCGCCCACGGCAGTTTATAGCGAATTTCTCCAAAATTATTCCATCGACGCCGGATCCATTCACTTTTTCTGTGCGAATTCCAACTGTGGATTTCTGCCTCATCAATCCCAGATTCCACACTGGATGATAGAGTCTTGAATAATCTCAGCTTCTCCTGTTTCCTCTCCGGTACACAAAAGCACCACAGTGTCAGTCCTGTACACACGATCCAAACGCAAACAGAAAAAACAAGCTTTGCCGGAACAACCGTTAATGGTTCTGAAAAAATATTAATATTCCGATAAGCAGTAAACCATGACTTGGCATCCAGTACAGCAATCAGATTTATAAATTTCAACCCATTGATGGAAGACAAACTGTCAATCTGCCTGTATGCCATAAATTCCAGACCAATCATCACGAAATAGACTGCAATAACCGTTCCAAACCGCCTGCACCCAGTATACAGAAGCATCACAAGACTTCCAAATACGAAAACCCCAGTCACTTTCACCAGAAGAAACAACAACAGATAGGTTCCAATGCAGATTCGGTAAGGACAGTTGCGAAATTCAGAAACCGACACAAGTGGTGCTTCCAAATTTCCGGTTCCATACATTCCAATTCCAAGAAGAATCTGACTTCCATACAGCAACAGGGTGGTTACAGTCAGCAGGATCATTGCAGCAATAACCTTACTGACCGCCAAGGGCAGCTTTCCATTTTCCGTACATCGCAACAGAGGATAAAGCCCATTTTCCTTTTCCTGCCAAAAAATCTGCCAGCCGATTATCAGAATCAAAATCAGAACCAGGCCATCTGCCAGTTGACTGTCTGACCATACCGATACTGCCATGGAATAGTCAATTCGACATTCCTGACCTTCCAGAGTTTCATAAACCGCTGCTGTCCTCAGGATGTTTTTCTGACTGAACCCTTCGTTATCCGAAAACAGGGAAATCCCCAGCATCGAATCTGCCTGCTTCTGTATCGTCTGCAAAAACACCGGATAGGACAACGCATAGGCTTGCCGTTTCTGCAATTCGTAGAAATGGGACGCTTCCCTCATTAGTACTGAAAAATCAAATCCATCTTCCATTCGCTCCTGCAGTCGAAGATTCCAGTCAACTTCGGGATATTCCATTTTCAGCTGCATGAAACTTCCCTCCAATGCCGCCTCACCAAATGTTCCCAGCTGCGACAAAAAACGATACCATGCACATTCACGATCCAGCCAGATACCGGCATCCTCCTGACTCATCTCCAGAATCTGATCCACCTGCGCATCAAAAAAAGCCTGATCCAGCCATGCATTTGATTTCTGGGCAGCATTCCACTGATAGAACAGATTGACGCAGATACATCCCAGAACCAATGCCACTGCAAGTCTGTTATGAATGAACTTCATCCATTCATAATATACATGTTTCATCTGCACCCCCCTTTGCAAACAGTCAGACTTCTGCATCACTGATCGATTGAATCCTGTTTTCCAACGAATCTCCCAGATCCGCTTCCATGTAGTAAAGATAAACATCTTCCAGACCAGCTCTCACCGGTCGCTTCCTGCGCCGGATTTCTTCTCTTTTTCCCACAGCTCTTACAAGAATTCCTTCCGGACAGATGGACAAATTGCTGACCCGATACTGCTTCTGCACATCTGCCAATTCTTCAGCTGATACACAAAATTCCCATACCAGCCCATCCATTTCACAGATCAGTTCTGCCGGTGTTTTCTGCCGGATCACCGTTCCCTGCTTCAGCAAAATAATTTCTTTTGCAATACATTCCACATCTGATACCACATGGGTTGCCAGAAGAACTATCCGATTTTGTGAGATTTCACTGACAAAATTGCGGATCCGGATCCGTTCTTTTGGATCCAGTCCGGCTGTCGGCTCGTCCAGGATCAGAATCTCTGGATCATTCAGTACCGCCTGTGCGATCAGCAGACGCTGCTTCATTCCGCCGGAATAGCTGCCAATCCGTTGATTTGCCGTTTCTTTCAGGCTGACCAGCTCCAGCATATACTCAATCCGTTTCTTCGCTTCCTGACGCGGAATCTTCTTCAACGCCGCCATGTACCACAAAAAATGCCTTCCCGTCATCTGATTGTACATTCCCTGCTGCTGTGGCATGTAGCCAAGACGACTCCGGTACGCTCTGTTATCAGCCAGGATGCTCCGCCCCTGAAACAATGCCTCTCCACTGGTTGGAATCAGATTTGTGGTTATAATATTCATTAATGTACTTTTCCCCGCTCCATTTGGTCCAAGCAACCCGTAAACACCGGGAGTCAGCCGCAGAGAAACGTCATCCAGCGCTTTTTTTCCTTTTTTATAAATGTGCGTGATATGTTCAAGCTCCAGTTCCATTCAGTTGTCCTCTCTGCTGCCCATGCCAGTTAATTCTGCATATATCAGATTCTCCCCTGTTTTCACGTTTCATCCGGAAACTGCTCCATTCGATATAATACCACATCCGGATCCAGCATATGTTCTTTTTCAATCCAGTAAATTTTATGTTTCTCCTGAATAAAGCCTCCACAAAACAGATATTCATCAGTAATTCCAATTCGCTGAAGCATACAATACTCATTCTCTCCAAATTGGATATACTGTATCATTTCGCCACTGTCTAAATCATAAATCTGCATATTCGGATTCCACATACCACTCCACTGCATCCGATACAGATAGGATTCGTCCATTGAAATCCATAAACATCCCTTGGGATTACTTTCCAGTCCGAATTTTTCCGGTTCTGAAACTTTAAGCGTGACAATCTCCTCCCAGTCGGTTCCATTCAAATTAAATTGATAGAGAGTATCTGACTCTGTCATACTGCACATCTTTTCATCAAACGGATAAATCATCCCACTCTGCTCTTTTGGAATTTGCTTTGCATATAATTCACCGCTTAACGGATCATAGACCATGTAGAATCCATATCGTTCATTTTCCGAAAAATTGGCTACCATAGTATAAAGATACTCACCATAAGGAATGTAAAAAAAAGACTCCGCCTCACCATCAATCCGCAATATCATTTTTTTCTTTTTTCCATCCACAGACACTGCCCACAACTCTTGACATGGTTCTCCCGTTCTGCGATTCGTTTCATATGCGGTATAATAAATCATTCCCCGGTGCATCATGAACATCCCGCAATTTTCCAACTGAACCGGGAAAACGTCTCTGCTGCTTCCATCCAGCGCCAGTTCATATAGCATTTCACCATTAAATGTTACCGTTGCTGTACGATTCTCCTGATTCACATCAACCGTCCGCGAGTACGAATTCGCATACAGTTTTCCCTGATAATACTGAAGTGAACAATTATACATTGAATAATCTACATATGCATTACATTCCATCTTCTTAGTATCATCTGTTTCTTTGTCATGGAGACAGTCCGGACGATTACAAAGAGGGATTAATATCTGTTTGTCAATGTCAAAAAAATAAACATATTCCTGCAATCGGATATAAGTCTTTCCTTCTCCTACCGCAATGTATGACATTTTTCCGCTTGCCTGATGTGCCCAGTTATAGTCTGTTTCTTCAATAAATCCCGAATAAGATATATTCAAATCCGCCTCAACCGGTTCCATGCCAAGTTCTACTACATAAGTATCTGCCTCCAGAATAATTACTTCTTCTGCTCGAACTGATAAAGATACCATTTGAAGAAAAAAGAAAATCAGAACAGTCACTTTCCAACGTTTTAAACTTCTCATTCCAACACCTCCATGTTTTTATTTATGTCAAAGTACCGAGGTACTGTTTTCAACAATACCCCGGTCTTTTTTACTTCAGTGCTACAGTATCAGTCGTTTCTTACGGAGCCTGTACCAACGTCTGTGACCATGTTCCAGAGCCGTATACATTATGCTTACTGGTCGAATTAAAGAAATATTCATTTGTACCAGTTTTTACACTGGTTCCTGCATTCCCCCATCCGTATGCTGCATTCGTCTTTGTTCTCTGCACACCAGTATTTGTTGTATAGTAGCCAGTAATCGATACATCCACATAAATCGCCGGAGATGCATAGGAAGCGGTTGTCGCAGATGCGGTTGTTGTTGTACAGGACAAGGATGCTTCACAGGTTGCTCCATCCATTGTGCCTGAGTTATATGCTGCCAGCACTGAACCGCCTCCTGCTGCTAATAAAACCGTTACTGCCAAACCTGCTGCTGCCCTTTTCAATTTCTTTCTCATATGTTTTTCCTTTCCTGAACGATACTGATATTTGCTCCCGGCCACAGAACCAAATACACACTCGTTCATACTTTTGATATTATCGTGAACATTTCATCCTGGCCACAGATGAATGTACGATTCTTTTATAAAGCATTTTGACATTTATTACAGTCATCCAGTTATCGTTTCGTTTAATCGTCTCGACTTCTTGTTTTCAAAAAAAGGTAAGTTGATATATCAATAAAAACTTACCTTTTCCCTTCGTCACTCCTAATCTACCTGATATACACCACACACCTCAACGGCTGTTCCATTCTGATTTTCAACGAAAATTGCATAATTACCCGACTGGAAGATTACAAAATTATTCTCCAGTGAATCACTTCCCGTCACATAACGATATAGTCCAGAAGGTGTAATGAGCCCCATCTTGACAGGTAAATCCGACGGCTCTATGTAAACATGAATCCGAATACCAGATCCGGCCTCCAGGTATATCGAATTGCTTTTCATCAGCACTCCATCTCCTACAGACCACTCAAATGTTCCCATAGAACTTATACTATTCGCAGAAGCCAATTCACCTGTCTCTACCTTCGTTGAAAATTCGGCTGCAGTCGCAGTATATTCTATAAATTCCATTTCTGCTTCATTTTCTTCCGAAACCGGCTCCTGAACTTCCTGCCTTGTTTCATGAAACAGGACGATATATCCTTCCGCAAAAGCAACCGTCCCCAGACCCACACTGAGTACACTCAGGAGAAGCAGACTGCATATAACTATTTTTACCTTTGCTTTTGATTTTTTTACTCCCGCACTACACTTCATAAAATAATCGACTCTCCTTTTTATTTCATGCTTATCCTCAGCTAATTGCAAAT
Organism: Lachnospiraceae bacterium; assembly: GCA_017472605.1. Classification (GTDB taxonomy): domain Bacteria; phylum Bacillota; class Clostridia; order Lachnospirales; family Lachnospiraceae; genus Anthropogastromicrobium. The sequence continues at coordinate 68,391 of JAFUPV010000002.1, forward strand.
GCGCCGGATTGTGAATCTTTCCGAATCGCTCCTGTAAAGTGATGATAGTCGAGAAATAATGCTTTCCTCCTCCAGCAGGACCACATGCGGCATAATCACACGCATATTCGCACCAACAATTAAAGATTTTTTTCAGCCACCATGCAAATGGATTAAACCAGTGTACCGCACAGATTATCGTCGTTAATTGCTTCCACGCAACATCATTCTGTTTACAGTGAACCAGCTCATGGCATAAAATTACATCTAATTCCTCATCACTGATTTTCGTTGCCGGAAGATACACTTTTTTCTTGCGGATTCCCATCTGAAACGGACTCAGAACTTTATAATCTTCACAAAGCTGTACTCTCCCTTTCGTTATATCCAGTTTTTGGCATACCTGTTCAAAAATCTGCTGCCTCCTGCCGGAACAGAAATATGTATTCCTGTAATGAAGCCAGACAAGGCCATCGCAATATAGATTTCTGAAAAGAACTGCCAGAAAACCAATCATCCATACAATCAAAAAAGCTTCTCCGGTTCTCAAAATAAATCCGGTAACATTAAACAGATATCCATTTCCGTAGAGATAATATTTACTTAATCCATATAAAATCACATATGCAACAGGAAACAGAAAAAAAATCAGAACTGCTTTTAACAGCGAATATAAAATGTGGACGAACCCAATTCTCTCCAGCATCCGCCCAATGCTGTACCAGATTATCAGGAGCACGCTTCCTGTCATTGACGTGAGCAGGATCAAACTACTCCACTGTATCATCCAATCCATCTAATAACTCCCTTATTCTGTCCGCATCCTTCTTCTCCAGCCTCCTGTCTCTGCAGAACGCCGCAATAAAGTTAGAAACCATCCCCTTATACCAGAAATCCGTTTCTCTTTGCGCCAACATTGCTATGTACTCATCCTCGGTCACCTCTGCATGCGCATATGACAGGCGGCTTTTTCGATAAGTGCTTACATATCCCTTGTTTGACAGTCGGACAAGAAATGTAACTACCGTGGTTCTCGCATAGTCTTTTCCATATTCTGTACGAAGCACTTCGGTCAGATCCGGAATCGAAATATCGTGTTCTGCCTTCCAGATTGCTCTCATAATATTTGTCTCACATGTACTTAACAATTCATTATCCATTTCAATTTCCTCCGTCCAGCAAATACATTCGTTTTTATCATGTGTCTAGCCATTACATCGCGTCTAACTGATTCAATATTACCATAGTCTAATCTGTATTGCAACTACTTTTTGTCATAAAGCCAAATATAAATATAAAATTCAAAATCCTCCATCAATAAGTATACATTACTTTCCGTCACTCACTTCCCATACGGCAGCGTCAGCACTGCCGTCGTCCCCTCGCCTTCACTGCTGCTGTACACCAGCGTACAGGGACTTCCATAGTACAGGCTTGCCCGCTGCAGAACATTCCACACCCCATAGTGATCCCCATTGGACTGCAGGGTTCCGTTATTCAGCTTCTCCACGGTCTCCGAATCCATTCCCATTCCGGTGTCTGTGATGGTGATGACAAGGGCGCCCGCCTGATCTGTCACGGACACCGTGATGGTTCCGCTCTTATCCCGCCGCATCAGGATTCCGTGAACCAGCGAGTTCTCAATCAGCGGCTGCAGGGTCAGCTTGGGCAGCACAAAATGGTCGTAGACCGGATCCATCTGACAGGCCAGGCAGATTTCCGTTCCAAAACGCATCTGCTGGATGTAGATGAAGTTCCGGGCGATTTCCAGTTCTTCCTTCAGATAAATGTTCTCATTTCCTTTATTCAGACTAAGCCGGTAAAAGGCGGAAAGCGCGGAAATAACCCGGGTCACGTCCTCCGTCTGCCCGTCCTCCGCCAGCCAGTTGATCATGGTCAGCGTATTATAAAGGAAGTGCGGATTGATCTGCTCATAGAGAGCCTTCATCTCGATTTCCTTAATCTGATTACCCAGCTCATACTGCTCTTTCATCAGCGTCTCCACCCGGCCAAGCATGTAGTTGTAGGACTGTACCAGATCATCAATCTCGTCTCCGTGGGAGCTTGGCTCCATCAGTGCCGGCAGAGTCTCCCGGATCTTCGACATATGCTTCGTCATGTCTGTCACACGGCGGATGTAGTAGCGGAAAAACAGATAAAAGAACAGAAGTCCCATGACAAGGACCACAACAAACAGCAGGACATAGCCGACACCCTGAGTCAGAAGGACCTCATAAGTCGTGTCATAGGGCTCCATGTAAGTCAGATACCAGTCCGTCTTATCCAGCTTTTTGGCAAACAGCCAGTAGGTCCGCTTGTCCAGCTCGATCATGTGATATTCTCCATCACTGTAATCCTTCAGCGTGGAAACCGGAACCGTGATGCACTGGCTGTGATTGGCCGTGATCAGATCTCCGTTCTCATTGACAATTGAAATATGAGCCGTCTCCGATTCACCAAGATAGGAGGTCAGGAGATTTTTGTTCATCTGAAAAAACAGGATTCCCACTGTTTTTGTATAATTCTTTGTGCTGCGAATCGCTTTGGCATACCCTACCACGGACGGATTATCCAGATAGCTGCTGGGAATCCGGGCCGCGCCCGGGTAACTGGCTACCACATAGCTGTACCAGAGTTCATCGCTGACACTGTCCAGACTGCGGATCTGGGCATTCTCTCCGATGTAGATTGCTTCATTATCCAGGTACAGGTACACATCACTGATCTCCGACTTGCTGCAGCAGCTGTTCAGCAGGTCACGGATGTACAGCATGTCCCTCACCTGTTCCTGATAGCCCACATCCGAATTGTCCTTCTCCGCCAGCTTCCGGAATTCCTCCGTTCCCAGCACATTGTTGATCGTATCATTTACATTATTAATATAGTATTCCAGAAGCTGACTGGTCTGAAGAAAAGAAAACTGGGAGCCATAGCTGACGGTCTCTTCGAAATGCTGAAACGAGGTTCGGACAAAAAACACGGAGAGCAGCGCAATGGGAATCAGTACCAGACAGGTGTACCAGACCACAAACCGGCGTTTCAGAGTCGTTCTGCGGGTCATCCGGTCTTCCGTCTTCCGTGCGGTTCTTCCGGTCATCCGGTCCGCTGTCTTCTGCCCGGTTCTTCCGGTCATCCGGTCCGCCGTCTTCTGCCCGGTTCTTCCGGTCATCCGGTCCGCCGTCTTCTGCCCGGTTCTTCCGGTCATCCGGTCCGCCGTCTTCCGCTCGATTCTGCCAGCCATCCGGCATTCCGTCCTATGCTTCTTCTCCATGCGTTCCTTCTTCCTCCTTAAACCTGCTGGGCGACTTTCCAAAAAAACGTCCGAAGCTTTTGGTGAAATAGCTCTGATCGGTAAAGCCGACCGCTTCCGCCACTTCTGCCACCTTCAGATCCGTGTAGGTCAGAAGCTGGGCAGCCTTCTTCATGCGGCAGTCGATGATATAGGATTTGATCGTTGTTCCGGTCTTTTCTTTAAAATACATGCACAGGTAAGTCACAGACATGTAATAGGCGCGGCTGATGTCCGCAAGGGAAAGCGCCGGATTGTTCAGATTTTCCTGAATATAGTTCAGGACATCCGTAATGTCATCCTCCTGACGACTCTGTGCGCTGTGCGGCATGCAGTCCTGCAGCAGTTCCAGCAGGAAGTCGTGAAGTTCATCCAGACTGTTGCGCTGGTAAAACAGCTCCCACAGATAGAATTCCGAAACCTCTGCCTTCTTTTCCTGTACCCTGTTCTGCAGAATCAGAAGCGCCAGCTGGAAATAGTGATTTTTTGTCACGCGCACAAGCGTTGTATCATGCTGCTTTAAGGTGCGGCGCAGGCCTTCCAGATAGCTGATGCAGGCAGCCGTGTTCCTGGATTTTAAGGAAAATTGAAATCCCTCCTGCTCCTGCGGAGAAAAAGAAACCGGTTCCAGCTGCATCTCCTGGAACGACAGAATCGGAGAGCGGTGATAAAAATGACGCTCCATGGTCAGAACCGCATCCTGATAGGACCGATAGATCCGGGGCAGACTGTCCGCCGGGGAACCAACCGCAATCATCCAGCGAGACGCTTGTTTCGCCTCCGCCGTGCTGCCGGATCGATGGAGCAGACGGTCCAGCATTTTTTCCAGTTCCCATGTCCCGGCTGCCAAAAGCAGAATGATCCAGCCCCGCTTGGTTCCGGCACAGATGCCGCACCATTTCTGTTCCTCCAGCAGTCTGGTACACCATTTCACATCGCCGTCCGGACTGTAGTCCAGGTCCTCTTCCCTTCGCCTAAGCAAAATCGTATAGTGGCATGCGGCATGGGCAAATTCCGGATACTCCTCTTCCAGACAGGAAATGCTTTCCTCATAGCTGTCCCTGTACTGACAGAGGCCAAGCGCCGCCTCTTCCAGCATCTGCCTTCTCTGAGCTTTTGCCGCATATCCCACCGCATTGGCTGTCTGTTTCTTCTCATTAATAAAGTCAATGACGCGCTTTACCGCTTCCTGAACCTGTTCCAGCGTAAATGGCTTTTCCAGGTATCCCCTTACCTGAAGATCCAGCGCGGATTTCAGGTATTCCTTATCGTCATAGGCGCTCATCATGATCACCGGTACACGGGGAAACTGTTTTCGCACCTCCCGCACTGCCTCAATCCCGTCCACACGAGCCATCCGGATGTCCGTAATGATCAGGTCACCGCCCTTTTCCTTCATGGCTTCTATGATCTCGTCCCCATCGGAACAGAGAACCACATCCTTCACTCCATAGCCCGCCCAGTCGATTTTCTCGGCCAGGCGCCTGCGCACATGTATCTCGTCATCTGCTATAATAACACGCATCCTCATACCTCCCTGCGTCAGCATATCCTGTGCCCCGCGCATATATCTTCTTTATCATAGCACATTTACACAAGTTTGGGCATGTTTTTTGAGCATTCTTTATGTAATTCCATATAACCCAAAAGAAATTCCATGTTTTTTCCCTCCAGTTTTTGCTAAGATAAACACACAGGAACCGAACAGCAGACTTACATCATTTCGATTCCGGTTCTGTTTTTGCCGGAAATCACGCCGATTATTTCCGGCAGTCAGCTGCCAGGCAAATGCTTGACATTACATAAGGAGGTATCTGCGTGAAGACAAAACAACCTGCGTATAAACCGAAAAAAACAAGCTTCTTTCGTGAGCTGTATCTGCGGCGAACCCTGCTGCTGATGCTCGTTCCGGCCGTTGTCCTTGTTTTCATTTTTAACTATGTTCCCATGGGCGGTGCCATCCTTGCCTTCAAGAAATTCAATTACCGCGACGGCATCTGGGGAAGCCCCTGGGTTGGTCTCAAAAACTTCCAGTTCTTCTTCAAATCCGGCAAAGCTGCCATGGTAACGAGAAACACGGCGCTCTACAACATCGCCTTCATTATCACCAGCACCTTCCTGGAAGTGTTCTTTGCCATCGTACTCAACGAGATTTACCAGAAGAAGCTGAAGAAACTGGTTCAGTCCTTCATCTTCCTTCCGTACTTCATCTCCTGGGTTGTTGTCGGCTCCATCGCCTACAGCCTGCTGAACTATGAAACCGGTACTCTCAACTCCATTCTGACCAGTCTTGGATTTGACCGGATCAACTTCTACAGCAAAGGCGGCTACTGGCCATTCATCATTGTTATCTTTAATGCATGGAAGGGCGTCGGCTACGGCATGGTCGTTTATCTGGCATCCATCGTCGGCATTGACGGCTCCATCATGGAGGCTGCCGAAATCGACGGTGCCAACATCTTCCAGCGGGTACGTTACATCACAATCCCCTCCCTGACCTCGACCATCATCACCCTGACCCTTCTGGCTCTCGGTAAGGTCTTCCGCGGAAACCTGGATCTCTTCTATCAGGTGGTCGGTCAGAACGGTATGCTGTTCAACTACACCGACGTCATCGATACCTATGTGTTCCGTCTGACGCTGAAGGCTTCCGACATCGGACAGACCGTTGCCATTGGTCTTTATCAGTCCGTCCTGTGCTTTATCACCATCCTGATTGCAAACTGGGTCGTAAAGCGCAAAAACGAAGACTATTCACTGTTCTAAGAAAGGAGGAGTATGTTCATGAAAAAGAATCGCAAGCTGCCAAAAGACGAAATACTCTTCCGTGTGATCGGCTATCCGCCGCTGTTCCTCTTCGCACTGATCTGCGTGCTCCCGTTTATCCTGGTCATCGGCTCTTCCTTTGCCAGTGAAAAGGAGATCATGGTTCACGGCTACTCGCTGATCCCCAGACAGTTCACACTGGAAAGCTATAAAACCATTTTCCAGAACCCGGAATCCATCCTCCGCGCCTACGGCGTGACCATCTTCATCACCATCGTCGGTACTGTTGTCAGCACCTTCATCTGCATGATGACCGGCTACGTCCTGATGCGTAAGGATTTCCGCTGGAGAAACAGGTTTTCCTTCTATTTCTTCTTCACCACCCTGTTTTCCGGCGGCATGATGCCCTGGTACATGGTGTGTGTAAACCTTGGTCTGAAGGACAGCATTCTTGCTCTCATCGTTCCAAGTCTTGTATCCGTATGGAACATTATCCTTGTAAAAGGCTTTGTGGGCGGAATCCCCTATGAAATCACGGAATCCGCAAAGATCGACGGCGCCGGAGACTTCCAGATCTTCGTCCGTCTGATCTGGCCGCTGTCCACACCGGTTATTGCTACCATCGGTCTGTTCACGGCTCTCGGCTTCTGGAACAGCTGGTACAACACCATGCTCTTCATCAACGACAGCAATCTATACAGCCTGCAGTATCTGCTCTACAAGCTGATCAACGACGCACAGGCACTGAAACAGATTGCTGCGGAGTCCAACGAAATCATCGAAACCGTGCCCATCGAGTCCATGAAGATGGCGCTGACCGTTGTTGTTACCGGCCCGATCCTGCTTCTGTATCCGTTTGTACAGAGATACTTTATCAAAGGTCTGACCCTTGGTGCTGTTAAGGGCTGATGTTGGCACATCCGTCCGGATGAAAACACGCTGCGCGTAAATCGAACTGTTCCCTGCGCTTCCGGCAGGAAACAATACCGGGAACAGTTGACTATAAAACCAATATTTTTATATTATAAGGAGGTTTCTTATGAAGAGAACACACAGAATCGTATCCCTGGCTCTGGCTGCAATGACCGCGTTTGCTGCAGTACCGGTAATGGCTGAGGAAACAAAAGAGTACTATGGAAACGACGTTTCCGAGCACGTTGAGCTGACGCTGTACTACGTTGGAAATGAGTACGGCGACGAGCAGATGATCTTCGACTATGTAAACGAGGTTATGGAAGAGAAGATCAATGCAACCATCAACTTCAAGGCTCTGAGCATGTCTGACTACGCAACCAACTACTCTCTGCTTCTGGCAGGCGGCGAGGCAATCGACCTGATCTACACCTCCGGCTGGTGCTTCTATGCAGACGAGGCTGGTAAGGGCGCATTCAACGAGATCACCGACGAGCTGATCGAGCAGTACATGCCGCAGACTCTGGAAAGCCAGAACGTTGCTTCCTATGAGCAGGGCAAGATTGACGGCAAGCTGTACTACATGCCGTGCAGCAAGCTTGGTTTCGGTCATCCGTGCGTAGTAATCCGCGGCGACCTGCGTGAAAAGTACGGCCTGGACGAGCTTGAGACTCTGGATGACCTGAAGGAGTACATGATGGCAGTTGCAGCTGACGAAGAGTCCGGCGTTACCTACGCTTACAACGCATCTCTCGACGGAAAGAAGCTTCAGGATCTGTTCGCATCAACCGGAAACAGCCTGATCACCGTTGACAGCAACAACTACTTCTTCTATCAGTACGAAGAAGGTAAGACCGAGTACACCGCTGAGGATGTATTCTGCCTCTATGAGTCCGATATCTTCAAGTCCTTCGCAGAAGAGATGAAGGAACTGGCTGCAGCAGGAACCTGGTCCATGAGCTCCATCAACAACCAGACCACCGTTCAGGATTCCTTCCTTAACGGAACCTCCGCTGTATTTATTGAGAACCTTGGAACCTGCGGAAACGTTGCAAACTCCATCGCACAGTCCAACCCTGACTGGAATCCGGAAATCTACGATCTGAACCTGGATCAGGTTTCCACTGCTGCATATGACGGCGACGGCTACGCAGTACCGTACACCTCCGAGAACATGGAGCGCGCGCTGATGGCTCTGGATATCATGAAGAACGATCCGGACGTTTACGTTGCAATGCGTTACGGTATCCCGGATTACCACATCACCCTGAACGAGGACGGCACATGGAGCCAGGCTGAGAACTACGGCACATGGTCCTACGGCGCAGCTGTTTCATGGGGTCTGAAGAACACCACTCTCGAGATGGATCAGGACAACACCTTCCCGACCGTTATCGAGCTGATGAACACCTATAAGGAAATCTCCGTTGACAGCCCGACCGTTGCATTCTCCTTCTCCACCACCAACGTTGCTGACGCATGGGCAAGCGTATCGGAAGTTTACACCCAGTACATCCCGCTGCTCCAGCTTGGTCTGGTAGACGACATTGACGGATGGCTTGCAGAGTTCAACTCCATGGCAGAGGCTGCCGGAATGGAAGAGCTGAAGACTGAGATCGCTGCTCAGCTGACCGCTTACTACGAGTCCAGATAATCCATCTGCATTCACGTTTCAATTTTCTTTCATAACCCCTGCTGATTTCCAACGTCAGCAGGGACCTCCTGACAGGGGAGCCCAAACAGTTCCCGCGCCGCCGGAGTGTCTGCGCACGACGGCGGCAAAAAGCATATCGCTTCGAAAAGGATTTTTGCCTCCGGTTCTCTGGAACCGGAGGCTTTTTTTGCCAATTCTCCAGGAAAATATGCACAAAAAAAGCTGGATTATCCATGGAAATATGATATAATCAAGACAGATTCGCAGATCGTGACAAATTATTCAGAACCAGATAACCCTTCGTAACTTCGTAATCCGATATCCTCACAGTCTCTTTCCCACACAACAGAACGAATGTACTAAAAAAGGTTCCATCCGGCTGAATCTGCTGCGAAAAAAAGAATGAACGGGGGACAACTATGAAAACTGAATTGCTGCGCAACAAGAAGCTGCTCATTGGCGGCGGTGCTGCTTTGATCGTGATCATCGCGGTAATCATTGCACTGCTTCTGCCAAAGACCATCACCATGTATCCGGGCGCCTATGTCTCAGTCACCACAGAAGGACTGAACGGCGAAGGAACGGCTTCCCTGGAATTTGATGAAGCCGGATTCCTGGAAGCAGTCCGGACAGAAAAGAAGCTGTCTGAGAAGAAGGAAACGGATCTCCTTACCATCCTCTCTTCTCTGGAGAAGTATTTTATCCTTTCCAAATCCAACGGACTGTCCAATGACGAGACAATCATCGTCAGCCACACAATTCCGACGGACCTTCTGAAAAAATACCAGATCGAGCTTGCGCCGGAAGGTGCTGAAGTGACCGTTGCCGGCCTGACCGAAATCCAGATCATTCAGCTGTCCGATTATCACACGTCTGAATTTTCCGGCTATAACGGCCATGCTTCCATGTACTATGGTCTGGACTATGAAGCAGTCTACGATGCCGCAAAGACAGCGATCCTTGCCGTGGAAGACAGCACCGCTTCCAGAGACTACATCGATGAAAATCTGTGGTCTGATCTTTATACCTATATTGATGGTGTCAGTGCGGAATTCAGTGATGCCCTGTCCAACGGCTCCCTGTCCAACGGCGATGTCATTCCGCTGACCTTTACCGTAAATCCGGTGAAACATCGCATCGACGCCTATGGTGTTACGTTTGAGGGCGGAACTGCTGCGGTTGAAGTGAACCGTCTGGAGGAAGTGATCACGCTCCATGCCGCAGACTACTTCATTCCGGAATACCGCGGCTACAACGGATGGGCATTGGCGGATACCACCATTGATACCGACAAACTGGCTGCGGACATTGAAACAGAATTCTCCGCAAAGCGCGCCGATTTCGACCTGGACTATGTGATGGATGAGCTCCTCGCTTCCCTGAACTACGAAATTGACGAAGTTCTGTCCAAAACGGAAGAAATCAGCAACGGTGACGCGATCACGCTGACCACATGGGCACGTTATGACACAGAAACCGTCTACAATTCCTATGTTGGTGTTGAACTCCTTCCGGGAGAAGCCACCCATACGGCGGAAGGAATCGAAGAAGCCATCACCATTGCGCTGGAAGACTATCTGACTGCTTCCGTGACCGGTTACAACACCATCGGCACGCTCGCGCTGGAGCTTGACCGGGAAACCCTGAAATCCGATCTTGCCGGACTGATTCCGGAAACAAGAAACGGATACACAGCGGAAGAAGTGTATGATGAAGTTGCCGGTTATATTTCCTACTATGCGGACATCTATGCGGACAGAGATTCCAATCTCAGCAACGGTGATATCTGTACCGTCTCTGTCGACTGGTCACGCAGTACTTATCTCTCCTATGTCGGCGTCAACCTTATCTTCGGCGAAAAGGTCATCACCGTTACGGATCTTCCGGACGCTGAGGAGGCGGATCTCACCGAACTGCTGACGATTACCTTCAGCGGTGTCTGCCCCAATGTCAAAGTCAGCTATGCGGTAGACAACGAGCATCCGCTCTCCCCCTATCTGGACTGGAACAGCATCTACAGCATTCCGTCCCAGATTGTCGCACACAATGGAGATACACTGGAAATCACGCTCTCCTGCAATGCGGAAAAAGCCCTCTATGCCGGCTACAACATTGTGAACACAACAAAAACTTTTGAGGTTGCCGGCCTGGATACCTATGACTACATGCTGACCTCCATCGAGGACGAATTCATCCAGACCTGTGCGGAAAGCCAGAAGGATTCCATCCACAAGGCAGTCATGGACAGACAGGATGCGCTGATCCGCGATCTCAACAGCGATACCGGTCACATTCTCTGGTCTCTGTCTGACATCGCTCTGGACCGGGTAGTCAGAGCCTATGCGGAACAGACCGCTTCCCACAGTCTGAACAACAGAACCGCATTTGTTTACCAGATTACTGTTCCATTCATGGATAAGGACAATCAGATCACCATGTCCAATGTCTATGTTATCTCCTGTGTGGACAATGCGCAGCAGACGACCGACGGAACAATTACCTGGGCTGACACGAAACGCAGCGACATCTATTATTCATCGGAGAGCGTTGAGGAAGCGCTTGCCGAACTTCCAAATTCCTTTTCAATGCAGAATGATACCGAAGCTGTGATCACGGAACTTGTCAATGAAGCAGCGGCGGATGAACTGGCTTGGGATCCGACGGAACTGCCAATTCAGATCTTTACCGGTTCCAACGTGGAGCTTGCGGCACTGGAAATTCCGGAAATCTCCTCCGACGCTGCAGCTTCCGCTGTTGCTTTCACCGAATATGACGGAAACCGCTACTATCTCTTTGATCAGGCAATGACCTGGGAAGAGGCGAAAGAATTCTGTGAGTCCGCAGGCGGTCATCTTGTTTCGATCACCACGAGAACGGAGCAGGATGTTGTGATGCATCTGGCAGAACAGGGCACACAGAGCAATTACTGGATCGGCGCTTACGATCAGGAAAGCGAAAGCCACTGGACCTGGACGACCGGCGAAGCGTTCTCCTACAGTTATTGGGAAAGCGGCGAACCAAACAATACCGACGGCGTAGAGCACTATGTGCATCTGCGTAAGAGCAACGGACGCTGGAACGACAACGTTCTCCAGCTGGAAAGTACCGGCTTCCTTCTGGAGGTTTCCGCAGAACAGGATCCGTTTGCATACTTCTCGGAATCGGATGCTTTCCGCCTCAGCCAGGACGCTTCCTATCACAGCCGCCCGGAAAACTCCTTTGGAATGATCGAATACGGCTCCATGGTATATCATGCAAACAATAAGGACTGGACGGAATATGAACTGAACGGCAGCTGTGCAAAGATGACCGGTGTTCTCTCCGTTTCCAAAGACACCAATACCGAAGCCTCCATTGATGTGGCAATCTTCGGCGACGGCAGGCTCCTCTATCTCCAGACAGAAATCGGCCGCGTGACCTACCCGATTGCCTTTGAAGTTGACCTGACCGGTGTGAACAAACTGGACATCCGCACACGAAACAGCGGAAACGGCAGCGCCTATCTGATGATTTCCAGAGGAAAGCTGTATCCGCAGACAGAAGAAACGACCGTTTCCAACGTCCGGCAGCTGGATGATCTGGTGTGGGTCGGCGGTTCTCAGGTTGAACTGCGCGACTGGTACTCCCGCGCTGTCAATGGCTTTATCTATCCGTACAACATCCGCTTCACCGCCAATGAGGGCGCTTACCAGATCTGGAACCTGGACGGCGCATATTCCTCTTTCAGCGGAACGTTCATGCCGGCAGCCGACCTCAACGAAGAATCCCTGATTGATGCGCGGATTTACGGAGACAATCAGCTGCTCTTTGAGGCAGCCGGCCTCTCCAAGCGTTCTCCGGCACTTGACTTTACCGTTGATGTCACCGGTGTCAAGCTGCTGAAAATTGAGGTTGTTTCTCAGAATCAGGCTTACGACAGCTACTTCTTCCTCTATGGCGATCAGCTGGTTCTGGCAGAAACAAACAGTGATTCCGCACAGTCTGAGCAGCCCCAGACTGACAAAGACGGGCAAATCGATCCGACTGGCGAGCAGGCGGATTCCTCCTGGGAATTCCCGGCTGTCTCTGCCTATGTCATGAATCAAAGTTCCTGCATGATGGAGTTTGGCGATCATCGCTACTATCTGTTTGAGGAACCGCTGACCTGGAAACAGGCGGAGCGTTTCTGCCGCGCCCAGGGCGGTCAGCTGGCTGAGATCAGCACCCCGTCGGAACAGTGTTATCTGGAAGAGCTTCTTTCCACAGCTGTTTCTGACTGGTACTGGATTGGCGGAACCGATGAAGCAGAGGAAGGAACCTGGCTCTGGTGCTCCGGTGAGGCGATCCTCGATACCAACTGGCAGAGCGGTCAGCCGGACAATTGCAAGCAGGGCGAATTCTTTGAGCATTACCTGCAGATCAAATCCGCAAACGGAACATGGAACGATGCCGATGAAGGAAAGAGCTGCGGATTTATCATGGAAATCTCTCCCGATAAGAGTGTTCCAAAGACAAACCTGGAACTGGCTGAGCTTTCCGACCGGATCCTTGAAGGAAACGATTATTCTTATGACAAGTACAGCTGGGACAGCCGCGGCAGCAAAGTTCTGTCCGTATACCGCCTGGATGCCAGCCGGAATGCCTGGATGCGCTATGATTTAAACGGCGAATTCGCTTCCATGACCGGAACCGTTTGTCCATACAGTGACGCGCAGAATGACGCTTCTCTGAACATCGCCTTCTACGGCGACGGGCAGCTGCTCTATGAGTGTAAGGGAATCCGCGGAACCGACGATTCCACCGACTTCTCCATCGACCTGACCGGCGTTGACAGCCTGCTGATCCTGACAAGCAACCGCGGCGGCTACAGCAACGGCTTCCTCCTGCTCAGTGACACCCACGTGTCTTTGGCAGAAACACCTGCAGCTGAACTGACCTCCGCTATGAGACTTCACGGCATGCAGCTGGTGGACTCTTCCGAGTACAGCAGCAGCTTCGGACTTTCCATGGACACCTACGGCAATCTGTATTTTGATTCCTCCTCCTACAACGCGGAGCGCAATGCTTTTTCCGTGCAGCTGCTGGATGGAAACTACACCGAACTTTCCGGAACGATCACCATGCCGTCCTCTTCCAATTCGAGCCCGCTGTGCGCAATCACCGTGCAGATTTATGCGGACGACGAGCTGATCTTTGAGCAGACGGACATCAACAAAATGTCAGGACCGATTCCGTTCACACTGGATGTGACCGGGAAGAAGATGCTGAAAATCGTGGCATCGGAGACGAGTGAGATTTCACGGGATGTTTTTGTTAGTCTGAATGGTTGTGTGTTGAAGTAATCGCCAGAGGAAACGCGCTGCCACGTAAAAGCAATCGCAGGCGGGATGGATAAAATTCACATTTTTATCCATCCCGCCTGCATAACCATCAAATGATATGAGAACTGCTGCTTCCGCGAAAAACGTGAAAAACACGCTGCTCACGCCAATACACGGAAGCGGCAGTTTTCTGCGCATTGGTAAGTACTCTTCTCACTATTTTATAATCCTCCCAGCAAATAATCCGCGAAATATGTGTTCTGATACAAAATCATGTCGTCCTCACTGGTTCCTGACCGATACAGACCATCCATAAAGTATGCCTCTTCTACCATATTTCTTATCGCAGATTCAAATTCATTGGAAATGGAAATTCCACCATCTCTGAATACCTTCATTGCGCGATATTGCTGTTCCAGCAGCAAATGAGAATCTTTACTTGCACTTGTAATAAAGTCCTGCTGCGCCTTTCTGGACAACTCGGTAATAATTTCTTCTGATTCCGTCCCACTTGCTAATAAATACCTGGCAAGCTCGATGCGTAAATCCATCCGTGTCTGCTCATCGGATTCGGTTTCAATGAAACGCAGCCCCTGATTCACAATTCTCTCATGAACAGAACCATCCATCTGATATTCCATTCCCATCCTGTCCATAATCGAAATCAATTGGTTTAACATGTACAGAAAGTCCCGGTTCCATGTTTCCGTTGCCAGAACATAATCCCATTGCTCACAGATTCGCGCTGTCATTTCTGCCTGATTTTTTTCATCGAACGGCAGTAATCCGCAATCCGCGAACAGTTCCAGCAACATGCCCATTTGATTTAAATTGATTGCATTCCAGTCAATTCCTGCCTGAAGCAGAGATTCACAATATTGTTCCAGATCATATTCGACTGGGAGATTTCCTGACTCAATTAATAAATGTGCATAATATGTTGGAACAATCGACGACGTCGCGATCGATGGTGATATATAGACATCATCCTTCAGCATGAACTGGTTAAATTTTGTTATTTCCTCCATTAGCCAGGGTGTATCCTTTACCGGGTAGCCGGATGCTTCAAGGGAATATACGACCGCGTATAAGCCGTAATAATCATATTCCCAGTACAGCCAGTTCGGAAAAGCCTCCTCATCCCCCAAAAGTGCACCGATCTGTCCATGATACGCAGAAGAATCCATCTTCAATAAATCACATAATTTCAATAAATCCATGCAGATTAACGGAACCTGCAGCAGCATATCTTTTTCATCACTGCTGTCCCATTCCCGATATATCAGTTTTTCGTAACATTCAATCACAGGAGAAATTACAGATTCATCCATCTCCACATTATAATCCTGCAGTAATTCATATAGCATCGAATAGCATCCACTATATAGATCTACTTCAATCGGATTTCTTTCGATCCGCTCTACCGTTTCGGTCAACCAGCTTTCAATCGGCTGTAACGGAATCTTCAATGCCTCCGACGCCTTGTTCACATAATACGTTGGACTGATTATCTCTGCATTTGCAGTACCTGCAAGAAACTGATAGCATCCTGTCGATTCCTGATACAGCGTATCGAAATATGGCTGTATCATTGCATATAATTCTGCGTTATTTTCCTGCAGGCCGTCAGATAACATGATTGCGGAATAGACATCCATTAAGTTCCAATAGCTGGTGTTCTGTTCCAATAAACGTTCATACAGATATGGCATATCATTCGCCGTTTCTTCTACCGGAATGTTCGCAAGTTTTTTTGTTTCATTGATAAAACAGGTCGCATATGGATCCGCCAGATTCATGCTCAAATATGCGTAATTCGTTTCTTTGAATCCGCCATCTGCCATACAGGTTCGCTGCAGATGCTGTGTAAGGTTTTGCTCGCTTCCAGAGTCTTCCGGATTCGCATAAGAGTTTCCCGGAAAGACAGAAATGCCAATGATACACCATAGAACAATCCTTTTCATAATTCCTGTCATCATCTATTATGCCTCCTTTCGCTGTTCGCGATGTTTTCGCTCTTTTTCTATGTCAATTATAACCTTCTTTTACCTGTATATCAACTACATTTGCAGCTGCTAATAGCAGGTTATCATTGTATTTAGAACAGTAATGTCGAATGCTGTCGAAACTTGCGGTGAATTTTGCTTGCTTTCCTGTCAAACATTGTTTATGATAAATCTGTTCAAACTTACATAATTTTCCGCCTCAACCATGAAGCAGACACCGTACACAGGATAATTCAACGACAATTTGATCATTTTTTGTAAACCAGGAGGATACTGTGTATGTGTATGACCAAAGTCACGTCTGCCAGCCAGACAATCAACTATGACCTTCTCCCTGTCACATCGGATATTGTTTTCAAGATGATCTTCGGTCAGGAAGACAGCAAGCCCATTCTCTGCTCGTTCCTGAATGCGATTCTCCATCTGGACATTCAGTCTCCGGATCAGCTGGAACTGTCCAATACGGAAATCAATCCGGACTATCTGGATGATAAAAAATGCATTCTTGACATTAAAATCAAACTGCCGGATAAAACTTCAATTGATGTTGAAATTCAGGTTGTAAACCAGTATAATATTGATAGAAGGAGCGTCTATTACGTCGCTCAGCTGTGTGCGGATCAGCTGAACAGCGGTGATAACTATTCATTGCTGCGTCCTTCCATCGGTCTCACCATTATTTGTTTCAACTTTTTTGAAGATGACCGCTATCACCGCCGCATTGTGCTGAAAGATAACGATACCGGCGAATTCTTCTCTGACATGATCCGGATTGAATTTCTGGAAATCGCAAAGGCGATCAAGACCCTTTCTCACAAAGCAGATCCTGAAAACCCAATTTCATCCGATCTGACGGAAGCAGAGCAGTGGGCTCTGTTCATCGGATCCGACAGACAGGAGGTGTTCGAAATGCTTGCAAGCAACAACAAATCCATTGAGGAAGCATACGCCAGACTGCAGCGCTTCAGCTGCGATGAAACACTGCGGGAGCAATACCGTGCCCGCGAAAAGGCGCTCCGTGACTGGAACAGTTCCATCAGCAGCAGCTATTCTGCGGGAATGGAAAAAGGCAAGACAATCGCCAACGACTCTTCCGCCCGCAACCTGGTCGCCTATCTGAAGTCTCAGAACACGACCGAAGAAAAAATCATTGAACAGCTGATGTTCACCTATCAGCTTTCCCACGAGCAGGCGGCAGTCTATCTCTCCAATGAATGAAGCTGCCTCCGCACGATTTTCCTGTGAACCAATTACTCCATGTTTTCATCAGCCGCCTGTCGTCTGGACAGGCGGCTGATTCTTCTTCCTGAAAGCGAATTCCAATTCCGTTTTTTGGAATTTCTGTAATTCTACGGAAAAAGACTGCAATTTTTCACAATTCTGTGGTATGCTGTACCTAACTGACATTTCAGGCAGGATTCTCACTGCCTCCAAACGTCTCATCCTATTTTTCGGAAAGGAGTCTCCTTCTATGTTTAAGTACCTGAAAAAGTACTGGCTCTTCGCCCTTCTTGCGCCGCTTTGCATGATTGGTGAAGTGTCCATGGACCTGCTTCAGCCCCAACTGATGAGCATCATCGTTGACGAAGGTGTGCTTGGCGTGTCCAACAATAACGTGGGTGATCTCAAACTGATCCTCACCACCGGTCTGCAGATGATCCTGACCGTTGTCATCGGAGGAACCTTCGGTGTGCTCTGCGGTGTCTTCACCAACATCAGCAGCCAGAATTTCGGCAATGACATGCGAAAAGACGCATTCCGCCGGATCATGGCTCTCTCTTTCGAGCAGACAGACCGATTTTCCACCGGCTCTCTCATCACACGAATCACCAACGACATTACCCAGGTCCAGAACATGGTCGCCCAGTGCTTCCGCGGCTTCGTCCGCAACCTCATGTTCTTTGTCGGCGGCATCGCATGCATGCTCTCCCTGGATCTGAGCTTCGGTGTCATCGTTGCCTGTGCCTTCCCGTTCCTGCTGATCTGTGTTACCTTCTTTATTTCCCGGGTGAATCCAAAATTCGCAATTCTCCAGAAGAAACTGGACAAGGTCAACAGCGTGATGCAGGAAAACGTGACCGGCTCCCGTGTCGTTAAGGCCTACGTCCGCGAGGATTACGAAAAAGAACGCTTCGGCAATGCCAACCAGGATCTGATTGATACCCAGCTGAAGATTCTCACAATCTTTTCCTTCATGGGTCCCATCATGAACATTGTCCTTAACGTTTCCGTTGTGGCAGTTCTCTATGTGGGTTCCATCCGTGTGCAGGAAGGCGGCGTGACACCGGGTAATGTCATGGCAGCCATTACCTATCTGTCTCAGATCCTTAACAGTGTCATGATGTTCGCCATGATTTTCCAGACGGTATCCCGAGGCATGGCTTCCTATGCACGAATTAAAGAAGTGCTGGACTGCGAACCGGTGATTGCAGACGGGGCTGGTGTTCCCGGCTCGGCTTCGGATCGCGGCACTGCTTCCGGCTCGGCTGCGAATACCCCTGCTGCTTCCCCACGCGGCAAGGTAGAGTTCCGCAATGTTTCCTTCGCTTATCCGGGCGGCAGTGGGGAATCGGTTCTGTCCAACATCAATCTGACCATTAATCCGGGAGAAACCCTCGGAATTCTTGGTGCGACCGGAAGCGGAAAATCTTCCCTGGTCAACCTGATTCCCCGCTTCTATGACGTGACCGAGGGTGAGGTTCTGGTTGACGGTGTGAATGTAAAGGATTACAAGCTTTCCGATCTGCGCCGCCGCATCGCCATCGCCCTTCAGAAAAGCGAACTGTTCTCCACAACCATCCGCGAGAACATGCGCTGGGGTAACATGGACGCAACCGATGACGAGCTGGAAGCGGCAGCCCGCACTGCTCAGGCAGCCGAGTTCATTCACAGCAAACCGGAAGGCTTCGAAACAATGGTTGCCGAGAAGGGCATGAGCCTCTCCGGCGGTCAGAAGCAGCGTCTTTCCATCAGCCGCGCCGTCCTGAAACAGGCGGACATCCTGATTTTTGACGATTCCACCAGCGCTCTTGACTTAAAGACAGAAGCGAATCTCTACAAGGCGCTTCGCACCGAGCATGGCAGCACGACAAAAATCATCATCGCCCAGCGAATTGCCTCCGTCAAAGGCGCCAACCGGATTGCCGTCATCGACAATGGCCGGATTATCGCCTGTGACAGCCATGAAAATCTTCTGAAAACATGTGAAATTTATCAGGATATTTACCAGTCTCAGCTGAAAAGCAGTGCAGACAGCGAGATTACATATTCCGTGAAGGGAGGTGCAGACCATGAGTGATCCGGCACAGAACAGAAACACTTCATCCGCTCCGGCCAGACCAAATACACCAACGGCAGCGCCTCCGATGCGGATGCCCGGACGCGGTCCCGGCGGTCCAAGAGGAATGCAGCAGCCGGTGGAGAAGCCAAAGGATGTGAAAAAGGCACTTGCCCGCCTGTTCCGTTATTTTGAAAAAGAAAAGCTGATTGTAACTGCCCTGATCCTGATTGTTGTGATCATGGTCATCTGTTCCGTTACCGCTCCGAATCTGCAGAGCAATGCCATCAACCACATCACGGACGGCGAATTTGATCTGCTTCCAAAGGTACTGGCAACCATGCTGTGTGTCTATGCGGTCAGCGCCCTCTGTTCCCTGTTTCAGAGTCTGCTGAGCGCCCACTTAAGTCAGCGGATCGTCCGCCGGATGCGTGAGGATCTCTTTGACCGGATTGTTCACCTTCCGATTAAATATCTGGACAGCCATCCCCACGGCGATATCATGAGCCGCATGACCAACGATGTGGAGAACATTTCCAACACCGTTTCCCAGTCCTTAAGCTCCCTTGTCAGCGGGGTCCTGACCATCATCGGAACGGTAGCCATGATGCTCTATCTCTCCTGGCAGCTGGCAATCCTCTCCTGCTTCACCGTCATCCTGACCGTTTTCGCCACAAAAACACTTTCTTCCAAAATGCGTTCCTTCTTCCGCAAACGGCAGGCCCTTCTTGGAACGCTGAACGGAACTGTGGAAGAAATGGTCACCGGCTACAAAACAGTCGTTGCCTACAGCCATGAACAGCAGGTTATTGACGATTTTGAGGCAACTTCCGACGAAATGACCCGGGTCGGCATCATCGCGGAAAGCCTTGGCGGCTCCATGGGACCGGTCATGAATGCCATCAACAACGTCGGCTTCGTGATCATCGCAGCCTTCGGCGGATATTTTGCCATCAACGGCATGATTTCCATCGGTGTGATTTCCGCTTTCATTGTCTACGCCAAGCAGTTCGGCCGCCCGATCAACGAAATCGCCAACCTCTACGGTCAGATTCAGACTGCAGTTGCCGGCGCCGAGCGTGTCTTCTCCATCATGGATGAGCCTCTGGAGGACAAAGGCGGCGATCTGGACATGAAGAACACAAAAGGTGTGATTTCCTTCCGTCATGTGGATTTTTCCTACGTTCCGGGCAAACAGGTTCTCTATGACTTCGATCTGGATGTCTATGCCGGTCATAAGGTGGCGCTGGTTGGTGCGACAGGAAGCGGAAAAACCACAGTTGTCAACCTGCTGATGCGCTTCTATGACGTGGATGCCGGTGAAATTCTGATTGACGGCGTCAACATCAGAGACATTTCCAGTGATGAGCTGCGCCGCAGCACAGCAATTGTTCTCCAGGATACCGTCCTCTTCTCCGACACCATCCGCAATAACCTGAAATATTCCAATCAGGAAGCCAGCGATGAGGAAATGGAACAGGCTGCCCGCATGAGCAACTGCCACGGCATGATCAGCCGGCTGAAAGACGGCTATGATACCGTTCTTTCCGAATCCGGCCAGAATCTGAGTCAGGGCCAGCGCCAGCTGCTCTCCATCGGACGCGCGTTCCTTGCTGATCCGAAGATCCTGATTCTGGATGAGGCAACCTCCAGCGTCGATACACGGACAGAGAAGCGAATCCAGGATGCCATGGTAAACCTGATGAAAGACCGCACCAGCGTCATCATCGCTCACCGTCTCTCCACCATCCGCGACGCGGACTATATCGTTGTTATGGATCAGGGACGGATTGTTGAAACAGGCAACCATGAAGAGCTGATGGATAAACAGGGAAGATACTATGAACTGTACATGACGCAGTTTGCCGGAAATGAAATCTGATCCGGCAAAACATGCTGCCTGTGTTCTCTTATCGCAGACAGGTTCATGCCTGCTCTGCCCGGCTGATTCGTGTCCAAACGTGCCTGTCCGATTTTACCGGCTGCGTACCCCATAGAAAAAAGGGCGGTTCCCTGTGAACTGCCCTTTTTCTTTGTGCTCTCTTCGCAAAGCCGCTGACAAATTTTCGCATTCAATTTTATCTTATCGTTTCTCAAACATTAATTTCCAAATCGTCCGCTGCAATCCGTACCCCGATTCCTTTTTCCCTCAATTCCTCCTGCAGCTCATACACACTGCCAAACGCACTGGGAGGATAATGTGTCAGGCATACATTCCGGATCCTGCATGATTCAAAAACGGGCAGGTATTCTCTTACCGGGAAATGTGCCGACTCACAGATTACCAGATCAAGCTCCCTTTCCTTTGCTGTTTCTGGAAAATCCACAGAAGGATGCTGCAGGTCACCGGTAATCAGCACCGTCTTTCCCTCCGCTTCCAGCAGATAGGCGTAGGATTTGCAACAGTGCTTTGTGGGAATCGCAGTCACTTTCAGCACTCCGTCGTCATATACCAGTCCCGGAAGCGTCTCCCGGTATTGAATTTCACGATTCCCGTCATTCTGCGTTATCTTCACCCAGTCACGAAGCACTGCTGCCGCCCCGATCACCGGCAGGCAGATCACCGGATCCGCGTCCGTGAAATACCAGGTCATCAGATCGATAAACTGCGGAAGCCCGTTGGTATGATCGCCATGCATGTGCGTAATGAAAATCCCCTTCACCGATTCCACGGGAATCCCCCGGTTGCGCAGCGCATCCACAGCCGAAGTTCCCATGTCAGCAAAATAGATCCGGCCATTCACCTCAATCATCACACAGCTGCACTTGCGGTGCGCCTCCGGTACCCCGTTGCTGCTTCCAATTATCGTTACTTTCATTGTTCTCCCATCCTTTACCGTCTGCTCATTTTGTCCTGATACATGCCCCCATCCGCTTCTTCCACATACATCTGCAGCGTTTTCCCGCTTCCCGGTTCCGTCACCGCAATGCCGATGCTGATTTCCACGTTCATGGCCTGCGCTTCCTGCCGCATAGCTGTCCGAAGCCTTTCTGCCGCTTCCCGGTTCATGTCCGGCAGAAACATGACGAACTCATCGCCTCCATACCGAAAACTCATTCCGTTTTCCGGGCAATGATTTTTCGTCAGCCCGGCGACCTTCCGGATCACTTCGTCTCCGAATTTATGGCCGCAGGTATCATTGATTTTTTTAAAGTGATCAATGTCAATAAAAATCACAGAACACACGATTTCCGCCTGATCGTAGGCTGCAAATTCCGGTTCCATCCGCTCGTGATAGGCAATCCGGTTGTAGAGTCCGGTCAGCTGGTCTCGATTGTAAAGATCACGCAGCTTCCGATTCATTCCTTCCAGCTGCTTCCTGTAATACAGCGCCTCCATCTCCCTCACAAGGATGCAGTGAATGTTATAGTAATAGGGATTGGCATAGAGAAAACGGCC
Organism: Lachnospiraceae bacterium; assembly: GCA_017472605.1. Classification (GTDB taxonomy): domain Bacteria; phylum Bacillota; class Clostridia; order Lachnospirales; family Lachnospiraceae; genus Anthropogastromicrobium. The sequence continues at coordinate 90,974 of JAFUPV010000002.1, forward strand.
ATTTTTCAGAATGGAATACCCGACGGTCTGTTCCTTAAAATGGATCGGTGTAAACAGAAACTCACTGCCGCCACCGTTCTCGTTCATGTATGCTTCCAGATCATCCAGCGTGTGAATGGTTAACTGCGGGTTCGTTGTGTGAATCGCTGGCTGCGCATTCGGCGTGTGAATCGCTGGCTGCGTGTCCGGTATGTGAATCGATGGCTGCCCGTTCATCTGCGCTTTGTTTTGAGCTGCGCTGCGCTCCTTCTCAAAATCTCTGGCACAGACCACCTGCATCTCCTCCTTCGGATAGCCGGAAACAGAAAATGCCGTATCCGTCTCCGCCAGAAACAAGCGGCGATCCGTCACAAGAAAGAATCCGTCGCAGTCATATGACTTCATGAAATCGCCCATCTGCGCAAACATTTCTTCATAAGTACTGCATCTGGACATGTCTGTCTCCAGATCCATCAGCATCAGGTCTTCCTTGTCCTTCTGAATGCCAGAGGTTACTTTGTTTTTCATGTAGATCCGATAGTTGCCCTCGCGGGTATCCAGATACCCGTTGCTCCTCGGACAGCCGCAGCTTTCCGAAAAGAAACATTCCGACGAAATGTAATGGTAACAACCCTTTTCGCTGCCTCGCCAGATCTGCTGCAGAACATCCAGACATTTCTCACCAATTTCTTCTCGCACATGTCCCACGGTCGTAATCTGAGGCTGAAAGTATGCGGCTTTGTCCAGATTATCGAAGCCTGTCACCCGGAAATCCTCCGGCACCCGATAGTCCAATTCCTTCGCCCAGGTGCAGATCCCCACCGCAATGTTGTCACTGGCGCTGATAATTGCCTGCGGCATCTCCATCGTTCCTGCCAGAACCTTTTCATGAAGCTGATTCATGTGAATGACACCAGACTCAAAATCATAGTCACGGTACCAAACAGGATTTTTCTCTTCCATGAGACCGAACTTTTCCAGACGCTGCCGGTAAGCCAGTGCTCTCTGCTGATTTTCGTAGTTACTCGGCGGTCCGCCTGCGAACAGAAAGCTTCTGCAGCCATGAACCTCGTACAGATGATCCATCATCCTGCGAATCGGTTCCCTGTTGTCAATTCCCACATAGTGAAATCCGGGTGCGTCATAGTTGATGCTCAAAACCGGCACACCGCTGGCTCTCAGAAGCTTAAACAGGTGCTGCAGCTGCCCCTTGTCACGAATGTTGTTGCAGTCCATGATGATTCCGTCAAACTGTGTCAGATCCGGAAGATTAAAAATGTTATACTCCCCCTGATTGTTCCGCTCATCGGTGCTCCAGTTACCAAAACAGTTGTAGTGGTAAAGGCAGATTTCCTCCCTCACTTCTTTCGCACGTCTCATCAGGCCGTCAACCCATGCATATACTAATAATCGCTTCCAGCCATCGGTAAGCATTGCTATCTTTTTCATATGTTTCCCTCAAACATCATAAATTCTATTTCTATCATACCATAGCAATCGGTCTGAGTCAAATACATACGTCTGCCGGGTCGGACTGTCAACGGCCGGATTTCCAACCGAAAGTTGGAAAAAAATGTTCCATCAAACCAATGCGTCATTGCATTGCTTTGCCGCTTTCGATAAAATAGAAACGAAAAGAAGTCAACTGTGCAAAACAGTTCCTGTTTTTTCAGACTCCTACCAGGAAGCCAACGAATTCAATTTACAAACAAAGGAGAATCCGCCATGACCATAAACAGGCTCAACGAACAGATTGCATTTCTTCGCAAACAGCGAAAACTCACACAGGAAGAACTGGCTCAGGCCATCGGTGTTTCCAATCAGGCCGTTTCCAAGTGGGAATCTGCTCAATGCTGCCCAGATCTGCAGCTTCTTCCCCTGATCGCCTCATTTTTTCATGTGTCAATCGATGAACTGATGGGATACCAGTCGGCAGCTGCACCAGAAGACCTTATTCTCTGTCTCCGTCAAACCATTGACTCACTGCCGGAGGGAGAGGACTTCCGATGCGCCTTCTCTGCTGCGGCAGCGCTTCACACCATCCTTTTGTCCAAATATATGACCCGGGAGTCAAATGGAAATCCGGGCTGGGATACCGATGACGTCATCAAACATGCTGCGAACGCAGAATGGGGCTATTCCTGCTGCAGTGTTCCGGAAATTACAACCACAATGCGGCACGGTTCTGTATTCTTTTCTAATAATCAGAACCTTCATCTGCACAATGCACAGATCCGCAGGATCACCACGCTGCTGGAATCGTTCTGTGATTACCAGTCATTTCGTACGGCAGTTGCTCTGTATCAGCTGACAGTTTCTTCCGAAACCACTTTCGCCACCGTCAGCCAGATCTGCCAGCAATGTGAGTTATCCGAAGCAGCCGTAGAAAACAGCCTGACCAGGCATCTCATGCCTTATTTATCCGGAAAGGAAGAAAAAGGTCAAACCAGTTACCGGTTTGATGGAATGTACATGAATCTGATTCCGATTCTTTCTTTACTGGACTGCAGGTAATTCATGCTCAATTTTTCTTTGGCGCCGCCAGACTGGTCTAAAATTTTCGCCAATACGCAAAAACACTTCGCTTTACACGCAAAAATTTTTCCTAAACTTTTTCCTCCAGGTATCTTGCATTCCCTTTCTGCATATGATATAATGTTGGCGAACAAGAAATCATCATTATTGTTTACACCAAAATCGCCCCCCCGGAGCGGCTACTCCGGGGGGTTCATTTTGGGTTGGTTGTCCTCTACTCTCTGTCCAGCCACTTGCAAATGTAATACTTTTCGTCTATGCTTCCTTCCAATCTTAAAATCCACCATTCTGATAGGCTCTGGCTATCACATAAGATGGTTCATAAAATGCACTGCTATTATAATTGTCAATCACTTCACATATCTCATTATTATAAACACGGATAATTCCATCCACATAGTCTTCTCCCGGCTGTAATGTATCTGAAATAAGTCGCTGATACACTTTTCCCATTTCTATTGGTGTAGGAATTATCTCTGCCAGTTCTCTATCCACGTTTGTAACGTCATAATCCCCTGCTTTCAGCTCATATTCCTCAATCCAATCATCTTCCACCTGCAATGGATTCTCACAATGAAGCACGTTTGCAACGCTAATCAAATGCTCTAATTCAGCCTTTCCAATTGCATTGACTACGTAACGATTTCTCTGATGAAGTTTACGTGCCACACGCTCAATCATATAACATATAAAATGCAAGTCATTCGTCGTTATTTCTTCATCCTGGAAGTAAATATTCGTCATAATGTCACACTCCCTTCAAATGTCAATGCGTTTAATGCAGCTTCCGTACAAAATACAATTTGATGCACCTTTTTTCGTCAATGCCCATCGTTTTGCCTGCTTTTCAAGATTGGTGCAATAAAATCCATATCCGAAATCTTTGTAATAACCATTGATTAGAATTTTGGGATTGGGTACTGCCACATTACTGCCATGATATATCAAATTTTTACTCATTATACACCCATCCTCTTCCCATCTCTCCACAACACCGACGCAGAAATTTCCTCCACGCTTTTCGCTCCGGTGAATGCCATGATCATTGCCAGTTCCCCGTTCATTCCGCGAACATACTTCTCCACACCGGCACAGCCGTCGCTCTTTAATCCCGGCATCATTGCTCTGCCCACTGCAGCTGCATCTGCGCCGAGAGCAAGTGCCTTGTAGACGTCTGCTCCGGTATCAATGCTGCAGTCCACAAAGATTTTCATGGATTTTCCTACTTCCCGGGCGATTTCCGGCAGAACCATCAGCGGCGGAACTGCAAAGGGCATGCGGCCATGATGATGGCTGACAAGAATTCCTTTCACGCCGCATTCCGCGCAGACTGCTGCGTCGCGGACGCTGAGAACACCTTTGATGAGAAACGGAATTCCTGCCGCATTTACATAACCGGCAATATCGGATGCGGTCTGACGAATCATTTTCTCACCAACAACGAGGTCATACCTGCCGTCACCGCCAAAGATGTGATCCGTATCCATGCCGACTGCCAGCGCGCCCAGCTTCACCGCCTGCTCAATCTGGCTGTATACTTTGTCACGATCTGCATAGGGTTTGATGATGCGGACCGTTTTGGCACCCACTTCCATAATCTCTGCAAACTCGTCATTTTCACACATGCCAACCCAGTTCACCATGCCAAGGTTCTTCGCAGCACGGGCATATTCCAGCATTCCGTTTGCCTGCTCTTTCGCAAAGGTTTTCAGATGGGAAAAGGCGGGCATCATGATTGGTGTCTGAAAGGTTTCACCGAACAGGTTCATGCTCAGTGACGGCTCTTCCGAACCAATCAGCCGTTCTTCGATTAAAATAGAATCCATATATTCTCTTGTAATCCGGTTTGCATCGGATGCACGAAATTCTCCTGCCATGCTTCTTTCCTCCTGTAATTCCCTTTCCTCACACTTACTTCAATTACCCTTCCATTACTTCCGTCCGACTGGAATCACTTCAACTCCACCTCAATGACCGTATCACAGGGATCCGGCAGCAGCGGAGAGTCTCCAAAGGACACGAAAACCAGATCCGGATAACTGGTGATAATCCAGGAGTCCGCGATCTTCAGCTCGGAACCGTCCGCCAGCAGCCGAATCTTCTTAATTTCTTCCTTCTTTACCCCGTGAAGCGGAACAAATCCAATCTGCGGCTCCATGACATGGTAATAGATTTTCTTTCCGTCCGCGGATGCGGTGATGCGGCCGTAGTCCGGCTTTTCCAGGTCACTGAGACCGCAGCCGTAGATGCTGGCGCTGTTTCTCTTCATCCAGACAGCAACCGATTCCAGAATGTTCACCGATTCCTCCGGAATGTTTCCTCTGGCATCCGGTCCGACATTAATCAGAAGGTTTCCGCCCTTGCTGACACACTCAACCAGCTTCTTGATCAGCATGGGAGCCGGTTTGTAATTTTTGTCGCGCTGGGTATAGCCCCAGCTGTTGTTCATGGTGACGCACGCCTCCCAGACAACCGGTGTGCCGTCCTGTCTGCGGATGCCGTTGGGCGGAACAATCTGCTCCGGGCTGACAAAATCGCCGCAGAAGTCAGACGGAGAATCGGTAACGAGGGAGCCAAATGCATCTCCGCCGCCCTCCAGACGATTGTCCATGATGATATCCGGCTGGTAGCTGCGGACCATCTTTACCAGTTCGCTTCCGCGCCACATTTCCCCCTTCATCTCGCCATAGGAGAAGTCAAACCAGAGGATATCCAGCTTGCCGTAATTGGTGCAGAGCTCACGGACCTGTCCATGCATGTAGTCCAGATACCGGTCAAAATCAATCTTTTCATCCGCGTAGGCCGGGTTCTGGCGCATCGGATGGTTCCAGTCGTTGTATTTCGGGTAATCCGGATGATGCCAGTCCAGCAGCGAATAGTAAAGACCAACCTTCAGTCCCTCCGCGCGGAACGCTTCCAGATACTCCCGGACCAGGTCGCGGCCGCATTTTGTGTTGGTAGACTTGTACTCTGTCAGCTGAGAATCAAACAGACAGAAGCCGTCATGATGCTTCGCCGTCAGAACCGCATATTTCATACCTGCCTGTTTTGCCAGCTTTGCCCACTTTTTCGGATCGTAATCCACCGGATCAAATTCCTCGAAATATGGTTCGTAATCCTCGATGCTGATTCGTTCCGTGCTGCGGATCCACTCGCCTCTTGCCGGGATCGCGTAGAGTCCCCAGTGGATGAACATGCCGAATCTTGCTTCGGTAAACCATTTCACGCGTTTTTCGTATGCTTCCTTATCAAACATAGATCATTCCTCCTCATATCACCTCAGTCTTTGCTTTCGCACAGCCGCAGATGTTCCCTTTTTCCATCCGGCAGTTCCGGTCTCCTCAGCTGCCGCTTCTGCGCAGCCATACATGTTCCCATTTATTCGATCCTGTCAAACAGACTTACTGTACCTGCGGCCGCTGCGCGTTCACCATCATTTTGTATGCGTTTTCCGAAAATATCGGATAATAAATATCAGTAAAACCGTTCCGCAGATCGGGAACAGGGCTGTCACAAGCATTCCGGCTTTCATTCCGATCTGTTCCGTGCTCAGACTCAGTTTTCCGCCAAGCTGCGCTGCAAATTCACTGGCTGAAACCTGATCGACCACAATTCCCAGCAGCTGCGGCGCAATGGAAGCTCCAAGATCTCCGCCTGCAGCCATCAGCGCGTAGGCAGCGACGCCGACATCGGGAATGTTTTCTTCCATCATAATCAGCGTTCCCGGCCAAAGCATGGCAGTAAAAACACCGGTCAGAATGCAGGCAAGAAATGCCGGGATGGTGCTGGTGGAAAGTCCGGCGATCAGGTAGCACACAGCCGCGCCGATCATGCCGGTCAGAAGAACGGCACAGATGTTTTTTCCCCACCTGGCATAGGAAATTCTTGCCCCTCCGAGAAGAATGGCAAACATCGCCATTCCAAGGATATCGCCGACTGCCTTATCAATATGCAGCGCATTTTCCATGTAACCGGAAATCCAGTTGGACATGGCATTTTCCGCGCAGCTGCCGAAGAAGATGCAGGCAATGCAAAGCGCCAGACCAACCGTCTTTTTTCCTGCCCGCTTTCCGTCTGCGCTGCTGTCTGAAGAAGTCATGTCCGGCATGGGCGAAGTCATGAACAGAACGGCCGCAAACACGGGAAGAGCCGCCAGAAGCAATGTCAGATACATCCAGTTCTGAGTTCCGAACAGCTTCAAAAACAGCGTTGAAACCAGGACAATCGTAAACACGCCGAACGCATAGAGGGAATGGAGCATGCTCATGTCCCGCTGGGGATTTTCCGATGGGAGAGCTGCGATCACAGGGCTGAGCAGCACTTCCGACAAGCCGGCTGATATGGAAAAAATCACCGTTCCAAGGAGCAGTCCGGCATAGGCATAGTCGGGAAAAAGCGTTGGCACGATGGCATACAGCGCCAGACCTGCTGACGTGATCAGCGGCATGACCTTTACAATCTTATGGACGTTAAAATGGCTGGAAAAAAAGGAAAAAATCAGATCCACGCTCAGCTGCGTACAAAAATTCACCAACACCAGCGTTCCCAGCAGTGTGTAGGAAATCCCGTACATTTCGCGAAAGGTCACAAACAGCAGCGGCGGGAGACTGAAGATCGACGACATGGTAAAATAAGAAACATAACATGCCAGTCTTGTGCGTTTGTAATTTGGCTGTGACATAAGTTCCTCCTGTAATAAAAACTGGTTTCAGTATAATCGAAAACAGGATTCGTTTCAATGGAATATCTTCCACAAGTTCGCTCCCGCCCTATCGTCATTTCGGTTCAGCAGCTGCCTTCCCCGTTCCTTTCTCCGTTTCCTTCCCGCTTCCGGCAATCACTCTTTTTCCATTCTCTGCAAATCAAACTTCACCACATCCATGAAAACGTCCCCCACTGCCAGAAATTCCATTCCGTCTGCCGCCTGATCGGTTTCAAACGTAATCGTCATCACCTGTTCCCCGTCATTGAAAAACACCTCTGCACTGTACCGGTCCAGAATGATCCGCATGTTCAGCAAACCGCCCTGGTCTGCCACCCGGCAGCGGCACTGATGAACCATTGCATGTCTGGAACCGCAATGGGTGCGGTCAAGTTCCGCCAGCGCTTCCTGTGGCCGGTAATTCAGTTCGACAAAATGACGTGTGTCTGCCGCAAACCGGAGCGCAAATTTCTGGTACATCTGTCGCTCGTCCGCCGGGCGGACGGTCAGCTCCATGTCAATGCTCCGGCCTCCCAATCCAGCCAGCCGAACCGGTTCGCCAACCCGCACATGTTCGCACGCAACCGGATTGCCACGCAGCTGTTCCAGTTCCCGCACCGGCTGCTGAATCAGTCTTCCGTTCCGGATAGACAGTTCCCTGGGAAGCGTCATCTGTCCAAACCATGGACGTTCCGTCCGACGCATACCGCACGTGTGCCAGTTCGCCATCCAGCCGATCATGATCCGGCGTCCGTCGGGAGCCAGTGTTGTCTGCGGCGCATAGAAATCGATTCCGTAATCAATGCACTGCGCAGACTCCTCGCAAAACGTGTCCGATTCTTCCTCATAGCTTCCGATCAGGCACAGCGTTCTTCCCCCGGAGGAGAATTCCAGTCCGTCTGCCTCCATGTCCTGAGGGCTTGTGATCAGAACGCCTTTTTTGTCCAGCACAAAAAAGTCCGGGCACTCCCACATGGTTCCGTACCTGTTTTCATTACATGCCAGCACCTTTTTATAGCTCCAGTGAAACGCATCCCCACTGGTAAACAGAAGAATCTGTCCTGCCCCTTCCTCCGCATAGCTTCCAACCACGCAGCGATAGATTCCATCGTCTCCGCGCCAGATTTTCGGGTCACGGAAATCATTGGGGCTCGCGCCTTCTGGCAGATCTGCCGATGCAATGACCGGGTTGCCGCTGTATTTTTCATACTCGATTCCGTCTCCCACCGCCAGACACTGCATCTGCAGGTCACGGCACGGCGCGCCTGCCATCGACATTTTGTCCATTCCTTTCTGCACTCCGGTATAGATCAGCAGATGACGCCCATCGGGCAGCTCCAGGGCACTTCCGGAGAAACAGCCCTGCGCATCATATGGCTGATCTGGAGCCAATGCAGCCGGAAGGTATGTCCAGTGAAGCAGATCACCGCTGACTGCATGGCCCCAGTGCATGGGACCCCAGTGCGTGTCGTAGGGATAGTATTGATAAAACAGATGATACTGGCCGTTATACCAGGAAAATCCGTTTGGATCGTTGGTCCAGCCGATGCGTGGGGAAAAATGGAACAATGGACGGCTTTCCGGTGCTGCCTGCGCCTCCTGTTCTTCTTCATAGTTACGTGCTTTCTGCAGCAGCTCTGTCATGCGGATTTCTCTGTTCATGGGAATCTCCTTTTTCATGGATTGCAGGACAGCCAAAGCACATCAGAAAAATGTGCTCTGGCTGTCCGGTCACGGATACGGATTTTCATCCGCTTCTCTCCGTTTATTATATTTGTTTTTTATCTTTCGGTCAATCGAAAAACCGTCTTCCCGCAATATGTTCAGACAGATACTTTCAGACCGACAGTTTCAAACTGTCACATTCAGACTGTCACGTTCCAGGCGACATGTTCAGACAGCATCCCTCCGCAGAATCTCAATCCCGTCCATTTTTTTCAGGTTCCATTCCGTATATTTCATTGCACCTCCAACTACCAGCAGCATCCCCGCCGCAGTCAGCACAAGGACAACTGGCGAAACCAGTCCCGATGACAGGAAAAAGGAGGATACCTTCCAGTGAAACAGACCAAGGATGCCGAACCCGGCTGCTATTCCGGCCAGCTGCGCGCGGATTCCGCAGGAGGCACATTCCCAGGCGATCAGACGGCGAATCTGTCCCGGATCCATTCCAAAGGAAGTCAGCATGGCAAAATCCCGTTTCCGCAGAAGCAGATTTGCCGTGATCATGTTAAATCCGTTTATGGCCGCCATCAGGCAGATCAGGGCAAGGAAGCTCCACGCAAACAGCTGTGTGATCCAGATCAGTTCCTCCACACCGGCTGGATTGGCGTAGGGACTGATAAAATCATGTTCATCAAAAAGGATTCCATGTTCTTCCAGCAGAGCACAGACATCCCGGATCATTCGCGTCGGCTCCTCTGTCCGAAAATACAGCGTAACATTGCTTTTCTCATCAATCCAGGAGCAGGAGGATAACGGATAGATTACCTTCAGATCATTGCTGCTTCCGTCAACACCAGGCGGGATCTCCTCAATCATTGCCGCAATTGGCACCGATGTAACCTCCTGATCCATCGTACCGACCGCTTCCCCTGTTTTTGTCTGATAGGTCCGCCGGACCACAACCGCTCCGTCCGGGTTCTGCACCACTTCATCCCGATACGCATACCCGTAAAACGGGTTCACTTCCCATTCTCCTCGAATGAACAGCTCCGTCACATCTTCTTTCAGGAATTTCTGACTGACAACGGTTCGCCTTACCTTATCGGTACCAACCGGTTCATGCTGAATCACGTCGCGGCGATTGACTGCAATTCCTGCCGGGTTCTCTGCTTCTGCCGCCAGGCGAACCGATTCCAGCCGGTTTTGTACCAGAATTTCCTCATAGGTTTCCTCGTCCAGATAGACACGGATAAGACGGCTGCTGACACTTTTGGCGAAATCCTCCGTCACTTTTTCTTCTTCCATGCAAACAGTCTCTGTCTTTTTCCATTCGGCTGTTACCTTCTCAACGGAATTCAGCTCACGGATTTCTTTCAGAAATTCTTCTGCTTTCCCATATGGCACAGTGGTATAGAGATCATAATTGGCCTCCTGATAAACAGAGGATACTTCCGTCAGATACCCGTTAAAACCGCTTATCGTGATGATCATCATCACGCAGAGGGACAGCGACAGAACCGTCAGCCGATATTTTTTCCGATCCCTTCGGTAGAATTTCGCCGCGATTGCGCGTTCCGGTCCGAAAGATCTCCCACCAAATCGGTTTCCATGAGCAGATTTCCGGAGGAATCTGCGGGAAACCGGATTCCAATGAATTCGATTCCTGCCAGCGTATCCCCTCATCCGCCGGCCATCCTCCGGACGCATCGCTTCCATCACAGTTACCCGTGAGGCCCTGCGGGAGGGAATCCACGCAGACACAAGAACCGCGGCAAAAGAAACGACTGCTGCCAGCAGAATTGCCCACAGTTCCACCGAAATTCGGATTGCTTCATATCCGCCAAGCAGTTCCTGGAATCGATATCCAAGCAGATTCAGCGTTGTTCCCATTCCCGCAATGCCAAGCAGAATCCCTGCCGGAATTCCGATCGCAGCAACAATCAGAGCTTCCAGCCACACCATCCGGCGAAGCTGCCTTCCGGATGCGCCGACTGAAACAATCATCCCCAGCAATCGGGTTCTCTCACTGACAGAAATCTGGAATGCACTGCAGATCAGAATCATGGAAGCGACTGCAATAATCGACATGAGGAACCCGGCAAGCATCGCAAGCTGCACACTTTCATACAGAATCAGTGAAGTTCCGCTCATCCGTCCATAGGCAACTACGTTTTCCATCCGCAGAATCTCATAATTGATGTGGATCCTTCCCTCGTTTCCTGTCTTCCCAACGTTCCTGCAAAAGGAGGTAAATCCGTCCAGATTCTCCGTCGGATTCAGCAGACGGATGTACAGGTTATGAACTGCCGTTTCCGTCGCGCCGGCACTTCCACCGGTCAGTACCGTAAATGCCGCTTCTTCCGCATCAAAGAACTGATCCTGTTTATAGACTCCCACAACCGTCGCACGAACCGTCTGCTCCGGTTCCAACGGCTGCCAGATTTCCTGCCCCTGATCCACTTCCCCTGTTTCCGGATCGTAGTCGCACCGGTTATTCGACCAGTTCAGTGCCCCGCTTTCCGCATCTTTGCGAATCCCAAGCGTCAGCTCCACCTGACTTCCGATTCCGAAGGCTTCGCCTTCCTGACGGATCAGGTTCCGGGGAACCACAATCTCCTCTTCGTTTTGCGGCATCCGTCCCTCCAGCAGATGGCTGGAAAACTCGTCTAAAAACGGCTCATCTGCCGCTGCAAGACAGAGATAGGGAACTGCGCCCTGTGTTCCCTCCAGCTTGTGGTACCCGACCGAAGAAACAGTCATCAGCGTTTCAATCCGGTCATCCGGACGGATCAGCTGACAGGTTTCATCCGTTGCCTGTTCTATGATCACATGGGCTGTACCGGACTGATAGGTATAGGTATCCCACATATAATTCCGGATGCTGCTGCAGAAGGTTGTTACAGCAGTCAGAAGCGCAGTGGTCAACATAACGCTGATGATTATAACAATGGTTCGCACTCTGTTCTGCTTCATTGTTTGAACCGTTACTTTCTGTAAAACATTCATCGATTCTCTCCCTTCCCGATACGTCAGACCGACTCTCGCCTCAGCACTTCCATCAGCGGCTCACGTTCCAGTCTACGCAGGGTATAGCGCATTGTTACTGTAACAATCAGAACGATACCAACAACCAGCCACCCGATGGAATGCCAGGGAATCAGTTCTTTGGGTTCCGAGATAAGAGAAAAACTTTGTCTAATCAGAAGAAGCAGCCCCATTCCTGCTGCGCTTCCCCAAAGCAATGCCCGCAAAACGCAGCTTCCGCATTCGCTGCGCAGCATTCTCCGTTTCTGACTCTCCGTCATTCCGATGGAGGTCAGCATTGCCAAATCCCTCCTTCGCAGGATAAGATTGGTCGAAATCGTATTGAACAGATTCACAGCTGCAATCAGACTGATCAGCACCAGGAACCCATTGGAAAACACCTGAATCACCAGTGCTGTGTTCTCCCGTTCCTTTTCCGCTTCCTGCTGATTGATGAAATCACCGGGATCGCAGATCACACCGCTGGTTTCCAGCACACGGATTACATCTTCAATCATCCGATTCGCATTCTGCGTTTTAAAGCACAGCCAAACCGCTGCACTCTGCCCGTCAATCTTAAAGTCCGGGCAGACGGAAAACGGATAAAGAATCCGGATGTCCGACGATGAATTCTCTCCAAACCCAAATGGTACCTGTTCAATTAGACCGCCTATTGGAAGAATTTCCGGCTGATAATCCCGTTCACCCACCATTTCTCCCGTTTCGTTACAGTAAAATGCCCGCACAAGAATCTCACCGCTTTCATCTACAAGCCACTGGTGCTTCATCAGATATCCGCCGACTTCCTCTGCCCCGGCTGCCAGCGTTTCTACAGCCGGTGCTTTCAGGAGCTCCGTCACCCCATCCCGAAACCATGTCATCTGCGCCATAATCCGGCTGACTTTGCCTTCGGAGTCCATGCGATAGTCCACATAATTCTCGCTGTTAAGCACAAGCCCCATGGCTTCACCGGTCTCCTGATACTGCTTCCATGCATGGTCATAGCCGCACGCTTTCAGCAGCTGCTCATAAGTGCTGGTATCGATATAATTTATGTGCAGCATGCCGCTGATTTCTGATTGTTCATATTCCGTGGTTACCTTTCCCGGTTCCTTATAAATATCCAGCATTCCGGACGCACAGCCTGCCGTTACCTCATCCACGGAACCGAGACCGCGGATAGTATCCAGAGCCCGCAGGGCAACCTTATAATCAAGCCATGTCATGGCATCCACGTTTCCGGAATCATAGCTTTCCAACCAGCGATTCAGCTGCATCGTCAGTCCGGAAACGGAGAAAACAAGCATAACACTTGCCATCAGCGACAGGACAGTTACCCGGTACTTTTTCCGATCCCTTTTATAATATTTTTTTGCCAGAATCCCCTCCATTCCAAGCCAATTTTCGAATAGCCAGGAAACACGAATCTGTTTTCTGCTGACCCGAATATCCCTGGTCTGTCGGATTGTTTCGATTGCGCTGACTCCTGCCGCCCGCTTCGCCGGAACCCAGGCTGACAGAAGGATGGTTGCTGCCGCAATTCCTGCAGCCAGCAGCAGTACCCACAGATTTACATGGAGATCAAGACGGTATACCGATTCCCGGAATTCACCGAACTTATCGCCCAGAAAAAACAGCGCAGTTCCCATTCCTCCCACACCAAAGATCATCCCTGCCGGAATTCCAATGGCAGCCACTGTCAACACTTCCACAAATACCATTCGGCGAATCTGCTTTCTTGACGCTCCAATGGAAGCCAGCAGACCGAACTGCCTCGTCCGTTCACCAACGGAGATGGAAAAAGCGCTGTAGATCAACAAAAAGGAGCCAGCTGCCACCAGAACAATTACAATTGCTGCTAAGGACAGAACAAAATAGCTTTCATTCACATACTCAAAGCTTCCCTCAAACATCAGCAGTTCTTCATTAATCCGGATCTCATCCCATCGCGTTCGGTAATCCTCGCCAAAATGTTCACAGCAAAAGTCATCCAATTCCATGGACGGTTCCTTTAACGTAACGTACAGATCCAGAACCGCAGCTTTCGTAAGTGCTTCCTGACCGCAGGTCATCACCATATATGCTGCTCCCCCTGTGTAGTATGCATCGTAAACACCTGTTATCACAGCACGATAGGTATGTTCGAAAGAAGAGAACTCTTCAAACATCTCATTTTGAACCACACCTGTCTCTGCATCATACGCACAGTACTGATTGTTCCACTCGTATCCTTCGTCTGTTTTCCTCAGTCCCAGATTCAGTTCCATCCAGTTTCCAATTCCATAAGCCTCACTGTCCAGCCGAAACAGAGAAGACGGAATCACAACCTCCCCCGCGTTCTTCGGCATGCGTCCTTCCACCAGCCGAACTGACATCTCCTCCAGAAATTCTGCCTCTCCCGATGCAAGAAACAGATAAGGGACTCCGTTGTTTTTCTCTGTCAGCTGACTATAGCCAACTGCCGTCACCGCAGTCAAACGTTCCACACGGTCATCCTGCGCAAGTTCCTGATACTGTTCCATTGTCCCGTTTTCATATTCAACATGAGCCGTTCCCGATTCGTAGGTATAGGTTTTGTACAGATAGTTCATGGCACTGCTGCAGAACGTGATGACCGCTGTGAACAATGCAGCCGAGAGTACGGTACCAATGATTGTAACAATGGTTCGCACTCTGTTCTGCTTCATTGTCTGCCATATCACTTTATTCAGAACATTCATCTGCGGATCACCTCATCTCTCGTGATTCTGCCGTCCTCGATGGCAATGATCCGGTCTGCCTGCAGAGCAATGGTTTCATCGTGAGTGATCATGATCAGCGTCTGTCCATACTTTTTGTGGGACGCTTTCAGAAGCTCAACAATTTCCTGGCTGTTCTTTGAATCGAGGTTCCCCGTGGGCTCATCAGCCAGAACAACAGCCGGGGCATTCATCAACGCACGCCCGATGGAAACACGCTGCTGCTGTCCGCCGGAAAGCTGGTTTGGCAGATGATTTTCTTTTCCTTTCAGTCCCAGTGTCGCAATCAGGTCATTGAGCCGGTTTTCGTTGATTTCGCGGTAATCCAGAAGAACGGGCAGCGTCATGTTTTCCACTACGTTCAGAACCGGAATCAGGTTGTAAAACTGATAAACAAGTCCAACCTCCCGCCGGCGGAATACGGCCAGCTGCTCCTCCTTCTGTGCATACACATCCTGACCATCCATCCAGACATGACCTGATGTTGGGCGGTCAACACCGCCAAGGATGTGGAGGAGGGTAGACTTACCAGAGCCGGAAGGCCCGACAACAGCGATGAACTCGCCCTTCTTCACAGAAAAAGAAACATTGTTCAGCGCATGAACGGCAGCGGCGCCTTTTCCGTAAACCTTTGTTAAATTCTCTACTCTCAAAATTTCCATTCCATTCTCTCCCTTTCTTTGTTCAGACAGAACGTGCTCGGCGACCTCAGAAATCCGCTTTGCTCCTTTCTGAGGTTTTCGCGGCGCTCGCCGCATGCGTGTGCAAGCACCCGCGCCTGACTCGCTGCTCGGCGACCTCAGAAATCCGCTTTGCTCCTTTCTGAGGTTTTCGCGGCGCTCGCCGCATGCGTGTGCAAGCACCCGCGCGCGGCTCGCTGCTCGCGAAAAAAAAGGCATCCGGTTCTGCATGGTGGGATCATTGTAGCAGAGCCGGATGACATGGCGGTGACTTTTCGGTGACAGTTTTGTCACTTTTGGATTTATGATTTATAGATTCTTATCTCAAACATCGCCCCGCCCTCCGGGTGGTTCTGCGCCCGCAGTGTTCCGCCCTGGCTGGCGATGATCATCCGGGACAGAGACAGTCCAATCCCGACGCTTTGTTCCGAAGAATTTTTCCCTTTGTAAAACCGTTCAAACAGGTGGGGCAGGTCCTCTTTGCTGATTCCCGGTCCGGTATCACGGATAACCAGTTCGGAATATATGGGGTTTTCCCTGGCTGTTATGGAAAGAATTCCTTCTTCCATGTGTTCCACGCAGTTTTTCACAATGTTACGCACCGCCTCTTCTGTCCATGACCGGTCTGCCACAACTGTTCCGGACGCATCGATCACAAGACGCTGGTTTTTCAGATCCATGAGAATTTCCATTGGCGCCGCGGCACGTTTTGCCAGTTCCTCAAGCGGCACAGGTTCCGGTTTCATAACAATGGTTCCCGCGTCCAGCTTCGCCAGTTTCAGCAGCGTGGAAATCAGCCAGTCAATCTGATCCTGCAGGCGGCGGATTTCCCTCAGATGACGTTTCTGTTCCTGCACATCGCCGCAGCTCTGACTGACAGCTTCCAGATGAAGATACATGGAGGTCAGCGGTGTCCGGATCTGGTGCGAAATGTCGGCCATGGAGTCTGCCAGACAGGTTTTGTCCGCTTTCAGGCTATCCGCCTGCTCCTCCAGTCGGACCGTCATTTTTCCGATTTCATTGGCCAGCAGACTCAGTTCACCTTCCTGATATCGCACAATATCCAGCCGCTTACCCTCGTGGAGCAGGACATCAATTTCCCTGGTCATTTCCGCGATTTTTTTATTTCTGGTTCGGATATCCCATAAATGAAGAAATGCACAGACAAGAATGCATGCGCAGGAAGCAGCGACACCCGCCCATCCATATGAAGACAGAAAAATTCCCAGAATGATCACCATACTTCCATATAACATCAAATATTTCTTTATTTCCGGATTTCGCAGCACTTTCATTTTGATTCACCTGTTCCCAATTTTCGATATATCCCAATATTCTTTCTTTTATCATACCAGTGAACGATGTTGTTGTAAATCATTTTCATTATATTTGTTCTAGTATTTTTCGCACATAATTAATTTACTTCCTTGTCATCCGGTTGCTTTTTTGATATATTGATGTCGTTACCGCTCCTATACTGATACTCAGGAAGGAGGTGTTATTTTGAACGATCTGATTCTATCTTTTTACCTTTCCATTCTGGCAAGTATCGCAGCACATTATATTTGCAAATGGTTAGATGGAGAGGTGTAATACGGTAACTAGCCTCGGTCTGGTCAGCCGCAAGTAGACAAAAAACCCCTCGGAGTTGCAGCTCCGGGGGGGGTTGCGGTGCATCTTGAACGATACTCCTATCTTTTTACCTAACGGCATTATAGCATATGCATCTTTCTAATACAAGATACCAATTTTAATTTTTTTAAAAAATTTCAGAACAGATTTCTGCCCTCATCCCCAATCATATACCCAAACCCTCGGACCGTCCGGATTACCACAGGATTCTGTGGATCATCTTCTACCTTCTCCCGAAGACGCTTGATATAAACCGTCAGTGTATTGTCATTGACGTATTCTCCCGCGGCATCCCAGATTTCCTCCAGCAGCCGGTTTCTGGACAGAACTTTGTTCCGGTTGTTCAGAAGGATCAGAAACAGGCGGTATTCCAGAGCAGAAAGGCACAGATCCTTTCCGTTTTTGCTTACCATTCCCCGATCCATGTCCACATACAGATTTCCCAGATACAGTTCCTGCTTCTTCTTCCGGTTTCTTCGCGTTACTGCGCGGATCCGGGACAAAAGCTCCCGGGGACGGAATGGCTTGGCAACATAGTCGTCCGCACCCATTTCCAGTCCGGCTACGACACTGTGTTCCTCTCCGGAGGCAGTCAGAAAAATCACAGGTGTGTCCTTCTGCTGTTTCATCGCAAGACAGGCGGAAAATCCGTTGCCGTCCTGTAACGAAATGTCAAGCAGTACCAGATCATAGGAATTCTGTCCAAACAGACGCAGTCCATCGGTCTGTCCTGCCGCCGTGTCAACCTGATAGCCTTCCCGGTTCAGATATTCCGCCAGCGGCTGGCTGATTGCTTTATCGTCTTCTACCAGTAATATGCGCTCCATCTATGTTTCCTCCACCAAAACTGCCTCTGAGCACCAGCATCTGACCCGGATGTCCTTCTGCCATACAAAGCTCCCCTTCTTCAAATCCCATGGAACGGTAAAATGCTCTGGGGGCTGCGGCTTTTTCATCACCCTCCCGGAAGGTTTCCACAACAATGTCCCTTGTCCGATCCAGTTCCTCAAGCATCTGTTTTACCATTGCTCTTCCAATTCCGCGGCGGCGGAAGTTGGGGTGCACTGCCATGAAGCTGAGCTGATTCCGTTTCGGAGAGTAAAGGAGCATGCCGACGACACGTTTTCCGCTCAGCGCACAGATGGCGGTTCCCCGTTTCATGTTCCGAATCACCGTTTCCCGGTATGTGCCCAGCGCTTCCTCTGTCTCCAGTCCCGGAAAATTCCACTGGACAATCTCCACCAGATTCATCCAGGAAGCCAGCTGGTTTTCCGTTGCTTTCCTGACAACAATCTCTTCCTCCGGAAATACACGGCAGTCAAACTGCCTGCTCATGGTGAACATGGCATCCAGCAGCAGATAGGGAGCCAGAATTCCTTCCTCCTGCATCTGAAGCGCTTCTTCTTTCGTCACCCATTTTACCTGACGGACTTCTTCCTCCTGCAGCTTCAGTTCCTGGATATCAATCTCTTTTTGAATAAAATAGTAATCATCAAATCCTTCGTCAAAATGGAGCGTCATCTGAGGACGGATCCCGGTCAGATCCAGCTTTAGTCCCAGCTCTTCACAGACTTCCCGTTCCGCTGCCATCCGGCTGGTCTCACCCGCCTTGGCCGATCCACCGACAGTCAGATCCCAGATGTTCGGCCAGCCCCGTTTGAAGGGCTGACGCTGCTGGATCAGCAGCTGGTTCTGACTGTTAAAGATTGCCACATGGATGTCCAGATGATATTCCCCCGGCTTCATCGGGTCGCCGCGGCGATGCGTCCTTCCGGTAGGCATGCGGTTTTCATCGTAGAGATCCCAGATTTCATCGGCTTCCAATTTTGCCCGCTGGCGGGCGGATAACTGCTTTTCCATCCTGTTTTCTGACTCCTCTTCTGCTTTTTCGGATTGCTTTCAATCAAACAACATTTATAATAGGATAAGGTTCAGTGTATCGTTTTTTTACTGATCTGTCAACCGCACCACTCCCTGACAGACAGTGTTTTCGCCGAAAATTCTGCTGCATGATCTGCCGACGGGAAGAAACAGGAAAGGATTTTCTCATGAGTACACAAAGAAAAGCGATTGTTTATGCCATTCTTGCCGCAGCCCTCTACGCATTCAATGCCCCGGCTTCCAAGCTTCTGATCCGCCATGTTGACACAGTCATGATGGCTGCATTTCTTTATCTCGGCGCAGGAATCGGTCTGATGATCTATGGCACTGTCCAGACCCGGCTCACGAAAAAAGGCCAGACAGAACGTCTGACCCGGAAAGAACTTCCCTATACAATTGCCATGGTTCTTCTGGGCATTGCGGCTCCCACCCTGCTGATGGCCGGCATTGCCCGCACCAGCTCCGCCAATGTTTCCCTGCTGAATAATTTTGAGATTGTCGCAACGTCTGTCATTGCTCTGGTGATTTTTAAAGAAATCATCTCCAGGCAACTCTGGCTTGCCATCGCTCTGGTGACCATTCCCAGGATACCCTTTTGCTTTTGCGCAGTGATTTTTTACTGCGGTAATTAATTATTTCAACAAATTATAAAAAAACGATTGACAAACCGTATTGGCAGTGGTATTGTTATTCCCATATTCATAACGGCAGACGAAGTTCTTAGGGGAATGGCGCAGGCCTACCGAAGGAGTAAAACTCTCAGGTGTCCGAAATCGGACGGGGACTAAGAATGGATGTGGCTCTGGAGAAGCTCAAGGATGAGTACCGAAGGTGCAAGGCGGCAAATGCTGCTGAATCTCTCAGGTAAAAGGACAGAGTGTATACACGCAGAAATGGCGATTCGATTTTTCTGGATATGTTTTCCGGATTTTCCTTTCGTTTCATGTTTTGCATATACCAGTGTTTTTCATCTTCTCCGGAGCAGTTGGATTCCAACTGTTCCGTTTTTTATTACAGGAGGTAAAACATATGTTAGCAGCAATCGAAGAAGCACTCTACCCCATCGTGGTAGAAATGAACAACTACTTATCCAGCTATATCCTGATTTTCCTGCTGGTTGGTGTCGGTCTGTGGTATTCCATCCAGACCCGTTTTGTACAGGTTCGTTACTTCTGTCAGGGTATGAAAAAAGTATTCGGCAACCTGTCTCTGAAAGGCGGCACCCAGAAGCAGGGTATGAGTTCCTTCCAGGCACTGGCAACAGCAATCGCAGCCCAGGTTGGTACCGGTAACATTGTTGGTGCTTCCGGTGCGATCCTGACCGGCGGTCCCGGCGCCATCTTCTGGATGTGGGTGATCGCGTTCCTCGGAATGGCTACCATCTATGCGGAAGCAACACTGGCACAGAAAACACGTGTCGTTGATAAGAACGGTAATGTCTACGGCGGTCCCGTTTACTACATCACCACAGCCTTCAAAGGCGGTTTCGGTAAATTCCTGTCTATTTTCTTTGCAGTAGCAATCATTCTGGCACTTGGATTCATGGGCTGCATGGTTCAGTCCAACTCCATCGGTTCCACCATTGAAACCGCATTCGGCATTCCTGCCTGGATCATCGGTATCGTTCTGGTTGTCATCTGCGCCTTCATCTTCTTAGGCGGCGTGCAGCGTCTTGCATCTGTCTGCGAAAAGCTGGTTCCGTTTATGGCAGCAATTTTCCTTGTTGGCGGTCTTGTTGTACTTATCCTTCGCATTCAGTATCTCCCGGCAACCTTCGGCATGATCTTCAAATATGCGTTCCAGCCGCAGGCAATCATCGGCGGTGCCTTCGGTGCAGCTTTGAAGTCAGCAATCAGCCAGGGTGCGAAGCGCGGTCTGTTCTCCAATGAAGCAGGTATGGGTTCCACACCGCATGCCCACGCGCAGGCAAACGTTGCTCATCCTCACGATCAGGGTGTTGTTGCCATGATCGGCGTGTTCATCGATACCTTCGTTGTATTAACCTTAAATGCGCTTGTTATTATCTCCACCATGTACGCAGCAGACGGCGCTCTGGCAGAATGCGGAGCTGCTGCAGCAAGCACGGTGATCACAAAGGCAAATCTTGCCCAAACTGCCTTCGGAACGGTAATGGGAGAAAGCTTCGGTGCAATCTTCGTTGCGATCTGCCTGTTCTTCTTCGCATTCTCCACCATCCTTGGCTGGAACATGTTTGGTAAGATCAACGTCATCTACCTGTTTGGCGAAAAGAATTCCAAAATCAGCACAAGAATCTATACCGTAATCGCACTGGTATTTATCTTCCTGGGAACTCTGGTATCAAACGACCTTGTATGGGAACTGACCGATGCCTTTAACTATCTGATGGTAATCCCCAATGCAATTGCATTGTTTGCACTGACCCGCATGGTTCGTACCTCACTGAAGGAGATTGACGCAAAGAAGAAATAATTCGACAAATTTCTCTCATTTGAAATACTCTCATCTTCCAAAAAAGAACGTTGGAACAAACTTGCCATTGTTCCAACGTTCTTTTTCTGTTATTCCTGCCTCCAGACAGACGTCTGCGCACCCATTTGCGAGCACCGCGTGAAACCCACGCACCATGTTTCTTCCCGCTTACGCGAGTTTTTTCTATGCACCGGCGATTGGATTTTCCTCATACAGCCGTCCATCGACAATATATACAATTCGTTCCGCATGCTGTGCCACATTGAGATCATGGGTAATCATCAGGATCGTGTTTCCCATCTCATGGAGCTTATGGAAGAGTTTGAGCACTTCCTGACCGCTTTCCCGGTCAAGCGCGCCGGTTGGTTCGTCGGCAAGAAGAATTCCTGGATTGCCCACAAGCGCTCTGGCGATGGCAACACGCTGCTGCTGACCGCCGGACAGCTCGTTGGGCTTGTGATGGGTTCGTTCTGCCAGGCCAAGCATTTCAATAATTTCAGCGCTCTGCTTTTCCGCATCCCGGACACCTTCACCACGGGTCAGCAGAGGCATGATGATGTTCTGCATGACTGTATAGCTGGGGATCAGATGATATTTCTGAAAGATGAATCCGATTTTTTCATTTCGGATTTTTGTCATTTTCCGGTCGTTTGCCTTGTGTACGGCAATTCCGTCCAGATAGTATTCACCGGTATCCGGAACATCCATGCAGCCGATGGTGTTCATCAGGGTACTTTTTCCGGAACCGGATGGTCCCAGAATTGCCAGATATTCGCCTTTTTTCACCTGCAGGGACACGTCATAAAGAACCTGCAGTGTCTGACTTCCCATTTGATAGCTTTTATTGATGTTTCGCAGATCAACCATGTAGGGAGACGGTTCCGTCTCTTTCTTTTTTCGTCCAAACATATGCATTACTCCTGATTCAGTGCCTGTACCGGCAGCAGACGCGATGCTTTCCATGCCGGGTAGAAGCCAAATATGGTTCCGGTTCCGATGGCAAATGCCAGAGCAATTATCCAGGCATTTGCCGTCATCTCTACACGGACACCAAGATACGTGGCAACCGGTTCCACCGCGAAGCTGAGTCCGATGCCGAGAATGCCGCCAATCAGACTGATGATTGCTGCTTCCAGGAGGAAATCCAGCAGAATGTCTTTTCTTGTGCAGCCGATTGCTTTCAGGATACCGATTTCCTCGGTACGCTCTTTCACCGCAACAAACAGAACATTCATGATGCCGATGCCGCCGACTACGAAGACAATGGCAGCCATTGCCGTCAGAAGAATGGTCAGGATGCTGTTGGACTGTTCTGCCGCTTCCATTTTGCTTCCCGCGTCTGTGAAGGTAAATTCGGCATTCGGATAGGTTTCCGCCAGAACTGCAGTGATTTTTTCAATGGTCTGGTCAACAGAAGTGGCATCTTCTGCCAGCACAGTAAGGGTTGGATTGATGTTTTCTCCGGTAATATATTTGACTCCGGTTGCATAGGGAACGAAGATTGCCTCATCCGGGCTGATACCGGAGGATACGGTTCCGATTGCTTCCAGTACACCGTTCACCACATAGGAACGGCCATCGATGTACAGAACACTGTCATAGGCATCCATTGCACTGCCAAAGATTTCCTTTGCAGCGGTCGCTCCCAGGACACAGATTTTCTGTTTATTTGTTTCATCGTCATCTTCAATGAAGCTTCCAACCGCGATTTCCAGATTGCTGATTGCCGCATAGTTGCTCTTAACCCCGGCGATTGTATAGGAAGTTTCTGCCTCCAGTTCACCGCCGTCCACCGTACTTTTGGTGGAGTAGGAAAGCGTAACCGCACTGATTCCCGGCACGAACAGCTCAATATCTTCCACATCAGAATCGGACAGAATGATCTGTTCCAGATTTTTCTCTGTATCATCTTCCGCTTCTGTTTCCTGTTCCTTATCCTCGTCTGCCCTGGACGGCAGCTCGCTGTCACTGATTTCGCTGTCAGATTCCGGTTCGCCAGCCTCCCCCGTTCCTTCGGTCTCTCCCTCTTCCGACATTGTGAAATCACTTCCCTCCGGCATCTGGAAGTCTCCTCCCTCCGGCATCGTAAAATCACTTCCTTCCGGCATCTGGAAATCTCCTCTGTCCGGCATCGTGAAATCACTTCCCTCCGGCATCTGGAAATCTCCTCCGTCCGGCATCGTGAAATCACTTCCCTCCGGCATCTGGAAATCTCCTCTGTCTGGCATCGTGAAATCACTTCCCTCCGGCATCTGGAAATCTCCTCCCTCCGGCATCGTGAAATCACTTCCCTCCGGCATCTGGAAATCTCCTCCCTCCGGCATCGTAAAATCGCTTCCATCCGGCATCTGGAAATCTCCTCCCTCCGGCATCTGGAAATCTCCTCCCTCCGGCATCTGGAAGTCTCCTCCACCCGGCATCTGGAAACTTCCTCCATCTCCTCCGGGCATTGAGAATCCGCCTCTGCTGCCGCCGAACATCGAGAATCCGCCTCCGCTGCCGCCGGACATGCCTCCCCGGCCGCCGGAGCCCATCGTCTGAGAGAACAGATTTGCGAAACTGTTTCCGCCCGCCGCAGAAGCTGCCATTTCATAGGTGACGTCAATTGCCCCCGCGTTCAGCGTTTTAAACTGGTCCAGGACATCCAGCTGTCCGCCCCGGCCAATCGCAATTACAAGAACGATTGTCGCTGTACCGATGACAATGCCGATGGAAGTCATGATTGTTTTAAATTTATTCTGCAGAATATTCTGAAGGATCAGCCGCAGCAATACTGAGATTTTCATTTATTTCACCTGACTTTCAATGATTACCGTCTCTCCCTCTTCCAGACCGGAGCTGATCTCGGTCTGATATCCATCCGTAAAGCCGGTTTCTACTTCCTGCCTGCGAATTGTTCCGTCACTCTCCAGAACCTTCACATAAGAGACACCGTTTTCCTGCTGAATTGCTTTTTTCGAAACATAAAGCACATCCGCCGCTTCCTCCTCCACAAAGGTTGCCGTTCCGGTCATGTCTGCATACACCCTGGTTACATCACCGGTAAACAATACCGTTACTGTGTAATTGACTGTCGAGGATCCGCTGGATGCCGAGGTAGAAATGCTCTCAACCACACCTTCAAAGTCTGTGTCCTCATATGCCGTCAGATCAATGACAACACGGTCACCCACTGCGATGGAAGCAATATCTTCCTGATTCACCGAAACAGAAATCGTCACATCCTCCGCATTCTGAAAACTGGCAACGGTTGCCGCATCCGTCAGTTCATCCTCTTTAGCAAATCCGACTTCCGTGATCACACCGGAATACTCCGAGTAAATAATACCGTCACCGATGAACGCCTCAAAGGCTTCCAGTTCTTCCTTCAGTGAAGCCAGTGTCTCTTCTGCATCTTCCAGTTCACTGTCCAGATCATCCACATCAATTTCATAAAGACTGTCTGCATTTTCATAGTTCAGCATTGCCAGATCATAGGTCTGCTTCGCTGTAATCGTTCCTGTAATCAGGTTATTCTGAGCAGTCAGAAGTTTCGTGCACAGCTCCGCATAGTTCTCCTGCTCTGCTTCCAGGTCATCCTCCACATCCTCTCCGTTGGCAAGATCGGTTGTCAGTTCATTAATGGTTTCCAGAGAATCTGCAATGGAAGCTTCCAGCTCCGTCACCTGATTCTGAAGTCCGGCAATGGTATTGTCATATTCCGCCTGAGCCACTTCCCCCTTCGCCAGATTGGTCTGATAATCATAGTTATAGGTCAGCGCGTTTTCATCGCGTGTAATCTTTGCCTGCGTCACTGCCAGCTCCGCGCTGGTCACAGACGCTTCTAACGCGGCGCGATATTCTTCAATGCTTTCGTCTGACAGCTTTAATATTGGTTCCCCCTCTTCCACACGCTGACCGATTGCCACATAAACCTCTTCTACAATCAAAGAAGCATCAACTGTTGTTGCAGATTCAGCGGTGTCAGAAGAACTTCCGGACGAAGAGGAACGTCCGGCATCTCCCATCAGAACAAAACTGTTCATTCCACCGCCCATGGATCCGCCGCCAAATGCGCTGCCTGCAGAAGATGCCCCTCCAGAGGAACTGCCGCCTGAAGTTCCCCCTGCGGAGCTGCTTTCTGAGGAACTGTTCTGTCCGCTCAGATCACAGATCTGTGTGACAGAGCCGATTGCAACAGATCCGCTTTCCGCAACACCGGTAATCAGATTTCCCCGAAGCACCGTTGTCTCTTTATAATTCGCTGTTTCCACCTCTTCTGCCTCTACCGACGGATTCAGAACCTGATCCAGCATGGCACTCAGCTCACCGTTCATTACCCCGTCCAGCATATCATTGGAATATGCAGCATACAGCGAACCGCCGACTACACCAAGAAAGACGGTTCCCAAAAGAAGCTTTTTTCCTTTTTTCATCTGCTCCACCTCAATTTTCTGTTTCACTGCGTTCTGCAGTTTCCTCATCTTCACTCTTTCTTCCGGACTGTCCGCCAAACGGGAAATTCATTCCCTCCGGCAGTTCCATATCCGGTATGTTCATATCCGGCATATTCGGCATCGTTCTTCCGCTTTCTGAGCCTTCAGAAAGGATGACATAGGCGGAAAGTCCGCTGGAAAGCGTACCTCTGCTGTTATCAACGGTTACCACAACTCCATAGGTTACACTGGATGCGCTTCTGCTTTGCGTAGCAGAGGTTGCGACTTCACTGATGGTTCCGGAAGCTCTGGTTCCGTTTGCAATGACCATCACGCTGCCTCCTACCTGATAATTGGCGATTTCTGTCTGATCGACCTCGACGGAAATATATATTTTCGACATATCCAGATAGCGAACCAGTTCACAGTCTGCCGACAGATAGTCATCCGCTTCCATGAGAACATTGCTGATGGTTCCGGACTGTTCGGCGCGAATCATTCCGTCTGCCATAGATTCATATATTTCCTGCTCTGCAAGCAGCGTTTCCAGTGTTTCATTTGCTTCATCCAGAGCAGACTGGAGACTTGCCATGGTAATCTCATACGTATCCTCCGCATAAGCAGACTCCAGTTTTGCCAGATCATACGTCTGCTCCGCTGTGATCTGATCCAGTTTCTGGGTGATCTCCGCTTCGCTGATCATTACCGTCAGTCCCGGAATGCATGCCTGAAGTTCCTCTACAATTTCAGCGATGTCGTAGGTCTGGGCACTTACTCCGGAAGATCCGGAGCTGCTGAAGGAGCCGCTGAAAGAAGCTCCTGACTGCATCATGCCGCCTGTCGCGCCGGATGAGCTGTTTCCCTTTCCGGACGATTGACTTTCTTCTTCGGAATCCTCCATTCCCGGCCATTCCATTTCGCCTTTCGATTCTGATTCCATGGAATCGTCTGGCATGGAGGGGGCTCCTGGCATGGTCGGCTCGATTTCTCCAGATGACTCTTCCGGCCTGGTTGGGTCGGTCTCTCCGGACGTTTCTTCCGGCATGCTCGGATCGGTCTCTCCGGACGTTTCCTCCGGCCTGGTTGGGTCGGTCTCTCCGGACGTTTCCTCCGGCATGCTCTGGTCGGTCTCTCCGGACGTTTCCTCCGGCATGCTCGAATCGGTCTCTCCGGACGGCTCCTCCGGCTCAGTCGGTGCCGCCATACTTTCTTTTTCCTTCCACTCGGCTTCCACGCTTGCTATCGCTTCCGCAACTGCCTGTGCCTTTTCTGCTTCATAGCTGGCCGCCATCGAAGATTCCTTTTCCTGCTGCTCAAGATCCAGCTGTTTGGCCAGAAGCAGTCGCGCCTCCTCTTTTTCTGCCTCTGCCTCCTCCAGCGCAAGCTCTGCTTCCGAAAGCTGTGTCTGCAGCTGCAGTTCCTGATCGTAAAGTTCCATGTAGGAAGATAAGTCCGAAACAAGAATTGTAAAATCCAGATTCTGTGTCTTCAGTGTTACCTGATACCGTGTGATTACCTGCACTTCCTGCTGTCCGTTATCTTCCGCTGACCCGTCTCCGTCTTCTGTTCCCGGTTCCGCTTCACTGTTCGTTTCACTCGGAATCACATCGGTTTCACCGGACTCTCCGTCTGCAGACGATGCGATTTCCGCTTCTCTGCTCTCCAAAACTGCTGAGCTTTCTGTTTCGCTTCCCTCCGCAGACGATGCGCTTTCCGCTTCGCTGCTCTCCAAAACCGCTGAGGTTTCTGTCTCGTTTCCCTCCGCAGATGATGCGCTTTCTGCTCCACTGCTCTCCAAAACCGCTGAGGTCTCTGTCTCGTTTCCCTCCGCAGACAATGTGCTCTCTGCTTCGCTGCTCTCCAAAACCGCTGAGGTTTCTGTCTCGTTTCCCTCCGCAGATGGTGTGCTTTCTGCTTCGCTGCTCTCCAAAACCGCTGAGGTTTCTGTCTCGTTTCCCTCCGCAGACGATGTGCCCTCTGCTTCGCTGCTCTCCAAAACCGCTGAGGTTTCTGTCTCGTTTCCCTCCGCAGACGATGTACTTTCTGCTTCGCTGCGCTCCGGAACCAGTGCTTCCGTCTCATCGGCTTCCGCAGTGCTCTCCGACATCGCCTCCTGCGCTTCTGCAATTGTTTGAAGAAGAAGCTCTGCCTCTGCCAGATCACTTTCGCTGCTCATCGCAATATTCTGCGCCATCAGCTGCTTTACCGTGTTTAATACCTGAAGCTTCATTTCCTCCTCCAGATATTCCTCTGTTATTTCCAGATACGAGGGATTCTGAATCATTTGACTGATCCGGTTTGCCATAGAAGAAATCAGTTCCAGTTTCTTCGTTTCCAGTTCATTCAGGCTTGTTTCCAGTTCCTCAATCTCCACCTGCTTCTCTTCCAGAACCGGCTCCCACAAGGTATCCAGAGCCGCAAACTGCTCCGCAATCGACTGTCCTCCGGCTTCCGGAGAAGAACTCTCCTCCGGAGCTTCACTGGGCTCCAGACTCACATCGGGTTCCGACTCCTCACTTGGCGCTGTTTCTCCTCCCGATGATTCTTCCTCCGGCACATCTGTGCTCTCATCCGGCACCGCATCTGTGCTGGGCGACGACTCCTCTGCCGATGACGGCTCCTCACTCGCATCTGTACTCTCATCCGGCACTGCATCTGTACTGGACGACGACTCCTCTGCCGATGGCGATTCATCACTCGCATCTGTACTCTCGTCCGGCTCCATATCTGTCCCCGGCAATGACTCCTCTGCCGATGACGGTTCCTCACTCGCATCTATGCTCTCGTCCGGCACTTCATCTATACCGGATGACGGCTCCTGCATTTCACTGCTGTTTTCCACAGTCTCCTCCTCCGAGGTTAATTCCGAAAAATCGCCGCCGTTAAAGTCATTTCCGCCCATGGAATTATTACCAAAGTTTCCGCTGAACGAACCGCCACTGGAACCACCGCTGGAACTTCCTCCGGAATTCCCGCCGGACACCACTCCCGAGCCGCCGGACACGGCCGCTCCTCCGCTGAAATCTCCAGCAGAAAATTCCTGTCCCATCGCCTGGTTTGTACTCATACCTCCGGATCCGGTCACTTTGTTTGCGAACGAATAGGTAACAGACGGAATAGTAATCTTCTCCGTCGTCGTTGTAATTCCATTTGCCAGATCTTCCTCCAGCTCCGCAATCTTTTCCTCCGTATCCGTCAATGTCTGATGGTTGGTATCCACAGTATCCTGCAGTTCCTGAAGCGTCATTTCCTTTTCACTGTCTGCCAGTTCTCCTTCCGCCAACGCCGCTTCTTTGCTGTACTCCGCCTCCGAAATTCCTTTCTGATAATCAATTTCCGCCTGTTTCAGTGCTTCTCTGGCTGACTGAATCTCCTTCGCCAGTTCCTCGCCAAGCTCCTCCATATCTTCCGGATCAATCTGATACAGCGCATCGCCTTCCTTTACCGAATCCCCGGCACTGACATAAACTTCTGATACAGACAACCGCGCATAATCCGTTGCCAGACTCAAAAACTGGGATACGGTATCCATCGTCGTCGTACCGCTCAGCGTTCCTTCCTCTGAAACTTCGATGCCTTCTGCCTTCCCGCTCATCATCTCCATCATGGCACTTATCATTTCGTTCATTCCGTCTGTCCCGGATTGCCCGCCTCTTTGACCAGCACCGGATTGCTTTCCGCTTTCGCCGCTGCCTGATATCTGTCCGAAACCGCCCTGTCGGCCTCCGTTCCCCTGCCCTGACTGCATATTTGAAAAATCCGGACGATTTCCACCGTCTGCGGATCCCACCTCTTCTGCTGCGCACAGTGTCTGGGCAGATGCCAGCATGCCCGCCATACCAATTGCCACACAACGCACAGAGTTCTTTCTCTTTCCCATGATACTGTCCTCTCTTTCCGCTCCGCTGATCTCCCATCAGACTTCCGCGTTTCTTTCATCAACCGGTCTGCCTTAATCAAAGCTGCTGCAGGCCGCCGATGATACCGTGGAGACAGCATACATGAAAAAGATTGAAGTTACATTGAAAATAGCGCGGTTCACAATCATTTCAAACTTTGCTCACCAAATGCACAAACTCATGGTCTATTCTGACAGCATACCTGTTAATTAATATAAGGAAGTGATCTCTATGACAAAACTCCTGCTGGTCGAAGACGAAGCCGGACTGGCCAATGCCCTCAAGCACTCCCTGGAGCGGGAAAACTATGATGTGACATGGGCAGCTGACGGGGAAGAAGGACTGCTCCATGCCCTGTCCGGATGCTTCGATCTTCTCATCCTCGATATCATGCTTCCAAAGCGGGATGGTTTCTCCATCGTCCGCGAAGTCCGCAGTGCCAAACTGACGATTCCCATTCTCATGCTCACAGCCCGAACCGAACTGGACGACAAAATCCGCGGACTGGACAACGGTGCCGATGACTATCTGACCAAACCCTTTCAGACACGGGAACTGCTTGCCCGGCTCCGTGCCCTGACAAGACGCTGCACCGGCTCCGATGACACCATTCTCTCCTTTGGCGATCTGGAACTGGATACCAGCCTCGGTTCCCTGCGCTGCACCGGCTCCGGCCATTCGATGCAGCTGAGTGCCAGAGAATTTCAGCTGCTCCACTATCTTCTTCAGAATAAAAATCAGATCCTTACCAGAGAGCAGCTGGCGCAGCGCATCTGGGGGCTGGAAAGCAACGCGGAATATAACAATGTGGAGGTCTACCTCTCTTTTCTCCGGAAGAAGCTCACGTTTCTTTGCAGCACAGTCCGGATTAAGGCGATCCGTGGACTGGGCTATACCCTACTGGCAGATGGAGACGGCATATGATAGCGAAACTGCAGCGAAAGATTACATGGATGATTTTTCTGATCTTATCCACCGTTCTTGGCGGAATTGTCATTGCTATCAACATTTCCAACTGGCAATCCACAATCCATGCTTCGGACCGGTTCATGGAACTGTTTCTCAATCCTTTCCCGAATCCGCTAAAAGAAGAGACTCTGGATTCGAATGCTCTGCGTGAAGAGATTCCGGATATAAACGCCATGAGTGAAACTGCTTCGGATGGAATCCCCCTGAGTGAAATGGCTCCGGATCAGGCTCCGTCCAGTGATAACCTTCTGAATCTGTCGGAGTCTGACGAGAATCTGCAAAACGAATTCTCACGAAACCTGGCAGTCCCATTTGGTGTAGAATATGCACGGCTCACCTTTGACAGCGATATGAATCTTCTGGACTCCTCCATGAACATTTCCGGAATCAGAGAAAGCACCATTGCAGACTATGCCAGGGAAATTCTGGAAAACCGTTCGCTCGAAGGAACTGCCCATGATCTGAAATATCAGATGCGAATCCAGAAAAACGGGGAATACACCCTCATCTTCCTCAACATAACCCCCTGGATCAAACAGATGCAGCAGGCACTCCTTTTATCTGCCTGCGGTCTTCTGATCGGCTTTCTGGCCTTCGGTCTGCTGGCCCATCTGCTTGCAAGAAATCTGGTGCGCCCGGTTGCCCAGAGCTTCGAACGTCAGCAGCAGTTCATCTCCGATGCCAGCCATGAGTTCAAAACGCCACTGGCAGTCATCCGCGCCAATGCCGATGTGCTGGAAAGCGAGATTGGGGAGAACAAATGGCTCACATGCATCCAGACCGAGATCAGCCGGACCGGTGACCTGATCAGCAGCCTTCTCACCCTGGCCCGCCTGGATTCCGGTTCGGAACGGAAGCTTCATGCCCGCTTCGACCTCTCCCATGCAATCCTCAGCGTTCTGATGCCCTTCGAAAGCATGGCATATGAAAAGGAGGTACTGCTGGACTGGACAGTACCTCCCGAAATCGATTATTTTGGAAATGAAACACAGATCAAACAGCTGACTGCCATCCTGATCGACAACGCGGTGAAACATGCCTGGACCGGCTCAACAATCTCAATCCGACTCCAGACAGTTCGGCATAAACTCCTGCTCTCCGTCACCAACACAGGCGACACGATCCCAAAAGAGGAGCTGAACCGGATTTTCGAACGGTTCTACCGAATTGACAAGTCACGCAGCCGTGAGGAGGGACGCTATGGTCTCGGACTGGCAATTGCACAGCAGATCATGAAAGCCCACCGCGGAACACTCCAGGCCGAATCTGAAAATCATCAGACAACATTCACCGCCCTGTTTCCGCTGCGGTAAACAGGAACAAAACCGGTACGTATCGGTTTCGTCAAATATGCCGCCAAATCCCACATCTGTCCAAAACTGCAGCACTATTTTTCATTCAACAGTAGAAAGAATAGAGAAAATCTGCTATACTAAAAGGAAGAAACACTTGTGAGATACAGGAAAGGAAACGAACATGGCGGAAGAAATTCTTCAAAAACGAATGGAAGACTCCATTACCGAGCAATATCATCTTCTGATGTCGCCGGATTTA
Organism: Lachnospiraceae bacterium; assembly: GCA_017472605.1. Taxonomy (GTDB): domain Bacteria; phylum Bacillota; class Clostridia; order Lachnospirales; family Lachnospiraceae; genus Anthropogastromicrobium. The sequence continues at coordinate 123,098 of JAFUPV010000002.1, forward strand.
AACGGCTCCGGCCGTCTCTTTGGCGGCAGACTGCTTGCCTGGATCGATGAAACTGCCGGTATCGTCGGACGGAGGCACTCCGGCAAAGATGTGGTGACTGCTGCGATTGACAACCTGGAATTCAAAGCCGGCGCCTTTCGAAACGACATCATCCTTCTGATCGGACACATCGTCTACACGGGACGGACCTCCATGGAAGTCCGCGTCGATACCTATGTGGAAAACTCGGACGGAATGCGCCATCCAATCAACCGTGCCTATGTTACCATGGTCGCAGTCGATGACAGTCAGCGCCCGGCGCCGGTTCCCCAGCTGGTTCTGGAAACGGAAGTTCAGAAAGCGGAATGGGAAGGCGCGCTGAAACGAAAAGAGCTTCGGAAAATGAGAAAGCGGGAAGGGTTCTGATACCCCTCCCGCTTTTTTGTCCGTCTTCTGTTAATCCCAATATTCTCCGAAGGAAAGCTCAATGGGATCCGTCACATACTGGTTGCAGTAAATATCCTCCAGCATGTAGTTAATCAGCGTTGTTTCCTCGCCCAGATCCTCATAGCTGACCGCAAGTCCTTCCGGACCGACATAGAGTGTGTCGCCCCAGTAATACTCACCGTCATAGGCGCCGTCATAAGTATAGAAATCGCAGATGATATCCAGCTGGTCACCGGTTTTGAACTGGAACAGACCCTTGGCTGCCGCCTGACCAAGGCCTTCATAAGCATATCGCCAGCCGCTGACATAGCCGTCCTCGTGCTGGGCATCCCAGCGAACGATGATCTCGATGTCCTCCGACTCGTTCAGCTCCGCCGGAACATAGCCGTAGGTATACCAGGTTTCCTCATCGGAATAGTCCTCAACCTCCGCATAGAACGGCACAATCATCCCGTCCAGAGCCACCCAGTAATAGTCGAAATCCAGCATCAGATCGCCGTCCTCATCCACCTCATAGTAATTGTCGCATCCCAGATCCACATATCCCTCGCCGTCATCCAGCATCACCCACTGCTCGATATATGTGATCAGCTCCCAGTCCTCCTCTGTCATGGGTAATGCAAAATACTCGCCTTTATCAACCATTTCTCGCGCCTCGAAATTGGTCGCCAGATATACTTCGTCATAGTCGCTGATCAGCATCTCATCGATCCAGCTCCAGAGACTGGTATCCCAGGACTCCTCCTGCGGCTGGAAATATCCGCCTGTCGTTCCGGTGTGGCCTCCGGCAAGAACACTGGCAAACTGGTTAAAATATTCACCATAGCCATCGGTGTAGTCAAAGTAGCTCAGATCTTTCCATACATATTCATAGGAATCCAGGTATTTGTAGGGATAGTACATGGCAAGCCCGCAGGCATTGGAAATGTTGCTGCGGTTGTAGATCACACAGGCATCCACCTGCTTCTGCAGCTTACTGTCGTCCAGAGACTCAATCCGATCCGCATAGTCCAGCAGATCAATCAGCTCATAATCGCCGTCACCAAAGGCCTTGGCCTGGGCACGGGCACTGGAGATCTCCGTAAACTGCTTCTGCGTCAGAAGATCCGATGTTTCCTCCATGTAATCACTGAGGGCTTTGTAAAGACGTCCGATAATGTTCAGATCCACAACGGACAGGGTATATTCCCATGTTCCGTCCGCCTCATAGTACGCTGCATAGTCGTCAACAATTGCAACGCCAATCTGATCCCCCTCCATCTGCGGATTCTGACCAAGGTCAGTCAGCCAGTCGGTGTAGTACCAGCCCTCTGCCGGAATATATTCCTCGGATGCCACCAGATATTCCGCATACGGCTTCAGCATGTATGCCACCTCAATGGTGCTCATCAGACATGCATCAAAACCGACCATGTCAAATTCCACACCGCTCAGCTTCAGGGCATCGCCAATGTCAGACAGCGTCAGCCAGTCATCCTCAAAATATTCATCATAGCCAAAGCCGCCGGTTACACCGCCGCCGTGATCCCAAAAGATCAGCTCATAGCGATCTGCCGGATAGGCTTCTGCACCCCAGGTAAGAAAGCTGGCCAGTGTCTGAATCTTTGCCATGGACTGGAGGCCGATGTCCTCCACCTCCTTCAGTTCATGATCCACCACCTCAAAACGCTGACAGGTTCCTTCCCTGACCTCTTCCATTTCCCAATCCATGGCGCCGCCTGTCTGAATCACAAGATTCACCTGCTCCCCCAGATCGGCTGCAAGCATTTCTTTCAGATCAAGACTGGCATTTCCTCCGTCCGTTTCCAGATCGGAACCAATCATATAAACAAATACGGTCACTTCGCCGTTATCAACCGTTTTTCCTTCGCCGGTATCTGCATATGCAGCCGATGCGGATGACATAACCCCTGCGCCAAGACCGATTGCCGCTGCCATTGCCAGCGCCCCAATTCCTTTGTTTTTCATTGCTGTTCCCCCTTCCCCAATGAGAAAAACATGCTGGATGTATAAACAATCCGATCGAACATGTCACTGGCATGTTCGCCTGGATGCATAAACAAAGCAGGGTACCCCGATTCGGATACCCTGCCTGAATTCCATGTCTCAGATTCTGTTTTTATACGGAACGCACTTCATGCCTTCCATCGCCTCTGACCTTGCAGTCCAACGCTTCTTACAGAGCCTTTACCTTTGCAACGATATTCTCAGCAGTGAATCCGAATGCCGGGAACAGTTTGCTGTACGGAGCGGATGCGCCGAACGTGGTCATACCGATCACAGCACCGTCCAGACCAACATACTTGTCCAGACCAAAGGTGGAAAGTGCCTCAACGGCAACTCTCTTTCTGATTGCCTTCGGAAGAACGGACTCCTTGTACTCATCGGACTGCTCTTCGAACAGATCGATACACGGCATGGAAACAACTCTTACATCGATTCCTTCCTCTGCCAGCATCTTCTTTGCTTCAACAGCCAGAGATACCTCGGAACCGGTTGCGATGATGATTGCGTCCGGAGTCTCCTTTGCGGAATCCTGAAGAACATAGCCGCCCTTAAGAGCTTCCCTGGAGGAACCTTCCAGCTGCGGCAGGTTCTGTCTGGTCAGTGCCAGAGCGGTCGGAGTCTTTTTGGAGGTGATTGCACTGTACCATGCGGCAGCAGTCTCTGTTGCGTCTGCCGGACGGAACATGTGGAAGTTCGGCATTGCACGGAACATTGCCAGCTGCTCAATCGGCTCATGGGTCGGTCCGTCTTCACCGACACCGATGCTGTCGTGGGTGAATACGAAGGTCAGCGGAACTCCCATGATGGAGGACAGACGTGCCATCGGCTTTGTATAGTCAGAGAATACAAAGAAGGTGGAAACATAGGCGCGAAGTCCGCCGTGAAGCATCAGACCGTTTCCGATTGCAGCCATTGCAAGCTCACGCACACCAAAGTGCATGTTGCGGCCCGCATAGTTGTCCCTGGAATAATCGCCCATGTCGTTCATGTAGGTCTTGGTGGACGGAGACAGATCTGCCGCGCCTCCGATCAGGTTCGGCAGCAGATTCTTGATCTTATTGATCATCTTACCGGACAGATTACGGGTTGCATCCGGCTTGTTGTCGTATGCCCAGAACTCCTCGCAGTCAAATGCCTTCTCAGCCAGAGTTTCATCATAGTACTTATCCCAAAGTTCCTTCATCTCCGGGTACTTCTCGCAGTATTCCGCGAACATTGCGTTCCACTTCTCCTCTGCTGCGCCAAGTCCGTCAACGATGGAGCTGTAGTTGTCATAAACTTCCTGCGGAACATAGAACGGCTCCTGAGACGGCCATCCCAGGTATTCCTTCATTGCAGCCACGTTCTCATCACCAAGAGGCTCGCCGTGAGCGCTTGCCTTACCCATCTTCGCCGGGCAGCCGTAACCGATCTGAGTCTTAACGGTAATGAAGGACGGCTTTGTTGTCTCAGCCTTTGCAGCCTCGATAGCAGCGCCGATTTCTTCCAGATTGTTTCCATCTTCAACCGTCAGAATCTGGAATCCGAATGCTTCCATTCTCTTCTGAACATTCTCGGTGAACGCGATGTCAGTGGAACCCTCGATGGAGATGCGGTTGGAATCGTAGAGAACGATCAGCTTGGACAGACCAAGTGTACCTGCCAGGGAGAATGCCTCAGAGGAAATTCCTTCCATCATGCATCCGTCGCCGCCAAGAACGTAGGTATAGTGATCAACAACCGGGTAGTTTTCCTTGTTGAATACGCCTGCCAGGTGGGTCTCGGCGATTGCCATACCAACTGCCATTGCCATACCTGCGCCAAGAGGTCCGGTGGTTGCCTCAACACCAACGGTGTGCTTGTACTCCGGATGACCAGGTGTCAGAGAACCCCACTGACGGAACTGCTTCAAATCGTCAACAGACAGATTTCCATAGCCAAACAGGTGAAGCAGGGAGTACAACAGAGTCGATCCATGTCCGCCGGAAAGAATAAAACGGTCTCTGTCCTTCCAGTCCGGATTCTTCGGATTATGCTTCATATGCTTTGCCCACAGCTCATAGCCTACAGCTGCGCAGCCAAGGGGAAGACCCGGATGACCGGACTTTGCCTTCTGTACAGCGTCTGCAGCCAGAACACGGATCGCATTTACTGACATTGTATCAATTGTGCTCATTCTGTTTTCCTCCTGAAAATAAATATATAGCCGGAATGGCCTGTGACATGTCCTGTACACATCTGTTTTGTTGTCCATTCCGTTGCTCTCTTCTTTTCATTCTACCAGAGATTGGTATGAAAATCAAGTAACTTTGCGAATCGCAGGGACATCATGGAGGCCGACCATACAAGTTGCCGACAACCAGCCTCAGAGGCGCATGTGCAGTTCTTACCTGCTGGCTCACTTCCATGTAATTTCCTGCTTCCGGTATCCATGGGCTTACTTCCGTGTAATTATCTGCAGCCGTTGTCCACTGACTTACTTCCGTGTAATTTTCTGCAGCCGTTGTCCACTGACTTACTTCAGTGTAATTTTCTGCAGCATGTCCATGGTTGTCAGGTAAAAGCTGTTTCCGTCTCCGCAGGGGATCATGCGTCGGATTCCGTTGACAAAGTCAAGGAAGAACTTTTCCCTTCCGTCAAAGGTGACAATCCGGCAGCGGCTGTCATCATACATGAAGATCTGCTTCCCGCTGAATCCATAATTTTCATAGATTTCTTCCTGCAGAAGCTCTGCCTGCAGGCTTCCATTCATGTGATAGACTCGAAGAACCATTCCCGCATCTTCTTCCACGACCAGACCAAGGTAATTATCATTATAGAACATTTTCTGAATCTCACCGGAAACAGGGACCGTCGTTTCTTTAATTGCAGTACGGTTCGCTGCCGAATAGAAACTGAGCTGGTTTGTGCCTACGCCAAACGCGTTCTCGTTGCTTGTGTACACAAGAACCGGAATATAGGTATCGGATTCCTGATAGGAAAAACTGCTGACAATCCGGTTCGGCATTTCCCTGCCCAGCTCAAAATCATAGAAATCCACACGGCAGGAACTGTCCAGTCCATTAATCCCTATGTAGGAAACCGCCAGCTGCTGTCCATTGGGCGAAAGGCCGATGGAGCGGGGATAGCCATTGGTTGCCAGCGGCGACTGGATCTCAACCTCCAGCTTTTCTCCATTATTCCGGTAGTAGGAAATGTAACTGCTCTTTGTGTCTTCCAGAACAGCGGCTACAACACCGCCGGCAGAAATCTCTGCACGGGACACCGGATAGGAGGTAGACACATTTCCCATTTTTCCGTCCTTTCCACAGATTACCATGTTCTGCCCATCTCTGTCATAAACAAGAAGATAGTCGCCCTGCACAACTGCCGTAGGTGATTTCATATCATAGGGAACCGACCACTGGTTGGCTCCCTTCTGATCATAGCAGATTACACCGTCTTTTCCCACAACTGCAACACCGTTTCCAAACGAAACAAGTGTCTGGGCGGACATATTATTAATTTCCGCGCTCCATTTCACCTGATATGTGGTATAGACACGAAAATGCTGATATACAAACACACCGCCCGCAATCAGGATGAGCAGCGTTACGACCATAATTGCAGAAATCAGAATCTTCTGCTGATTCTCATGAATAAATTCCTGCAGGCTAAACTTTTTCTTCTCGGTAACAACCATCTGCTTTCGCAGAAACGCTTTCGTCTTCTCTCTCTGGGAGTCCGTACTCATTGCCATACATGGACCTGCCTCTCTGTATACTTCAGTTTTTCTCAGCCATCAGTATAACATACTTTCTAGGGCAATTCAATTTCCTGCCCAATAAAAATTGTATTCGGATTCCCGATCGCATTGAGTTCACAGATTTTCATAATCATGCTGGTCGAACCATAGAACCGGATGCTCAGATCCGCCATCGTATCTCCTGGCTGAATCACATAACGCTTTCCGCTGACCGGTGCACCCGCCTCCAGCGCGTCCAGTGCACTGTCTGGATCGGTCTCAGCTGACACAGATCCATCCGACGACACCGCGTCCGAACCGGACTGCTGATTCGATGTCGCCTGATTTCCTGCACCCGAACCGGACTGCTGATTCGATGCCGCCTGATTTCCCGCACCCGAACCGGATGACGAATTTGTTCCGGACTGTCCTGCAGTTCCAGCGCCGGACGTTTGATTTGCTCCGGATTGATTTCCGACTCCTGAGCCGGACTGCTGATTCGATGCCTGCTGGTCTCCGGATCCCGAACCGGATGACGGATTCGCTTCGGACTGACCTCCCTGAGCGGAACCGGATGATTGATTTGTTCCGGACTGATTTCCTGCTCCCGAGCCAGACTGCTGATCTGTTCCGGACTGATTTCCTGCTCCCGAGCCGGACTGCAGATTCGTTCCGGACTGATTTCCTGCTCCCGAGCCGGACTGCTGATTTGTTCCGGACTGATTTCCGACTCCTGAGCCGGACTGCTGATTCGATGCCTGCTGGTTTCCGGATCCCGAACCGGATGACGGATTCGTTCCAGATTGTCCTCCCTGAGCGGAACCGGATGATTGATTCGATGACGACTGGTTTGCGCGAGCGGAGCCGGACTGCTGAGCGTTTACCTGATCTGCCTGACCATCTCCTGCCTGCGCTTCGTTCATGTGAAGATATAGCGTCGGCAATTCCACTCCGGGGAACGAATCCGAATCTGCCTCATCCATGGTGCTCCGATTTTCTTCTTCGCTGGTGCTATCCGTCATCATTTCTCCGCTTTCCATTTCTACCGACGCTCCCACCGCAAACGCTGGAACCTGATTTTCTTCCTTCGGCTTCACCGCAGCACGTCCGATCAGATACAGCGAACCAACAAAAATGATTGCTGCTGCAGCCACCGTTCCTGCCTGTGTCCAGATTCCCGGTTCCGATTTCCGCTCATGCTGACGTTCTTTCATGATCTTTCGAAAATTCTTCGCAGCCTCGTCCTCAACCACTTCGCTGAACGGTCTCTCTTTACAGCTGAGCATGTAATTCTGCATCTGGAAATTCCGCTCGTAATACACATAGTATCCGCGCAGTCTCTGCAGACACTGCCCCTCTTCCAGCCAAAAGCAGTCATGTTCTTCCTCTTTCCAGTACATCAGGCAGTTTTCTCCTGCAAACACCTGGGAATGCACCCGCTTCAGCATCTCCTTATCCAGACAGTTTTCTTCACTTCCACGAATATACCATCCGCATATGCTGCAGTCAGAGAAATATTTTCCAATCTCTTCCTCCACCTCTTTCCAGGTTCCTTCGGAAAAGCACACGCCTGCATCTGTGATCAGTCCGGCAAGCTCCACCGCTCCCTTAATAAAAAAGCAGCGCTTTCCTTCCACCTCTTCCCTGCTTCCCAAAAGAATTCCTGCCCTGTTTTCCATCCCTGTGTCCATCTTTCTGATGAACGTATAAACATAGTCCTCCAGATAAACCCGGACTCCTTCCTCCTTCTCTCCGATCTGACGGATATTTCTGGGTAAACGCTTTTCTTCTTCCATAACCTGCACCTCTGTTCTGTCCGCATTTTACACCCGATCCACTGTCATGATCCCGGATGTCTTTTACCCATGTTACCACAGAGATGCTCAGGATTTTGCCAAAAGCCCCTGTCGAAGAAAAAAAACATTTCGACAGTCCGTCGCTGGTAAGTTTTTCGAATTCCATGTATAAACCGTTTCCGCAGCGGATATGATTTAGCAAACACTTGCAGTCCTGCGTATCCAGAGACTGCCCGGAGGCTGAACTATGAAAAACAAAAACAATCCACAGACATGCTGTTTTCCCGGCGGGTATCAGTTTGACTCATCCGCATTCTCCCAGACACTGGAGTGTTATGTTCGGGATTTTTATAAAAAAAATGGCCCCTGCCCGATACGTTTTCTTTGTATCGGCAGTGACCGCATCACAGGCGACAGCCTTGGTCCGCTTGTTGGCTATAAACTTGAAAAACATCTGCAGCAGTTATCTGCGCACGACAAAATTCCATATCAGGTGATCGGTTCTCTGACCCATCCCATCCATGCGTTGAACCTGAAATCGACGGCTGCTTCGCTGAAACGTCAGAAAACACCTTTTTTAACAATTGCTATTGATGCCTCCATCGGTCTGCGCGAAACCTGCGGCAGCATCACCATCAGCAACCGTCCCCTGTCCCCTGGCGAAGGCGTTCACCGGGTCCTTCCCAGAGTCGGAAACATTTCTGTCACCGGAATCGTCAGTGACGAAACCGGTGACAGTCCATTCCAGCTCCAGAATATTCGTCTTTATACTGTGATGCAGATGGCTGACTGCATCTTTCAGGGACTGCTTACTTTTTTGTACTCCTATAGCAGTCAATTGCCTGCTCCAGGCCCAGCTCCGGATTTTCCCGGCAAAAGCTCTCCAGACCTGCCAGCTTCTGCCTGTACATCAGATCCTTTCCAAGACGGGCTTCATACGTATTGGTAACCTCTGATTCCAGCTTCTCCAGCTCCTGTGTCCGATCAGCCAGCTGTTTCTTTGCTTCCTCCAGCTGACTGGTCAGTTCATTCTTCTGTTCCGCATTAACCTCAATAATTTCTTCTGTTACTTCCTGACGGATGACCTCTTCAAAATGATCCAGTGCTGCTTTCCGTTCTGCCAGGATTGTCCGCATCTGTGTTTCAATTTCCGCAATCCGGTCATCGAATCCACCCAGATTGTATCCGGTCTCATCCTGACTCTTGCGGATATTGGCAGCCGTGTTATTCATCGTTTTTGTATTATCCTTCAGGCGGGCTTTCAGTTCCTCCGCCTGCAGGTGCACCTGCTGATGGGTAAACATGAAGCGGTGAAGAACATACAGATATCCGCTGAACACACAGCACAGATACACAAACAGAGTACACGCCAGCGTCAGCGGCTGATTCTGCATTCCAAGAATCAGGAACAGCGGAACCACAAACAGAAGTGCAATTGCCGCTGCACTGACAAACAGCCAGTCCTGAATCCGTTTCGGATAAAACAGAATCACCAGCCAGTGCTTCTTAAAGACAGATTTTACACTGTTTTCCTCATACAACTGAGTGATCTGCTGGTCAATCTCCGTATTTTCATGTTCCAGGTGGGAATTTTCACGCTGGATTTTTTCGGCAACTGCATCAGCTCTCGCCTTCGCGCGCTCCGCCCGGCAGTCCTTGATCTGATTCTGGCAAACACCAAGCTGCTCATCATAACCGGCTGCAATGTCCTCTTTTCTTCGTCTCTGCGCTGTATTGATTGCATCTGAAATGGATTTATCCAGTGAAGCGGCCGCCTTTTCCAGCTGCTTTACTTCACCCTGAAGCCTGCTCTTTTCCTTTCTGCATTCATCCAGCTGATCCAGAATCACTCTGGTCTCTTCAATGAACATTAATGGATTTACTGATACTGGTTCCAAATGAAAGCACCTCCCCTTTAATTCGATATCCGGCTTATTCTCAGTCCGATACCAATAACTATATACCAGATTGGTGCTTTTCACAACCCCGAAACGGACAGTTAATTCTTATTTTTTTCTTAAACTGACTGTCTTCCCACACCAATCTCCGCTGCCCATTTCCGCCGTTTTTTCTTCATCAAACGCTCTGCCCTTTACATTTTCCATGAAATCCGTTATACTGAGATTCAACAAAAAGATTAAACGCGGTCTGAGTCCGATCGTCATACCAAGGAGGTTTCACATGTTTCGCTTATGGGGAAAATTATTTCTGGACAATCATCTGCTGAAAGACTATGTCGTTGAAAATCCGGATCCACAGGAAACCCGCACACACAAAGTTTTCGCCGCACTGGACGAGCTTGCCCACCAGTTTGATCTGCCGGTTCCCATCTGGCTTGACTCAAACATCAGAGATTTCAAACGGAACGCCAAAACCCGTTTTCGCCAGGACAGCTTCATGGAACCCATTGAGTTCGATTTTCTGGAAATTCAGATCATTGAAGAAGACTGATCCTGATTTTTCTTTTGCCTGATTTTTCTTTTGCCTGATTTTTCTTTTACCTGATTTTTCTTTTGCCTTTTTCTTCTGCCAGATTTTCTTTTTTCTGCTTTTTTATCCAATACTGGAATCTTTCAGGATAAATACTGCCGTAAAATCTCATCAATCAGCTGCTCTTCTTTTTGTGTCAGCTTTCTGGATTTCTTTTCCCCTCCATCACTTCTGGCGGCTGCAATCTGGGACAGGCTTTCTTTCAACGCCTCCATCTCAGCCCTCTGACCGGATTTTCCGCGAAGCATGCCGCCATCCGTTGAAAACGCTGTTTCCTGTTTTTCCTGCTCGTCCGCCTGCGGCTTTCTCATAAAAATATCATCTTTCATAGAAGTTCTTGTCCGCACAGACTCTTCCTGCTCTTCCTCTGCCATTGCTGCATGAGGTCCCCTCACGATGAGCACATTTTCAAAATAGTGACACAATGCATTTTCCAATGCCGCCCGGTTTGCATCCCCTCCTGCAGCTGAATGGAACAACAGCATCCCAATTGCAGCAAGAGCAGCACTTCCCAGATAGAGCACGCTCATCTTCTCTGCTCCATCCCACCAGTATGTACCAAAAGCTGCCAACAAACCGACTGTCACAGCAAGTGTTCCTGCATACAGATCAAAGGCATTCCAGGTATTCAGCCTTATCCTCAGCAGCCTGTACTGACCCGTTTTTCCGGTTACAAACACCTCACTGTTCTTGATTCCGCAATTCATGCGGTACAGACTTTCGTACTTTGTTTTCATCTGCTGCAGCTGTCTGTCCTTTGCAGTCGCCAGATTGTCCGACTGTCTGATTAAGCTTTTGTAAACATGATTGACTGCCAGCTTTGTGATCACTCCGATCAGGCAAAGTCCGGCCAGGATGTACAGGGCGTTTCCCTGTTCCAGATATGATAGCATACCACCATCTCTCCTTTCTGAGTTCTTACGCCTATTAAAGCACAGAATGCTCTGGTTGTTAAGTCAGAATCCATCGTAATCTTTCTATCTTTTTCGTCTTTTTCTCTGCTCCTTTCTCAGTTTCCGACCGCATTCACCCATGATTCTCCACATTCCCATTCTGCTTCCGGCCAACACACGCAGCTACTGGACATTTTTTACGCTTTATGATATAGTGGAAAGGATCAAGTTCCCTGTCAGAACAGGAAACAACTCTGGTTCTTACATGAATAATCTGACTGGAAACAAATATATATCATATCAGATATAGGAGGTATTTATTATGAATTCTTACACAACACGCGGTGTCTGTTGCAGAACCATTAACTTTGAGCTGGATGGTGATACGATTAAGGAAGTACAGTTTGTAGGCGGCTGCAACGGCAATACCAAGGGAATTTCCGCTCTGGTCGTTGGAATGAAGGTTGAAGACGCAATCGCACGTCTGGAAGGTATCACCTGCGGAAACAAGCCAACTTCCTGCCCGGATCAGCTGGCTCAGGCGCTTAAGTCTCTGTAAAGACAAGAACCATCCGGGTCATCTTTTTCGGAGGTATTTATGAAAAAAGTTCTGTTAACCGGCGGTGGAACTGCCGGTCATGTTACTCCAAACATTGCTTTGCTGCCTGGCTTAAAAAATGCGGGCTTTGATATCCTTTATGTAGGTTCTTACGAGGGAATGGAAAAGAAGCTGATCGAAGACCAGAACATCCCTTACAGGGGAATCGCGACCGGTAAATTCCGCCGTTATCTGAGTCTGAAAAACCTGACGGATCCGTTCCGTGTCATCAAAGGCTATCAGGAAGCAAAACAGATTATCAGAGAATATAAACCGGATGTCCTTTTCTCAAAAGGCGGATTTGTGTCCGTTCCGGTTGTCCTGGCTGCCGGCAAGTACAAGGTTCCGGTCATCATCCACGAATCTGATATGACTCCCGGCCTCGCCAATAAGCTCTGTCAGTCAACCGCATCAAAAATCTGCTGCAATTTCCCGGAAACCGTAAATCATCTTCCGGCTGAAAAAGCGGTTCTTACCGGCTCTCCGATCCGCCGGGAACTGCTGACCGGTTCCAGAGAAGCAGGTCTTGCCTTCACCGGTCTTTCCGGTGACCGTCCGATCCTTCTGATGATGGGTGGAAGCACAGGATCCCGTGCCGTCAACACAGCGCTTCGCGCCATTCTTCCTCAGCTGCTGAAAGACTTCCAGGTTATTCATCTCTGTGGAAAGGGAAATCTGGATCCAACTCTGGATCAGCCGGGTTACGTCCAGTATGAATACATCTCCGCTGAGCTGAAAGATCTGATGGCTGCAGCCGATCTGGTTCTTTCCCGGGCAGGCGCAAATGCGATCTGCGAGCTTCTTGCATTAAAGAAACCGCACATTCTTGTTCCATTGTCCCTGATTGCCAGCCGCGGCGACCAGATCCTCAACGCCGAGTCCTTTAAAAAACAGGGATTCTCTTACGTTCTCCAGGAAGAAAAGGAAACTGCCTTAAAGCGCGGACTTTCCTTTGTCGAACAGGATGAGCTTATGAATTCAGAGACACTGCTGAACGCAATCCACCATGTCTACAAGAACCGTTCCCAGTTCATTGATGCCATGGAAAAAAGCTCCCAGTCAGATGGTGTGGAGCGAATCCTTCAGATGATTAAAGAAGCGGCAGAAAAATAAACGGTAACATCAATCCGCCGCTTCCCCAACAGAAAAACCGCAGATAAATTCATCGTCCTTTTTCAAATGGATGTTCCTGAATTTATCTGCGGTATTTTTATTGTTCCGGATCTGCTTTCCCCGTGGTATTCCCTGCTGTCCGGATCTGCGTTACTCAGCAAAACCTTCCCGAATCCTGCTTCCGGTCTCTGCCATCTCCTCTTTGGATGCCGATCCCGGTTCCCATACAAGAAGCGCTTCTGTCTCATCAGCAACTCTCGGGATCACATGCATGTGGAAATGAAAAACGGTCTGACCTGCAGCTTCTCCATTGTTCTGGAGCAAGTTGAATCCGTCACACCCCAGTCCCTTTTTCATTGCCTGTCCGATCTTGGCAGCCAGCGGAAGGACACGGGACGCATGGGGCTCTTCCAGTTCCGTCACGTCCTGGTAATGTGCTTTTGGCAGAATCAACGTGTGCCCCTTGGCAGCCGGTGCCAGATCAAGAATCGCCTTGAAATATTCATCCTCATATACGGTTTCCGACGGGATCTCACCAGCTGCGATCCGGCAGAAAATACAGTCATCTCTTAACATAAAAGCTCCTTTCTCTCCGCAGCGGAATCCCGAAATACCGGTATTGCCCCTGCATCTTTTTTGTCTTTTTCTGCTCTCAATTATACTCAACTTTTATGGAAATGCAATCTTTTCACACCATTCTCCCTCATTTTCCCTCCCGTGTCGCAATCGGTCGTTACATCCTGCTTGTAAATTCCTTCTGATCTGTGATACAGTAAAAGCGAGCTGAATAAAGGAGGATCAGAACTATGCAGAATATTATTTCTCCCGCTTTTACTCCCGCAAACGTTACTTCAAATAAGCTGCTTCTGACTCACGCAGTCAATGAACTTACCAATGTGGCAAGCATGATGAATGGATCCCTGAAATACATCGAATCATCCCATCCGGAGGTACGATGCTATAAATACTGGACGGACATCTGCAGCGACTCCTTCCGGATTCAGGAGATTCTGCGCAGCCTGACAGACTATCAGCAAAGCGGGCAGCCTGAGCTGACCCGGACTGATCTGCAGAAACTGCTTCGCAATTCCTGCCTGGCCTGCATGCCAATGACAGAAGGCACAGAAAAAACACTTACCTTTACCAGCCGGACAAACGGCCCCTGTCTGATGCTTGATGCCATGCAGATGCGGGCAGCATTTATCAATCTGATCAAAAATGCACTGGAAGCCATATCAGAAAACGGATGGGTTCACATTGTTCTGAATAAGGATTCCTCCAAAGCGATCATTCAGATCCAGGACAATGGATGCGGCATTGCTCCGGAAGCGCTGCTGAAAATCTTTGAACCGTTCGTGACTGGTCATCCCGGATCTGTGGGGCTTGGCCTTACTATTACCAAACGGATCCTGGATGCGCATAAAGGGAGCATCTCTATCAGTTCTCTGCCGGACCGCGGCACAACCGTTACAATTGCTCTGCCTTTGAACGGTTCCTGGTCCTGTTAATCAGCCAGATACCAATCCCGCAAAGGAACCCAAGGACAGCCCCGGCAATATGCGCACTGTTATTGACACCGCCTTCTGCCACCCCATGATATACGGTAAAAACAATCATCCAGATTATCTGCCGTGTGCTGATGCCGTCCAATCGCCCCTGATTAATCAAAAGCAAAAACAAAACCATGCCGGCAACTCCGAAAACTGCGCCGGATGCCCCTGCAGTCACTACCTGCATCTGATGGCTCCAAAGATACCAGGCAACAGAAACCACATTGGCACCAACGGCGCAGATCAGATAAGATACCAGAAATTTCCCGCGGCCCAAAATCCGTTCAGCCGTTTTTCCAAGAAACAGAAGCACAAGCATGTTGTTAAACAGATGCTCCCAGTCAAAATGCAGAAACGCACTGCTCAGAAGCCGGTATGGCTGTGGTGTTTCTGCATATTCAGCAATCCCAAGAAGCATCGACAGAAACAGGGGAGAATACCCGGTACTGTGTTCCTGTACCGTTACCGCGATCTGTACAAGCAAATTAATCAGCACGAGTCCGATCGTTACCCACGGCAGACTCTTCATCTTTGGAAACCGCACATTTCTCCTGGAATGAGGCTTTCCTTCCAGAAGCATTTCTACCTGATCAAAGGAAGAAGGCTGATTCTCAAACACGATTCTCCGACCATCCGGATCAATCAGCCACACCGGCCAGGAGTCTTCCGCAAACACCTTATCCTCTCCCGGATTTTTTGTGAGAATCAGCGTAAGAATCTGACATGGCAACTTCTGTTTTTCTTCCAGCACAGTCTTCAGATTACAAAGCATCTGATCCATCCGTTTTTCCCGGACAGAGTCCATGCCAAACACACTGCTGTTTTCAATGAGGCAGATTGTGTACAGAGCATTCCCCTCACGGATCAGAATCCTGCAGGGAAGCTGAGCAGTCTGCAGTTCCCGGTACCCGCCTTCGCGCAGTCGTGATATCACATAATCCAATAAAAGCATTTGATCCCTCTTTTCTTTTACGAATATATCCACTCTACCACGATATGCTCTCCTTGTCAAATTCCGGAACGTCTCTCATCCGGCTGCCGGCAGATTCCCCGATGAAGCAGTGTTGGAATCAGAGCGGCGAAAAAAGCCCCTGGAATTCCAATCATCAGCACTTCATCCTGTGTGATCGGAAGTTCTTCCAGATGCAAAATTCCCCACTGCATTCCTGCAAAAATACCTGCATTGCAGCCGCCCAAAAGCAAAATTTCCAATATCAGCCCTGCCGCCTGTAAAAATCCTTTCCCCTTTTCCTTCCTCTCATACACTCTGCCCCATCGAACGTTCTCTAAATTCCCTGGCTCCGTACATTCGCACTCCAGATATCCATTCTCCGGATACTCATTCTCACGGTTACCTGTCCCATCGAAATGATCCCTGTCATTTTCACGCGCAAGCAATCCCTCCTCTTCATCCCCTTCTCTACACACCTCCGATGTGTTTCCATGTTCCCCATAACCGGCAATCACAGTCCGAATAAAATCCCGAATGGAAGAATTTTCTTTCATACTTTCCTGAAACAGCGAATATGCAATCTCCACAATCTCTTTGTCTTCATAATCAATATGATCCAGAATAAAACGGGCAATCCGGTTCAGTCCATCCGATGCCGCTTCTTCCTGCGGTGAATAGCAGAATCCAATTCCCATCTCGTCCGTGCCATAAAAATATATTCCGGATCCAGAACAACACAATTTCCATTCAGCAGGTACCGATCCATCTCTTCCAACAGACTGCTTATCGCTGTAAGAAACTGAAAAACAGCTTCCCTTGTCATCTGCTCAGCCTCATACCGTTTTGTAAATGCCTCATAGGATGTAACCTCATAGCAAAGACTTCTGATCCCATTCACTGTCTGTACATGAACCGGCAAAATTCCCGGAATTCGATTCTGAAGCAGCATCGGAATCTGATAACCGGAATCCCTTCCGGAATCAACCGTTATCATGAGATAGGATTTATTTGCTTCCCTTTTATATTCTGCGATCACCTGTTAACCTCCCTTTTCCTCCGCATCCTTCTTCCCGCTGTCGTTCAGAAGTGCTCTCACCAGACGAACAAACTCCTCTTCCTCAAAAACCATCTCCTTTACGGTTCCTTTCACTTCAGACAGCGTAGGCAGACTGCCAAACGGATACATTCCTGTCACCCCTGTTTTTGCCTGATAACTGACGGTTATGGAACTTCCCCCTGTCTGTACCGTAAAAGACGGGTCTTTACAGAGAATTAATTTTCCCTGAATCTGCTGCTGCGCAAATTCTCTGACCGCATCCGATTCATCCGTACCAAGAAGGCGCCACAAAATCCCCTTCTCTTCAAACCGTTTCCAATCGATCTGCCCTGTCTTCATGTCCTGATCCTCCGTAAGCAGAATTCTCCCTTTTTGTGCGGCAAGTCTGGCTGTACTGTCCAGTACTGTTTTATCATGCAGATACAGGCAGCCATAAACACAAATCATCAGACATGCAACCACAAGAGTCATAATCAGAGTTGCTTCTACCGTAAAACTTCCATCCTTCCGACAGTCCTGCATTTTATGTATCTTCCCTTCACCTGAACCATCGCTCTTCCTGTCCCTTCCTTTCACATACTCCTTCTCCCTTCCAGACAATCCATGCGACTGAACACAACCTGCCCTATTGAATCAGAACTAATTTTACGAAACAGTCAATCAGATATCCAAGTGCAGCAAAGGGAGCAAAAGGGAGGCGCAGATTCCAGTCCGCCCTTTTTACGCTGCGGATAATCAGTCCTGTGCCTGCACAAAGGAACAGGCTTTTCATCAGAAGACGAAAACTTATTTCTGCCATTCCAATTCCTCCGATTGCCAGAAACAGAATCCCATCTCCGACACCAACCCCTTTCCCCAACAGTCCGGCTGTCAGCAGAACTATACCCGGCAGGAAGGCTGCTGCTATTTCCATCCAGTCCGCCTGCTTCCATATCAGGTGCCAGATCACTCCTGCCATTCCCCAGAAAATCATCCACCAGAAGTTCAGTTTCTGTTCCCGGATGTCCTCGACTGCCATTGGAATCAGCAGGCAAAGCATAAAAAACTTGTCCATCATCCAATCTCCTTCCCACATCTGCTGCATGCCGAAAGCGAGGTCTGATTCCGGTTAATCCGGCGAATATTTCTGGTCAGTCCGGAGCAGTTCAGTCGACTGTGATAGCAGTCTCCATTTTCAGTAACATACACCAGAAATCCGCTCAGCTCCTCTTTGCACAATTCACAGGCATCGTAACGCCCGCCTCCGGAATTTCGAAGTCCTTCTACTTCAGAAGCAGAAACACTTCGTATCGCCAGCTTCAAGTGAGAACACTCCAGACTGGTATGATATACACTTCCATGTTCTGTTATATATACCAGCGTCTCCCCATCTTCCTCTGCCGGAGCTTTCCAGCGAACGGTTCCGCTCCAGACAAATCTCCGGCTCCGCTGGGACAGATTCAGCGTCACAACTTCATCCGGCAGAAAAGGGAGCTTTACCTGGTAGCTGACAATCAGATCAATGGCTCCATCCTCATCCGGAAATCGGGACTGCAGAAGAGTCAATCCCGAATATCCGCCTTTCAGCCAGGCGGCTTCATCGGTTTCCTTCTCTAAGCGATCCAGAATCAACGTTCTGACATATGCTGCTGTAATTCCCCAGGTAAGCAGTTCGCTGACAATTCCATCCACTCCCTCCAGTGTTTCCCTGTCCTCCTCCTCACTTACCTGCTCAACCGCATAGTAGAAGGCACTGACCTGTTTCGCCGCGCAGTCCATTGCACTTTGCAGACAAAGCTGAAAACGCAGCACGTCAAACAACAGCAGAAAGCAGACCATCAGCATCAAAAATGCAGGAAGAACCAGGGAAGCCTCTATGGTAAGACTGCCGGAACATGTGAAAGATGTCTTTTTATATGCCGGATGAAACAATGATTGGTACCTGGAGAGTTCCTTTCTTGCTTTTTTGTTCATTAATGCAGTGTTCTCCGAATAAAAAGACACCTTTCACACCTCCCGTCAATCCTCCTAATATCTTGCAGAAGCACTGGACTGTAGCCGATAGGAACCTCCTGTCCGCATCTGACCTCCGTACAGAACCGGAAAGATCTGGTTTGCCTCTGTTTCCACTTCAACGGTAATCGAATAAACACAGTCCTTCATCCGAAACTCCGGCTTGTAGCTTCTCATACGGCACTGAATCATATCCATCATCCGATACATTTTTTCTTCTTCCCCGGTAAGAAAAAGAAACAGGCGCAGATATTCCTGATAGCTTAATCCTTCCTCATAGCAGCCCGCCCCTGTCCACTCTCCACGTATCAGAGAAGGAAGTCCATCCAATGATAAACACCATTCCTTTTCCTGCTTATAAAGTGGGACCGGATTTCCACCGATCAGCGTCCGAATATCTGTTATGGATTCACCATATGCCCATGCTGCAATAACTGCTGCTTTTGCCGCCTCCACCAAAGGAGGAAGCCCCGTCCAGCCCGCGAGAACACCTGCCGCAGCTTCCGCCTGCGCAGTCAGCCACTCACTCCTGCAGATTGTCAGCACATTCATCCCTTCGCGCAGCAGCAATAGCTGATTCAGCGTCCCTTCCAGGTTCTTCCGATCACTTTCCTGCCCACAGATAATATATTCCAGTTCATACTGAAGAACGGGATTTCTTCCCGGATCCATCACATCATCAAAATGCATCAATGCATATTCACATACCATCAGATTATTCAGCGGGTCAGAAAGAATTCCTTCAAAGGTACCTTCATCGACTGTCGTATCTGTTGATGGGAAACTTCCCATGTTGTCCTGCTTTCCGGACAGAGGATAACCGGGAGGAAGAACAAAGGCCAGCACGCCTTTTTTCCTCGCTTCCTCTACTTCATTCAAAATGCTTTCTTCCAGCACTTCCTCATATGTATTGTTCAATTCTTCATTCCATTCCTTATCCAGCTCTTCCAGCGCCTGTTTTTCTCCCTGTTTCTGATCTTCCTGGTTTTCCTCTCCTGCCCGTTCTCCATCCTTCATCAGCTGAAGCTGCTCCAGCACTTCCTGAGCCAGTTCTGCCGGAATCTGATACTTCATGGATTCGAGGATTGAGCGGCAAAACAGATCTCCATCCCTTGCCGTTACCGACACGACTTCTATCACCCGAACTTCCTTTGCCGCCTCCAGAAGAAAATTCCCCTGCATCAGAAATCTGCCTGTACCAATATCCAGCTGATATTCCAGCGCCTCCATTACCAGCTCATCAAGAGAATAAAATCCAGGCAGATCCTTCTGATTGAGCAGCAGAATGCCAAACTCATCAAACAAATCTCCATCATATCGGGACAGCAGGGAATCCAGCGCCGCTTCCGTACCGCTTTGAAGCTGATTTTCCAGCATTACACAGCGGGCAGATTCCAATGCTGTTCCGATAAACAGGAAACAGACCGACAGACACAGACTTAAAAAAATGGTAATACTTCCTTTCATCCGCTGCCTCCTGATCCGATTCTTCATACATTCCGGTATCAGCCGGATTAATACAAGCCTTCAATTGAGCTGTTCAGATTATCGAAAATGTCATTGACCATGCTGATCAGCTGTTCTCTGAAAATCACAACCAACGCAATCAGAACCACAAGAATCAGAATGATCTCTACTGTTCCAACACCATCTTCCGATACCATGCACTGCTTCATTTTTTTCCACATGTTCCAATCCCTTCCTTTCCATCCGTCTGCAGTTCATCCTGTCGCTTCTGCGTTTTCCCCTGCTTCTCGCCAAATCCCCAAACCGCACCGCGAATCACATGAACTGCATTACCGAATTACATTGACAGCATTGCCGGTGTAATCAGTACCGCAATCACCACACCAAGCATTGCCATCATTGGCATTAACAGTTTCGTGTTCAGTGCTTCACCGGCCTTCAATGCCTGATTTTTTCTCAGTTCCAGTGCCTGAACCATTTCTGCATCCAGCATTCTGCTCATTCCCGCAACTCCCTGCCTGACATTCTGTCCCAGGCAGCTGCCAAGTCTCAGATAACAGTCCAGACCACATCGCTGCCCAAACATCGGATATGCTGCTGCCTCTCCTGTACCTGCGGAAATCTGTGTCTGTGTCACAAGCATCTCCTCGTACAGATAGCCCCTGCTCCTAAGTTCTCTTCGATTCTCCTGCCGATACGAATCTGTGATCCGTTCCCATGCTGAGCGAAGCGTCATCCCGCAACTCAGCATGAGACTTAATTTAAAAACCAGTGTTGGATATTCCTGGAGAAGCATCTGATTCCGTTCTTCATACTCCTGCTTCATGTTCTGCCTGTCTGCAGCGGCAAGCAGAAGTCCGATCACAAGAATCAATCCAATCATCCCCCAGGGAACCGTTGTCTTCTCTGTTGAAAAACGAAGCGATTCTCCTCCGGCTGATTCCGGTAAGCGTACCTTTGCTTCTGTCCGCCCATTCTGATCCATCTGACTCAGTTCCCCCATCAGCAGCTGGTAGTAGTATGCTTCATCCTTCACCGGCGGATATACATGAACCGGAACTTCATAGACAGCTTCCATTGCGGCATAGGACAATGACGCAAACAATGACGTTACAATCCCCTCATCCGGTATGTGTTCTGCTGTGATTTCTCCTCTGCTGTTGATAACCGCCGGATCCGGACTGCTCCACTCTACCCGGATCCCATAGTCCGTTACTGTGACAGGCTCCAGATCCAGCCGAACTTCTTCCCATGCCGGATTCTCTCCCAGAGACGCTTCCAGCACATGTACAAATGCTTCATCAAAAATCCGCTGCATCTGTTCTTCTTCCGGTTCTTTTCCTGATATCTCCACATCCACAGTAACTGCGTCCGTCCAGGGTCCCTCTACCTGAAGTGTATATTCCTGTGTCTCGCCAAAAGAAGGACGTTCCACCTCCTGAATTTCCTGTTCGCTGCTTTTACTGATCAAAATCGAAAAAATCAGACCGGCTGATGCACCGGCAACAGCTGCTGCCCAGACTGAAAGTGCCCGTCTCGCACAGCGCAGACGATAACGTTCCTCCGGAAGATCTCTTACATAAATTGCCTGTGCCCATTCGTCCTCTTCTCCATTCCGGTTTTTTCGGATATACTTCTTCCACAAATCCGCATACCAGAGACCAAGCGGATACAGCAGTCTCATGACACTTCCTTTTTTTACATGCCGCCGAACCATCTCCTTCTCATAATTGCGGACAAAAATCAGCTGCAGAAACAGACATACCAGCGACATACCATAACAAACAATCAGCCACATACGGCTCCCCCTTTCTGTTCCCGTCTATCTCGAAATCGATTCCAACATTTTTTCTGACAGCCAGAAAGCACCTGCATAAACTGCCAGACAGACTGTCATCACTAATTTTCCAAGTCCAGTTGTGTACATCACCTCCATCATTTCCGCTGAAGTGAGACAGATGTAGACAAGAATTGCGGCCGGCATCAGATTCATTACCTTCTGCTCCATCCGTTTTCCGGCAATCTGTGTTTCAATCTGTATCTCCGTCTGCAGCTTCTGTGTCAGCTGATCCGCTACCTTTCTCAGCACCTCCGCAAGAGAGACCCCGCTTCTTCTCGACAGGCTGAAAATCTGTCCAAAGTCCCGGATTTCATCCAGCGGCGCTTCCGCCGAAAAATGAAGCCAGACATTCTCTGCATTTTCTCCCATCCGGATTTCCCGAATCATGCAGGAAAGAATCCGCTCCAGATCTCCCTTTTTTCCCTGTTCCGCCATCTGATTCCTGGCACTTTCCATCGCGTTTTCAATCGAATATCCGGCCAGAAGAAACGATGCCATCACACCGGCCAGTTCGCGGAACTCTTCTCTCAGCACACGGAGCCGCTTTTCGTAACACCGCTTCTTCTTCCGCTTCAGATATTGCCATAGAAAAAGAGGGGAAAGAATCACTCCGGGAATCACGCTGTGATAGAAAATGAACGAAATTGCCAGACAGACTCCTGTTCCGGCAGCCACTCCTGACACCTTCTGCCTGCCGGTCAGTTCGTCAGAAATCCGGTACAGCGCTACTGTCCGCTGCCATTCCTGTTCTCTTTTTCTGTCCGTCTTCTCACGGCTCAAATCCTGCCTCCCGCAGCTTCTCCCGGTGCCGCAGCTCTCCGCATGGATCCAGACATCCCTGAACAACACCATTCACCTCCCCGGTCTCACGAAACTGAAACAAACGTCTCAATTTTACCTTACCTTCCTCCAGACCATCTACCTCACTGATTGACAGCACCTTTCGGCTCCTGTCACGCAGCCGCCCCAGATGAACAACTATATCCAGCGCAGACACAATCTGTCTCTGAATTGCAGCAAGCGGAAGATCCATTCCCATCAATACCATGGTTTCGATTCTGGAAATCATGTCTTCCGGTGAATTGGCATGGCCCGTTGAGATCGACCCGTTATGACCGGTGGACATTGCCTGAATCATGTCCGCAGCCTCACCACCGCGAATTTCTCCCACGATGATCCGGTCCGGACGCATGCGCAGGCTGTTTCGGATCAGGTCACGGATCGTAATCTCATACTGTCCTTCCTGATTGGCCGCTCTTGTCTCCAGACGAACCAGATTCGCCACATGAAACAGGCGAAGCTCCGCACTGTCCTCAATGGTGATTACCCGCTCATCCGATGCAATAAATCCGGCAAGCGCACCAAGAAAGGTGGTTTTTCCGGATCCGGTTCCGCCGGAAATGAACAGATTATACTTTGCTTTCACCAGGCGCTCCAGAAACGAAGCTGCGTTCTGGTCAAGCGCCCCCCAGCGAATCAGCTGATCCATGTCAGGCGGATGTTCATGAAATCGGCGGATTGTGATCACCGGTCCATCCAGCGCCACCGGCGGAAGAACAATGTTCACGCGGGAACCGTCTGCCAACCGGGCATCCACCATAGGACTGGCTTCGTTAACACGGCGGTTCACAGCCGACACAATCTGCTGAACCACATCCTCCAGCTTCTGCGGCGTGGAAAAGTGCCGTTCAAACGGACGCAGCTTTCCGTCCTTCTCGATGAAGATCTTTCCCGCTCCATTTACCATAACCTCCGTCACGCCTTCTTCATCCAGCGCCTCGCTTAAAATATCCAGCCGACGAAACGAATCGTAGAGAGCCCGACGGCAGTAAAACCGTTCTGACAGCGGAAAGTAGGAATCACGGCTCAGCTGCATCAGAACGGCATCAATCCGGCTGTAAAGCTCTTCATCCGTGATATCTCTTGACAAGTCCAGGCCGTCAGCCACCATCTGCCGGATCGGCTCCAGTTCCCGCATTACCATTCTCCCTTCACCAGCGTCCGCACATAGTCTCCCAGTTCTCCCCAGAGCATCTGCTCCAGGTACATCTCACCGCTGCCGAACGGACGGTAAAACGGCAGTTTCAGTTTCTCGATCCGGGCAAGCTGATCCATTTTATTCTTCATTTTCATCCAGCTTTCAAAGCTTTCAATTTTTCCCTGGGACACCGGATCTTCCTTTACCGGCATGTAAATTTTCTGGCAGATGGGGAACTGCTCCGCTGCAAAGCGGATGCTGCTTCCATAGTCAAGAACAATCACATCGTAGTGACAGACTCGTGCCAGCTCCTGAACCAGACCGGTCACCTGCTCCGTTTTCATGTCAAAAAGATCCTCCGGGTAGCGCACCGGCGGAATGTAGTCCATGTTATGCCAGCTTTCTGTCAGATTCGCCAGCTGGCCCTTCAACAGCCCCTGGGCATGGTAAAACAGCGCATCGGAAAGATCGGAGGAGAAAATTCGCCCAAACAGCGCCTCCAATCCGGAAAATTCCTCAAAATTCAGGTAAAGAACCTGTTTCGTCCGTGACAGCACCTGTGCCAGTGTCAGGGCAAACGACGTTTTCAGGCAGCGGGAAACCGGTGAAAACACCGCCGCAATCTGAACCGGGTGCAGAGCAGCAATCGTCTCCATCACCTGCATGTCCATTGTTTCATAGCAGGTCATCAGCTCGCGAATCACATGGTCGGAGGACTGAAACCGATACACATAGTGCCCATCCGCTTCCGGTGACACTTTCTGAACATCGGTGAGATACACAATCTTTCGCACCGGCAATTCAGAGATTTCCTTCGTCATGGAGGATTCACTGAGCAGAAGCATGTCAATGGTGTGCGTTTTGCAATACTCTGCCAGTGCCTCCTGACGGGTGAAACACACCATGGAAAAGGGAATGGAATCTTTGCGGTTCAGGTACTCAGACAACCGCTTGCCATATTCTTCATCCGCATCATAAACAGCCAGAATTTTCTTCATCAGAAATACCTCTTTTCTTTTGGACAGCCATTCAGACAGAGAACGGCCATCTTCCTGATTCATTCGACAGCAGCAATATTCAATTGTTCCGTAGGGGGAATGTTATCTTTTGTAGATTTGAACGGATTGTTCCGCTTTTTCAGACGTAAGACAGCTGGAGATTTTCTCCGAAAGAACTGTAAGTCACATTTTACTCGTTTTTTCGTTTTTGTCAAGCATTTTCTGTAAATCACGCATATTGTGTAGATATTCATTGTTTTTACACATATTGTGTAATCTTTGTTTGTGGATAACCGTCAAAAAATGTGCATAACCGCCTTTCATCTGCCATCGTTTGCAGAAGTTCACCCATTCGCACAGAAAAAAAGGCCTGAACCGCCATCGTTCGGCATTCAGACCTTTTCTCTCATTTCTATTTTAATTTATTTCAGCGAATCAATTCTCTTTATAGAAATTGATCAGGCATCCGTCCAGAATGATGGTTCTCTCATCATCCGTCAGCTCGCGGATCTTCAGCGTAAACGGCTTCAGCTCGTCCTTCACCACATACGCAGTAATCTCAGACTTCTTGTCGATGATTGCCTGACGAATTCCCGGAACAAAGATGAAGTCCAGGTTGGAGAACGGCAGCTCATCCTCCTCAAAAATGAACGGAATCATGCCCCAGTTGATCAGGTTGGAACGATATCTCTTGGTTGCATATTCCTTCGCAATGTTGGCCAGACCGCCAAGCACTCTCTGGCAGGAAGCAGCCTGCTCACGCGCGGAACCGTCACCTGGCTTCACCGCATAGATGGTAGAACCGATACCGGTCTCTCTTGCCTTCAGCTCCGGATATGCTTTCTTCACAACGGTGAACGCAGCCTTCACATCCGCATCCTCACACATCGGGCACGCACCGGTTCTTCTGATTTCCTCGGCGGCACGAACCTTCTTTGCGCGGCCGACATACTCCGGATCCTTTCTGGACAGCGTAAACTCAGCCAGTCCAAGAGGATTGGAGCGGTAAGAGGAAGTTTCGCCGGACGGAATCAGCTCATCGGTCGTCGTTACCGGATCATGGATCTCGGAAACAACCTGCAGCAGGATGTCCTCTGTCAGCGCCACCTGCTCGGGCCAGTCCTTGATGTTCGGACCAAACTGGATCTCAACAGACGGATCCGGCTTGCCAACGCCGTTGTAAACACGATTATCATAGATGGTGCTGTCATAGTAATATTTCGGCTTGCTGAAGTTTACATCAATGTCAGTAGCAGCAGTCAGATAGCCCTTATTGACTGCAGTTGCCGCGATGGAACGTGCATCCATCAGAGCAACAGACGCAATCTGTCCGCTGGTGATCTTGGAGCCTTCACGGTTCGGGAAGTTTCTGGTGGAGTGACGGATGCTCAGGCCGTTGTTGGACGGAACATCTCCTGCACCGAAGCACGGACCGCAGAACGCAGTGCGCACAGTTGCACCGGTTTCCATGATCTTTGCGATGCTTCCGTTCTTAATCAGCTCCATGAACACAGGCTGAGACGCAGGATATACGCTGAGGGAGAACTTGTCGGTTCCGATGCTCTGACCGTTCAGAATGTCAGCAACATCACACAGGTTCTCAAATCCGCCGCCTGCACATCCGGCGATCACGCCCTGCTCCACATAGAGTCTGCCATCCTTAATCTTGTCGCGCAGCGTGTAGGGAACCTTGTTTCCAAGGCTTACCAGCGCATTCTTTTCCACCTCGGCGAGAACATCCTCCAGGTTTGCGTTGACCTCTTCGATGGTGTAGGCATTGCTCGGATGGAACGGCATTGCGATCATCGGCTTGATCTTGTCCAGATCAACCTTAACAACGCCATTATAATATGCAACGTCTTCCGGAGCAAGGTAGTCAAACTCCTCCGGTCTTCTGTGAATCTCGTAGAACTCCTTCACCTGATCGTCCGTTACCCAGATGGAGGACAGGCAGGTGGTCTCTGTGGTCATAACATCAACACCGATACGGAAATCAACACTCAGATTTGCAACGCCCGGTCCAACGAACTCCATTACCTTATTATTTACATAGCCATTTGCAAACACAGCTTTAATGATCGCCAGCGCAACGTCCTGCGGACCAACGCCCTTTTGCGGCTTTCCGCTGAGATAGATGGCAATTACCTCCGGCATGTTGATGTCGTAGGTGCGGCTTAACAGCTGCTTAACGATCTCAGGACCGCCCTCGCCGCATGCCATGGTACCAAGAGCACCATATCTGGTATGGCTGTCAGAACCAAGCACCATCTTGCCGCAGCCTGCCAGAACCTCTCTTGCAAACTGGTGAATGACTGCCTGATGAGGCGGTACATAGATTCCGCCATATTTTTTTGCGCAGGTCAGACCAAACATGTGGTCATCCTCGTTGATGGTTCCGCCGACAGCACAAAGGCTGTTGTGACAGTTGGTCAGAACATAGGGAACCGGAAACTCGGTCAGTCCGCTTGCCCGCGCAGTCTGGATGATTCCGACGAAAGTAATATCATGGGAAGTCAGACGGTCAAATTTGATCTTCAGCTTCTTGTCATTGCCGCTTGTGTTGTGAGCCTGTAAGATGCGGTAAGCCATGGTTCCGGCTGCTGCCTGCTCTTTGTTCGGCGCCTGTCCCAGCTTTGCGCTCAAAGCGGCTGCTGCCTCAGCATTCTCCTCGACCAGCTCCGTTCCATGAAGCAGATACGCACCATTCTTGTATAACTCAATCATGTTGTCCCTCCTGTAGTGGTGTCTGTGTAAAAATGAAAATATGTTAATATCGTACCATGAAATAAAAATATTTACAACAGAATTTTAGAAAAACCGTTTTCCCCTTGCCATCTCCCCCCATCTCAAGTAAAATAGACTCAGAACTCTCACCTATCAAAACATATCTGGAGGACAACCATGGAACTTAATTTATCTGTTGTGGATGAAATCCTCAGCAAATACGATCCCAATCCTGCCAACCTGATTCCGATCATGCAGGAAATTCAGGGCGTGTACAAGTACCTGCCGCGGGAAGCCCTTGAAATGGTTTCCGTCCACCTGGATCTGAGCATTTCCAAGATCTATGGTGTGGCAACCTTTTACGAGAATTTCTCGCTGGAAGCCAAGGGTAAGTACATCATCCGCTGCTGCGACGGCACGGCCTGTCATGTGCGGAATTCAACCCAGATCCTGAAAGCGCTTCGCGAGGAACTTGGTCTGGAAGAAAAACAGCATACCACACCGGACATGCTGTTCACACTGGAAACCGTTTCCTGTCTCGGTGCCTGCGGACTGGCTCCGGTCATGGTCATTAACGATGACGTGTACGCGTCTGTGACCGTGGATAAAGTAAAGGAAACCATCAAAGCGTTAAGAGAAAAAGAGAAGGAGGCGGTCTGATGGAAAAAATCACAAATGCGGCAATGCTGGACGGCATCCGCGCAAATGCCAACCAGGCTCTGGAAAATCAGAAAATCCGCATCCTCGTCTGCTGCGGTACCGGCTGTGTTTCCAGCGGATCCCTGTTCATTTACAATAAATTAAAGGAGCTCTGCGAAGCAGACGGTCTGTCTGTTGGTGTGCAGCTGGAGATGGACGCGGAAGTGAAGGACGTGGGCATGAAGAAAAGCGGATGCCACGGCTTCTGCGAAATGGGTCCCCTTCTTCGAATTGAACCGCTGGACATTCTCTACACCAAAGTAAAAGTCGAGGACTGCGAAGAAATTTTTGAAAAGACGATTAAAAACGGCGAGGTCATCGACCGTCTGCTGTATCAGCTTGACGGAAAGAAATACCAGGCACAGGACGAAATCCCCTTCTATGCCATGCAGACACGAAACGTTCTGGAGAACTGCGGACGAAACGATGCCAACGATATCTATGAATATATTGCCAAGGGCGGCTACAGTGCCATCTGCAAAGCGCTGTTTTCCATGACGCCGCAGGAAGTCTGTGATGTGGTGGAGCAAAGCGGTCTGCGCGGACGCGGCGGCGGCGGTTTCCCGACCGGACGCAAGTGGCAGTCGGTTCTGCGTCAGAAGGATCCAAAGCACTATGTTGTCTGCAACGGTGATGAAGGTGACCCGGGCGCGTTCATGGACCGCTCCATCATGGAAGGCGATCCGCACCGCATGATCGAGGGCATGATGCTGGCAGCCTATGCGGCAAAGTCGGACGAGGGATACATCTATGTCCGCGCCGAGTATCCGCTGGCAGTAGAGCGTCTTCAGCATGCCATTGAAACCGCAACAGAAGCCGGTCTTCTTGGAGACAACATCCTTGGCTCCGATTTCAGCTTCCGCTTACATATTAACAAAGGCGCCGGCGCGTTTGTCTGCGGCGAGGGTTCTGCTCTGACCGCTTCCATCGAAGGCTACCGCGGCATGCCCCGTGTGAAACCGCCGCGGACCGTTGAACATGGTCTGTTTGACAAGCCGACCGTTCTCAATAACGTGGAGACCTTTGCCAATGTGCCGAAGATCGTTTTAAACGGCGCGGACTGGTACCGAACCATGGGTACAGAAAACAGCCCGGGCACCAAGGCGTTCGCTCTGACCGGAAACGTCAATAATACCGGTCTGATTGAGGTTCCCATGGGCACGAGCCTGAACAAAATCATCTTTGAGATCGGCGGCGGCATCAAGAATGGAAAGAAGTTCAAGGGCGTCCAGATCGGCGGACCATCCGGCGGCTGCCTGTGCCTGCCTGAAGAACACATGAACCTTCCGCTGGACTTTGACAGCCTGAAGAAGGTAAATGCCATGATCGGTTCCGGCGGTCTTGTTGTCATGGATGAGGACACCTGCATGGTGGAGGTTTCCCGCTTCTTCATGAACTTCACCCAGAACGAAAGCTGCGGCAAGTGCGTTCCATGCCGTGAGGGTACCAAACGTATGCTGGAAATTCTGGAAAAAATTGTTGCCGGAAATGGTACGGTGGAGGACATCGATCTGCTGTCCGATCTGGCGGACACGGTTTCCAACACGGCGCTCTGCGGTCTCGGCAAATCGGCTGCGTCCCCGGTTATTTCCACTCTCCGCTACTTTAAGGACGAATATCTGGCTCATGTTGTGGAGAAAAAATGTCCTGCCGGTGTCTGTCAGGCCTTTAAGAACTATGTGATTGACGCGGAGAAATGTAAGGGCTGTACCAAATGCGCACGCAACTGTCCGGTTGGTGCGATTTCCGGAAAAGTCAAGCAGCTTCATGTCATTGATACGGAGAAATGCATCAAGTGCGGTGCCTGCGTAAGCAACTGTAACTTTGGCGCAATTGAGGAGGTCTGATCTATGGGAGTTATGTATATCGACGGAAAACGCGTCGAGTTTACCGATGAGAAAAACGTGCTCGCTGTCATCCGCAAAGCCGGCATCGACCTGCCTACCCTCTGCTACAGCAGTGAGCTTTCCACCTACGGCGCATGCCGCATGTGTGTTGTTGAAGATAAATGGGGAAAGATTGACGCGTCCTGCTCCATGGTTCCCCGGGACGGAATGGAGATTAAAACCAATTCCGCAAAGCTGTTAAAGCACCGCAAGATGATCATTGAGCTGCTTCTGTCTTCCCACGACTGCAACTGTACGCTCTGCGGAAAGAGCGGTTCCTGTGAGCTGCAGAAGCTGGCTTACCGCTACGGCGTCCGCAACGTCCGCTTTGAGGATACCCGTGAGCAGATGCCAATCGACTATTCTTCCCCGGCCATCGTCCGCGACCCCAACAAGTGCATCCTCTGCGGTGACTGTGTCCGCGCCTGCGACGAGCTTCAGGGAATGGGAATTCTGGAATTTGTACACCGTGGCTCCAACATGCGTGTGCAGCCGGCATTTAATGAGCCGCTGTCCAACACGAAGTGCATCAGCTGCGGTCAGTGCTCCGCTGTCTGTCCTACCAACGCGATCCGGATCCGCAGAAACATTGCCGATGTCTGGAGAGTTCTTTTCGATCCGACCAAGCGCGTGGTTGCCCAGATTGCGCCGGCAGTCCGTGTTGCCCTCGGTGAGGAATTCGGTCTGACAAACGGTGAAAATGCCATCGGCAAGATTGTCACTGCGCTGAAGCGTCTCGGCTTTGACCATGTGACGGACACCACGCTGGCGGCTGACTTTACGGTCATGGAGGAAGCTCATGAGTTCCTGGACCGCCTCAAAAACGGAGGCAAGTTCCCCATGTTCACCTCCTGCTGTCCTGCATGGGTGAAATACTGCGAAAACTGCGATCCTGAGCTGCTGGATCACATTTCCACCTGCAAGTCTCCGATGCAGATGTTCTCGCCGCTGATTAAGGAGTATTATGCGCAGAAGGATCCCTCCAAAGAGACGGTTGTTGTTGCCATCATGCCCTGTACCGCCAAGAAGATGGAAGCAGGACGGGAAGAGTTCATGACTGACGGTGTTCCGGACACCAACTATGTTCTGACTACCACGGAGCTGATTCAGATGATCATTGAGATGGGTCTTGATTTCAATTCTCTGGAAGACTTCGCTCCGGGCATGCCCCTTGGTCTTGGCTCCGGCGCCGGTGTGATTTTTGGTGCCACCGGCGGTGTTGCGGAATCGGTGATCCGTTTCTGCATGAAGGAAAAGAACTACGAGGCGCTGGAAAAGATTGAACTGTGCGGTGTCCGCGGTTTCGAGGACATCAAGGAGGCAACGCTGACTCTGGACGGACAGGAAATTAAAATTGCTGTTGTTCATGGTCTGAAGGACGCAAAGAAGCTGATCAAACAGATCCGCTCCGGTGAGCGTTTCTATCACCTGATCGAGGTCATGAGCTGCAAGGGCGGCTGCGTCGGCGGCGCCGGTCAGCCGGCAGGAACGACAGCCCGCAAGAAGGTGCGCGCTGCCGGTCTGTATAACGCGGATAACATGACTGGAATTAAGAGAAGCGAAGAGAATCCGATGGTGGATTATCTGTATAAGAATCTGGTAAAGGATCATGCGCATGAGTGGTTCCATGTGCATTATAAGCACTGAGAAACGGGAGAAACCGATTACTGATGTCTGCCCGGATGAAGAAACACCAGACCACGAAAGGAGCTTTTCTCATGAACAGTAAAGAACGAATGCTCAACGCCATGAAGGGGAAGCCGGTTGACCGCGTCCCGGTTACTTTCTTCGCACACCAGCCAAGCGGAACTGCCCACATCAACTGGGTGAAAAACACCGGAATGGACGCGATTGCCATTGAACCGGAAGGCTACTACGGAATTCACCGCCACTGGGATGCCCCGCTGAAAACACTGGATGATTTCAAAAAGCTGCGCCCGTTTACGAAGCGGGATCCTTATCTTGCCGGCCAGATTGACCGGGCTGCCCGGGTAGTCGATGCCATTGGAGACGAAAAAGCGGTATTCACGATGCTGTTTACCCCATTTTCCATGATGAAACATACGCTTCAGAGCGAGACCGGAATCATGGACCTCTGGCGCGAAAATGAAAAAGCATTTCTCCAGGTCATGGATGTTTTTGAAGAAACAAATCTGGCGTTCCTTGAAGGATTAAAAGAAAGATCCGGCCTGGACGGCATTTTCGTTTCCTTCCAGAACGCGGAAAAATGGCGCTTTACACCGGACGAGTACCGGGAAATCCTGACTCCCTACGACAAACGGCTTCTTGCTGCAATTAACGCAGCCTATGACTATAATATTGTGCATCTCTGTTCCTGGGGAAATGAGCCGAACAACATTGAGCTCTGGCGCGATTACGACTATGAGACGGTCAATTGGGGCGTCTTTCAGGAAGAAAATCTCTCTCTCCTGCAGGGCCGCACGTTCTTCCGTCCCCAAACAACCGTTATGGGCGGCTTCGACCGTCTGAAAGAAGGTATCCTTTACCGGGGAAACCGGGAGGAAATCGTGCAGTACACGAAGAATCTGATCCGGGAAACAGGAAGAGAACGTCTCATCCTCTCCGCCGACTGTTCCGTGGAAACAGACCTGCCGGATGAGCATATCCGATGGGTTGTTGAGGCAGCTGAGGAGTATGAGTCGTAATACGGCGCCCGCCTAATGAATGCGCAGGCGCCTCGCCCACCCCGCGGCTCAATCGAGTAGGAGGCGGTGACTAACCGCCGTCCTCTCACAACACCGGACATACAGTTCACGTATCCGGCGTTTTCAATAGTTGACGTGCATAGACTGGTATGCTGTGGCTAAATCGTAAAAGCCCCAGTTAACCAGTCTATCTTTTGTTAATGCTCTTTGAACCACACCAGAACCTGCCATACGCCAGTATGCTTTCCGACTGTAAGCTCCTTCGCAGGCTACCCACTCCGGCATACCCAGTCCGATTAATTTTCGCTTTCGCGTTCTCGGCAGTTTCCACTGTTTCCAGATACACATTCGTATCCGGCGGTACAGCCATCCGTTCAGCTCTTCGATGTTGTTCTTCATATCTGCTATGCTGTAGTAATTTAGCCATCCTCTCATGTATACTTTAACTATCTCCATGGTTCTGACTATACTACCACATCTGCTCCGGGAAGTGAGCATCCGTAACTTATCCTTGGCTTTCTTCCACGATTTTGCATGTACTCGGATGTATATGCCTTTACCGTTCTTCCCAAGGCAGAAGCCAAGGTACTTAAATTTTCGGATTGCAAATATACTGACTGTCCGACTTTTCTCCCGATTCATTTTCAGTTGTAGTTTTTCCTCGAGATATTTGATACTGGATTCCAACAGTCTTTCTGAGGATCGCTCGCTTTTTTGCAAGAAGCACAATGTCATCCGCATAACGAATGCACGGTACGCCCCTCCTTTTGAACTCCCAGTCGAACTCATTGAGATAGACATTGGCAAGCAGGGGCGAAAGATTCCCTCCCTGCGGCGAGCCTTCTTCTGTCTCCATGACAACACCATTTTCCATCACTCCACTTTTCAGATACCGCTTTACCATCTGTATCACTCTTTCATCCTTGACCCGTTGTCTCAATAAATTGAGTAATATCGTGTGGTTCAGTGTGTCGAAATACTTTGACAGGTCAAGAACTACTGCTCTTGTATATCCCTGTTCTGCGTATTCCTTAATCCTTAAAATGGCATCTTTCGCACTCCTTCCCGGACGATAGCCGAAGCTATTCTCCGAAAACAGCGGCTCAAAGATTGGCATCAGCTGCTGTGCCAATGCCTGCTGGATGATGCGGTCTATGACGGTTGGAATTCCGAGTTTCCGGATTCCCCCGTCCGGCTTGGGGATTTCCACTCGTCTGACAGGAGATGGTGTATATTTCCCTTTGCGGATTCTCTCCACCAGTTCTTTGTGGTTTTCCTTCAGCCATGGTAGCGCCGCTTCTATGGTCATCCCATCAACTCCCGGCGCTCCCTTATTTGCCTTCACCCTTTTGTAAGCTCTGTTAAGGTTGTCCTTATCCAGAATCTTACCTAAGATATCCGGCTCTGTACTGTCCCTTTCCTTCCATATCCGGTTGAACGAACGGTGTGCTCTCACATACCCTTTACGTTCCGCGCTATCTCTTTGTGAGCAGCTGTCATTGTTTTCTACACCCATTGTCCATTCCTCCTTTCCGAGTCGTACTTAAGGCTTCTATTGATTCGGTCCTTCATGAAAAAACTTCCACTACTATGACCTCTGCTGACTTCTGTGCATTCAGCACTGCTTTGGGCAGTGGTTACTCCTTTCAGAGCGTACCGCACAGATCTCCCTGGGTACCACACATTTCTTTCCCGCCATCTATCTGCCACATTTACTGCACCCAGTTCCGTGTAGTTATCGGGCTTCGACTTGTATGGCAGCCTTACCCCTGAGCACAGCCTTTTATGTGATTTCTGTTCGTCAGACCAGCAGTTTGCCTCCACCTTCCTTCAGATTCCACTTCGCAGTGAACACCCTTGGTCTTGGCTATGACTTTCCCACTACCGGGCAGTCTCTGGACTTTCACCAGTTAGAAATGTGCGCCGCCAGGCGCACCATAAATCCAGGCGGACATGTCACTGGCATGTCCGCCTGGATGCATAAGCGATATCAATCAACAAACTCCGTCCCTGACACTTCCCGATAAAACGCTGCAGTCGCCGCCTGTTTATAAGGAGTCAGCCACAGATTTCCGATCCCCATTGTCAGGGCAGCCAGAATATCCCAGCCAATGAAACTGATCTGCAGACAGAAAAGTCTCCAACGGTTTCCAGTCATCATCTCTTTCGACCGGGAAATCGCCTCATTGGCCGACAGATCCGGATTCTCTGCCAGAATATAGGCGGTCATTGCATAGCTGTAGGACGCAATGATTCCCGGAACCAGAAACAGCATCGACCACAGCAGGGTATAGAGCGTCTTCAGGAATCTGGTGGAAGCAGTTGTTTTCCAATCAGAAAAATAACCAGACAAAGCATCACGGGCAATTGCTCTGAAATCGGATGCGCATTTCATATAATATGTTTCCCTCCATCTCAGTTGATTTACAATACAACATACGGCTCCAATTCTGGATATGTATCAATATGCGCTCTCACATAGGCGCGTGTAAATCCTGCAAATTTATAGCTTCTGTCAAGCATGACTTTCAGTACCTCCAATGCATGAGCATCCGTTCCTTTTTCGTAAGATGCTAATGTTTTGTACAAAACAGTCATTGTCAGCTTCAATGCTCTCACACGAACATCACAGGTATACTGGCGAATGCCTGTATTTCTCTTTTCAAAACATTCCGTCAATAGCGCTGCTGTCTTAACCGTTGATTCCTCACAATCAACCGCCTGTACATCCACGCGCTCTCCCGCAAACGTATAATTCAGATGTACTTCCGGTTCTTCCTTACAACAGTCGATAATTCCCATATCATACTTACCGGCATTCTTCATGGAATTGCAATGTCGGCAGCTTAAAAACAGATTATTCCAGTCAAATTTCAAATCAACATTTCCCCTGTGAGCCGTCAGATGTTCCACTTCTGCACTCTGCAGTTCATCCATCTCGCACAAATAACATTTCCCTTGAAAATCCTTATACAGCTGGTGAATCACATCCGGCTGTGTATATGATCCGTTTTTCACTTTTTCAGCTGCAAGGGAAACCGGAGCCACAGGCGTTCTCTCAATTTTTACCATGTGAACCTCCTATCTGTGATGCTCCAGTTTCAAACGGGCATATTCTTCTGCAAAATCCACTGCCAGATAATCAGGAACTTCGTCCAAATACAATTCCAACTCCGCCAACTTTGCATAATCCAACGGAGTCAATCCCGGTCGACGAAGCAATTCCTTATATTGTCTAAATTTCTCTTCCAATTCCAGGGACAACGTTTCTACTGAAAAATAACTCTCCACAATGCCTGCATAAGGAAGGTTCGTCAGACCATCCTCCACCAGTACATGATTCTCCAGATCATACACCACTGCATTTGCCGCGGAATTGAGAATAAACGGAGAATGAGTCGTTAAAATAAACTGCAGATTCGGAAACAGACCCGTCAGAATCGGCAGAATCTTTTTTTGCAATTCCACATGAAGATGCGTTTCAATCTCATCAATCAGAACAATGCCTTCCAAATCATAATTACGCCTTGACTCCATCCGCATCATCAAGTCACTGATAATATCAAAAACTGCTGCGTAGCCCATAGACATGGTATTAAAATCGAATTTATCCCGGTTATCCATGCAAATCGAAAACTGAAAGTTCTCAATATTAAATTCCAGATGCAGCGATTCATTATCATATATGATCCTTAATATATGTTCAAAGCGCTGAAACCATTCTTTTATTTCATTTGCTCTTCCGATATCACCTTCCGTCAGCGCAAATGCCTGTGTTGTTTTCAAATTAACCAGATACTTCGCCAGCTCCCTGCTCGGCTTGTCCTTCATTGTATAGAACTTCTTCAGTTCAATTTTTTCAATATTCCGGCATTCAGCCACTTCAATCTTTCTGCTGTCCCCAAAACAGGCTAAAATAAACTCACCCGCCAGATACTTTTCTTTCATATCTGCCAGTGATGTTACTTTAACAATTGCTCCGTCATTCCACTTTGCCTGCTTATCCAGCCAATACAAAAGATTTCTTTTATTTTTCTGTTCGTTTCTTCGCTCCTCCTCCGTTACTGCTTCCTTTGATAATTCTTTCTGAAAATGCGCAATGTAGAAATTACACTCTTCTTCCGAAGGATTCTCTCCCATTGCGTATTCCAGAAAAGAAACAATGGCATCCAATACACTTGTCTTTCCGCTTCCGTTTTTTCCTGTTAAGACCAGATTCTTTCTTCCCGTCTGCGATAAAGGAATCTCAATATTTCTCAGATGACGAACATGACGTATCTGAAGTTCTGTAATAAACGTAGACTGCATAAGTCCTCCTCACCATTCCTGTGCTGACAATCCCAAACCAAACTTTCCTGCAATTGTGCATCTCTTTCCATGCAAACTGTTGTCTTATATGTGATTAACATTAGTATATCCCACCGCCCCAAGAATAGCAACAAACAATTTCCAAAAAAATCCGCCGGAACAGACCTGCTTCATTCCAGATCTGTCCCGGCGGATTCTTTTCCTTTTTTCATTCAGCTGCATTCAGCCGCTGCCCGTTTCAGCAATTGCTTCCAATTACATGTCCGGATTATCCAGCGTCTTAATCTCAGCCCAGCCGGCTGCCTCGATCGCAGCAGCGGTCTGCTCATACCAGCCATCGCTGCCCATCACACAGAGAACCATGTTGTCCTTCTGAGCGATCATCGCGTCACTTGCGGATACGCAAACCCACTTGTTCCAGTCAAGATTTGCCTCAAAATCCGCGCGGACAGCAGCGATATCACCGGTATCCTCCACCGTTACAACAACGAAGGAGTAAGCGGTTGCCATCATCATCGGCGCACAGCTGGTAGCGCTGGTGATGCCGTCGGTACTGGTAAGACCAACGGTTGCTCCAAAATACTCATCCATCGGCACATCGGAGATGGCAAGCGCATCCAGATTCGGAATCTCGGACGCATACAGAACCTCTTCAATGGCAGCAAGCGCATCCGCGTTTATCTCACCAATGACTACCGGTTCCGGTACATAGACTGGAAGCTCCTCTGTCAGAGCAACGAAACAGTTCTCCATCGCCTCATAGCCATTGATAAATTCCTCTGCAATGACACCGGAATAGTCGGCATTCATGTAGGTGCCGTCCGCATACTCGACGTACATGGAGGCATATGCCATTCCCTCTTCATAGACGCTCTGACCATCCAGTTCAGCCAGACCGGATGCAAGGAATTCAGCAGCAATTGTATCCATCGCAGAGCCGTCAATGTTACCCATCTTTCTCTCATCACCGGCCAGCTCAACATAAACGCTGCCCATTTCGTCATCATACGCGGACATATAGGTGGTGGTGGTACCGTCTTCCGCCGTCAGATTCAACGACAAATAAGTTATTGCGCCGTCTCCCTGCACGGTCGCTTCCTGAGATTCCAATTCCACGATAGTCGGCTCTTCCTCGGTGATCATGCTGAAGCCAAGGAAAATACCCATCAGAAGCTCGATGATTGCCACAAGAATTGCAAGCAGTTGATTCATCATTCAATTTCCTCCTCGATAAAACTTATATACACAGATTATCTTATTATAGAATGGAAAATAAATCAAGCATTGTTCTTATTTTGTAAGAAATGATTTTTTACAGGTCCAAGCAGCCCAGACGGCTCCAACGGCATCGTCATCGATCTTCGGTCTCTCAGCGAATGTGCCAGTGTGTTGATTACAACGATTTCCAGACAATTCCGTCCCTCACACAGCATTCCCGTCACATCCCATCGATAGGGCGGCGCAATTTTTCTTCCGACTTCTCTACCGTTCAGCCACACCTCGGCTGTTTCATATACCTCGCCCAGATCCAGAATCTGTCTTGCTTCTGCTCCCTCCGCAGACGTTTCCATCCTCCGGCTTTCCTTTTCAAAAACAGTCCGATATTTCATCGTTCCTGAAAAATACGGATACCAGCCATGGCTGCTGATATCGCCGGGGAGAGAAGAAAGAGCCGGAAAATGTCTGTGGAATTCAGAACCGTTCTCATCCATTCCGTCCAGCCAAAGCTCCCATTCTCCATCTGTCAGGTTCATCGCCTCTTCTTCCGGGCCAGGCAGCGCGGAATTCCCCTGTTCAGCCAACTCCGAATTTCCCTGCCCAGCCAACTCCGAATTCCCCTGCCCAGCCAGCCCGGAATTCCCCTGCCCAGCCAACTCCAAATTCTCCTCTCCGGTCAGCATCGGATCCTCGCGTCTGTATTCCAGACAGGAAGCAGCAAATGTCTCCCCATTCTTTTCCACATACAGCACTTTTAGTTCATATGGATTCAACTGCAATTTCAGTTCCCTTCCATTTTTTCGCCCAATCCATTCACACTGCTTCATCTGGTTTTCCCAGGGATCATACCATCTGCTGCTCATCGGCAGGCCCTTCCGAAACCAAACCGTCGTTTCCAGTTTCTCTGTGATCGTTTCCGAAAAGAAAAGCCAGATCTCATCCCCACAATCCGTCTGATAGTGATAATATCTGAGCCATGGCTCATATGTGGCAGTCCGGATCTCCGATATCTCCCATTGTTCCAGACATCCCGCCAGCTCGGACTCCATGCAGCAGAAAATCCGCTCCGTCTTCCAACACTCTTCCGTCCTTCCCGATTGGTACACAGCCCGGGGCATCTGATCCACAAAAACAATCCGCAGCCCCTGTTCACTGGCCTGACACAGCCAGTCTGCCAGCTCGCCGGTTATGTACGAGCTTCCCGGAATCACCAGCACGGGACTCTTTTCCTGTCCCCAATGCAACATCCCCTCCTTCACCTCAGCTGACAAAATAAAATCAAGAGGAAGTACATCAAAATCAATCTGATTCCTTGTCAGCACCTTTGCGGCTCGTTCAAACGGCATATGCGCTCCCATCCATTCCTGCTCCGCCGGATACAGAAGCGCCGCACACGATTTGTGTACCCCGTTCTGAATCAGATGGCTGACACGATTTCCATAGTTCATCAGATCCCGAAAATAAGGATACTGCGGATTCTTTCCCTGCGCGTAAAAATGGGGCGGACAATCCGGATCCGGAAACGCTTTCAGGGAAAACGCATGAGGAACAAAATAATTCACTCCGTTCACCAGCATGTGATCCAGAAGCCATTTCATCAGCTTCAGACCCTCACTCCATCCATAGGCACCAAAAATCTCGCATACCGTGCGCCCATGCTTCTTCGCGTCCAGATGTGCAAGGGAACTTCCCAATTTCGCAAGCCCATAGTGAAAAAACTCTCCGTCATAAAACGCGGTTCCTCTGACACGGTAAAACAGACAGTCATCCAGCTGAGGGCGAATCTGCTGAAGAACAACATCAATTCCTGCCATATCCTGCCCCCAAAGCGCCCGGAAATAGTGTCCTGCTCCCAACCCAAGTCTCGCATGCATTCCATTGTCCTCAATCACATGACCAATATATTCCACCGAATGCGCCCGGCACCATTCACCAATCTGACTGCAGAAATTCTCCGAATATAAGCGGGATATCAGATCCATAAACTCATACCGGTTCCTGCCGGAAGCGTTCTCCTCTCCGTCTTTCGTATCAAACCACAAAGAAATCAGATTTTCCAGATACTGCTTCTTCCAGTTTTGCTGCAGCTCTGCCTCCACGTTTTTGCTCCAGGGAAGCTTCATGTCCTGCTGTCCGATTCCCGACTGAAATCCATACTCGTCCAGACAGTTTCCAATCTCCGGTTCGTCTGAAAAGAACCCGGCAAATGTCCGTCCGAACTCCTCTCTGTAATGCTGGTAGTGCGCCTCATATACAACATCAATCAGAAAACGAACCGCCTCTTTCTCAATGGTGCTGATATAATTTTTTCGTCCTGTGCCAGTCCGCGTTTCCTTGACAACCACAATGCACCACAATCCATCCGGAATATCCGCATATACCTTCCCATCCTTCACGCGGTCTGTCAAATCAACCAGATTCGTCAGTCTGGACGGATTCTTCCGGTCTCTCCGGCCTGCAGCCACACCAACAAGCCGCTCCCCCGGATTCACCAAAACCATGAAACTGCATCCGCAAAGCGGCCCCGCCACATCAATACAGTAATGATCCAGATAACGCTTCCCATATGCAGAGTCTTCTGTAATCATCCCGTTGCAGAAGCCCGTGGGAAAATGAGCATCATCCAGAATCCATACCTTCATCCCTCTCTTTCCGGCATGTTCCATGATCCGATCCAGATCCTTCCACCATCGTTCACCAAGAAAGTCCGGATGCGGACGGGATTCCACACATATGGCATCAATTCCGCTTTCCCATATCTTATCCATCTCTTCGGTCAATCGACTGGAATCCTCCCCATGAAGCCAGAAAAATGGAATCATATACGTTCCGGCCTCACCATTCAACACTTCCTGTAATCGATTTTTCATTTTTATCCCTCACATCCATCTTAATCCGCTCTGTTTTCAGCATTCGCTGCACGCACAGAGAACCATTCTTCCACTCACAGATACCTCTCGAAAAATTCCGGCACGCCTGTTCCGCACCAGACATGACCGCCGCCGGAAAACCCGCTGCATCCGATCCGTTTGTGATCAATTTCCGGGATCGTCTGAGCAAACGACACCAGGCACATCAGATCCCAGACAGCCAGACCAACCACGGACTGTCCAAAGCCCAACGCAATCTGCATCAGCTCACGATGGGAATGAGAATGCCAATTTTCTGCCTGATCTCCCTGCTGAAACACCTCTCTGCGCTCTCCGCTTCCCCGTTCATCCGGACAAAGCACAAAAAAACCGATTTCTGCCAGTTTTTCTGCCAGTGATTGATCCCGGTATTTCTCCGGCCGCGTATAAACGGACGGGAACCGGAAATCCCGGACAGTCGTTTCTTTTCCCCCGCCATGGCCATGCAGACAAATGACTGCAGCTCCATTTGCATTGGCAGGCCGAAGCAGGTAAAACGGCATCGTGATTCCGGGTTCTGTCTCCATGGTCCAATATTCCCGGAAATAACTTCCGCAGGTTTCCGACGAATGGAACATCCCGTTTCGTTCCACAGATTCGCAGAAAATCAGGCCGGAAATTTCCTTCAGCCGTATTTTCGACTTCTCTTTCCAGCTTCGATGCGCGTCAATCGATTCTGCCCGAAATCCATACGCTTTCTCTGTCCTGTCAAATTTTCTGCAAAATGCTTCTATTTCCTCATAATACATCTCTTTTCCTCCATGAAAATGCCGGCATGAAATCCCTGACTCCATGCCGGCAAATAATTATGAGTTATGTTTCAGAAAAGACTTTCTTCCTGATGATTATTCTCTTTCCAGATCAGCATGGTACATCTCGTTGATTTCTTCCATTACCTGCTCTCCGCCGCTGGTGTACCACAAATCCCACGCGTCCTGCAGTCCAGCTTCATCAATCTGACCTACAATATACTGTGTACGCGCATCCTCAATGATCAGATCCAGATTTCCGCCCATTGCAATGTACGTTTCCGAGTTGGTCAGGTAGCCCAGCGCAGGGTTGTAAACAACATAATTCGCGCCCTCTTCCCATCTGTCGTTCTGCATCTGTGTTCTTTCATCCACATCATAAGTGTAGTTTGTTGCATACTTATTTGGAATATACGGAGCCAGCTGATCAAGACCCTGATAGGATTTGGATACACTTGCGTCATCGCCGTTAATCCGAACAACATCACCGTTCTCATTCAGCTCCCAGTTCACGCCTTCAATACCGTAGTTGATGAGCATCAGCGCCTCGTCACAGCACAGCTTATCAAGGAAATCCAGACAAGCCTGAGCCTCTGCTTCGGACTCTGCAGCCTTTGTCACAACGAAGAAGTTTTTGGATACACATGCCAGTGTCTTCGCATCCGTTCCATCTTTGGAAATACCGGATACCATGCCCATTGACGCATATTCGCCATCATCCAGAACACTGGGAATCTCATTCTCTACATAGTAGTCCCAGATGATTCTTACATCGTCCAGACAGTCCGCATATGCGCCTGCCTTACTGTTACAATTGTCATCCTTCCATGTTCCGGTATCACGAATTGCCCAGTCATTGGTGATCAGACCGTCATCATAAAGCTTCTTAAACCACTCCAGCGCCTCCATATACTCCTCTGTCATGTGAACCGGAACCAGATTTCCTTCTCCGTCATCCACCCATCCGTTTCCGCAGCCAAACCAGGTCTGCATCAGGTTCAACGGACCGGTATAAGAGCAAAGGTTCAGACCGTAGGTATCGTCGACTCCGTTTCCATCCGGATCTCCGTAAGTAAATGCATACAGCATCTCATATACATCATCAATGGTCTTTGGTGCATCCAGGCCAAGAGCCTCTGCCCAGTCTGCGCGATATCCAAAACCATATCTTCCCAGAGCGGATGACATGTTATGAAGTCCATAGATATGTCCGTTGATCGTGAAGTTGTCCTCAATCTCCTTCTTCGCCTGAGAAATGTACGGATAGGTTTCGCTGTCCCACATCCAGTCTTCAATCGCCCAGAATGCATCACTGGCAGCTGCCTGAACAACAACGCCGGACTGTGTGTTCAGTTTCATGATCATCGGCATTGCGGAGATGCCGCTGGCAAGTACGGTGCTGATTTTTTCATTGTAATTGCTGCTGGTAATCCATGTAATTTCAAAATCATAACCGGTAATCTCCACCAGACGATCATGGATCATCTGACCATATTCACCGCTGTTGGGATTTCCAACGAAATCACTGAGCATAATGGAGATCTTAAAATCCTCCGGCAGTTCATCACGGAAGCTGCTTTCACTTCCTTCGGCTGTCTCAGCCATTGCATAGCCGGATACCATTCCCAATGACATCAATGCCGTCATTCCTGCTGCCGCAATCCTTCTCACTGTGTTTCTTCTCATAAAAAATTCCTCTCTTTCCGCCGCTTTCTGCGGCTGACTTTAAATCGATCATTCTTTGAATGATTTCATTACCCTTTTACTGCTCCGATCATGACACCTTTTGTAAAGAACTTCTGGACAAAAGGATAGACAATCAGGATCGGAACCACAGTCACAATCGTGGTTGCCAGCTTGACAGCCTGTGACGGCGGTTTTCCGTTTGTACCAAAATCGATGGGACTTCCGGACAGATCGAATCCCTGCGCAAGCAGGACAATGGAACGCAGAATCAGTTGTGCCGTCTGCTTTGCCGTATCATTGATGTACAGCATACAATTGAAATAATCATTCCAGTATGAAACCGCATAAAACAGACTGATGGAGGCCAGTACCGGTTTTGACAGCGGCACAATGATCCGGATAAAAATGCTGAAATCGCTGCAGCCGTCGATGACAGCTGCTTCTGTCAG
The DNA here is from genome assembly GCA_017472605.1 of Lachnospiraceae bacterium. GTDB lineage: Bacteria > Bacillota > Clostridia > Lachnospirales > Lachnospiraceae > Anthropogastromicrobium. The sequence continues at coordinate 167,252 of JAFUPV010000002.1, forward strand.
CTCCTTTGGCATCCCCTCAAAGAAATTCTTGATGATCACCATGTTAAACGCACTCATTGCACCCGGCAGGATCAATGCGCCATAGCTGTCAATCAGGTTCAGTGATTTCACCAGCAGATAGTTGGGAATAATTCCACCGGAAAACACCATCGTCACAATAACCATGTTCAGGACAGCCGTTCTTCCTACAAAATCCTTTCTGGACAGCGGATAGGCAAAGGTCGATGACAGACCCATCGCAACTGCCGTTCCAAGAAATGTTACAAGCACCGAATTCTTTAATCCCTGAATGATTCTTCCGTCATCAATGATAAACTTATATGCATTCAGAGAAAAGGTTCTCGGAATGATCAGAAACGGCCGTTCATACAGCTCTCTTTCCGTTGCAAACGATCCTCCAAAAATATACAGAAACGGAAGGTTCGTTGACAGCACCATCACGCATCCGACCACACCTTTGAAAATTCCAACCGCCGTCGCAAAGGAATACTGGCCATTGGAAATACCAATTCGATATACATAGGTATCAAATACCTCCGCAACGGAGCGGTTCAGCGCATTGGACATCAGATAGATCTGCTCATATCCGGTGTTCAGCAAAGAGCCAACACGCAGGATCAGCATAATAACAATCGTGCCCTTAATTTCGGGAAGCGTAATATACCACATCTGGCGCCATCTTCCGGCACCATCCACCTTTGCAGCTTCGTAAAGATGAACATCCACACCGGCCAGCGCCGCCAGGAATACGATCATTCCCCAGCCGGTCTCCTTCCAGATGTTCTGGATAATAATGATTGGTCTGAAATATTCCGTTCCGGACAGGAAAGGAAGGGTATGGCCAATCAGTTTTTCCGTTACCATGTTGATAAAGCCCGTATCTTCGTTGCACAGGACATAGGTAATACTGGCAACGATTACAAACGAAATAAAATGAGGAATATAGATCATTGTCTGAACAATACTCTTAAACCGGTAGTTTCTGATCTCATTCAGCAAAAGGGCTGTAATAATCGGCATTGGAAAATAGAAAATCAGGTTCAGCACCGATATCCAGAGGGTATTTACCATCAGCTTCTTAAAATCACTTCCTGAAAACAGGAAGATGAAATGCTTCAGTCCAACAAACGGGCTTTCTGTCAGACCGAGAAACGGATTATAATTTTGAAATGCGATCACCAATCCTCCCAGCGGAATGTATTTAAATACAATCAGATAAACAAATCCCGGAAGAAGCATTGCATATAACATCCAGTGTTTCTTTATGTAGGAAAGCCTTCTGCGCTTCTTTCTCATATCCCATCCTCCTACTTCACTCCATTTACCACATTCTGAGGTGTTCCATTTTTGAACTGGATCAGATTTTCAACCGCTGTGTCCATCAAACGCTGACGCGCCTCCTTCGACGCCCATGCGATGTGAGGTGTCATGATGATATTTGGTGCATGGAGCAGCGGATTTTCCTCTCGAACCGGTTCAACAGAAACCACATCCACAGCTGCGCCTGCCACCTTTCCGCTTCTGAGTGCCGAAGCCAGATCCTCTTCGCAGATCAGCGGACCGCGGGATGTATTGATCAGAATCACACCATCCTTCATCTTTCCAATCGTTTCTTCACAGACGATGCCCTCCGTCTCCCCTGTCAGCGGACAATGCAGAGAAATCACATCTGCCTGCTTCAGCAATTCATCCAGCGTCACAAACGAGACGGTTTCTTCCTTGCCGGGATGTCTGGTATATACCAGCACATGCATTCCAAATGCCTGTGCAAGCTGTGCCGTCCGTTTTCCGATTTTTCCATATCCAATGATTCCCAGACATTTTCCTTTCAGCTCAATCAGCGGATATTCCCAGTAGCACCAGTCCGGATTCTGTGTCCAATTTCCTTTTCTGACCGACTGATCGTGAGCGCCCACATGATGGCAGACCTCCAGAAGCAGCGCCATTGCAAACTGAGCAACTGCGTCAGTTCCATAGGATGGAACGTTGCAGACATAAACTCCTTTTTCCCTGGCTGCTTCCACATCAATTACATTGAACCCGGTAGCAAGCACGCCGATGAACTTCAGATTGGGACATTTTTCAAGGATATCTCTGGAAATCGGTGTCTTGTTCACAAAGATCGCTTCCGCATCCCCGATTCTGCCGACAATTTCAGAGAGCGGTGTTCGGTCATATACCGTCAGATCACCTTCTCCGGCCATCGCCTCCCAGGATAAATCTCCCGGATTTTCTGTATACCCATCCAATACAACAATCTTCATTTGAATCTCCTTTCTCATTCCTGCGGAACAAAACATGGTTGTTTGCTAATCATGATCTGGTGTCCGCTATAATTTCCATTTACTTCTGCCCGCAGTGTTCTCGCCGTTTCCAATAACCGTTCGAAATGAATTCCTGTCTCATATCCTTCCCGCTCCAGCATATAAACCAGATCTTCCGTTGCCGTGTTTCCGGTTGCTCCCGGTGCAAAAGGACAGCCGCCAAGACCTCCCACCGCAGTCTGCACTTCATCCACCCCGGCCTGAATTGCCGCATAGCTGTTGATCATACCCATGTTTCTTGTATCATGAATGTGGATATTCCATTGAAACTGGGGATATCGCGCTTTTACATTGGCAATCATCCGCTGAACCTGGGACGGATGAGCAATTCCTATGGTATCACACAGCGTAAATGATCGGATTCCCATCGAAGCCAGTGTTTCAATCATCCAGTACAGCTGCGTTTCCGGAATTTCGCCTTCAAAGGGGCAGCCGAACACGGTCGCAATGTCAACTGTCAGCTTTCGATCAGAAAAGGTTTCTCTGATTTTCCGGATTTCTTCGTAAGACTGCTCATGTGTCCGCTTGACATTGGCCAAATTGTGGGACTGACTGAGGGATATGACCGGAGTCAGTTCTTTCAGTCCGGCTTCCACAGCTTTCTGCGCTCCAATAAAATTTGGTACCAGCGCAAACAGCTCTTTGTCCGGATACTCCTCCAGAATGGTCTTTGCAACGATTTCTGCATCCTGCATCTGAGGAATTGCTTTCGGACTGACAAAGGACGTAATCTGGACTTTTTGAATTCCTGCTTCCAGCAATCCGCGGATCACATCCAGTTTTTTCTGAACAGGGATTGGCTCTTTTATACTCTGAAACCCGTCACGGGGTCCAACCTCAACAATCTTCACTCGTCTCTTCATCAGATCACCTTCTCTTCTTCCAGTCGGATACATTCCTCTTCTGTATAACCCAGTTCCTCCATCAGTACCATCCGGTTATGCTGTCCAAGCAGCGGCGCCGGTGTATGGATCTCAATCCTGTTATTCGTAAATTTCAGCTGATTTCCTGTCAATTTCACCTTTCCCGCCACCGGATGTTCCACCTCGACAAACATCTCTCTGGCACCTGCTATGTGGGGATCTGTTACTACCTGATCGATTCGGTTTACCGGAGCCGCTGGAATTCCTTTCTGAAGCAGAATCTCCACAATTTCCGAAACGGTTCGTTCTTTCGTCCATCCCTCAATAATCGGCTTCAATAATCCATGATTTTTCACCCGATCCAGATTGGAATCAAACTGTTCCTCCTGCAGCCGCTCATCCGGAATGATGGTTTTCAGAATTCCATATAATTTGTCATTTCCACAGGCGATAATTGCCATTCCGTCCCTGGCTTCAAACGAATCGTAGGGATAAATAGCCTCATAGCGGTTTCCAATCCTGTCCGGTATCCGTCCCGTACAAAGATAAATCATGTTAATGATTTCCAGTGCGGAGACGGTAGAATCCACCAGTGAAACATCCACCTTATCTCCAATTCCCGTTTTCAGACGGTTGCTGTAGGCAGCCAGAACGCCAATACAGCAGCTCAGACCTCCTACCACATCAGAAATCGCTGTTCCTGTCCTCGTCGGCGGTGTGTCCGGCCAGCCGGTGGTACTCATCAGACCGCTCATCGCCTGACCGATGATATCGTATCCGGCACGTTTGCTGTATGGACCATAATGTCCGAACCCGGATACCGCTCCATATACGATTGCCGGATTGAGTTTCTTCAGATCTTCATATCCAAGCCCCAGTTTTTCCATTACGCCCGGCCGGAAATTTTCCAGAACGATATCGCTCTTTTTTACCAGCTCCTTAAAAATTTCTTTTCCCTTTTCCGTTTTCAGATCCAGTGTAATCCCCCGCTTATTCCGATTGAGATTCATGAAATACGCGCTTTCCCCATTTACAATCGGTGCATTTTTTCTTGCATCGTCACCGCCGTCTCTTCGTTCAATTTTTATGACATCCGCGCCCATATCCGCCAGCATCATGCCGCAGTACGGACCAGCGAGAACTCTTGTCAGATCCAGAACCTTTACGCCGCTTAATAATCCCTGTGCCATCCGCGCTCCTCCTTTTCCTTTTACCTGTTTAAATAGCAAGTTCCGTGCCAACTTTTTTTCGACGGATTTTAAGGCGTTTTCCGTCATTTTCCACCTTGTTCCTGTTTCATTTTTTGAATTCCGCCATTTTTTGAAACATTTTTCACTGTTTCCATTCACAGCCGCCTGAAAGCAGCTCTCTTTCTGTGAAATATTTTCATCAAAAAAATTCCACACAAAAAAGCAGAGACTTCCGTCCCTGCTTTCCATAATCATTCATTTATTTTTTGTTTTTTTCTTTCCGCCACAGAGTAGTCCTGCTGATTCCAAGTTTTTCTGCCAGCTGATCCTTGCTGTATCGGAAAATTTCTGTAAGCTCTGTAAGCATCGCCTCGGGAATCTCCTTTTCACCAGGTGTATAGCTGTATCGCCTGAGAATATCCCGGAATAACCGTTCTTCTCCAATTGCCCTTACAATGCAGCGCTTTACATATCCACTGTTTTTGTTCAGATTTGACTGCATGTACAGAGAATATCGTTCACATACATTCTGCAGCTCTCTTACATTGCCCGGCCATGAATATGCCTTCAGGACTTCCCCAATGCCGTTTTCCATACTACCGCGATCTTCCCCATTGGCGCAGAAGAACCGGAACAGCTCAATCACATCATTCTCCCGCTCCCGAAGCGGAGGAAGCTGAAGCTCCAAAATGTTCAGGCGGTACAAAAGGTCTCTTCGAAAACACGCCGAATCCATCTGTTCCAGATTTCGGTTGGTAGCAGAAATAATTCTTGCATTGATTGGTATCACACGGTCTCCGCCGATATGCATTACTTCTTTTTCCTGCAGAACACGCAGCAGCCGTGACTGAAGGCTGGGATTGATTTCTCCAATCTCATCCAGAAACAGTGTTCCATTCTCCGCCAGTTCAAAGAGTCCCGGTTTTCCGCCTTTACGGCCTCCGGTAAACGCACCTTCATCATAACCAAACAGTTCCGATTCCAGAAGATTCTCCGGCAATGCGGCACAATTAATTCCAATAAATGGACCTGCCGCTCTTCGGCTGTTTTTATGAATGCTTTGTGCAAGAATTTCTTTTCCAACTCCGGTTTCCCCATAAATCAGCACGTTTGCATCGCTTCCCGCGAAAAACTTTGCGCCTGCGATGCATTCTTTCATCCGATAGGAAGATCCGATCAGATCTTTAAAGGTATATTTGCTTTCAAATCCTTTTCTTCGATCCTTTTCCTCGCGCTTCATCTGCGATTTCTGCTGTTCTGAAACCTCTGACAGGATACAGATGTTCCCTATGTAACGCCCTCTTGCGTCTTCAATCCGGACGAATCGACGCACCAGACTTCGTTTTTGAATCTGTACCGAAACCGTCTGCTCCTTTTCTCCAGATTCAACAAACGCCTCCAGATGCCCTTCCGGCAGCACAATCTGAAGATATTCTCCTTTTGTCACCTTCCGATTCTCCGGAAGATATTTCTTTGTACTTTCGCTGAAATCCAGAATACATCCATTGGCATCCGTTAAAATGATTCCATCCAGACTGTAATTCAAAAATGGACATGGATTTGATGCCGGTTTTCTCTGCCATTTCCACCGCATGAGCGCCTCCGATGACCACATCAAACCGTTCTGGTGTCAGCTGATTCATCAGGTCCCAGGTATCCTCATAGATGATATTCTCCACCATGATCTGTGCCGCGTTCAGATAACGGATTAATTCCTGGCTTATGGGTTCCCGATACGTTACAATCGCAATCCGTTTTCCAATCTTCTGACTGTTGCTGACTGCCAGAAGATAATCGACACTGTTAATCTGGTAATCCAGAACCGGTATGTTGCAGAAGTCTTTAATGATTTTCGCATTTGCGCCTCCGGCTAAAATAATTTCTGTTCCAAGCGCAATTTTTTTCTCAATTTCCGGCAGTACCCGTTCCCGTAACCCGCTTACCAGCTCAATCTCCAGCTCCGGATCCTCGATCTGACTTACCGTATCCCGCACCAGATCATCCAGACTCAAATATGTGACACAACAAATTTTATATTTATTCATTTGTTTCCTTTCTTTCGTTCAAAACTGGAACCGATTCCCATCTGTTCTCTGTATTTTGCTGCTGCACGCCTGGATACGGTAATTCCCTGCCGCCTGAGACATTCCACAAGCTCTGCATCACTGTATGGACGCATCTTTGATTCCCCATCAATCAGATCCCGTATCCGCTCTTTCACCTCAAACGCGGTATGTTCTCCGACTGCCGCATTTCCGCAGAACAGCTCACTCATAAGCATGGTACCGCAGGGAAACTGAAGATACTTATCGTTCACAGCACGCCCGACTGTCGATTCATGGAGAGAGGTCAGCAAACCGATTTCTCTTCTTGTCATCGGACGCATCCGCCCTTTCCCCAGAAAAAATGCTTCCTGCTTTTCTGCAATGGAACCGGCAATTGCCCGCAGCGTCCGTTTTCGCCGCTCAATTCCGTCAAGAATCCACCTGGCTCTTCGCCATCGCTCCAGCAGATATCCTCTCAATTCGCTGTCCTTTGTTTCCGATACCATCTTCGCATAATAGCTGCTGATGGAATAGCAGTCCGATTCCGATTCATTCAGCTGCACACACCAGGTTCCGTCAGACCAGGTAAGAACAAGATCCGGAATGATGAACATGGTTTGCTCCGTTTTTGCCTGTGCCAACGGAAACGGATTCAGCTTTCGAATCACTGCTTCGCACTTTCTTACTTCCTGCTCCGATATTCCCAGAAACTGCGCCAGTTTTTCATATTCTCCATTCGCAAGCTCTTCCAGATACTCCTCAATAATCCGGTAAATATTGCGATTTGTTATTCCCAGTTTCTGTACCTGCCTGGAAAGACATTGTGACAAATTTTCAGAAAAGATCCCCACCGGTTCCATTTCCTGCAAAATCCGAAGACATTTTTCTGCCAGCGCAGCCTCGATTCCAAGGATATCCGCCATTTCTGTCAGTGGCACCGCCAGATATCCCTTCTCATCCAGAAAATCGAACATCTCTCTCATAATGAGCAGTTCTTCTTTTGTTACCTGTCCGGCATCAATTTGGAGAAGCAGTTCTTCCGGTTCCAGATCATCCTTATACCCGATTGAATCCGGCTGATTTCTGTCTTCTTCCTCTTCTTCCCAGATATCTGATATGGATTGGTCTGCTCCATGCGAAATCATTGCCAATTCCGACACAGTCAGTTCCGTCCTTTTTTGCACCGGATCATATTCCAGAAACGGATTCTCTTCAAATTCACGTTTCAGATACTGATCCAACTCCAGGCTGTTAAGGGACAGAATCTCCAAAGACTGCATCTGCTGAATCGATATTGCGGTTTTCTGTTCGACTGTAATCTGATTGCGCAGTTCCATCTCTTTTCCTCCCGAAAGTATTCTGATACTAGAATAGCACATGCCTTTTTGCGGTGTCAATAAGGCATGTACCTGCTCTTCTGGTCTCTTTCCCGGCGCACATAAAACTTTCCATATAACAAACAAGAAATTCCATACTGTTTTTTCCTGTTTTCTGATACGATAAAATCAGCTTACCAGAAGTATATACATTTGTTTTCAAATTACATTACAGGAGGGATTTTATGTCTGATTTCTGCATCGAAAAAGCGGTTCTTCTCCCTGATCCGTCACCACAGCTGCGGGGGAATTCCGTCCTTCCCATCACGTCCTTTTTCCGGGAAACTGCCCCCGGACGTTATGAGGCAGTGCTTTCGGAGACAACTTTCACCAAATGGGAAGAGAGCAGCCACTGGTTTCTTCGTCTGAGCCGTGTGGGCTGCCGCGCCATGCTCTGTGTAACGGACGCGGAGGGCAAATCGGCTTCCCGCAGCCACTACGGCAGCTTCACCGACTGGCAGCTGGAGCTGACAAAACTGCTGAAGGCACCTGCCTTCCCGCTGACCGTTTCACTGGAACTGGAGGCCGACGAAGTGACACTCAGCCCTTACCAGCAGGCTGGCATCCTTGGCGATGTGACCCTGCTCCAGGTTCCGTCCGTCTATTTCAGTGATTTCTATGTACGGAGCATTCACGCGGACGGCAGCTGGAGTTTTGCGATTGAATGTTCGCCGGCGGGAGATTTGCCGCAGCAGGTATCCACAGACTCCGCCGCGTCATCGTCCCTTTCCATCGAGGTTCAGGTCGAAACTATCTGCGGTGAGCTGGCTGCCAGTCAGGTCTTCCCCCTCTCCTCTGCGCTGAACGGCGCACTGACCGTGACTGTTCCCGATGCCCGTCTCTGGAGTCCGGAAGATCCATACCTTTACCGGATTGTCCTTCTGCTGAAAATCGGCGGGAAAACCATGGAGCGCTGCGAAAAGACAGCCGGACTCTGTAAAATCGAAAAATCCGGCCAGCAGGTTCTTTTCAACGGAAAGCCGCTGAAGCTGCGCGGTCTTGCCTACCGGGAACCGTTGGCAAGAGAGGGCTTTGACCCGGCAGACGATCTGCAGCTGTTTGTCGATGCCAATGTCAACTATCTGCGCAGTCTCTACTATCCGTTCAGTGAACGGTTCCTTCAGCTTTGCGATGAAGCTGGTGTCCTGGTGGAACAGAGTGCTCCGGTCAACTGTGTCGGACAGAGCGCGCCCATGGACGGCACCGGCTTCCCCCGCCCGGCAACCCAGAACGCACCGGCACTGCGGCCGCTGTTTTTGGAACAGTATCAGGACATGCTGATCCGTGACCGCTCCCATCCGTCGGTTCTTCTCTGGTGCCTTGGCAATGATTCCGTCTGGGGCGATCAGTTCCGTCTGGAGCTGGAGATAACCCGGGCGCTTGATCCGGATCGCCTGGCAAACTTCCATCTTCCCATGACCATCCCTCAGGATGAGTGGGTTCCGGATGTCTGGAGCATGCAGCACGGCGCATGGAATCTGGACAGCGACGTCTGCTATGACCAGATGGTGATTTTCCATACACAGGGCGCGGATAATGCCATTGGCTATGCCGTCGGCATGGCACAGGATTACAGGCTCCCGGTTCTTCACGATGCCTATGCCCTTGTTCCCACCTATGATCTGGATTCTCTGGAGAAAGAGGACGGCATTCACGAATTCTGGGGCGAAAGCCTTTCCCGTTTCTGGGATAACATCCGGAACACGCCGGGTGCTCTCGGCGGCGCCATCATGGCAGCTGTGGATGAGGACGGCAGTTTCCATCCCTCTCTGGAACGATACCACTATGGCATTCTTGACTGCAGTCACCAGCCCAAGCCGGAATACTGGCATGTCAAAATGGCTTACAGCGAGGATCCGCTCACCGTTGATAAGCAGGAAGATTCCTGGACCATCAGAAATTCCCGCATCTGCTGTCAGCTCAGCACAAAGACCGGTCTGCTTACCGGTGTTTCCCTGAACGGAAAGCCGATTATCTGTGAAGGTCCGTTCCTCCACACCGGCCGCTTCCGTCTCGGTCCATGGAAGCTGACCGCCCTCGACGCAGAGCAGGCAGACAAAGCCGTATGTCTGACCATCCGCGGCGATTACGGAACCGACTGCTCCGTTTCCTTCTTCCTGCAAATCTGCGAATCCGGCCAGATTCACACCACCTGCCGTCTGGAGTCCGTAAACCGACCCATGCCCCATACGGTAAAATCCGGCATCGGCCTTGATCCGGGCGGACTGGATGAGTTCGGAATCCGTTTTCTGCTGCCGTCTGACATGGACACCCTGCAGTGGACGCGCACCGGTCTCTGGCCCCAGTACCCGGCCGACCACATCGGACGTCCCCGCGGCATTGCCGACCGGGAAAATCGCTCCGATTTTACCTCATTGAAAGCCAATGTTCTTGACGCTTCCGTTTCCTCCCCGGATCATGCGATCCGCCTGCTTCCTGTTTCCGGGCAGAGCCTGCGGCTGGCGTTTACCGCGGATCCCCGCTGCGTGCTGGATGACCGTGAGGATGCAAACACGCTGGCAAACGTGTCCTGGGACGGCGACTGGTATCTGGTGGACGATGCCGCCGGACTGGCAAACAGCACAGAAACCATGGCTCACGATGAAAATGCGTCCTGCACCATCCGCTTCAACGGCACCGGCCTGACCATTTTCGGCACCACAGACCGGATCCGCGGCTGCTGCGATGTCTGGATGGACGGCAGACTTGTCGCTTCCGGAATCAGCCAGCATACACCCGCCGTTCAGTTCCCGGCCATGTGCCGCGGCTACGAAAAGCGTTACCACACGGTTCTCTATCAGACCGATTCCCTGCCTCTTGGCGAGCATGTCTGCCAGATCGTTGTTACCGGCACGAAAGAGCCCATGTCTCAGGAAACATGGATTTCCATCGATTCCTTTGAGATCCTGCATCCGGATTATCCGTCCCGGATCTCCATGTATGTCAACATGGATTACAACTATCCGCGCCTGACCCAGGGTAACTACATGCGCCCGGCTGTGATGAAGAAAGCCGGTGATGAGGCAGTCTGCAGCCTGTTCCTGGAAGAATGCGGACAATCAGAGAAAGGAGGTTCCTGTTCATGAAACATACCTATTCGCTGCCGCCGGTTCCGGCATTAGTTCCCGCACCGGCATTCTGCCATTCCATTGAAACGCCGGTTATCTGTCTGGACGGAACCTGGATGCTGCTGCATACAGCGGATTACGAAAAAAAGGCCGCCGAGCCCGGAACCGATGGTTATGAACCCATCACGGTTCCCTCCTGGGTAAGCCCGCTTCACCAGAAAGGGTTCTGCGGCGGATATATTTATAAACGACAGGTCGATGTGACGAAGGAGATGGCTTCCTCCCGCGTTGTCCTGCGAATGGAAGGCGTCAACGGCTTCGCAGCAGTTTTTATTAATGGAAAACGGGTGATGGAGTATAAAAACAGCTTCATCACATGGAACGTGGAGATCACCGATGCCATCCGCGGCTGTGACCGCTTTGAACTGGCTGTGACCGTCGATGAACGAATTGACAAGGTCAGCACCTTCGGACACGGAGGCATCTGCCACAGCGTTTATCTGTACGTGCTGCCGAAATCCTACCTGAGCGCAGTTCATACCACAACAACGTTTGATGAAATCTATGAAAATGCGCAGCTGCGGCTGGATTTTGGAATTCATGCAGAGGCAGCCGGAGCAGCCTGCACCGGCATTCCGGCTGCAGATTCCAGCGGTCCGACTGCGGATTCCGACGATCCGGCTGCGGATTCCGGCATTCCCGCTGCAACTTCCGGCGACCTGGCTGCAATTTCCGGCATTCCCGCTGCAGATTCCGGCATTCCCGCTGCAACTTCCGGTGGTCCAGCTGCAGATTCCAGCGACCCGGCTGCAACTTCCACTCCCGCCCTGAAAATCCATACCTGCCTGATTGATCCGGAGGGAGATCCGGTTGCGGAAGGCGATGCGGAATTTGACGCGGCAGACGGCTTTAACTCCCACAGCTTTTCCATCACCAGTCCGCTTCAGTGGGATGCCGAACATCCAAACCTTTACACGATCACACTGGAACTGGAACAGGACGGAGTTGTTCTGGAGCGTGTCTCCAGAACCTTTGGCTTCCGCCAGATCGCCAGAGAGGGCAACCGTCTCTTTGTCAACGGCAAGGAAATCAAGATGCGCGGTTCCTGCCGCCACGAGGTGACTCCGTTAAACGGCAGAGCCACCACCCGTGAGCTCATTGAGGAAGATGTCCGTCTCTTTAAGGAAGCAAACTGCAACTATATCCGCACCTCCCACTATCCGCCAAGCGAATATTTCCTGGAGCTATGCGACCGTTACGGTATCTATGTGGAGGACGAGCTGGCGCTGGCGTTCATCGCCCGCACGCTGGATTACACCCAGCAGGATCCTCAGCACACAACCCGCTACCTGACCCATTTCTCCGATCTGGTGGCCCGCGACTACTCCCACCCCTGCGTAATCATCTGGTCTCTGTGCAACGAGTCCTTCGGCGGCTACAACTTTGATCTGCTGAACCGGTTTGCCAAAGCAACGGATCCGACCCGCGTCACCAAGTTCAGCTATCCCATGACCATACGTGAGGAATATGAACCGGTGGATATCTGGAGCATCCACTACTCAAACTATGAGGCGGATCAGGCAATGAAACGTGATAACGTCAGTGTGGGCGGTTCCTGGGGAAAAGACATGCCGGTCATCCACGATGAATTTGTTCATGTCCCCTGCTATAACCGTACCGAGCACCGCCGCGATCCCCATGTCCGTGAATTCTGGGGCATGAGCATCGCCCGTTTCTGGGATAAGATCTGGAACACAGAAGGTGCCCTTGGCGGCGCAATCTGGGCGGGAATCGATGAAACAAATGTCTATCTGGGCGGCGGAACCTGCCTGGAGTGGGGAATTATCGACATCTGGCGCCGCAGAAAGCCGGAACACTACGGCACACGCCGCGCCTACTCTCCGATTCTTCTGCGCGGTGTGACTCCGCTAATGGAAGAGATTGCTGCGGAAAACGGCAGACCAGTGGAAACAATCACATGGGAAGGGGATACCCTTCTGATTCCAGCAGAAAACCGGTTCTGTCACACCAATTTCAGTGAAACCACCATCAACGGCTGGCTTTTCAAAGCCGCTGACATCGCAAATGCCTCCATTGAGGACTGTCAGGCTGCCAAAACAGCTGCTGTTGGCTGCTTCTCCGTGGATGGTCCGGATCTGGAACCCTTTGAAAAGGGTACGCTCTCCCTTCCGGTGACCAGAGAAGCGGACTATCTCTATCTGGAGTGGATGGATGCCGTCGGAAATCAGGTGGATGAATATCTGATCCCGCTGCATGAAGGCAAAGCCGGTACTGCAGCCGGATGCCCGATTCTGAACGTGAACACGGAAACCGATTCTGCCGCAATCGATGCGCATGCAGATCATGCGTCCTGCCAGCTGCACGCAGAGGAAACCTCCGACCTGCTGTATGCAGAGGAAACCTCCGGCCTGCTGCGGATTTTTGTCCGTTGCAGTTCTGCTGCCAACGATTGGCACCCAAGCGCGGACCACTCCAGCGCAAACAACACCGACACGGACGTCTCCAACGCAAACAGCATTGACACGGAACTCTCCAGCGCAAACAGCATCGACACGAACCGCTCCTCCTTGCCCTCGGCTTCCAGCTCAACCGCCTTCCTCTGCGAAATCGACACGGTTACCGGTCTTTTCTCGCAGATATGCCGCGACGGAAAACCGGCCATTACCGGCGGTCCGACGCTCCATACACCGTATCTGAAGCTTCCGGCATGGGCTCTCTCCTCCTTCTCTTGGGAGAAACAGGAGGATACCGTCCTTGTAACAAGCAGCGGAAGCTACGGACACAAAGCCGATGTGACCTTCCGCTCTGTCATCCGGGCAGACGGAACCATCACCATCCGCTACACCATCGATGCGCTCCATGCACCGCTTCCGTCTCAGATCAAGCTGCGCGTGGGCGTGGACTGCGGCGGACTGGATGAACTGGGAATCACGCTTGAGGCGGCTTCCGGAAGCGATACCATTTCCTGGCACCGAAACGGTGCAAACTCCGTTTATCCGGCAGAATCCATCGCCCGCTGCCACGGTACCGCAAATCGCGACAGCGTCATCGGTCCATTCGGCGCTGCGCCGACACTTCCGTGGAAGGACGACTGCCGCCATGAGATCCTCAATGGCAAATATGACCTGGGAATTGCCGGAAGCAATGATTTCACCAGCCTGAAAGCCAATCTGTATCAGGCAGAAATCACGTCCTCTTCGGACAAAACCGCTCCGTGGAAAGTAGTTTCCGACGGCAGCGTCCATCTCCGTGCCGAATCCAGACAGCCCGAAGAAGCGGTCATCCGCTGCACCGACAGCCGCATTTCCTACAGCGGATCCTGGTGGAAGATGACTGACACGGCTTATGAATCCACCGGTGTGGAGATGTGGAGTAACGAAGCCGGTGCTTCTGCCACGGTACCGTTTTGCGGAACCGGCATCATCTGGTACGCGCCGGAGGATGTAAACTATGGAAGAGCCCGTGTTCTTGTGGATGGCGTTGTGATGGATGGAGAAATCAACCAGCGCATCGACGGCGTTGACTTCCCCGGTTCTTCCGCCGGCTATGACAAGAAATATCACTATCCGGTCTTTTCCGTAACCGGACTGGAAGATGGCGAACATCTTCTGACCATTGAAGTCCTCGGCACCCATGCCAATGACTCCTGCGACTCCTACATCGTTCTGGAGGAGTTCTATGTACTGTCCAGAGACACCAGCCGCCCCACCGCCATCCACCTGCTGAAGGATTACAACTATCCGCATCTTGCCTGGGGCAACTGGGTCAAGAAGCCGATTATTCCAAAAGACGGCGAGACAGGAGAAGTCACGCTGATCATTGAATGAAAGGGAAGCAAACATGAGCGATTTAACAATTACAAGAGAAGAAATGCAGGAAGTCTATGAAACCATGAAGACCCCTGTGAAGCATGGCATGATCCTCTGCGAAGAGGGCGCCAACATCGACTGCCCCAACATCTACCGAAAAAAGGACGGCACCTTCGCCATGGCCTATGCGAAGCATGTTCCGGGGGCAGAGCGGGAAGGCTATGAGACCTGGCTTGCCGAGTCCGACGACCTGTTCCACTGGACAACAAAGGGCCGGCTGCTTGCCCACAGCGAATCCGGCTGGGACTGTCTCCAGCTGGACGGAAGCATCTGCCTTCTGGACACGGACTGGGAAGGGGATCACGGCGTTCACACCTATGACGGAAAATACTGGATGACCTACATCGGCGGCTGCCTGCCGGGCTATGAGCCGGACCCGCTGAAGATGGGCGTTGCCTGGTCTCCCACACTGGAGCCCGGTACCTTCACCCGCTATCCGGAACCGATCCTGACCAATGACGATCCGGATACCCGCCATTTTGAGAAGAGAACCCTCTACAAGAGCAATGTTCTTTATGATGAAAAAGAAACGCTTGGATTTCCGTTCGTAATGTATTATAATGCCAAGGAAGGACGCTTTGGCATTGAGCGGATCGGCATGGCAGTCAGCCGCGACATGATCCGCTGGCAGCGCTACGGTGAGGACTGCGTGCTGTCCAACGAAATCGAAGACCGCTGGAACATCGCCGGAGACCCCCAGGTCATCCGCTATAAGGATCTCTGGGTGATGCACTACTTTGTCGCCCGGGACGGCATGGCCTATGACACCTTCGCCTGCTCCAGAGACATGGTAACCTGGACGAAATGGGACGGAGAGCCGTTTGTGAAGCCGACCGAAGGCTATGACAAGCTGTTCGCCCACAAACCCTATGTCTTCCAGCACAACGGTGTGGTTTACCACTTCTACTGCGCGGTAGGCGATCAGGGACGCGGAATTGCACTGGCAACGTCTCGGTAAGCGGGCAGAGACACCAAATTGCACTGGCAACTACTTTCCGGCGCCTCCATGGCGCCGGTTTTTCTGTCAACGATACGCAGGAGGATTTATGAACTACGTCTATATCGTCCGCTGCAGGGACAAATCGCTGTACACCGGGTGGACGAACCATCTGGAAGAACGAATTCGTGCTCACAACGAAGGGCATGGCGCGAAATATACACGGAGCCGCCGGCCAGTGGAGCTGGTTTACTGGGAATCCTTTGAAACAAAACAGGAAGCGATGAAGCGGGAGGCAGCGATCAAGCGGATGTCCAGACAGCAGAAGCTGGAACTGGTTTCCTCTTTTTTTACTTCTTTTGTCAAATAAGACATTGACTATCATTTGCAAATTAATTATAATTTGTGTATGCAGAGACTAATTTGTGCATACCATAACATTGAACCATATACCGAATTAATGGGATTGACAAATCCCATTTCCCTGTGTATAATGTGTTCAGTGATCGAGTTGCAGATACCTGCGAGGCCTGCGACCAGGGGAGTTCCTGCGGGAGCTCCCCTTTTATATTCGGAGGGATATTGCAATGGCAAAACCATTTTTAACATTTCAAGCGCAAATTTCCTTTTTGGAACAAAACAAAAACCTGCTGGTAGCAAATCATGCATTTGCGGAAGCAATGTTAAAGCAGATCGGATATTTCAGCCTGATTGGTGGATATAAGACGCCTTTCAAAAACTCTACCACACAAAAATATATAGACGGCACTCGATTTGAAGATATTGTTGCCATGTACCACTTTGATGAGAACCTTCGCGAACTGTTTCTGAAGTATATCCTGAAAGTTGAACGTCATATCCGTGCCCTGCTTTCTTATCATTTCACTGAAAAGTACGGCGAGTCTCAGGCTATGTATCTGAATCCGGCTAACTATAACCCAACCCCCAGATACATCAGCGGTATCCGCAGACTGATATCCACATTGGATAATCTGGCTAACCGAAACAGCGACTACCCTTATATCAATCATCAACGGCAGGTATATGGCAATGTTCCCCTGTGGGTTCTTACTAACGGCATAACTTTCGGTACCCTCTCAAAATTTTATGAATACGCAACACAAGACATTCAATCGAAAGTTGCCCGCAATTTTGAACGGGTAAACCAAAAACAGCTCGAACAATATCTGAGTGTAATGACCAAGTTCCGCAATGTCTGCGCCCATGGCGAACGCCTTTATTCTTATCAGACCCGCAATGACATTCCGGACACTGTTCTGCATCAAAAACTGGGAATTGCCAAAAACGGTACGCAATATTCTATGGGAAAACATGATTTGTTTGCTATGGTGGTGGCATTCCGGTACTTACTTTCCAATAATGACTTCAAATGCTTTAAAGCAAGCCTTACAAGTGTGATCCGCCATTATCTGAATACTCCCGGCGCCATGGATGAAGCTACCCTGTACATATACATGGGTTTCCCCGCTAATTGGAGCAAAATTACCGCATATAGGAAATAATTCTTTCAATTTTGTGAAGATTTTTCGAAATCCATTAATTCTCTTTCCTCTCCCCCCAAATATGTGCTATACTTGCTGTGTTTGAGTCATATGGCGCTGTTTTTGCCCGGTTTTGAATCAGCAAAATCAGCGTTACCCTATTTCTGTGGAGGATTTCATGAAGAAGCTACATACCCGTATCACTCCGGCACGCATCGTTTCTGCCGTTTTCTGTTTTCTGATTTTTGCCGGTCTGGAAGCCGCCGCAATTTATTTTGATGAGTTTTCCTGGATCAGCCTTGGCGTGATGAGCCTGCTGTGCCTGCTCTCCGTCACTCTTTGCCTGTTCCGATTCCGGCTGCCCTGGCCCATCGGCCTGCTGATCGGGCTGGCAGCTCCCACCGTTTCTTTCTACCTGATGGAGTCCCTGACCCACATCGTGTGGGATACCATGGAACTGGACGCAATTGTACTGAACCTGATTTTCTACTATCTGCTGCTCCTGTTCCTCTATTTCCTGACGGACCGGTTCCATCTGGCACTGATCATCCAGATTATCTTTGTCATGTTCTGCGGCGTCGCCAACTACTTTGTTATTCTCTTTCGCTCCACGCCGATCCTTCCCTGGGATTTCCTATCCCTTGGAACGGCAATGAGCGTTGCCAACAACTATACGTTCAGCATTGACAACCTGTTTGCCATGCTGGTGGGAGGCGCCATTTTCCTGGTTCTTCTCTGCAGCCGTGTTCCGTCCTTCCGTTTTTCCGAACTCTTTAAAAAGGCAAAAAGGAAATGGCTCAGCTTTGCTGCCCGCATTGCCATGATCCTTCTGCTCTGCATCCCGACCACCATGTACATCAATGTCCTCTTCCAGCCGGATCTCGCAGAAAAGACAAGCCTGGACAACACCCTGTTCACTCCGAAATACATGTACAAGACAAACGGCTTCTACGTTGCGTTCCTGATGGATCTTCGTCTCCTTCAGGTGGACGAACCGGAAGGCTACAGTGTTCAGAAAGCGGAAACGCTTCTGGCGGAGCAGGAAACCGATTCCACAGTGCCGGAAGTACTTCCTAACATCATCGTCATCATGAACGAGGCCTTTTCCGATCCTTCCGTTCTCGGCGAGTTCGATACCAACGTGGATTACATGCCCAACGTTTCCGCGCTCCTTGATGGCGCTGAAAATACAGTCAGCGGTTCCCTCTATTCCTCCGTTCTCGGCGGCAACACTGCCAACTCGGAATATGAATTCCTGACCGGACACACCATGGCCTTCCTGCCCAACGGCTCCGTTGCCTATCAGCAGTACATCCACGGCGAAACACCGTCCGTTGCCTCTCAGCTGAGAGAACTGGGCTACGAAACCTACGGCATGCACCCCTACAACGCCTCCGGCTGGAACCGAAACAAAGTCTATCCATGGCTTGGCTTTGATTCCTCCCTGTTCTACAACGATTTCAAGGACAAGGTGAAGCTTCGCAAATATGTGGATGACCAGTCCGACTATGCAAACATTCTCCGCATGCTGAACGAAACGGAGGAACCGGTCTTCATCTTCAACGTAACCATGCAGAACCACAGCGGCTACGGCGACAAGTACGAAAACTTCCGTCCGGAAGTTCAGGCACAGTTTAAGAACACCAAGAGCAACACATACCTGAACAACTATCTCTCTCTGATGAAGGTTTCCGATCAGGCCATCGCCAACCTGCTGAATACCCTGGAGGACGATGACCGCCCGACGCTGGTTGTCTTCTTCGGCGATCACCAGCCAAACGACTATGTAGTAAAGCCCATCTACAAGGAGCACGGCCTGGACATCGAAAACCAGACGCTGGAGCAGCAGCAGAAGCGCCAGATCGTTCCGTTCTTCATCTGGGCAAACTACGACATCGAGGAACAGACCGATGTTTCCATCAGCATCAACTACCTGAGCAGCCTGCTCTTTGACGTGGCAGACCTGCCGATGAGCCAGTATCAGAGCTTCCTCTACCAGCTGTACCAGCAGATTCCGGTCATCAACGCCGTCGGCTACATTGACACAGAAGATACCTGTAAGTATCTGAGTGATACCGATGAGGCGACGGAGGAGCTGATGAATCAGTATCAGATGCTGCAGTATTATCAGATGTTTGATCAGTAATGATGCATTTTGCTCAAAAGGGGTATTGAATTACAGATACTTCCATCTGTAATTCAATACCCCTTAACTATCAGATATTTATTTCTTCCAAAATACCGAAATCAAATTCTCACAAATTCGATCCATTACACTTGGCATCGTAAATATATATCCATATCTCTACATCCTGCTTCATCTCCAAATTTTATAAACTATCCGCTCCAATATTCATCATAAATTGCTTTGATTTCATTTACATAATTCTCGTATTTTTCAGAATTATTTACGGTTTGAAACAAGACCCAATAAGGAGCTTCGTAGATTACAGCATTATTAGCCTGACAAATCCATATCAGTGGTTGATTTTCCACATCTGACCATTTTTCCTTAAATGCACCTAAAGATATCCCTTTTTCCTCAGCAATCTGAAACTTTACATAATTCATTTTTTCGATCGTTTCCTTAGAAAGATCTTTCAACACAGTTCCACTCCATTCATTATCTTCTGTTTCGATTCCATATCTCGCAACAAGAGCTTCATGAATTACCTCTTCTTCAACACCATTTATTTGCATAGACATTGAAATTAATCCGTCATCTGGAATCTCTGAAAAAACCATTGTGATATCTATTGATCCATTTTCTATCGTTTTTTTATACTCAATCAATGCAGTCGACAAATTGGGATATCTGATATTCTCTTCCGACAAATTTAAATTCTCTATCGCAGTTTCCAAAGACATTCCCCAAAATGTACCTTCAATCGGAGATTTATATTTCTCAGCTTCAAATTTTGCTGAATCCACAAAAACATTCCAATTTAAAAGCAACACAATCAGCCAATATACTATTTTCATCATGTCATTCTCCCACACATGGATTACTTAATCAACTTCAGACATACTATCCACAGTAATAATCTTTATTAAGTTGGTGCATTACGAATATCAATGTAAAAACTTGTTACCTCTCCTGTGTTAAAGTGAACAAAAGCACCCACATGATAAGCTGTGAACATTGCATTTTTGGATACTTTTAATAGATTGGAATTATATATCGTATAGCTCTTCTGTGAAACAGGGTTGTTTATATAGTTATATATATCATTATATAATCCTGGGTCTTCATAAAATGAAAAAACACATTCCAATTGTGTAACATAATAGCTCGCTGTTGCATTTGATGAATATACGACATAAGTTGCATAATCACAATTAATACCATCCGTATAATAGTTCCAATGTGCTGTACAGCTAACTACTATATTATACTTACTCATGGACTCTTCCATAAAGCCGTTTAGCAGCAATTCACTATCTACTAATTGGCTTGCCGTCACAGCTTGATTCTCAGTATCTAAAATAAAGAATCCCGTACTGGAGTAAACCTGTTCTGTCTCTCCATTTGAATATGTTATTTCTTCCAATAGCTGTGTAGCAACTAACTGCTCCTCAGTTCCCCTTTCTATTCCGTATGAACTCCTGTTTCCATTCGTATTATTCTCAGAGAGACTCTAATCAACAGCCATTCTTAACAACTGCAAAGAATCTGTTTCTTCCTCATACACCACATGCTTTACTACATCATTATTTTCATCCGCACATACGAATGTACACTCCAGACCCAACAAAAGGATTAGACAAATCATTACCTTGCCAATCATCTTCGATATCACAAATTTATTCATGTATATACCTCCAATATCTACTCGACTGGAATACAATCAAGTTTATATTCTCGAAATTGTCTACTTATTCCAGTCCAACTCACTTCACAACAGTAAGTCTGAATTACATTGATTCGAAATTCCGCTAAATATCCACTTCCCATCGGAATCACCTCTTTCTCCTCACCGATCATTTACTACACGTGCTAATTACCATTTTGTATTTAAATCTTATCATTAAAATCTGATTCTGTCAAGAAAAATCTGAGATAACTTTCCATTTATCCCAGATTTCCCTCTTTCTTCTATCGCATCACCGACGCTTCCACCGCCAGTTCCTGACTTCCCTTATTCCAGATAAACACACAGTACGTTCCCGACGACGGAATCGTGAATTTATGATAACCATCACCAGTCAGTTCTGCATGAATCCGCATCCCATCCGTTACCCGCACCAGACCGAACCAGACAGTTCCGCTGTCATCCTCCATGTTTATCGTAATCTGAACACTTTCCCCTTCCTGCCCGTAAAACGTGCTGCTCCGTCCTTCCTGGTTCGGCACAAGATTCCAGTTAATTACAGAAACAGACCTGGCATCCGGATTTACCGACTCGTCCACAAACAGATCCGTTCCGCAGCTTCCGTCGGTAGTGATGTGTTCTTCCAGAACAAATTCCTCATAGGGAATCTCGATCCAGTTGCTCTGCACCACCGAGGATCCCGCCAGTTCATCCATAATCAGAGCACTGATGCCGGCGTATACCGTAAGATTACTAAGCATCACAATTCCCAAGGCTGCAAACACTGTTTTTACTTTTCTTCCTCTTGTCATCGTCAATCTCCTTTCCTGAATCGCCTGAATCCGTCGCACCACCAGACTCTTCGATTCCGTGATCCCCGGGGCGGACAGCAATCCTTCTGTTTGATTCATCACGCCATACCTGGCCAGCAGTTTTCGGTATGGCAGCGTGTTTTCCATATCTCTGCAAACCACATAGTCACAGTGGTATTCCATGTTGTTCCGATATTTGGCAGTGCAGCTGGAAATCAGCGGATTGAACCAGAAAAAACGTTCCGCCAGCACGCACAAACGTAACCAAAACACATCCTGATATTTTACATGAATCAGTTCATGCTTCAGGATCATTCCAAGATCCTCCTGTTCCCGGATTGCCGGCAGCACAATCACCGGAAACAGCCACCCAAATGTAAACGGAACTTCACACCGATAGGATTCCATGCATCTCACGTTCCGCCGGATTTTCATTTTCCTGCATGTGCTTTTTGTCATCCGGTCAGTCGGAAAATCCGTCCTTCTCAATTGCAGTTAATGCAAAAAAAGAACCTTTTTCCCAATATCTTTCAGCAAAAGAATCACACCAACCAAAAACAGGGCAGCAGCAATCCATTCCAGCCAGGAAATCTGCTGTATGTACGGAAGAAACGAATCGCCTTTGACGCGGCGTCCATTTGCAGAATCATAGTACAAACCCACATGCCAGCAATTCCCCGCTGCTGCAGCCGCCACCGGAATCAGAATCAGCGCAAACAACAGGCGCAGCAAATAGTAGTCTCTCCAGCCGCATTCGTCCCGGCTGTGATTTCCCTGATCACATTTCTCCTGACTACATACCTCCTGACCACATTCCTCCCACTCACAGCCTGACCGACACTTCTGTTTCCAAAGCCGGGGAAGCGTGTACAACGCGATCATCAGACCGGAACCGGCGGCGGCTGCCAGATAGACAACGGCAAATGCATTCCCGATTTCATTCACCATGCTCATCCCTTCCTTCTTCTGCTCATTCGTTCAGCAACCGTCTCAGAAGCTGCTTCTCGTCCTCACTCAGACACTCCGGTTCCAGAACCAGCGCAGCCATCTTCTTTGCCGATCCACCGGTCCACAGCTTTTTCATCTCATTAATTTCATGGGTACGGTATTCCTCCTCCGTCACCAGCGCCTCATAGCGGAATGAGTAGTTATCACGGTTCTGGCTGACATAGCCTTTCATCATGATATTCTTCAGATAGGTATTAATCGTCGGGTATGCATAACGCTTCTGATAAACCTCCTGCAGCCGGATCCGGATTTCGTTTGGCGTCAGCGCACGTCCCAGATCCCAGATGCACTTCATGACAAACACTTCTGATTTCGATAGTGGTTTCTTCTCCATTAATTCTGCTTTTTCTTCCTGATTCATAGATCCTCCTGATTTGCATTTGTATTATCTTTATTTGTTGTTTTTGTTTTAGTTCTCCTATTTAAATTGTATCTAAATTCTCCATTTCTGTCAATCCTTTTCGTTTCCTGATACCTCCTATTCACAACCATCCTCTTCTTTTCTCACGAAAAAAACAGAATCCGGCAAAGCCGGATTCTGCCTCTGCAGCAATCTCTTTCTCCTCAATCATCCTTTCACCCGCCCGGAATCAATCAGTTCCTGCCTGAATTCCTCCGGATGCTTCCGGTCATAGTCCTGATGTTCCTCCTCCGCGCAGTAAAAACCGCCAAAAGGCTCCACACTGACAAACACAGGCTTACCGGACTGACGCTCCAACGCCCAAATACGTTCCTGCGCAGCGCGCTTCTCCTCCTCCGTCAGCCAGTACACAGCCAGCGTGTAGGAATGCCCGCGGTCAATAAACTGACCGCCGGCATCAAAAGGATCCACGCCGTCCAGAAAGACGTCAAGCAGCGTTTCATAGCAAATCGTTTCCGGGTCGTAGTCGATGCGGATGGTCTCCCGGTGGCCGGTGCGCTGGTGCTTGACATCCTCGTAGACAGGATTCTCCTCCGTACCGCCGCAGTAGCCGCTGGTCACACCGCATACACCTTCCAGTTCCCGAAACACAGGCGTGATGCACCAGAAACAGCCGCCGGCAAAATAGGCAGATTTTAACATGCTCACAGCGCTCCTTCCTCTCCGATCAGCTCCACCCGGACATCCTTCACCTGAACATCCCGGATCACATCCTGCGCAAATCCATCCTTCTTTGCCCGGATCTGCAGATTCTCAAACCGGAAATCGGAAAGCAGATACTGCGATTCGTCTTTCTTTACGTTAAAGTACGTCTCGCACTCACAGGTACAGTTTTTCACCTGAATGTGCTCCGCGACAGACAGCGGAATGTCCTTGCGTCCTTTCAGATCAAAGAACTGCGTCCACGGGTTGATGTTGACGAAATTGGTTACTTTTCCTTCCACCTCTTCCACAGTGATATATTCGTAGTGCTGAGGCGTGTCCGGTCTCATCTTCAGCCAGACCAGATTCATTCCGCACTTCACCCGGATTCTTCGAATCAGAATATTCCTGTTATGAACCGATTCGGAGCCGCAGGTCAGACAGCCATGGCAGAACCCATAGACACAGTCCTCCACCAGAATCCGCTCATTGGAACCGTTTTCCTCTGCTGTGTCTGCCCAAGGGCCTTTTCCGCCCTTTAAAACAATGGAATCATCATTCACTTCCAGGTAGCAGTTCTTCACCAGAACATCGGTGCACACATCAATGTCAATGGCATCGGTGCTCGGCGCTTTCACCGGTGCAGCCGGGGAATAGATCACACAGTTCAGGTACTTCACATGGTCGCATTTATAAATGTGGTTGGTCCAGAAATGGGAATTAATCATGTGCAGGTCAGCCACAAGCACATTTCGGCTGTTTGAAAGATAGACAAGACGCGGCCGCTGCTCGTCCTTGTTGGTGCACTTTGGGTTCCAGGTTCTTCTCAGCCAGAAGGCTTTCCAGGAGCGCAGACCATTTCCGTCAATGGTTCCCGGTCCGCACATCGTAAATCCATCCACACCGTCAGCATTGATCAGCGCAGTAAAATAGAGACAGGTCTCCCCCTCAATCCGCGTCATCCGAAGCTCGTAGTCACTGATATCGCTGCTGCCCTTTAACACACCTCCGTCGGAGACATAGAGATGCACTCCCTGTTTAAAGAAAAGGGATCCGGTCATGTAGGTACCCCTGGGGACAACGATGACACCACCGCCGTTTTCACAGGCAGTATCAATCAGCTTCTGTATCTCCTTTGTGTAGATTCGTCCATCATCAAAAATGCCGTAATCCGTCAGTATGTACTGCGTTCCAAGGTTGGCAAGTGTTGGGACATGAAGGTCATAGAACCAGCTGTCGATAGCGGTTCCATCCGGGAAACATTCATTTTTCATGGGCTTACTCCTCGCTTTTCATTTGTATCAGTCTTTTACCGGGCACAGCAAACTTGACCAAACGATGTATCTCTCGCTTCGCCCGTTCTTCTATGCTATTTCATGGTCTCAATTCCGATACCGGTACTTTTCAGGAAAATTTCAATCGTCTCTGCCCGCTTCGCTGCCAGCAGCCAGGAATCCAGAACCATCAAATCTGCCTCTTCCAGGATCCGCTTACGCAAATTTGCCGGAACAGTTCCAATTGAATCAAGCAAAACACATACGGAACCGGCTTTTCCAATTGTCTTTCCAATCTCTTTTCCAATCTCTTTTCCAATTTCTTTCCCTTCATCCTCTGCACGCTCTCTTATCGCTGCGCTATACGAACACATTCGTTCTACCTCCTTTTTCACTTCTTTCTTCATCGAAAGTCCATAGTTCACTTCCAATGCCTTCATCCGCTCTTCCGTTTCCATCTTTTTCCAGAACAGGGTTGTCAACATTCCAAGCAGTTCATCTTCTGTCTCCTTATCTCCAAGACGAATCAGAACCAGTTCCAGCAAATCATAGTTTTCCGGACGGGATTTTACCGTTCCTTCCGAAATACCGCCTCAACCTTCTCTAACTCCTTGCGAATCTGCAGATGCTGCGGGCACTTTCTCTCACAGAAACCGCAATTCTTACAGTCCGCCAGCAGCTTGCCTCCATCCTTCACATAACGATCATACATGTTCTGTGCGGTATCCTTTAAGCCATAAACATTATGGTAGGTATACATGTTAAAGATCTTCGGAATCTCAATTCCTGCCGGACATGGCTGACAGTACTTACAGCCGGTGCAGTACAGCTCGCTGAATTTCTTCAGCTGCTCCATGGACTCGCCAAGCTGCGCCCACTCCTCCTTTGAGAAACCTTCTGCGCTGGAAGCAAGGGCGGCGTTCTGCTTCACCATCTCCAGCGTCTGCATGCCGGAAAGCGCGCAGTTTAAGTCCGGATTGCCGAGAACAAACTTAAATGCCAGCTCATAGGTCGGGATAGAAGCCTTTCCGGTCAGCTTCGCGTATAGCTCTGTCGGCGCAGACAGGCGGCCGCCGCCCACCGGGCCCATTGCCACCGTTCCCAGTCCCTGAGAAACGGCATAGGTCAGCATCTCCTCATTGCTGCGGTCCAGCAGATTGTACTGAACCAGCATGCTCTCCATGGGGATGCCGCGCTCCTTTGAGCAGTCAATGATATATTTGATGGCAGACGGATCATCGTGGAAGGAGAAGGAAATGTGTCGAATCAGCCCCTCTTCCTTTGCCTTCTGCGCGTCAGCCAGCAGATCCTGAGCCTTGATGATCTCGTCATATTCCCTGCGGCTGATTCCCCAGAAATGGTAGAAATCGATGTGATCGGTTCCCATGCGGTCCAGGCTGCTTTCCAGCTGGCGGCGATAGTCGCCCGGCTTCTTACAGACATCCAGCGGAATCTTGGTGGACAGCAGCACCTTATCGCGGAACGGCTTCACAGCCGCACCGACAGCCGCCTCACTGTTCTTATTGCAGTAATAAGGTGCCGTATCGAAATAATTCACACCAAGCGCATAGGCCTCATGGATCATTTCATCCACCTTATCCTGATCCACATACATCGTTCCGTCTTTTTCATATTCCGGGAAACGCATGCATCCGAATCCCAGTGCGGAGATCTTCTCTCCTGTGTTTCCAAACTTACGGTAAATCATAGGGCAATTCCTCCTCTTTTCATGTCCTGTTTCTCTTATATCCTGCTTTATTTATGTCTTGTTTCTCTTATGTCTTGCTGCTCTTATATCCTGTTTTTTTATGCCTTGTTTCTCTTATGTCTTGATGCTCTTATATCTTACTTCTCTTCTGTCCTGCTTCTTTCACATCCTGCTTCTTCATTCCCTGTTTTCTTCATAATAACCGGTTACCAGCTGCACTAGCATCTTCGCCATTTCCTTCATGTCGTTCAGGGACACAAATTCATAGAGGGAATGGGCATTGTAATCGCCGTCACTCAGGTTCGGACAGGGCAGACCCATGTAGCTGAGCTGGGCGCCGTCCGTTCCGCCGCGGATCGGCTCGACTCTTGGCTCCACGCCAATCGCCCGAAAAGCTTCCAGCGCATGATCCACACAGTGCATGTGATCCGTCAGCGCTTCTTTCATATTATAATAGGAATCTCTCATTTCAACGGTTACCGTTCCTTCGCCGTGTCTTGCATTGAGCGCTTCCGCAATCTTCTTCATCTGCTCTTTGCGATGAAGAAACATCTCCTTATCATGGTCACGGAGAATGTATGCCATCTGCGCAGCTCCCACATCGCCGCTCATTGCCATCAGATGGTTGAAGCCTTCCCGTCCTTCGGTACATTCCGGCACCTCCAGTGACGGCAGCATGGACGCAAACTCCATGGCAATGGTCAGGGCATTTTTCATCTGTCCCTTGGCAGAACCGGGGTGCGTCTGACGGCCCTTTACCGCAACTCGCACGCCGCAGGCGTTAAAGGTTTCATAACAGATGCTGCCAAGGGCGCCTCCGTCGACGGTATAGGCAAAGTCTGCGCCAAAGCCCTTTACATCAAAGAATTTCGGGCCGTTTCCAACTTCTTCGTCCGGTGTGAAAGCGACTTTAATCGTTCCATGCTTCACCTCCGGATGCTCATAAAAATAGTCCAGCATTGCCATGATATCGGCAATTCCCGCCTTGTTGTCGCCGCCAAGAAGCGTCGTTCCATCCGTTACCACCAGATCATGGCCTTTCACGCCGCCCAGACAGGAAAACTCAGACGGAGACAGCACGATTCCAAGCTCTTCGTTCAGGACAATGTCACCGCCGTCGTAATCCTTCACGATCCGCGCCTTCACGTTTGCTCCGCTGCAGGCATCGGCTGTGTCCATGTGGGCAAGAAGACCGATCACCGGAACCTTCCTCTCGTCACCGTTTGCGGGAAGCGTAGCATAGACATAGCAATGCTCGTCCAGAAACGCATCCGTCAGTCCCAGCTCTTTTAATTCTTCCACCAGCAGTTTTCCCAGGTCTCTCTGCTTTTCCGTGCTTGGGACCACGTCAAGTCCATTCTCAGACTGAGTGTCAATTGCAACATAGCGCAAAAAACGTTCTTCTATTGTTTTCATAACATGCCTCCATTTTCTGATCGGATCCGATCACTCTGCTATGGAAACCGACTCTTTTCCTGCCGGCATCCGCTTCTGAAATCAGTATAACACAGGTTTTTGAAAAATCAAGCTTCGATCTGGTCATTCCGGTTCCCGCATACCAGGCAGCAAAACAACGGCAAAGCAGAGGCGGTCAGCGAACCGGACATAAATCTTGACATTGCCGCCGGATACCGTTATATTATATTTTGAATAATCAGGCTCAAATCACAACGAAAACAGTGCAAAGCGAGGATTCTCATCATGATAAAAAAAGCAAATCTGACTCTTACCCGGCTTCAGACCGAAGCCATGACCAATCCGCTGGGGATCGACTGCCCGGCTCCCGCCTTCAGCTGGCTCTTCTCTTCCGACCGTCCGGGCGCGGCCCAGACCTCTTTTCATGTCGTTGTTTCCGCCAGGGAAGATCTGAGCAGCCCGGTCTGGGACAGCGGCTGTGTCGATTCTTCCTTCTGCAGCGTTCTTTATGCCGGAAAACCGCTTCTTGAACAGACCCGCTACTACTGGAGGGTAACGGTTTCCGACCACCAGAAACAGACCTGCACCAGCGAAACCGCCTGGTTTGAGACCGGTCTGATGGGAATAGACAGATCTGTCTGGAGCAGTGCCCAGTGGATCGGCGCACCGATGAAAACCACAAACACAGCGGCTCTGACCTGCTACCGCCTGATGGTCGATTTCCTTGTTGAACCGGGAAACACAGCAGGAATTGTTCTGGCTGCCCGCAATAAGGACAACTATGTTCTGTTTGACCTCGACATGGACAGCCGCCTGCTGCGCGTGCTGGAATACTGCGACAACGCATGGGACGGAAGCTATCAGGACGGCAACCTGCCCACCTGTGTGACCCTGGGTGATCCGGATGGCTATCCCATCGACACAAAAGCAGTTCCTGCCGGAAGGGAACATAAATGGAACCGGATTTCCATTGAGGTAAACAAACGTGAAGTTACCGTCACTCTGAACGGCCGGACGATCATTGACCGGGAAGACGATGTGATGCCTGCATCCGCTTCTTTCGCGCCGAGACGTTCCTGCCTTTCTTCCTTTGGATTTAAGCAGCCGGGCAGCCGGGCGGAATATGACCATCTGATCATTTCCAACCCGAAAACCGGGGATATCTATCAGCAGGAGGATTTCTCCGACGAATCCGGTATCTGCAGCATTCTCGGTGTCTGTGAAAACAACCGGCTTGTGGTGGAAAACCGGTTTGAACTGGTCTGTCCGGTTCCGGCAGTCAATGTTCTTGGAAGCGTTTACGCAGAAAAGGAAATCGTAAATGCCAGACTCTATGCTTCGGCACGCGGTTTCTACACGCTGTCTGTCAACGGCAGCCACGCCGATGATGCCTTTTACCATCCGGGCTTTACCGATTACCGCAAACGCATTGCCTATCAAACCTTTGATGTGACCCAGCTGATGCACACCGGTGTCAACCGGATTCTGGCAACCGTTTCCAAGGGCTATTACGGCGGCTACTGCGGCTATTCCGGTCCTCTCAACTACGGCGAACAGAGCAGCTTCCTGTGCAAGCTGGTAATCACCTATGAGGACGGCACGACAGATGTTCATGTTACAGACGAAAGCTGGCTCTTTACTGACCGGGGACCGGTTGTCGATGCCGACTATCTGGACGGCGAGAACTATGACGCCCGGCTGGAACCGGACGGCTGGGAGGAAGAGACCTACACGGACTGCCGCTGGAAGACCTGCGGAATTCTTCCCTGGCCAAAGGAGCCGGTTCCGACCAATGGAAGCTTCTCTGAGCCTGTGCCGTTTGAACTGTCCGCCCAGGACGGACCGGCTGCCGTGATTGAGCGGATTCTTTCTCCCATCGCGGTCACAGAAAATCCGGTTGGTCACTATGTCTATGATTTCGGCCAGAACATGGTTGGAACCATCCGCCTGAAGGTGCGCGGACCGCGCGGTCTTTCCCTGAAGCTGCGCTTCGGTGAGATGAGCTATTCCAACGGCGAAATCTATATCCGCAACATCCGTTCCGCGGCAAATACCGATACCTATACCCTCAAAGGCGATCCGGACGGCGAAACCTGGGTTCCGTCCCACACCTCCCACGGCTTCCGCTATGTGGAAATTACAGGAAACGGCATGATGCTGACAGACAATGACTGTGTTCTGAGCCTGGAAGGTCTTGTCCTCTGCAACACACCGGATCTGATCGGTGATTTCTCCTGCTCCGACGAACTGATCAACAGGCTCCAGAGCAACATCCAGTGGGGGCAGCGCGGCAATTCTCTTCTTGTCTACACGGACTGCCCTCAGAGAAACGAGCGCATGGGCTGGACCGGCGATGCCCAGGTGTTCGCTGGAACAGCTGCCTTTAACATGGATGTCCGCGCTTTCATGCACAAATGGATGCTGGACGTAAGGGACGGTCAGCTGATGTACAATAAGCAGGGCGCGGTTCCCGATACCGCTCCGCTTGGCGGCGACAACCGTCCGGACGGCTGCGCGGGCTGGGGTGATGCAGCTGTAATTGTCCCCTGGGAAATCTATAAGGCATATGGCGATATCCGTGTGCTGGAAGACAACTATGAACTGATGAAAAAATGGATTGCCTACCAGAGCCTGCCGGAGCGTCAGAATTTCGGTCTGCGCACCGTTGGCGGCGTTCCTGTTCCAAAACAGTCAGATCTGGCGAAGACTCCGTTCATCCAGGTTCAGCAGCGGCGCGGCGATCATCTGACCTTCGATTTCTCCACCCCGTTCATCCTTTCCGCCACTGCCTATGCGGCTCATGTTTCCAACCTGATGTCGAAGATTGCGGCGATTCTTGACAAACCGGAGGATGCGGCGGCTTACCGCAGACGGTTCGAGCAGATCCGCCAGGCCTTTCAGGAGGCATGGGTTCAGAAGGACGGATCTCTGGCTTACTGGGGCGAGATGAGTAAGTCCGAGCCGACGACAGTCTCCCGGTCAAAGGCGGACTCCGTATCAGGCGCGTCTTCCGCAGCTTCTTGGGCCGGCACGGAGCCTGCAGCCGCCCCGATCAACCAGACCCGCTATTCCAACGAGCCGGGCAATCCCTTCCGTCCAAGCCAGACTGCCTACGCGCTGGCGATTGACTTTGATCTGATGCCAAAAGCAACCATGGAAAACACGGCGAAATTCTTTGCGGAAGCGATCCATGACGCAGACGACCATCTGACTGTCGGCTTCCTTGGCATTGCTCACCTGATCCCGGCTTTAAGCCGCGTGGGAAACTATGAGCTGGCTTACCGGCTGCTGGAGCAGAAGGGAAATCCGGGCTGGCTTTACAGTGTGCTCAACGGAGCCACCACCATCTGGGAGCGCTGGGATTCCTACATTTCTGAGACAGGAACCTTCGGTGACATTTCCATGAACTCCTTCAACCACTACGCCTACGGCGCAGTGGGCCAGTGGCTCTATGAAACCGTTCTCGGCATCCGCAGCGGCGAACACCCGGAAGAAGCAGGTTATAAGCGGATCTATCTTTCTCCTGTCTGGGGCGGAAGTCTGACCTGGGCAAAGGGCTGGCACCATTCCCCCTATGGAATGATCTCGTCCGGCTGGGAATGCGAAGAGAACCAGATCATCTACCGCTGTACCGTTCCGACCGGAACAACGGCTCTGCTGACGCTGCCGCTGACACTGCCCGAAAAACGGACTGGAACTTTCACAGCCTCTGTTTTGGAAGGCGACGGCGCAGTTCCAGTGACATGCGCAGACGGCTGCGCTGCGTTTGAGCTGAAGCCGGGCAGCTATGTGTTTACCGTTGGCTGAATCGTTTCGATGCCTGCACAGCCGTCCGCATGATGCAATCCGGGCAGCAGTGTGATTTTCTGACAGCGCAAATGCAGCGGTTCCTGTGCCGCTGTGTTTGCGTGATTTTTTATTTTCGGAGATTTTATTATGATCGAACTTTCTATCGGAACGCCCAATGGCGTCATTGACCAGAACATCTACGGCCAGTTTATTGAACATATTCTTACCTGCATCAACGGCGGCATCTATGATCCCTGCAGCCCGCTTGCCGACGAAACCGGAATCCGCGCTGACGTCCTGGAAAAAATGAAGGAGCTGGCGCCTCCCGTTCTCCGCTTTCCCGGCGGCACAATCATGTGCCAGTACCACTGGGAGGATGCCATCGGTCCCATGGAAAAACGGATCCGGCGAAAAAATCTGATCTGGGGCAGCGAACTGGATCCTTCCTTTGGAACGGCTGAGTTTGTCACCTTCTGCCGCCGGATCGGCGCGGAACCGATGATCTGTGTCAACATGGCTTCCGGCACAGCGGAAGAGGCCGGAAACTGGGTGGAATACTGCAACGGAACCAGAAACACATACTATGCCAATCTGCGGCGCAGCCACGGCTATGAAGAGCCCTTTCAGGTGAAATACTGGTGCATCGGCAACGAATCCTACGCGGAGCCGGACATCGGCATTCATCATGATGTTTCCCTGTACATCCGGGATGCCATGGAATTTATCAAATTCATGAAGCTGACCGACAAAACCATTCA
The DNA here is from genome assembly GCA_017472605.1 of Lachnospiraceae bacterium. GTDB lineage: Bacteria > Bacillota > Clostridia > Lachnospirales > Lachnospiraceae > Anthropogastromicrobium. The sequence goes on from JAFUPV010000002.1 coordinate 200,087, forward strand.
GACCGTCATCGTTGGATGTGACCGGGAGGACTGGAACCGGCCGGTGCTGGATGCCCTTCATCCGGTCACCGACTATTTCTCCTATCATCACTATTCCGGTGAGGGAAACATGGGGCTTTACGGACCATTTGCCGGAGAACGGAATCTGAAAGAAACACTGGCCCGGCTGACTGCGCTGCTCCAGACCTATCCGGAGCAGGTCACGGATTTCAGTCCCTGGTACCGTTTTCCTCCCCGAAGCGGTAAAATCCGGATTGCCCTTGATGAATGGAATATCTGGAATTTTGTCCCGGACGAAACCTATGGGCTGCTCCAGACCTATAACTGGCGGGATGCGCTCTGGACTGCAAGCATTCTCAATCTCCTGCTTTCCACTCCGGAAATCGGCATGGCAAACCTGGCTCAGTCCGTCAATGTCATTGCGCCAATCGTTGCCGAAACGGACGGCTCCTGGTTCCAGACCATCGCCTTTCCCCTGCGGCTCTATCGGACTGCGATGACCGGCACCCGGCTTTCTGTTTCGTTCCGGTCGCAGAACCCGGTGATTGACGGAAAAGCGGCAGGACAGGTGGAAGCGTTAAACGTTTCTGCCGTACAGAATCCGGATGGGACAGTTCGGCTCGCCGTGGTGAACCGGGATTTTGACCATGACTATGAGATCGCGGTGACCGAAGATGCAAGGAACCAGAATCAATCCGGCGATCCCGATACCGCTGCAAAGCAAACTGCCAGCCCGGACTGCAGCTTCAATCCGAATCTGTTTCAGGGAAAAACCGGTGAACTAACAGTTCTTACCGGATCCGCGCCGGACGCGGTCTGCTCGCGGAATCATTCCTGTGTCAGCGAGACCCATGCGCTCATCGACGGAAACACAATCCGAATTCCGGCGGGAAGCATCAGCCTGATTACATGGCGCTGATTTTCTTTCCATCCTTCGATACTTTATACAGAACAATATCATTCCTTTCTTGATATTGTTCTGTTTTTTTATTGACTCTGTTCCGTTTAACAGCAGCTCTCTGCATCCGGCACGCTGCTGTTTCCATATTTTTTAAAATACTATATTGCATTATTGAATAGTTTGTGATATTATGTACTCATCAAAGGCAAGAAGCAGATATGCAGGCAGCTCCCATCCCTGCACCGTCTGCGTAAATCCAGGAAAGGAGGACTTTCTCTTGAATGCACAGCTGAAAAAAGGCGTTCTGGAGCTTTGCGTGCTGACTAAGCTCTGTGACGGTGACCGCTATGGTTACGAACTGACCGAATCCATCTCACAGGAAATTTCCATTGCTACCGGCACGCTGTATCTTGTTCTGAAACGACTGAAAGACGAATCCTATGTTGACACGTATCTGACCGAATCTTCCGGCGGTCCGGCCAGAAAGTACTATCACCTGACCGAAGCCGGTATGGAATACCAGAAAAAGCTGATGGACGAATGGCTGGAATTCTCTGCAGCCGTTGCCAGACTTCTGAAAAAAGAAAATTAATCCCTGGAGGTTCTTATGACAAAAAATGAATACATGACCCGCCTTACCGCTGCTCTCAGTCCTTTTTCCACGGAAACGCAGCAGGAGGTTCTGGAAGACTATGAAACCCACTTTGCAATGGGGCTGGAAAACGGAAAAAGTGAAGAGGAAATCTGCCTGGAACTGGGCTCCATCGAATTGTTTATTGATGAATTGAAACAGCTGGAGCCGCCTGTCTCCGAAACAGCACAGTCTGCCGCTTCTGCCCGTACCGGTGCAGTCTCCGAATCCGGAGAACCTTCCGGCTCCTCTCAGGATCCCGCCGCTGCACCAAAGACTCTGATTGAAACCAGCACAACCGAAGCCCAAATCTTTGGCAGTGCTTCCGGTAATGCTTCCGGCAATCTTTCCGGTAACTCTTCCGGCAGCTCTTCCGACAATTTTTCCCACAGCTCAAAATCCGATTATGAGCCGGATGAATACCACGCTTCCAATGCCGCAAAACTGGTTCTTGAAGGTCTCTGTGCCGATGTTTCCATGTCCGCCTCCCGTGACGGTCAGTTCCACATTTACTACGAAAACAACGGCTCCACCCGTCAGAAAATGCAGTTCCGCTTCTACTTCCGCCAGGAAGGCGACACCATCTATACCGGTGTCCGCAAATCCAGAACCATGACCGGACTTTTCAATACCTTCGGTTCGCCGGACATTTCTCTGGAGGTGGAAATTCCATCCTCAATGACAGACATCCAGGCTTCCACAGTAAGCGGCGAGATGAAAGTGGACGGCCTCGGCAATCCGCAGGTTTCTCTGTCTACCACCAACGGCGACATGACCGTTTCTCACATGAACTGCGAACGTCTGGAGCTTGGCACCGTCAACGGTGACATCGATGTCGATTGCATCCGGGCCGGTTACCTGAAATTCAACTCCACCAGCGGCGACTATTCCGGAAGCAGCGTGGACTGCCAGCACATTGAATTCGTCACTACCAGCGGCGATCTGGAGCTGAGCTCCACCTCCGCGCCGACCTGCCACATCAGCACAGTCAGCGGTGACGCGGATATCAACGGAAAATTCGGTTTCTGCAAGGTCAACACCATCAGCGGCGACATCGAACTGAACAATCAGTATGCAATGGAAGTCAAGCTGAACACGGTCAGCGGTGACATCACGCTCTATCCTTCCAATGCCATCAGCGGAAAAATCAACACAGTCAGCGGCGACGTCGATTTTGATACAAGGCGTCTGACCTGCGGCCTTCACGTCGACTTTTCCACCGTCAGCGGCGATCTGGACATCAACTGCCCCTGCAACGCACAGCATTTCTCCCGGGGCGGCAGCATAGATCTTCCGGGTGAAGGCAGCTATCTTGTTTCCGTCGGAACCACCTCCGGAGATATCACCATCCGTTAACAGTCCGTCAACCGGCTGACAACCACCGTCTGCCATGACCAAAGCGCCGGATATCTGCAAATCCTCCTGCAGATATCCGGCGCTTTTCTGCGCTCTGCTTATGCATCCGGACGAACATGCCAGTGACACGTTCGGTCGGATTGTTTACGGAACCATTTCCTCAATTAATTCACGAAGCGAATTGTCTGCCGCCTCCGGTGACAGCTCATCCTCGATTTCTGTCACGTCACAATCCATCTTCACTCCGCTGTAGAATACACGAAGCCCTGTTTCATCCCTGCTGCCGCAGTGAATCAGGAACAGCACATCCTCTCCTTCTCCTTCGGCATATGGGATCTTCAGTTCAATCGTATCCCGAAACAGGCCGGAATCCAGATCCGCGGAATAATCCGTCATCTCAACAGCCTTCGGTACATAAACACAATAGGTCACGGTATCCAGTCCATTTCTGTCTTCCTCACCCTCGTGTTTCAGCGCATAAGCTTTGTTTTCATCATCACAGCTCGCCAGCCAGGTACTAATGTGCGGATTCTGCATTTCCATCAAGTACATTTCCGCCGGTACCACCGTGGTGCTCATGTAGCTGCTTCCGGAAACCCCGTAGGCAGAAAAGCTGACCAGCAGAACCGCAATCAGAACTGCCGGAATCAGGATGAGCAGCAGAATGATCTTCCAGAGTGCCTTGTCCTTTGGCCGAACCGGACGGACAACATCTCCCTGATCAGGCGGAAGCGGCTGCGCACACCTGGGACACACCACCCAGCCCGGCTCCGTCGCAGTACCGCAGTTGGGGCAGGACGGACGAAGCTTCACACCACACCGGGGGCAGACAACATACTGATCATTCACCGGAGCACTGCACCGGGGGCACCTCATGTTGGAATAGTTTCCTCTTACCAGCAGATAGACAATCAAACCAATCAGAGACGGAACCACTGCTGCAAGAACTGCCCACAGCAGCGCGTTCATTCCGCGGCGCTTCGCATCCCGGTACACGTAAATTCCAACGGTTACCGGTACCACCAGGGTAAACACCGTAATCACCAGCAAAACAAGAAAAACATGACTGATTCCTCCCGCCGCACTCATATCATTAAACCTTCCTTTCTCACAGATACCACTGCAAAAATTCCGCTTCCCGCTGCACATACCAGAACATAGCAAATACCGATCAGCGTTATGGCCGGATTGCTGTCAATCCACAGGAAGCTGAAAAACAGCACACAGATCTGAATCAAAATCCCGGCAGCTGCCAGCAGCGCCGTCTGAAGGCGCTGCGTTTTCTGCTCCTGCTTTTCCCGAAGCATGTTTTCATTCAACACCGGTGGATTCTGTTCGTCAAACTGATAGATCTGTTTCATCCGTCAGCACCTCCTTCAGTAATTTTCTGGCTTTATTCAGACGGATCCAGGTATCCTGATAGAGGTCATCGGCTTCAAATCGGTTGGCGCAGAGATGCATGCACAGTCCATACAGACGCCTTCCGTATTGCTGAATATACTGGTCAATCACGCTGTCACCCTCCTCCCGTTCAGTCATGTCCCTTTCATTGTTTCCTTTCACTTACAGATACACCGTCAGAGCCGAAAAGGTTCATTTTATTTTATCATATTTTTTTCGTTTTTCATGCCTGATGGCTATGGATTTCCTTCCTTTTTCAATTTGTACCGCAATACTTTGTTTCGTTTAACTCCTGCAAAACGGAAAGAAACACGCCGCCCGCGTAAAAAACCGTTCAAAATCACGTGGAACAGATCCACATGATTTTGAACGGTTTCTTTTTTCATCGTCAATTTTTGCTCATTCACCCCAGTTCACTTTCACAGAGCTCCCTGTTTCTCACATTCTGTCACTTCATGCCCAATAATCTTTCCCTTATCAAACCGAAATACTTCATCGCACAAAACCTCGATGTCCTCTTTGCTATGGCTGGCGATTATCAGAAGCTTTCCCTGTTCCTTCTGTCCAATCAGTACATGATGCATCTCTTCCACACCATCATTATCCAATCCGCTTAACGGTTCGTCCAGAAGAAGGATATCCGGATTCTCCATCAATGCCTGCGCAATTCCAAGACGCTGACGCATTCCAAGAGAAAACTTTCCTACATGTTTCCTGCTCTCGGGATCCAGTCCGACCAGACGAATTGCGTCTTTTATTTCCTGATCGCTGATTTTTCCGCGAATCATTGCTAAAAATTTCAGATTCTTAAAGGCGGAGTATTCCGGAAGAAACCCGGGATTTTCAATAATCGCGCCAACGTTCTGAGGCATATCGATGTCCTTCCCGATTTCTTTTCCGTCAATCCGTATCGTTCCGGAAGTCGGCTTCACAAAACCAAGGATATGCTTTAGCAACATTGTTTTTCCGGAACCATTGCGGCCGACCAGACCATAGACTCTGCCCGGCTCCAGCGTCATGGAAACCGAATCCAGCACCGTTGCCTCACCAAATTTTTTGCACAAATTTTCTATCTGAATCATAGTCCCTCCTTATGGCACCATCCCCTGTTTTTTCTGCGTGTTAACCCGCGCAGAATCCACTGCCCAAACGGTTCATTTCCTGCTCCTTACCTCAATCATTGTTCGTCGGCTGACATAAAGTGCTGCCACAAACAGGAGCACGATCAGAATTCCATATAAACCAAATGCCAACGGCAGTGTCATAAATTGATATACTGCCGGTGACCGCATTCGATCAATGCTTGTCCACGTCACAGGTGAAACAATTGCTGCCCATTCCGTCGGCATCCACCAGTTGATCAGCGGATCAAGAAAAACAAAGAATCCGGATACGCACATCCCCGGCAAAAGCTTCTTACTGGCAAGACTCACCACATACATCAGCAAGCCAAGAAAAGAAAACGAGCACCAGACAGCCGCCATCACAGTCAACTGACCGCCCTGCGGATAAACGTAGCGGTACAGATAGGAGGAAAACCTCAGATCCGAATACTCCACCCCGGCAGCACTGCTTCCAACATCACCGATTTTTCCATAGACTGCATCACGCGCCACGCTTCCCCATTCATTTCCAAACTCTGCCACCGGCAAAACAGTCACCATGCTGATTCCCGCAAGAAACAGCGTGTAGATCAAAGCTGCCGCAAGAATATACATGCACTCTCCAATACACCAGGCAGTTCTCCTGCTCCGCAGTATCATGTATGGTGTAATCTTTGTTAAAAACGGGGCATCGCAAAGCAGAATTAACATTCCCAGATGGAGTATTGTCTTTTTTACATTTACCGAAACGTTTGCACTGATGAACAAATGAGGCATCAGATAGATACTGCAGGTTTTTTCATGCTCCAATCCATAGATTGTCAGATTGCTCAAATAATGAATCACGATGAGTCCCATAAACAGAAAAACAAAATGGACACGGGCATCCTTTAGCCATCGCTTTAAATTAATAGACGCTACTGCTGCTGCACTTCTAAATAATCCCATTTTCAGCCCTCCACTTCATCCGTTTTTCAAACTTCATGCAGCACAGAACAATTACAATTAACGGATACATCATTCCCCATGCATAAGCAAGTACCGGATTTTCGCCAGGAAGCATCGTTCTCATCCCCAGCAGTTCCAGCAAATTGAACGGTGTCTCATTCAGACCCAGCATAGACAGGGAAAGCATCAGAAAAAACACAAGGCCACTGGCTCCAATGCTGATAAAAGACTCCGGCTGATATGCAGAATACAATAAACCCACGCTGCTGCAGGCTGCTGTGATCATTCCAAACTGCAGTGCCATCATCAGCAGATACAGAAGCGGCACGTTTTCTGCAACATCCTTGTAAAGGATTGCATTCAGCGTTGACTTCGTCGCATCATCAGAAATGAATGGATAACCAAGAAGCATATAGCCAATTGCTGCCAGCAGAAAAGTAAGTACAGACGCACAGAGAATCGTCAGCAAATTTGCAAGAAACTTGGAACAGGAATAGGTGGTTGAATCGACTCTGCACAAAATCATCCGCAAATAGCATTCTGACTCATCCCTGCAAAAACAGTTTGTATACAGTCCGCTGAAAGCAAAGACCATAATCACCTTAAAGGTATCAAACAACATCGCACGGTGAAGCTGATTGACTGCGCCGCTTCCGGGATCTCCTCCATCAGCAATCCGCTTCATATGCAGCGGAAGATCATCCGCAACCGAAAGAAAACACAGTATTACGCAGACTGTTATAATGCTCCAAAACTTCCTGGGAGCAAAACTCCGTTTCAAATCCATCCACAGAACTCTCTTAAACATTCACATCCCTCCTGGCTGGTCACTCAGCGATACTCGGTTCCGTCAATTGCATTGATCAATGTTCGATATGGTTCATTCATATATGTATATTCAATACTCCAGTATGGGAGCGCATGATAAGTAATCACAAAATCTTCCGTCATCCCAACCGCTGTCTTTGCATAAATCAGCGAAACCAGCTGCACCTCAATCTCATCAGCCAGATCATAGCCATGTATCAATAACATTTTTTCAACCGCTTCTTCCTGCGCAATCAGTTCCTTCTCTCCCGGTATCTTTATCGCATCATAGAAAACCGCTCCCAACAGGCTGACTGGTTTCTCATACAGCGGAGAATAGATAATATATAAATTTTTGTTCTCTTCCAGCATAACTTCGCCTTCCAGATAAGGCTGATAGGTCAGCAAAATTACTTCATGTTTCTTCTCCCAGGGCAGCGATTTGTACGACACCTCTAAATCACGGTACTGCATTAACGCGATTGCTTCCTCGTCTTTCCCCTCTTCGAGCAGCTGATTAATCTGCTCCGTAAGAATCGAAGGAGCAATTGGCTCATATGCGGGATCAGGAGCGCCCAAATACATATCACCAACGTTTGCTTTTTCTTCCAGAATATCCAGCGTAATCGCATAGGTTGAAACTGCAGCATTCTCATAGCCTAACACTTCTGCATATGGTCTGCATGCTTCAATGGCCTCTTCTCTGGTGCAGGTATCAAGTTCCTCAAGCGGAAAATACGCTCGCAGCAGATGGGCGCTAAACGCCTCTGAAATTAGTGATGAAATTACATTATCATAGCTGCGGCTGGCACCATCGTTGTAATTTTCACAGGAAATGGTATCGACTTCATCCACTCCCTCCGCCAAACGTACAACACGATTATTTCGACTAAATGAAAGATTAATACCATCCACAAAGATATCACCGCCCGTATTATTGTAATACTGCATTGCTTCATCCATCGTCATGCCAAACACCGCATGAACCGCATCCTCCACATGTATCGTCTTTGGTTCCAGCTGATAAACATACCCAATATTCCCGTTACTCTCTTCACTGAATTCAGAAAATCCTGTGGTGTCTACTTTTCGGTAGACACCACAGGCATTTAATGAAAGAAGAAACATACACACGAAACCAATTTCTGCAAGTTTCCTTTTCATCACTACTGTTCCTCCTGCGCTATCGACATTGCATTTCTGTTATGGATTCCACGTACCATTCACGGTAACAGAATTATTCGCCTGACCAATATAGCGTCCTCTCAACTTACACTCCCCTGTCAAATCGCCATTTCCATTATAATATGGAATCAAAGTTGTACTACGATTTGTGCATGCAAGCACAATTTCGTTTGCAGACATATTTACTGCAATGCCAGTCGGACAATACATTATTCGATATCCAACTGAGTATACTCCCGGCGATGAACCAGTCTGCGTAACTGTTGCGGCAGTTGTAACATCAGATTTATATACCACTCCACTATCCCTTGATGTGTTAGCATCGTCAAACACAAATGAATAACTTGCGGCAAACACCGCTGTACTTCCCATCAGCAGCAACGCAAGAATCGCAGCCATTACATTTCTCTTTTTCGTCCATTTAACTTCATAAAGGCTCTCCTTTCTGAAAAATATCCGTGATTCCCTGAAAACCATTCACCTCTGCATTGGACTCACTTCCTCTACTTCCCACGAACCACATTTTTCCATCTGCTGACCCAATTTCCTGGCACCCTCGTCAGGAACTTTTTCTTCTCCGTACTCTACTGTCGTCAATTTTATAATAACAATATTTTCCAGTTTTGTCAACGTCTTTTTTCTGCTTTTTACTTGACATTTCCATTCTTTTTCAATAAAATATCCTTACATTCAATTATTTTCCAACATTACCTGTACCACATCACACAAAAGGAGAACTTTATGGACAAAATGACTGACGTTGAACTTCAGATTATGGAATGCATCTGGTTCAGAGAGGTTCCAGTTTCACCCGCTGAAATTCTTTCCCTGCTCAATGAGCGCTACGGAAGAAACTGGACACTTCAGACTCTGTGCACCTATCTGCTGCGAATGGCAGGAAAGGGCTATCTGAAATACCAGAAGAACCATCGTCAAACTCTGTACACTCCTCTGATTTCGGAAGAGGAATATTTTGAGTTTGCTACCTTCGATTATACCAGTTTCTGGGGAAAGGGTGTCCTGAAACGAATGGCAGTCGGCATGGTAAAGCGCAACCAGCTGAGCCAGGAAGAAGTTCAGGATCTGAGGGACTATCTGGATGAACTGGTCCGTTGAAATCTGCGTCTGCTTTCTTTTTATGCTGCTCACCGGCACGATTTACTTCCTGATCTGGAAAGGCATTCTGACTCTTTCCAGAAAGATTCCCGCTCTTCTTTCAATTGCATACCATTCCATCGCAATCGGGTTCATTCTTTTCCTGTTTCCTGTCATCAGTCTGATTCTTTCGGCTGATATGGGCTTCCGCTGTCTTCTGTTGGGAGAATCCCCTTCTTTTGCGTTTTCCGGCAGTGTGCGGATGAATTCCTGCGCAAAGATGTTTCTGGCCATCTGGCTTTGCGGAGCCGCAGTTCGAACGTTTCAGTTTTCGATCAGCCAATGGATCGTTAAGAAAAACCTTGCCCACTGCATTCCGGTCAATCAATCAGTAACAGAAAACTGTCTTTCGGAATTGTGCACGCAGCTGCAAATCCAAACAATTCCCAGACTTCTGTACTGCAGATCACTTCCGGCGCCCATCACGCTGTATCAAAACGGCTGCTGTGTTCTTCTCCCAATCAAAAAATATACAGATGAAGAAATACAGATGATTCTGCTTCACGAACTGACCCATATTAAAAATCACGATCTGCTCCGAATCCATCTGGGAAACCTGCTGACCATCCTGTACTGGTTCTATCCCCCCGCCTACTTGTTCCGAAGCAATTTGGAACTCTGCTGCGAGCAGGTCTGTGACCAGGCTGTTCTCTCATTCTTTGAAAGGAACTCTGATAGGAACGAAGTTTTCACAAAATACTTTCATCTTCTGCTTTCTCATCTCCAACCAAAGCAGAAGATGCGTTTTTCTCTCTCCCTGGGAACCCACAGGCAATTGAAAGCCCGGATGCGCGTCGCGAAAGCGGATAGCAAAAGCCGGTTCCTGATTTCGTTTCCTGTGACTGCAGTCCTCACTGCCGCCCTTCTGCTTCTGCCAATCCAAACGGTACTCGCCAATGTCGGTTTCCTCCAGCAGCAGTTTTATCGGATCTATGATTCGACTGTGATCAACATGGAAGAAGAAATGATTCCGAACATCGATACCGAATATTGCGAACCGGAAGATCCTGAGCTTTGGGTCAGTCTCTCTGCTTCAGATGAAAACAATTCTGCAGTTCCCTATGTTTCATCTTCCATTAATTGGACGCTGGCTCCCGGAGAACGTCAAAACAGTTCCCTCTATCCGTTAAATGTCGGCTCTTCGCTTCGGGTTGGCGGTGTCTATGAACCAACTGACACGACTGTAAATGTCGGAATCAGCGACGGATCCACCAAACGATACATCAATGCTTCCAATGGCATTTTCAGTCATGCATTTTCCATATCCGCGGAAAACAGCTATCGCATTTTTATTCAGAATACAGGAGATAAAACAATTATTGTGAATTTCTCTATCCAGTATTAACCTTCCGTACATCATTCGCATTCAATCCTGTCCCAAAAAAGGAAACCGCTCTTTGCAGTTAATTCCTGCAAAAACGGTTTCCTTTTCTCTTCGTTCATTTTCTGTTTTTACAATCCGTTACTCCACTGCCTGAAATGCCTCTTCCAGATCCTCAATGATATCATCAATGTTTTCAGTACCAATGGAAAGGCGGATAGTATTCGGCTTAATGCCCTGATCCAGCAGCTCTTCTTCTGTGCACTGGCTGTGTGTGGTGGTTGCCGGATGGATAACCAGGGACTTCACATCAGCGACATTTGCCAGCAGTGAGAAAATTTCCAGGTTATCGATGAAGTCCTGCGCTTTCTTCGCGTCTCCTTTGATCTCAAAGGTGAAGATGGAGCCGCCGCCGTTGGGGAAATATTTCTGATACAGCGCCTGCTGCTTCGGATCGCTGCTGACTGACGGGTGGTTTACTTTTTCTACCTGCGGATGGTTCTGCAGATACTTCGCAACCTTCAGCGCATTTTCCACATGGCGTTCCACGCGAAGGGACAGCGTCTCCAGTCCCTGAAGGAAGAGGAACGCATGGAACGGAGACAGCGTTGCTCCCGTGTCGCGAAGCAGAATCGCACGGATCTTGGTGACGAAAGCTGCTGCGCCCACTGCTTTGGTGAAGCTGATTCCATGGTAGCTTGGATTCGGCTCTGTCAAAGACGGGAATTTGCCGGAAGCTTCCCAGTCAAACTTGCCGCTGTCAATGATCACGCCGCCGATGGTGGTTCCATGGCCGCCAATGAACTTGGTTGCGGAATGAACAACGATGTCTGCGCCATATTCAATCGGACGCACCAGATACGGTGTGGCAAACGTGTTGTCAACAACCAGCGGAATTTTGTATTCATGGGCAATCGCTGCCACTGCTTCGATGTCCACCACCTCGGAATTGGGATTGCCCAGCGTCTCGATGAAGATTGCCTTTGTGTTTTCCTGCACTGCGGCACGGATCTCGTCCTCGTTGAAGATGTCAACGAAGGTCGCCTTGATTCCGTACTGAGGAAGGGTGTGCTGCAGCAGGTTGAAGGAACCGCCGTAAATGTTCTTTGCCGCTACGATGTGATCGCCGTTTTGAGCCAGATTCTGGATGGTATAGGAAATTGCGGCTGCGCCGGAGGCTACCGCAAGAGCTGCCACACCGCCTTCCAGAGCTGCAATTCGTTTTTCAAACACATCCTCGGTCGGATTGGTCAGACGGCCGTAGATGTTTCCTGCGTCACTGAGTCCGAAACGGGCTGCCGCATGGGCACTGTTGCGGAACACATAGGAACTGGTCTGATAGATCGGGACTGCCCTCGCATCCGTCACCGGATCCGGACTTTCCTGTCCGACATGAAGCTGCAATGTTTCAAACTTTAACTGTCTTTCTTCCCTTGTCTTCTTAGCCATATGATGAATCCTCCTCTATTTTCCTGTTCCCCGCAGCCCATTCACTGACCGGAATCTTTTTCTTTGCCTTCTGTTATCTTTCATTTATTTCCTATCTATTTACAAGGTTATTTTAGCAAAGAAATGAGCGAATGTCCAATTCGCTTTTGTTAGAGTTGGTTATAGGTTTTTCCTATAGCATTTTTTCAGCTCTTCCAGATATTTCTTTCCCAGCGGACTGACTGCCATTCCCTTTCTGGAAACATAGCCGATCATCATGATCTCGTCGGAATCCAGCGGAATTGCCAGATATTCATTTCCATTTAGTTCCTCGCTGATGATTCCGGAGCAAAGGGTATATCCGTTCAGACCGATCATCAGATTCAGCATGGTAGCCCGGTCATTGGCTTTGATCATCCGGGGATATTCATAGGTACTGAGAACCTCCTCAGCAAAATAGAAAGAATTTACATCGCCCTGCTCAAAGGACAGGCAGGGATAGTCTTTGAGCTGTTCCAGCCGGATCACCGGTTCCGATGCCAGCGGATGCCCTTTCCAGAGGTAGACATAGGTACGGCAGGGGAACAGCGGGGTAAATTCCAGACCGTCCTCGCTGATCAGCTTCGTCAGAACCTTCCGGTTAAAGTCGTTCATGTAAAGGATTCCCAGCTCGCTGCGGAACTCCCGGACATCCTTAATCACCTCGCCGGTTCTTGTCTCCCGCACCGCGAATTCATATTCATCCATGCCGAACTGCTGCACCATTTCGATGAAAGCTTTCACCGCAAAGGAATAGTGCTGCATGGATACGCCGAATTTCTTTTTCTGCTCCCGCTTGTAAATATAGCGGTCCTCCATCAGCTCGTACTGCTCCATGACCTGTCTGGCATAGCCAAGAAACTCACTGCCCTCCGGTGTGATCTGAATTCCCCGGCTGGTGCGGGTGAACAGCTGGATGCCTGCCTCCTCCTCCAGTTCGCGGATGCTGCCGGAAAGGCTGGGCTGTGTGATGAAAAGCTTTTTGGCAGCCTCATTCATTGAGCCGGAATTGGCTACCTCAATTACATATTTCAACTGATGTAATGTCATATGCTGTCATTCCCCCTGTTGTTATTTTCTCTGCTTCCAAAAATCGGATTCCCGCTTAATGCCCCGCCCCGTTTTTAACAATTTCCTCTATCATATACTGATAAATTGCCCGGCAGGTCTCGTAATTATAGTGAAGTCCGTCCAGTGTTCCAAACTGACCGGAATCCATGCCGCTCTTGATGAAGGAATAGGTGTCAATTACATGAACCGCAGGATGCAGCTTCGTTTTCAGAACTGCGTTGAAGCTTTCCACCGCCGGGTTATTCTCTGCCCAATTTCCGTCGCACGGTCCGATCGTCATGTAATAAACAGGAACACCAAAGGACAGTCCTGCGCCGTTGATATAGTTCACATAGCTTTCCACCCTGGCCAGGTCATTGACGCCAAACCAGACAACGAACACGGAATTTTCCTGAAGAAGAGAAACGCTTCTGGCCAGTCCATATACCTCCAGCCACGCATAGCCTTCGCCGCCCTTTGCCACAAACGTTGTATTCTCGAAGTTTGCCCAGTGCTCCGGGCCGATGTGATAGAACAGGTGAGCCGGAAATTCCTGGGCGCTGTAGTTCATGGAACAGTAAAGTCCCACGGTTCGTGAATCGCCCATCACAATGACATGGGGCGTTTCCTGCTTTTGTCCGGCTCCGTCGGAAATAATGTTCACAGACACGGGCTCGGCAGTCGCCTTCTCCGGCTCTGGAAGTGCGTTTGGCGCAGTCTGCTCCTCTTCGGAAGACGGCTGCTGACTCTGCGCCGTTTCCGGCAGCTTCACAGAATCGCTCACGCGCTCCCCCTGATCCGATAACGGTTCTGTCACTGTTATCAAATCTGTTGTCTGATCTGTTACCTGTTCTTCCTCCTGCTCCAGCTTCCGGATCCGTCCGACCACGTCCACCCCTGCTGCCACCAGCATAATGATCAATATGGAACAAACAACACTAATAATCCACTTCATTCAACTGCCCTGCCTGCTTCCCGCGTTTTTTCCTGCTGTTTCCGCATCCTGCGAATTCAAATTTCCTGCAGTTCCTGTATCCTGTGAATTCACGTTCCTGCGATTTCTGTTTCCCGCGGCACACTGCCGCATATCTCTCATTCCAGATAAGTCATCTTCGATTCTTCCCAGTTTTCCAGAACCTTTTTCATGTCAGCTGCAATCTCCTTTGCCCCTGCCAGATCATGTTCCAGATAGTTTCCGCATTCTGCCGGGGCAGCCGTGCCGGGAATCTGTCCTTCAAACTGCAGAACAAAATCCAGTGTCTCCTTCACCAGCGCCAGCGCACGCGCATGGGAAATTGCATCGCGTACCAGGAAGTAAAAGCCGGTGCGGCAGCCCATCGGTCCCACATAGATGATGTTGTCGGAATACTCTGTATTTCTGACGTAGGTTGCAAACAGATGCTCAAAGGTGTGCATAACCGGATTTGCAAGATAGTCTCCCTGATTCGGTTTCTTCATACGGATATCATAGGTAACGACATCGCCGTCAATGCGTGAAATGTACATTCCCTTTTCCAGAATATCGTGATTTACAGTAAAGCTTGTAATTAATTTCATATCAGTCCTCCCATTTTCTTCATGTAGTTCAACTGGAATGATTCCACCGGTTCTTTCAAACAAAAGAAGCCTGCAAAAAGCAGCCGGCGGCCATCCGCAGTTATGTCTTGTCTTCCCGCTTACAAAACAGGAAAAATAATCTCCAGCTCGGAATCCGGTGTTCCTCCTGATATACCAGGCGCTGCCGATTGAGCCGGTGACGTCTCATCGCCCGAATTCTCTGATGACATTCCGGCTCCCGGCTTCTCCGATAACGATTCGGCTCCCGGGGCTTCCGGCGGCACTCCGATTCCCGATTCTTCCGACGGCATTCCGGCTCCCGGGGCTTCCGATGGCATTCCGGCTCCCGGGGCTTCCGATGGCATTCCGGCTTCCGGGGCTTCCGATGGCATTCCGGCTTCCGGGGCTTCCGATGGCATTCCGGCTCCCGGGGCTTCCGATAACGATCCGATTCCCGGTTCTTCCTGAACCGGCGCCGCCGTTGTCGCCGGGACATCCTCCGGATAAAAGTGGAAGTATGCCTTTCCTCCCGTCATTCCGCCCCGCGCCGCAGCCATTTCGCTGACCGTTACCAGCTGGTATCCCATGCTGATCAGCTCCGGTATCATGATCCTTGATGCCGTAAGCATTGCCGCCACCGGGTCATGCATCAGAATAATCGATCCGTCTCTTACTCCTGCACGGATTTTTTCGCAGATGATGTTCGGATCCTGATGCTGCCAGTCCAGTGTATCAATGGACCACATGATCACCGGATATCCCTTATCAAGCGCAGCCATCCGCGCAAGGGAAGCTGCATCATGCTCACCTGTGGGCGGGCGCACCGTTGCGGGCCGCTCTCCTGTTGCCGACTCCACCAGGTCACTGAGTCCGATGATCTGAATGTAGCTTTCGCTCTCACTGAGCTTTGAAATCACATAATGGTCATACGTATGATTTCCAAACTCGGATCCCTGTTTCGCAATCAGCTGCAGACGATCCTGATAATGAACCGCTTTCTTTCCGATCACATAAAACGTCGCCAGACTGTCGTTTTCCGTGAGACAGGCCAGAAGCTCATCAATATATTGACCCGGACCATCATCATAGGTCAGAGCAACCATCGGCTGATTCGCGTCAATGGTGCGGATAAATTTTCCGGAAGTTCCATAGTTATAGACCACACCGTCAATCAGGTGACAGCCGACACGAAGACGCCCGTCTTCCTCCGCCCATCCCTTTTTTCCATCCGCAAACGTCACTTCTCCGCTTGCCAGCGTTCCATCTGCCTCAAAAAAATACAGATTTCCATCTGCCCGGCGGGCTGTCGTATTCAGATACTGCTTTCCATCCTCCGTGAACATCAGCAGTTCACCGGCTTCATCCACATATTCACCGGTTACCCGGTCTCCATTCTCCAGAAACAGGTAACGAAAGCCTTCGATTACATGAAATCCGGTCAGCAGGTATCCATCGGTTCCGCAGTAACCGACCGACCCGTCCGGATCTGTATACCATCCCTGCGCCGGCGCTCCTGCGGAGTCTGTGCGATACAAGTCCTCCACATGGGGTTCCGACTGTGCTCCATTTCCATCCAATCCGGACTCTGTACCATTTTCAATCAGCACACGTTCCGATCCTTCTTCTGCATCTGTCATTCGTTCATTTGCTCCATCAGTTACCTTTTCCGGAACCGTCGGACCGGAATCCCCGATTCCGCAGCCTGACAGCAGAAGAAAAACAGACAGTATCGCTGCCAGATTTTTTCTTTTCATAACATCAACTCCTACTCCAAATCGTATGCAGACGATAATTTCCCATTTACTATCATACCACGGATTTTGCAAATAACAACTCGAAATATGTAACTTTTTTTGATCGCATTTGTCGCACCGCAGCCGATTCTGCCAGTGGAAAGCTGTTTCACAGGGAAACCTTTCAAATTTTCCATGAGATAAAAACCGCTGCTACAACAGGAGACAAGCGGAGCAGTAAGCCCCATTTTTCTCCCGCATAACAGCGGTTCTGATCATTTATACATCCAGGCAAACATGCAAGTGACACGTCCGTCGAATTTACGCAGGTTTCCTCTGGTTCGTTTTACTGTGTGATCGTATACTTTCCAAGAAGGCAGGCTTTCATCATCGAAAAGTCCAGAATATCCACGCTTTCGTCGTTATTCAGGTCGGCAGCCTCAAACTCGGCAGTCGCCAGATCAGAACGTCCCAGCAGATAGCTCTTCATAATGGAAAAATCAAACACGTTTGCAATTGCATCCTGATTCAGATCACCGTAGATAACAAGCAGGCAGCGTGCCAGCTCTGCCCCGGTCTCCGGATCGGTCAGAACAAGCTCCATTCCTGTTCCTGCCGCAGCATCGCTGCTGCATGCCGTTCCATTTCTATCCACCAGCACGCGGTTCATTGTCCCTCCGGTCTGAATTCCATCCAGAAACTGCGCGGCAGTCGTTCCCGGTACAATTCCGCTGATCAGAATCCTTCCATCCTTCACCTGAAGCGTTTTTCCGACAGCCTCTGCACAACGGTTTCCAATCACAATCCGGCTTCCGTCAATTTCCACCTGATCCGAAACTGCCGCATCTGTCTCCGGCTGAGACGGACTGCCCTCCGGTGACGTAGGTTCCGGCTCCGTGGTTTCCGGTGATGTGCTCTCCGGTGATGTGCTCTCCGGTGATGTGGTTTCCGGTGACGTGCTCTCCGGCGCGGTCGCTTCCGGTACGGTCGTTTCCGGCGCGATCGTTTCCGGTACGGTCGTTTCCGGCGCAGTGGTCTCCGGCTGCTTTTTACTCAATCCAAAATACTGTGCAATGCCCGTCGCGTTGGCAATACCAAGCTGCTTTCTTCCATACTCAGTACTGCACAGAGTCCGGTCAATGGAATTGGGATTATCCATGAAGCAGCTCTCGATGATGATACTCGGCATGTTCATGGATGCACCATGGCGATTGATTGCATAGTAGTCAAGAGCTGCACCCGTATTCGGATCAAAATAGGTGGGACTCTTTGTTGTAATACAGCCATTATTGGTCAGTCCAAGGGCTGCCAGTTGATTCAGAATCAGATTGCCCATCGCCACACTCTGTGCATGGATGTTGGGCTGGAACGAGACAAACGCCATCGAGCCGCTGGCTGCGCGATTCTCAGACGCATTCAGATGGATGCTGACAAGAAAAGCGGCCCCTGCATCAACGGCTTTCTGAACACGGAGGCGCAGATCTTCTTTCAATCCCGTGGCCAGATGCGTGTCGCTGGTTCTTGTCATAATAACCGTAACCCCTTCATAGGTTTCCAGCTCCTCTTTACAATACATGGCAATATTCAGATTCATTTCCTGCTCATAGGGCAGTCCGGGCACCACGCATCCGCAGTGGATACCGCCATGTCCTGGATCAAGAACTACAATCACGTCACTTGCTTTTGCATCCTGCGCCGGAACCACACACAATCCAAGCACCATCACAATCGCAAGAACTACTGCGCTGACTTTTCGCTTCATAATATCCTCCCTGTCCTCCTTGTGATCCGCACCGGAGGCTGATTCCTGCAGCCTGACGATACGATTCCGCTGGCCGATTCCTGCAGCCTGACGATCCGATTCCGCGGACTGAATCCTGCACAAACGGGTACATTACAGTTCACAACTGTAACGCACCCGTTAGATAAAATACCATAATATAGAAGAAAAAGCAAGCAGTATGTACCTTGTCTCAGTCATTTAGCAGGTGATACAGAAATTCTCTCTTTCATTCCACGCAGCCCCAATCGATTCCAGCGTCCGCTTCATGTACCGGTGAGGAGTCGCCACACAGATTCTTGTAAATCCCGGCCGGTCATAGTCGCTGCCTTCGCCCAGACATACATGAGCCTTCTCCTTCAGGAACTGATCCAGTTCTTCTTCCTGATCAAAATAGGCTCGCCAGTCGACCCAGAGTATGTATGCCGCTTCTCCGCCATAGACAGCTGCCTTCGGCAGATGCTCTGCAAAAAATTCTTTCACCATCGTGATATTCTCTTCCACGTACCGATTGGAAGCCTCCAGCCATGCCTTGCCCTCCTCACTGTATGCAGCAAGCACGCACTCGTAAACCATGGGATCCATGCTGCCGTAGTGGTCTCTGGTACGGCGATCCTGAAAACGGGCGCGGAGCTCCTCATCAGCAATCAGGACATTGGCATGGTTTACACCGGTAAAGCCAAAGGATTTTCCAAGGGACGTCGCCACGATTCCATGCTTCTGTGCGCCGGGGACATCCAGATAGCAGGGACAGGTCAGTCCCTGATAGCAGTTGTCCGCAAAAATCTCGTCGGAGAACACAGTGACATCATAGCGGTTTGCCAGATCTGCCAGCTTCTCCAGCTCCTCCATCCGCCAGATCTGTCCGATTGGATTGTGCGGATTGCAGAGAATGAAGAGACGGTTCTTCGGATTCTGCATTGCCGTCTCAATTGCGTCAAAATCCATCCGGAAGGAATCGCCTTCGCAGATCAGCGGGCAGTCCGTGGTCCGGCGGTACAGACGATCCGCAGCCTGTTTGTAACGATTGTACACCGGAGAGGTCAGAATAATTCCGTCCTCCTTGTCTGGACAGCACAGGCGAATTGCTGTTGCCACAGAATAAATCGTTCCCATCGTCGGAACAATCCACTCTGGCAGAATTTTTGTTTTTCTGCTGTTTTCCATCCACCAGACTACAGAATCGCGATATGTGCTGTCGCAGATGGTAAATCCATACAGACCGTTCTTCGCAAAACGGATCATCGCCTCCTCAATAGACGGCGCCGTTTTAAAATCCGGCTCCGCTCCGTCCAGGCTGATGTTGCCCGCCTCTTCAATTCCATCCGGCGTCAGCAGACGCTTCATGTTGGAAGGTCTTCTCTCAACCAGTGTTTCAAAATCAAAGTTCATGATTTCTTCTGTTCCTTTCCAGGTCATACTCCATGCATCCACAGATCAGATCCATGGAGTCCGGCAATCTCACTGCCGGACTGACTTATTTCTCTGAATTTTCGTAAACATATTTCGCGCATGCCACGTCTTCTACCACAAGACCCAGCGCATCAAACAGCGTGATCTGGCTGTCATCCGTTCTTCCCTCAACTGTACCGTTCAGAAGCTCGCCGATGGATCCGATCACATGATCCTCTTTAATCAGACCTTCCTGCAGCGGAATCAGATACTCGCCGCTCTCCCGCTTCATAGCCTCCGTCTGGTCCGAATACAGTCTGGAAACCGCAACCAGGTCGGAAGAAACCTCTCTGGTAACCGGTGTAAAGGTGCCGACCGCGTTGATGTGTGTTCCCGGCTTTACCATGGAAGCAAACAGGGACGGTTCTTTTGACGGGGAAACCGTGCAGACGATATCCGCATCCTTTACTGCCTCTTCCACGCTGGCGCAGACGGTAACCGGAATCTGATATTTTGCCTCCATGTCTGCCCGGAACTTCTCCGCTGCCTGGGGGAAGAGATCATATACCGTTACCGACGTGATTTCACGCACTTCACGGATTGCAGCCAGATGGGAACGAGCCTGCGCTCCGGCACCGATGAGTGCAAGACTGTGGGCATCCTTTCTTGCCAGCAGATCCGTTGCCGCCGCGCTGACTGCACCGGTACGGATCTCAGTGATGGTTCCCGCCTCAATCATACCAGCCACCGTACTGTGCTCCGATTCGAACAGCATCACATATCCAATGTGAGAGGGATATTTTGTTCCCATGTTCGGAGCAAACGCAGAAATGACCTTCGCGCCGAAATACTCGCCCACATAAGCCGGCATGAAACCAAACTTTGCCGTATTTGGCATGATCGTAATCAGACGGGGCGGCTGGGCATATTTCCCGTTTTCCAGTCCCATCAGCGCTTCCTTCATCAATTCAATGCAGGCCTTCGGCTGCAGAATCTCTCTTACCTGTTCTTTCTCAATGATTTTCATATGTACTCCTTTATTTATCAGCCGCTGATTCTCAGTTCACTCACCAACATCGACGGTCCGGAAACCTCATAGCTGTCATACATAGACATCGGCTCAAGTATGCGGTCACGTCCCACCTGCTCCACGCAGCCAAACAGCCTGCAGACATTTCCGTTCATCGTCAGACCTTCCCACAGACCGGTCAGCTTTCCGCCTTCAATCCGTGCCGCCTTGCACGGGAACGCAAAATCGCCGCTGACCACATTCAGCGCATGGAACTGGTCATAGTTTTCAAACACATAGACACCATCACCGCATGCCTCAAACAGTTCTTCCAGAGAAGCCTCGCCCGATTCCATTGTAAAATTCTTTGGAACGGTAACGGTAGTCGTGTGAATGTTTCCGCTGAGCAGCGCCTTTCGTCCCGCGTTTCCGGTGGACACAACGCCGTCCGCCGCCGCAGAAGCCATGTTATACATCCAGTTTTTCAGCACACCATTTTCCATCAGCGTCACATCCTGACTGGGAACTCCTTCGCAGTCGATCTGCCAGGAAAAACCGCAGGTCACCTCATTCTTACTGTCTTTTCCGCCCTTATAGTCGCGAATCGTCACACATTGGGAAAATACCTGCTGTCCCAGTTTTCCGGCCAGAGGTGTGGAACCGCTCTGGGCACGGTTTGCCGTAAACATCTGCCATGCAGTGATCAGAATGTAGTTCACAACGCGGGAGGAGAGCACTGCCCGGTACGTTCCCGGCTGCGTCGGGATAACCGGCAGCTCCAACAGGCTGCGCTGTCTGATTCCATCAATAAATGGTTCTGCCTTCACCTCTTCCAGATTCCGCGCAGACACAAATCCGTGGTATCCGCCGTCCATCGACACGGACACGCCATAGCGGCAGGTGGACGCTGTCACATCCATTCCGTTGGAATTCACAAGACCCATGGTCAGGATCGTCTGTTCCAGATCAACCCGGATCCGGGCACCGTCCCTGCCGTAAGGCTTTAACTCTGCAGTCAGTTTCTTTCCAAAGTCCAGCAGCCTGCCAACTGCTGCTTCCTGGTTTTCCTCTTCCGGCGTCAGCAGAATTTCCTCTGATTCTCCCTGCGCCATTCTCTGCGCCTGCACCTGCTCCCAGACAGCCGGGGAACACATGATTTCCGGCTCTGTCCGCTGGGACGCCTCGCTGTTTCTCAGCGCCTGCGCGATTACCTCAGCAGGATTCTCATCCAGCTTCTGTGTATATACCATTCCCGTTTTTTCTCCGGAAGCGCGGACAAACAGCTCTGTCTGCTCGCTGCAGCTCATCGCGCCCGGCACTCCATCAACCACTTCAACGGAAAGCTTCTTCTGCTTTTCCGCCTCCGCTTCCGCCGCCGTACAGCCTTCTGGCAGACCTTTCATCGCAATCCGGTACTGTTCCAGTTCTCTCATGTCATCCGCTCCTTCCATTAACCAATTGCCATGTGGGAAATGCGCACCATTGGCTGCGGTGTTGTGGTCGGAACCAGTCCGGAACCTGCGCCGCAGAATCCGCCGCCTTCAAATTCCAGCTTCCTGCCAACCCGGTCGATGCGCTTAATGATATCAATTCCGTTTCCGGTCAGCATGATATTCTTCACCTGGCGATCCAGCTTTCCGTTTTTGATCCAGAAGCCTTCCTTTACTTCCAGGGAGAACTGCATGCCGCCAAAACCGCCGCCAATGCTTGCAACGTAAAGACCTTCATCCACAGATCCAAGGATCTCCGCCTCATCATCCGTTCCCTCCGCAAGACAGGTATTGGTCATGCGGGGCACGGGCGCATAGGTATAGTTCTGACGTCTTCCGTTTCCGGTGCTCTCCATTCCAATCAGTTTTCCATAGTAGCGGTCACACATGTAAGATTTCAGCACACCGTTCTCGATCAGCACATTGCGCTGACGCGGGTGTCCTTCATCATCAATTGCGCCGGAACCATACTGTCCCGGAATTGTTCCGTCATCCACAAGCGTAACCTTCGGGCTTGCCACCTGCTCGCCGATTTTATCCACAAAAGCACTTCCCCTGTGAGCGATGGCAACCGCCTCCAGGGAATGGCCGCAGCTCTCATGCCAGAGCGTTCCGCAGCCGCCGGCCGCCAGAACAACAGGAACGGTACAGGGGCTGATTGTTCCGGCAGTGCGGATCCGATCCGTCCGGACAATCATGCTGCGGGCAAACTCCGTATAGGCACCTTCATCTGCAAATGCCTCAAAGCCCTGCGCCTTTGTATAGTCTTCCCAGCCGCCGTAAGCATCGGCGCCGTCTGCCACAACGGCGGACATGCGCAGACGCGAAGTTACACGGCGGTCCGTCGTATAGAGACCTTCCGTGTTGGCAATCCAGACCCGCTGATCCGTGTCCACATAGCCGGTCGTTACCGAACGGACATTGACATCCGTACTTCTCGCCGCCTTGTCAATTTTCTTCAGTACATCAATTTTCTTCTTATTTTCAACTTCCGACGGGTAGATGACAACAGGACATGGATTGTGATAGTTCTTTTCTGTCAGCACAATCCCGGATTTCGCCGCCCGCTCTTTCACCGCCAGCATCTCGGCACCCTTGTCCACCAGCTCCATCAGCGCCTTTTCCGTTGCCTGGTTGGTATATAAATATACATTCTGCAGACCATTGATCAGATACAGACCTGCGCCGTAAATGCGCAGACTCTGGATTCCCTGAACCGTTCCATTGGCACAGGGAATGTTCATCTCCTCACGATCCTCCAGAAACACTTCAGCAAACTCAATCCCTTTATCCAGCGCATGTTCCAGCACACGCTGAATTTCCGCTTTCTGCATACCAGCTCCTCCTTTTTTCAGATAATGCTCTTTCTACAGGAAATTCCTTTTTTCAGGCGGTTCTTCCTTACAGACAGTTCTTCTTCACATCTCCGCCGATCATCACCATTCCGATATGATCTGCATGGGCCAACAGCATGATATCCTCCAGCGGATTTCCCTTCACGATTACAAGATCTGCCAGCTTTCCAGCCTCCACGGAACCGAATTCATGGTCCGATTTCATCAGGTACGCGCCGTTGATGGTTCCTGCCTTAATCGCTTCCATGTTGCTGTAGCCGCAGCGGGTCAGGCTGTAAAACTCCTTGCCGATCTCGCGAAACGGCGTGTTGGGGGAGTTGGAATAGTCGGTTCCCAGTGCAACACGGATTCCATAGCGGTGAGCCAGTTCAAAGGAACGCTTTGAAGAATCGCCAAGCTTCGCCGCCTTTTTCATCATATGCTCCGGCAGACCTTTCATGTCGGCGATTCCAAGGGAAACAGAAAGGGTCGTTACCAATGGAATGTTTTTCTCTGCCATCAGCTGCACGCACTCCTCGTCCAGAATCACGCCATGCTCAATGCACATCACACCGTTTTTGATGGCTTCCTTCGCGCCGGCAGTTCCGGTGCAGTGAGCCGTCACATAGGTGTTGTGGCGGGCCGCCTCTTCCACGATTACGCGGATCTCCTCCGGTGAAAATTCAATGTCATTAAAGTCATCGATGGCAGAGGACACGCCGCCGGTCGCACAGATTTTGATGAACTGCGCGCCTTCGCGGAACTGCTGTCTTGTCATCCGGTAGCATTCCTCCGGTCCGTCCACCAGACAGCCGGTCAGATCGCGCCGATTCACGTCTTCCCTGCTCATCAGCGGATCAAAGTCACAGTGTCCGGAAGAAATGCTCATTACACGTCCGCCCGGCATGATGCGGGGACCGACGATGTTTCCTGCTTCGATAGCCTTCTTTAACGAGCTTCCAAACGCGCTCATGTCACGGACACCGGTAATTCCAGCGTCCACCAGATCCTGCAGGTCGCGAACGGTTGTCAGAAGCAGCTCATAGGGAGAATCGCCGGTGCGGTGGACGCTTTCGCTTCCTACCAGATGGGCATGCGCATCAATGAATCCTGGCATGATGGTTCCGTCTTCCGTCTCAAATACCTCATCCGAATCAGAAACCGGATAACCGCCCCGTTCACCGACATAGACAATGCGCTCACCATCTACAACTACCATTCCGTTCTCCAGCGCTTCATCCGCAACCGCGTCAATGACTCTTCCATACAATACTTTCATTCCTGTATCCTCGCTTTCCTGTCTTTTTTTATTTTACATGTGCTGTACACTTGCAAATTGGCTTAAAATCAACTAGACTGTAGGTATGTCTCATTCCATGGAGGTGTATCTATGACTACCACCAAAGATTTGCTTACTCTCCCTTCCCTCTCCCACATGAAGCTTCTCGGCGGAGCAAAGGGACTTTCCAGGACTGTTACCTGGCCATATGTGATCCTCTGCCCTCCCATCGGTGAATGGGTCAGCGGAGGTGAATTTCTGATTTATTACGGCGCCAACGCCGTCGTCGAAAAAGTGGAACTGCAGCAGCTTGTACGTGAGGCTGCCCAGAACGATGCCGCCGGAATCCTGTTTCTTGTCGGCAGGCACTACATTTTAGAAGAAAATCTGGATGAGGAGCTCTGCCGTCTGGCAGATGAACTGGAAATCCCGGTATTCTCCCACACCAGTCTTGCTTATGTCAATTCAATTACAAAAGATATCATCAATCTGATCCAGAACGGAGACCGCCAGAGTCTGACGGCGGGAAACTTCTGGTTCTCCCTGTTTTTTGAATATACCGATACCAACGAGCTGTCTACTTTAAATCAGGCGCTGTCTCTCGGTTATCTTCCCAGCTACACCTATTGTGTCTATGTTCTGCAGATGGTCAACGCGGACAGCTATTTCCAGATGCAGGAACTGGCTCACGGAACCAATTTCACAGAAACACCATCGGAATTTTACCGCATGCTGGCGACGAAGCTGACCTATCTCACCCGCAAAGAGACTGACAACGGCTGGCACATCGCCCAGTCTCATTCCAACATTTTTGTCCTTCCTGTCAACACGTCCTCCCGCGAACAGGCAGTTGACCAGTTTTTCCTCTCTGTCTGCCGCAGTCTGGAAGTCCAGTATCCCGGCGCCCGGTTCCGTGTCGGAAAAGGAGGCAAGCGAACCCAGTTAAGCGGTATCCGCGAATCCTTCCTCAACGCGGAGCGCTGTCTGCGGGCACGCAATCTGGTGGACAGCGGGAAAACAATCATCTCCTATCAGGATCTGGGATTCTACCAGCTCCTGTTCGAGATTCCCTACGCCAACATCACAAGGGAATATGTGGACCGTTACCTGAAGCCGGTGCTCACCTTTGACCAGGAAAACGACAGTCATCTCTACGAAACGCTCTGTATGTATCTGGCAAGCCGCTGCAACAAGGTGCAGACCGCGAAGGAGCTGTTCCTTCACCGCAACACGCTGATCGGAAGACTGGAAAAAATTGAATCGCTTCTCGGTGTCTCCCTGGAAGATTCCGAAACCCTCTTCCTCCTGCAGACCGCCGTTCACATCGAGCAGTTCCTGAGGAAGACGTGATTCGCGTCTTCGCTTATGCATCATCCGCAAAGCGGTTCGACTGCCTCAGCTGCATGTCTTCGGGCGGATAACCGTTTATCACTGTCTGCCGCGCTGCTTCGTAACAGAATTTCCGCGTTAATCTGCGAAACGCATCGTTGGAATTTATGGCGTCCGCCGCCGGAACGTTCCCGTTCCGTCAGGCAGGCGCCATTTTTGTTTTCATTTCGTCCGGTTTCCCGGATTTTCATGAACGCAGTCTGCAGACTTCTCTCTGCGTTTTCTGCGCCGCTTACTTCCCTTTCATTTCCTCTGCCCTGTGGCACGCAACCATGTGGCCCGGCTCGATCTCGCGAAGCTCCGGCTTCACACTGCGGCACTGCTCCGTCGCGTAAGGACAGCGGTTGCAGAAGTTACAGCCTGCCGGCAGATTCACCGGGCTCG
Organism: Lachnospiraceae bacterium; assembly: GCA_017472605.1. Lineage (GTDB taxonomy): Bacteria > Bacillota > Clostridia > Lachnospirales > Lachnospiraceae > Anthropogastromicrobium. The sequence continues at coordinate 226,759 of JAFUPV010000002.1, forward strand.
GCACATCACCCTGAAGCAGAATTCTCTGTCTCTCGCGCTCAACAGCCGGATCCGCAATCGGAATTGCGGACAGCAGCGCCTTCGTGTACGGGTGATAGTTTTTAACATAAATATCCTCACTGTCAGCAATCTCAACCAGAGATCCCAGATACATAACCGCGATACGGTCGGAAATCTGACGTACCATGGAGAGATCGTGTGTGATGAACAGATAGGACAGACCCATCTCCTTCTGCAGATTTTTCAGCAGATTAACCACCTGTGCCTGAATGGAAACGTCCAGAGCGGAGATCGGCTCGTCACAGACGATCAGCTTCGGTTCCAGTGAAAGCGCTCTGGCGATTCCGATACGCTGTCTCTGGCCGCCGGAAAACTCGTGGGGGAAACGGCTTGCATGGGTCTTGTTCAGACCAACCATTGCCAGCAGCTCCAGCACTCGTTTTTCCAGTTCTTCGCCCTTGTACATCTTATGGATCTTCATTCCCTCGGCAACAATGTCGCTGACCACGCAGAGGGGATCCAGACATGCGTAGGGATCCTGGAAGATCATCTGCACATTTTTCGAATATTCCTTCTTCTCACGCTTGTTGTATTTCCAGATATCCTGTCCGTTATAGAGGACCTCACCGGAATCCGGACGGTACAGACGCATGATTGTTTTTCCCAGCGTACTCTTTCCGCAGCCGGACTCACCTACCAGGCCGATGGTCTCACCCTCATACATGGTCAGGTTCACGCCGTTTACCGCCTTGAGGACTCCCCTGGGAACGCGGAAATAGGTCTTTACGTCTTTTAATTCCAGAATTACTTTCTTATTTTCCATCAGCGTTTCCCTCCCTCTTTACCGGACCGTTTCTCCGAATGCATTCCGGGTGGTTCAGCCAGCAGGACGCATAGTGGCTGTTCTCTGCCGCCTGTCCGCTCAGGCTCAGGCAAACCTCATCATTCTCATCAAAGTGGATCTGCGGCGGCTGGCAGTCTTTACAGATGTTCATCGCATACTTACAGCGGGCAGCGAAAGCACAGCCCTTCGGCGGCGCGATCAGATCCGGCGGTGTGCCGGGAATCGAATAGAGATCATCCGCAACCTTCTTGTCCAGACGGGGCACGCTGTTGAGCAGTCCCCAGGTGTAAGGATGCTTCGGGTTGTGGAACACGGTGTCACTGTCTCCGTGCTCAACAATCTGACCGGCATACATGACATAGATGCGGTCCGCCATGTTGGCAACAACGCCCATGTCATGGGTGATCAGGACGATGGAGGTGTCCACTTTTTCCTTCAGGCTGTTCATCAGCTCGATGATCTGTGCCTGAATGGTTACGTCCAGCGCGGTGGTCGGCTCATCAGCAAAGAGAACCTTCGGGTTACAGATCAGCGCCATGGCAACCATGATACGCTGTCTCATACCTCCGGACAGCTGGTGCGGATAGCGCTTCATGTTTTCCTCCGGCTGGGGAAGGGAGATCAGCTTCAGGATCTCAATGGCCTTTTCCCGCGCCTCGGATTTGGAAACATGGTAGTGCTGGATGAAGGGCTCCATGATCTGTTCGCCCACCGTCATGGTCGGATTTAAGAAGGTGAATGGATCCTGGAAGATGATGGAGAGCTGGTTTCCCTGAAGTTTACGCATCTCGGAAACACTCAGATCAAGCAGGTTCTTTCCTTCCAGCAGAATCTCACCGTTTCTGACACTGCCGTTGGCTTTGGAGTTGAGACCGATGACGGTCTGAATGGACACGGTTTTTCCGCAGCCGGACTCGCCAACAATGGCAATGGTTTCTTTTTTATTCAAATGCCAGGTCACGCCGCGCACAGCCTGAACAACGCCCTGGAAGGTATCGAAGGATACCACTAAATTCTTTACTTCCAATAGTCTGTTATTTTCCATAAGTTCTTTCCTCATATATGTTTCGTTACACATCTTTTGCACATCCAATCATCCGAAGCCTGATGAAAGAGACTCACTTTTGCAGCGTTCTCCCCGTTCCAGACCAGAGGAACCCGCTTTTGCGGCCTCTCCCTCATTCGGAATCTCAGGAACGAAGCTTCGGATCCAACGCGTCACGCAGACCGTCACCGATCAGGTTCAGACACAGCATGGTGATGCTGACGCAGACACACGGGATGATGAACTGATACGGATAGTAACGGAACACCTCACCGGCAGACTTGATCAGCTGACCCCAGCTGGGAGACGGAGGAGTAACGCCGAGACCGATGTAACTTAAGAATGCCTCATAGAAAATAACGCCCGGCATTGACATGGTAATACCTACGACACGGATACCAAGCGTGTTGGGAATCAGTCGCTTTGCAATGATCCAGGCAGGAGACGCCCCCAGCGTTTCCGATGCCACAACAAACTCGCGTGTCTTTAACTGCAGAACAAGACCTCTTGTGCTTCTTGCCGATCCCATCCAGCCGGTGATGCTGATGGCGATTACCAGCGTCATGGCATTTCCCTTTCCGAGAACGATCATCAGAAGAATCATGTAGATCAGGCTTGGAATACCCATCAGAACATCGATGACACGCATGATGAACATGTCAAGCTTTCCGCCGATGTAGCCGGAGATTCCGCCGATGGTCATGCCGATTGCCTCCGGAATCAGGGTCGCAAAGATTGCGATCAGAAGGGAGATTCGTCCGCCCTCCCAGACACGGGTCCAAAGGTCACGGCCCAGGTTGTCGGTACCGAACCAGTGAACCATGTTGGGCGTCTGGTTGGTACAGGAATAGTCATTGGAATAGTAGTTGAACTCGTTCATCATCGGTCCAAAGACAACGAAGAAGACCATAAGTCCCATGACCCACAGGCTGATGACAGCCGGTTTGTTTTTCTTAAAGGTTCTCCAGACATCACCCCAGTAGGAGGTCTTTTTTCTTACAATCTGATCCTGTTCCAGACTTCCCTCCGGCAACGGATCAAACGCATTCGCGTCAAAAATCATCTTTTCACTTTCATTCATTGCCGTCACCTCACTTACTTTACTCGGATTCTCGGGTCGATCAGACCGTACAGAACGTCAACCAGAAGATTCATGGTAACAAGGAACACGCCATAGAACACGGTCAGTCCCATGATCAGCGGATAGTCCAGGTTGGTAATGGAATCCACAAAATACCGTCCAAGTCCCGGAATCAGGAACATGCTCTCTACAACGAAGGAACCCATCATGACGCTGGCAATCTGCACACCAAGGTTTGGAATGATCGGAACCAGCGAATTCTTAAACTGATGCTTCAGAATTACTTTGATCGGCGGCAGACCCTTTGCCCGTGCGGTCTTGATGTAGTCCTGGGTTGTGATCGCCAGCATGCTGGCACGCATGCTTCTTGTGTTTCCGGCGATGGTACCAAGGCCAAGTACAATGGCCGGCATGATCATCTGATCCCAGTCTCCCCATCCGGTTACAGGAAGAATCCTCAGCTTTACACCAAGAATCAGACGAAGGATCGGTCCAAGCACCATGCTCGGGAGAGCAATTCCCAGAACCGCCAGAACCATCAGGAAATAGTCCGGGAATTTGCCGCGGAACTGGGCGCAGAGAATGCCGAAGGTCAGACCGATCAGTTCTGCAAAAACAAGAGAAGTCAGACCAAGCTTCGCGGAAACCGGGAATGCCTCGGCAATAATGTCAACAACAGTACGGCCGGTCTTTTTGATTGAGTAGCCCAGCTCTCCTTTCAGCAGATTTCCCATGTAGGTCAGATACTGCTGCGGAAGTGGTTTGTCCAGACCATAGAACGCTCTCTGCTTATCCTGTACCGCCACCGGGATCTTATCGTTCAGGAACGGATCACCCGGAATCAACTTAACCAGGAAAAAGGTCGCTGTAGCCAGTACGAATACCGTCGCCAGCGCAATCAGCACTTTTTTGGAAATGTATTTCAGCATATTTTTTTCACGTTTGCCCTAACGGCACTGTCCTTTCTGCTTTTCTTTTCATTCCGCAGACAGGGAATCCGGCACAGCCGTTTTTTCCTGTGTCAAAAACGCGATTTCGCCCTGCGGAAAAATGTGGACGCTGAATGACCGGAATATCCGGAACCAGCGCCCACATCATTTACATCATCATCCAACGCTCCTGCAAAAACACGAGCTTGTCAGATTTCTTTCTCTTTCGGATCCGGATCCTCACGGATTCCGGTTCATCCGGTACAACTGCGAGCAGTTGATTATTCTGCAGCGTAATCCAGATAGGTGAAGTCGATGTCTACATCATACCAGTAGCCGCTGTAACCAGGCTTGTGGTTGTATCCACCCTCAGACCATCCAAGAAGAATGATCAGAACGTTGTCACAGAAGAACTTCTCAACTTCGAAGTAGTTTGCCTTACGCTCTTCCAGAGTCGGGGAAGCAACTGCTGCGTCGTAAAGTGCATCGTACTCTTCGTTGCTGTAGCCGCGAAGCGCAGTCTGCATAGCGGTGGTGTAGCCGCTTAAGAATCCGCCCAGAGCATCCGGAACACCCATGGAGTTTCCGCCGTACCACAGGTCATAGTCTCCGCTCATTGCGCTGGAGATCATTACCTGAATGGTCTGCGGGTTGATCTGAGACTCAATACCAAGGTTTGTCTTTAACATATCCTGGATTGCAGCCAGAGTATCAATTGCACCCTGGGACTCATAGCAGAGCAGATCGATTACCGGAATGTCCTCTTTGGTCTTTCCAAGCTCTTCCAGTGCCAGGTTCAGGTATTCCTGTGCCTTCTCCGGATCTGCTTTGGTCGGCCATGCCTCGTAAGGATACTCGTCGTTGAAGAAACCGTTTACACCAGCCTCAGTCGGAGCAGTCAGACGGTTTGCCGGAGCAACGCTGGTGATAACAGATGCGCTCAGAGCCTCTCTGTCGATTGCGTAGGTCAGAGCCTTACGGAAGTTTGTATTTCCAAGGAACAGACCGCTCTCTTCTGTCTTACCCTTGTGGTTTAAGTTCATGCACTGATAAGAGGTGGTGAAAGTGAAGTTTACACAGCCCTCATCAGCCAGAATCTGGTTCTGTGTGTCGCTGCCGGACGGAACGAAATCAAGCTCGTCTGCCAGCATCATGTCAAGACCGGTATCGCCGGTAGCGCCGATGATGATGTTAATCTCATCCATCATGATGCTCTCAGCATCCCAGTAATTCTCGTTCTTTACAAGCTTAACGCTGGAATCGGAATACCATTCAGCAACGGTGAACGGACCATCCGTCAGGATCTTCTCCGGTGCGGAACCATACTCTGTTCCAAGCGGCTCAACGAACGCTTCTTCCAGAGCGGAGAACAGCGTTGTGGAGGTGAAATCACTCTCGTAAGCCGGGTTCTTGAAGGTGTACTCGATGGTCAGGTCATCAATTACGTTGATGCCAACCTCTTCCCACTCACACTCACCTGCATAGTACTGCTCACCATTTAACAGAGAGTAACCAGCCTCTGCCTGATAGTGACCTGCATTCGGATCCATCAGACGCTTTGCAGCGTACTCCAGGTCCTCAGCAGTAACAGGAGTCTCGCCGTCGCTGTAGGTCAGGCCTTCCTTCAGCTTGAAGGTCCAGGTCATACCATCCTCGCTCTTCTCCCAGCTTTCAGCCAGTCCGCCGATGTAAGTGCCCTGCTTGTTACGGATCAGGGTCTCACCAACCATGATATCCATCCAAGTTGCCGGGTCAGCATTCAGCTCTGCATAGTCCATGGTTACCGGATCGTAAGGAGCGCCGATGCGTACACTCTTAACCTCAGCCTCGTCAGCCATTACAACAACCGGAACTGCAGTGATCATTAAAGCAGCAGCCATTGTTAACGCAGTAAATCTTCTCATTCTTATTACCTCCATCTTCCTTAAACGGATTTCTGTCTCCGCCACCGCTGTGTCTCTTTCCATCGGTAAAGCGTTTTTGTAAAAAAGAAACAGATTTCCGGGGGATTCTGGCAAAAACCGCCAGAACCAGTTAAAATCTTGCTCATAGTTTAGCACATTTTGCATAGGGATTCAATGTGCAATTTGCACCTAAATGGGCGGTTATTCTGTACACTATGTTCCTGTTGTAAACGAAGAAAACAGCGTTGTCTGAGTGTACAGGCAAAAGTAAGAGCCATGCACCTTCCGGATACACAGCTCTTGCTTTTCTCTTATAAATTGTCTTATCCGATTTACAGGCTTCTATCCTGCTGCTATTCAAAACAGCACGGATTGCCTGCATTTTTATGTCTTAACATATTATCCTATTCTTCGTAATGTCCACGGCATTTGTTTACAATAATATGTTCTGTTGTCACTTCATAGACAAGCCTGTTTGCATCATCAATCCGTCGGCTGTAAAGCCCCTGCTTACTATACCTCAGCACTTCCGGCTTTCCAATTCCCCGCATCGCCCCATCTCTGATAATGCTTTGCAACAGCTGATTAATCCGCTTGATTGTCTTTTTATCCTGCGTCTGCCAATAAAGGTATTCTTCCCAACCTTCTTCTGAAAATGTGATTTTCATGGCATACTAATCCTCCATCGCAATAAGCTCCTCCATTGTTTTTGTAATCGTTTTTCCTTCTTCAACCTGACGAATCGATCGTTCCAGACTTTCTTTGTATTCTTCTTTACGTTTTGCTTTTGCCAGTTCGTTATATTCCGCCTCACTTACTATGACTACATTCCTGTTTCCCTTGCGCGAAACAACTACTGGTTCACCATTAAAGGCAATATCCAGATACGATTTTAATTTCGTTCTGATGTCAATTGGTTTTGCGGCAATCACCTGACACACCTCCCTTCATATATTCATTGTACATTATTATTATAAACGGGTCAAGATATTTTAAATATCGTAAAAAAGATCCAATTCCTTTCAATCACATGCCTTAGAGAAGTCAATCGTTAGTCACCGTCATTTCCTCCCCATCCCATCTCAACCACATGCCTCCAGGCTTCCTCATCAAATTCCCGGTCCTTATAATACTTTTTCCGGTCCGCTTCCGTAATCTTCCGGATCACCCGGCAGGGATTTCCCGCTGCAATGGACCAGTCCGGAATGTCCTTCGTCACCACGCTTCCCGCGCCAATAACTACATTATTTCCGATGGTTACGCCGGGACAGATCACCGAATTTCCGCCGATCCAGCAGTTATCTCCGATGGTCACGCGGATTCCATACTCGTAGGCGCTGTTTCTGGTGTCCGGATGAACCGGATGTCCTGCCGTATAAATGGCAACATTGGGAGCCAGCTGGCAGTTATCACCGATGACAACCTTCGCCACATCAAGGATGGTGCAGTTATAGTTTGCAAAAAAATTCTTTCCCACTTCGATGTTGAATCCATAGTCACAGTAAAACGGCGGATTGACGAACGCTCCCTCCGACTTGCCGAACAGCTCCCTCACAAGCGCGCTGATGGCGCCAAAATCAGAGCGGTCAACCGTATTCAGCTTCTGTGTCAGCATCCTTGCCGGTTTCTGCTGTTCAAAAATGCTCTGGTCGGAAATGTAGGGCAGCTCCCGGTCTCTTCTCTCAATCTGACTCATTGGTTTCCAGTTCTCCTGCTCCTTATTCACCTGTTCCTGACCTGCTTTCTCCTGTTCCGCATACTCCTGGTTCACGTTCTCCTGTTCCGTATACTCCCGGCTCATTTTCTCCCGATCCGTATACTCCTGACTCATATTCTCCTGATTCATCTGCTCCTGGCTCATTCCTGTCTCCTCCTCAATTCTGTCTCAGCTGTGCCGCTTCTTCCGGATCTTGCTTCTCAATTCTGCCTCAGCCGTGCTTCTTCTTCCAGATCTTCCTTCTCAATCCTGCGGTCTTTATAGTAATACTCCAGATCATGATCGCTGATCTCCCGGACAACCCGGCACGGATTTCCCACCGCAATCACATTGGCGGGAATGTCCTGCGTTACCACGGAGCCGGCTCCGATTACCGTGTTATCGCCGATGGTGACTCCCGGACAAATGGTCGCTCCGGCGCCGATCCAGCAGTGATCCCCGATGGTAACCGGGTCTGTATACATGTATTCTCTCATGTCAGGGCGAGTGGGATGGCCAACGGTGGCAATGGTTACTACCGGTCCAAACAGCACATTCTTTCCAATATAGATCATTCCGTCATCAATAAAATTGCAGTTAACATTCAGATAACTGTTCTCGCCAATATGAATGTGGGTTCCGTAGCAGAAGTAGAAGGGCGGCTCGATCCAGCAGCCCTTACCGCTGCCAAGCATCTCCTCAATCATCTTCGCCCGCTGTGCAAACGCGCCCGGGTCGGAATCATTAAACGCTTTCATCCGCCGTTTTGCTTCCAGACGTTCCTGCGGCATTCCCTCACACATATCCGTAAACAGTTTTCCGGACATAATTCTTTCGTGCATTGTCATAATCGCAGCCTCCTTTTTTCCCCAGTATAAGCAATCCGCAAATGGATATCTACCAGAATCCTGCAAACAATTATAACAATAAAGAAAATTTCCTTCTTTATCTTTAGCTGATTCTGTGCCGCCCCCTCTACTCCCCTGTCACATTATGTTGTTTCACCATCGGTCTGACATCTTCCCCTCTCTTCGTCATAACCATATTCTCGCACTGCATCCCCTTTACATCTCGCAGGTACATCCCCCAGCTTGGCAGGATATCAAATAAATGAAATTCCGGATACTGGGTACCCATTTCCGGCACTTCATCTTTCGGAAGTTCCATGATTCCCCCAGGCATATCAAAGGTACAGTCTCGAATCATCACATCCTCAATCGGAAGCTCAGGTAAGCCGGAAAATACTACGCACCCCTTGCCGTTTCCCCAGGGTTTCCCATCCAGAATACGTCCCTCCGTGCTGACTGTATGAGCATAGATTCTTTCTAATACTACATGTCGAATCTGCCCCGGTATCTGTCGATGTCCCGTAAAATACTTCCGAAGTCTTCTTCCTGTACTAAAGAAAACCGGACCGGTACAGTTTTTCATTTCAATATCATGAATGTATAAGTTGTCCACATTCCCGCCATCAACCGGCACCACCTTGACAGCACAGCAATTTACATCATAAAACATACAATCAGACACTTCAATGTCTTTGTAATCTCCTACACTTTCTGTACCAATCTTAAAAGCAGAACAGTTGCTGGTAACACGGCAATTTCTGATTCGAATATACTGACAAGGCTGATTGGAAGTAGATTTCATACAAAGTGCGTCATCCCCACTATCAATCATACAGCCATGAATATCTACATCACTACAACCATCAATATCAATTCCGTCATTATTTTCATTGCAGCGGTTGGTAATTGTTATATTCTCTACTTCCACATGACGGCTGTCCTGAATGTGAAGGCACCATGCTGCGGACATACGAAGGCAAACATCTTTTACTGCAACTTTTTCACAATTCACGAAGCGTACCAGGAACGGACGGATGTTATAGGCCTCATGTTTTTGACTAAAGTTTCTTCCCCTGCCATCAATCACGCCCTCACCACTGATACCTATATCAACAGCATTATACGCAATCACAAGCGCCCTTCCTCGCTTCTCACCAATTCCATCAATGAAACAGCTGTCATTTTCCGGATAGTCCGTTATATCATTACTGCCAAGCAGTAACGTGCCTTTTTCCAGATGTATCGTTACATGATCCTTTAATTGCAGAGTCCCACTAACATAAACTCCCGGTGTCAGCACTACCTTGCCTCCGCCCCGGTTATAACAAGTGTCTATTGCCTGCTGAATATTTTCGGTTTCATCCGGTGTAATCGTTATTGTTATCATAGTCATCCCCTTTGATATCTCTTTCACTGTTGTTTCTCTGCTTCCATGCTGCTCTTGTCATTGTCGTCGTCAGTGTCGTTGTCACTACCATTGCCATTACCATCTTCGCCGGTGTTGCTAATTTCTGCCTTTACTCCGGATGCTGACAACGTGTAATCGCGAAGTCTTCCGCCGCGCAGACAAAATTCGCAGCCTGCCAGAAATATCAATTTTCCTTATTCCACACCTTTCGCAAAGCATGTGCTGCCATTTTAGGCTGCCTGTCCCGCGTAAAGATACCTTTGCGGTTTAATAATGGCCGTGCGGTAGTCTGGGTCGTTTGAAAATCTGCAAATGCCCAGACATGAGTTCCGATTATATAAGGTTTCGAGCAAAAAAGCTGATATTGCTCTACTATCATTTTTTCCTGGAATTCTTCGCTGTACATCAAAGGCGGGTCATGATGAATACCATCTATGGCATCTGCACCGAATTCTGTGATAATCATTGGCTTTCCGAATGTATTCCGGAATCGTTCCAGACAGGCATCCAGGTTTTTTAATGTCCCTTCGATTCTCCCCGATCCAATGTACCATCCATAATATTTATTGATGCATACCACATCGAAAAATTGAAACGGCGTATTATTTTCCGGCTCTTCGCAGGCTACATAGGTCAATGGTCTGGTTCCATCCATTCTGCGTGCTGTTTTCTGCATTTCCCTGAAAAAATATTCTGCTTTCACGCGATGCTCTTCATCTGCACCGATTCCCGGCTCATTTGCCAGACTCCACATCACAACAGACGGATGATTCTTATCCCGTGCTATCATCTCTTCAATTACCACGTTCGCTTTATCCAGAATATCCTGCCTGTACATACGGTCACATAACCCTACAAATGGTGTCTCGGCAATCACCATGATGCCCATTTCATCCGCGTACTGAAGCATTGATTCATCATAAGGATAATGAGATGTGCGAAATGAATTTGCTCCGATCCACTTTAAAAGTGAAAAGTCTTTAATTGCCACCGCATGGGAAAATCCTTTTCCTATAATATGGAAATCTTCATGCTTTCCAAAGCCACGGAAAAAAACCGGCTTATCATTCAGCAGAAAGGCATCTCCCTGTACACAAACCGTTCGGATTCCAAAGCGCTCCTGATAACGATCGGTTTTTCCATTACAAGTCAATTCGGCATGGAGCTGATACAGATTTGGCTGCCCAATCTCCCACAGCTTTGGGTTCTGAACCACAATACTGTCTTCCACACTCTCCTGCCCCAAAAGCCTGTACTGTTTTTCCTGTCCGTCAATTTCAACGCTTAAAGTACCGTTTACCGCAGCAGAGAATTCAATCCGGTAATGAACCGTACCATCCGTTGTCGGTGTGGTAATAATAATATCCCTGATATATTCCTTTTCTGTCGTATACAAATAAACACTGCGCTGAATTCCGCCGTAAGGATAAAAATCATAATTGACTGCCGGATACGATTTATAGAACCCGTCTCTGGCTTCCTTTTCCTCTATCTGTGCAGGCGGAAGCCCCCATGGATCCAGCGTGCTGTCTGCCAATACAACAATCGTATTTTCTTCTCCATATTTCACAAATGCACTGACATCGGCCTCTATTGGAAGTGCACTGCCTTCATGCTCCAACACAGGCTGCCCGTTTATCCAGGCAGCGGCCTTTCCGGTAACTGCACCCAGACGTAAAAACACGCGCTGATTTTCCCAGTGTTTCGGAATGCTTGTATGTGTTTCATACCATCCTTTTCCATGAAAATCAAACAGTTCCGTATATTGTTCATTCCAGCTTCCCGGCACAGCCATTGGAATCGACTCCGTCAGACCATTTATGAACGCCGTGGATATTTCATTGTTTTTATCTGCAAAAAAACGCCAGCAGCCATCCAGGCACATCAGTTCTCTGGATGCATTTCTCTGTGGATATAACATATACTTTATTCTCCAGTCCTGCCTAAAATTTCTTTTAATTTTTCCGCCAACGATAAGGCGATTGCAGCATGCCCTGCATTCGAAGGATGCAGTAAATCGCAGGTGAGTCCGTAAACTCCGCCGCTCAAAGCTCTGCCGTCAATAAAGAAAAAGTTTTTATCCGTAAAGCGTTCTGTCAGTCTCAGAAAGCTTTTATCATATTCTCTGGTTCGAATATTTGCCAGATCGTCCTCCGGAAGTCCCCGGTAACCATTGTCAAATGGTGAAATCAGTACCACCGGTCTGCCGTCGGAAGCCTCCAGAACCCTTTGAAGCAGATATTCTGCCCGCGCCGTGAACTCCTGACCGGTAAATATGCCCAACATATTGACACCCAGTTCCAATGTCATGATATCCCAGTCTCTGCGTGCTGCAAGATAATCTGCCACTTCTTTTTCACAGAGGCAGGAACCTGCCAAACCCAGATTGGACACATCCAAGCCGGTCATTTGCGCAGTACGGAACACATAGCTGGAGGTCACATCGGTTGCATTGGCCCCCATCGTAATCGATGATCCGTAAGCCAGCCACCGTTTTCCCGGCAGCAGTTCCTGGTCCGGTGCCTCTATTGCTGCGCCAAACGTATTGACGCCGTGAAAAATCACAATTGAGCCATCCATAACAATGCGCCACACGGAAAAATGAAAATTTCCCTGCGCCAGCAGATCCGGTCTGACCTTATCCAGACGTCCGCGTCCCTGTATCGAAAGATTTGTCTTTACGCCCGCCTTCAGTTCATGCACAGAATGCAGAAAATCTCCGCAAAAAACAAATACCTTACAGTCCTTGTCCATTGCTTCCAGCATAACAAAATATTCTCTTGCATTTGTTACAAACCGTATTTCCGATGCTGTCACCTTTACTGCGCGGATATTTCCTTTTTCCAGGTGATTCCGCACATTTTGGGGATATCTGGCCATTACCAGTCCATCCCTGTCTTTCCACTTCTCCAACGCCGCAACGTTATGAAACAGTAAATGATTGTATCTCATATTTTTGCCGTACGGCTCCCCTCCTTTTGCCGATGTTCCAGTGGCTTTCCATATATTCGTCAACCTGTTTCATAATAGTAAGTACATATTCATCCGATTCTTTATACCCGAAGAGTATAAAAGCATGCCTTGCTCCCGGAATCTCAAGAAACCCGGAATCATGTCCCAGACCTTTTAATTTTTCATGAAACGAAATGGTATCCCCGATAGGTACAATGGTATCCGACGTTCCATGCAGAAAAAGAAATTTTGCGCATTCCTTCGGACTCATTTCTATTGGAGAAACGGAAGAAACAGGACAAAATGTTTTCCGGGTATAGCTCCATCTGGGTGCACTGCAGTCCAACACAGGATTGAAGGCCACAACCCCATAAGGCCGTATGAAAGGATCTTCTGAAATTCCCATCATAACCGCCAGATGACCTCCTGCAGAATCTCCCATAACAATTAACTTTTGTCTGCATACCATGGGAAGCTTTTTGTAAATAAATCGGATCGCGTCTTTACAGTCCTGGATCAAATCCTCTAAGGTTGTGTCCTCCATAAAATCAATCGACCGATAAGAGATTTCTATCGCAATGAAACCTTTTTCTGCATAGTACTGCGCAGTTGCGCGCATCCAGTCCCCGTTCCATGCCTCCCCCTCTTTCACCCTGGAATACCATGAGCCTCCATGAATGACCAGCACGGTCACGGTATCTTCTGTAAGAGGTTCATCCGGCAAATAGATACACATCGGAAGCTCCAGCCCGCAAACCTTTTTATAACTGATACACTGTGAAGGCATTCTTTTTTGAAATTCCAGCAATCCTGCCACCTCCGTCAAACCTGTATTTTGCCGCAATATACTGTATTTGCAGCCACTTCCACCTGAATTTCTGCAGCAGTCAGCCCAATCAGGTGCACACAATATCTCCTTTTGCTGCCTGTGTTATTTTCCAACAGCAATTCTGCACCATCTGATGTAAGGGTACAGGAAAACAGCTCCGTTACCGTATCGCTTTCGCTGCATTGTATTTTGGCTCCGCGTCTGTCCGGATAAAAATCAATATGTAAAATTTCCGGAATTTCTTCCGTCTGAAACTGTCTGCCATATTCACGAACCAACGCTGAGCCAAGTTTTACAAACATTGGAAGTCCTTTTAATTCTTTTAACGGTGCTTCGACCATAATGGTCTTTCTTCCCTGATGGCATACACCGGTATGGAAATCCATCCATTCTCCCTCAGGCAAATAAACTTCCCTGACTTCGGCTCCCTGCTCGATTACCGGCGCAACCAGAAGTGCTTCTCCCAAATAAAATTCATCTCCGATGGGATAGACCTTTTTATCGTCCATATGGTAGAAAATCAAAGGTCGAATCAAAGGAGCTCCTGTTCTGTGTGCTTCGATTGCGCAGGAATACAGGTAAGGGATCAGGCTGTATCGAAACTCCAGACATTGACGATATAATTTCTGTGTACTCTCCGGACAGTTCCATGGCAGTTTTGCAACTCCATGCCCATTATGGATGCGGGCAACCGGCATGAATATCAGAGACTGACAGATGCGGCGGCATACACATTCTTCATTCATTTCGGCACGCAGCATTTCCTCTGCGGAAGCTTCCCTGTCCGGACTGCGGAAGCCGCCCAGATCCACACCGCTCAGTGCAAACCCGGCCATTCCCGCATTGATCACATACCAGATATCCTCTTTATAACGTTTCATCTCAAAGGAGGTATCACCTGCCCATGGCAACGCATATCTCTGGCTTCCGATTCCGCCGCCTCTGGACAATGCCATATGATTGTCAATGCCATGGTTCTTCATAAATTGATATAAAAATCGATTCCAAACGGCACCGAATAAATTTCTGGACGGAATACCTGTTGTTAACTCTCCGCTGACACGGTCCGAATGATCCGTCCACCATACTTCCACACCATCTTCTGCTCTCGGCTCCAGACACTCAGCGTAAAACTGCTCTCCTTTTTCATCTAAAAGCAATGGTACTGTCTCGTCCATATACTGCCGCAGCAAATGTCTGTTTTTGTTTATGGTATCACCGGAAAAAGAACGGGAATTGATATGCAGGCAGGTCTTAATACCCATATTCTTTAGTTCCTTTACCATCTTCTTTCCATCACCAAAGGTTTCATGCCAGGAAAAATCGCCATCCCTGTACACCCCATGTGACAGATACATTTGAGAGAAACTTTTGCCGCCGCGCCATGAACCGTCCAGTACGAACACGTCACAAGGGTATCCCTGCTCTCGCATACGTTTTCCGTAATCAATCATATCATCTGCCTGATTAAAATTGATACTGCTGCACCAGAAGCCCAGTTCCCATCGTTTTGGCATCTGAATACGTCCCACTATTTCCGTATAATGCCTTACTATCTCTGCAACGGAATCTGCTTTTATCACGAAAACATCATAATCACCGCCCGAAGCATGCACAAACCACTTATCAGAAAAGGTTTTTCCCATATCAAAATAGACATGAGGCCATGGATTATTAAAGAAAAATCCGTAACCCTTTGTACTGATAAAGAAGGGATTCGGAAACCCGCCATAATCTCCTGCATGCAGCCCTGCTTTCTCTGAGAAAATGTCTGCAGTGGTTTCGGTTCTGTTGGGATGGATGATTCTTGCTCCAAACCCAAAGAATTGTTCCTCCTGTTGTTTTTCAAAGAAAGTCAGGCTGCGTATTCCTGAATATTCTGCAGGCTCTTCGGAAAATCTGGATCCGCCCTCTGTTGTTTTCAGAAAAACAGTTCCCCGGGAATCAGACAACAGCCATTCATTGTCACCCGGCCGATAGTCCATCTGCATTACAGCAGTCTTTAACACAAGGTGCGCCGCATTTCCCTCAGTTTCTGCGGACATTCCGGCCTCCGGAAGCCGAATCAGCCCCAATCGCTGTGTGACCGTGCCGGCAAGTGGAGTTTTCCCCATTCTTATACGAATCACATGATCATTGATTGCCTCAAACCGATACATCCAGGTATCATTATGTACCTCTATCCTTCCCTGCTCATCGGTAATCTTCGCATCCGCATGCAGCACCGGCTTATAATCTTCTGTTTGAAGAGTATGTATTTCGTAATCTTCATCCAGCAATGCGTCTGATGGATGTATTATCATTTCTATTTTGCTCATACGTATCGCTCCCCATAAACCTGCCTGCCATCCATTCGAACATTTTCCCCCTGTTCAATGATAATGGCTTCTCCATTTTGATTTTGTACTGTCACATTGTCAAACGAACAATCTCTAATATTCTTTGCATAAATTCCCTCCATACAGGTATTCACTGGAGGCTCTGTAAAAACAGGCTGCCAACACAGCTGTTCTTCATTATGCATGGAAATATCCATGTTGCTCACCCGCAATCCGGATACAGGCTGCTCCGGAAGTCCGAGTATATACATAGCTGAAAGCTTCACATTTCGTGCAGTAACATTCGAGATACGAATATTCCTGATTTGCGGTGTATCCGCATCTACAGGCTGTTTCTCTCTGCTGAACAGATACTCCTTGTCTTCTGTCTTTCCGCAGCAATAATAAGCATTCACACAGAATGGTACCAAAACATTGTCCATAATGACATTGTTGACAAGTATATCCTCCACAATACCGGCACGTTTGCGACGAGTCTTAATTCGAATTCCTCTGTCCGTATTCTTAAATACACAATTTGAAATGGTTACATTGCGCACTCCGCCTGACATTTCGCTGCCGATTACCACACCGCCATGACCGTGAAGCATGGTACAATTTGTAATCGTAATTGCTTCGCATGCTCTGCTCTTTGCCAGTGGTGTATACTCTGTGCCGGATTTCAGCGTCAGGCAATCATCACCGACATCAATACAGCAATCGGAAATCCGTACATTACTGCATCCATTGGGGTTAATCCCATCCGTATTTGGAGAATCGTAAGGATTCTTAATGCTGATTCCATGAATAACCACATCCGTACAGCAAAGAGGATGTATTGTCCAGTTCGGAGAATTTACAATCGTGATATTCTCTATTTTCACCTGGTTACACAGTACCGGTGCAATGCAATTGGGACGGGGCTGTTTGGGATCATCCCACCAGAACCAGCCTCTTCCATCAATTTTTCCGCCGCCGCACACGGTTATATTTTCTGCCTGTTCGGCATGAATCAAGCCGCAGCGATGTACCGTTCCCAGGTCATCCCGGTCCAAAACCGGAAAATCTTCTTTCCAGTCGCTTCCTAAAAGCACGGCTCCGGATGCCAAATACAACGTAGTATTGCTGTACAGGCGAATGGAACCCGTCACATACTGGCCGGGGGGAACAAATACAATTCCACCCTTTTCTCCTGCCTTTTTTAAAAGTACATTCAATCTCCCGGTATTATTGGTTTTCCCATCACCCAGGATTCCATAATTTGTAACATCAAAATAATTTTCCATAGCCATTTCTCCAAGTACATTTCCCGATCCTGTTATCTCTCCGCATACCAGGCATCAGCAATACCGTTTTCACCGTTTAAGTCCTTCTCGCCGTAGTATTTCTGATACACAGGTTCCAATAAGAATGACACAACAAAACAACACAGGGCCGGCAGGATTATCACAAAACCAGTTTCTGCCTTAATTATTAAGGCTGTCAAAATCACCACAATACCAACCGCCAGGGTGCGGACAACATTTCCCATGCACAGAAATACCGCTGTTTCAAGCAGCTTAAACACAGGCATATCAAACCGGGATAACAAAGGAAAGATATGACAGATCACACCCAGTAAAATAAAATCCTTTATGAAAAACAATGCAGCAAAAATATAATCCAATACATTGCTGAATTGTAAAAAGGATACCCCAATCACAAAATCCGCAGATAAAGCCATGCCGCTTACTGCCGCCAGAATCACAGTAAGTGCAGCTCCGTACTTCATATTAAGCTTCCAGGCCTTCCAGAACTCTCTAAGCGGATAACTTCTTTCTTTTCTGACTGCTTTCACAGTCGCATAATATAAAGCACTTGTTGATGCACCTGCTGTTATAAGCGGCAGGCTGCATACCAACCATGCAAGGCTGAGCTCGATAAGATATAGTATTTTTCTGATCACGCTCCAGAACGCGTTGTCCGGATCAAAAATCGTTCCCATATGTCTTTTTCCTTTTCATTCTTATATAACCACACGCTTCGAACGCAGCTGCCAACAGTTCTCCCGCATTTGAGTATAGAAATGGCGAGAAACACACAGACTCTATTTATCCACGTTATCCCGCCATTTCATATTCCTTTACTATTTATAATTTATTTGCCTAAAAAAGCATCTACCTGGCTCTGCAGCTCTGTTACGATTTCAGAATAACCTGCAACTTCTAATGCATCTACAAAGTCATTATAAGTCTCTTCCCAATCGCTGCCCATTGCACCATATTTTAATGTGTTAGAATACTCTTTCACAACCGTAGCAACCTGTGCAAGCTGTGTCTCAATATTAGATGTATCCGCGATAAATCCTACTAATTTAGAAATCTGAGTATCTTCGCTGGTATTCAGTTCTTCACCTAACTCCTTGATTTCATCAGAACCGCCCTGATTAATCCATGCATATCTGGTGTTGCCAACTAACCACTTCTTGCCCGCAAACGATGCGCTTGAACTGCCTTCCTCACTGTCATAATCTAAGGTTATGATATGAGTATCATCCACCTTGGTATAGTGTGTACCTTCGATACCATAGCAAAGCATATTATAGAGAGCTTCACCTTCTTCCGTATTTAAGAGCTCTAACAAACGCATTGCTTCTTCCGGATGTTCAGACTTTACATAAATACCATTACCGCCTGCACCCCAGACGTTTGTAACGTGAGCAGCATCACCAAACGGGAACGCGTATACATCAAAACCATACTGAGTCGTATACTTTTCACTCATCATCTGCTCATCGCCAATGCCGTTAGCCAGATAATAAATAAAAGAAGTTTCATTCATCATGCTTTTCTTTTCATAAGATGAAAAATCTGTGATAGAAACAATATCCGGAAGTACATATCCCTTTTCGTACCAGTCAGCAGAAATTTCATATGCCTTCTTTGCATCTTCTGATGTATAGATATTACCAACAAGGTCTTCTTCTGTAAAAATAAAGCTGCCTGTCAATATATCAAACGGATCCATAAAGCCTCTGTAAGTATCATTGGTCATTGCATAATAATTACCGATTGGCCACAAATACTTATTCGTACCTTCTCCGGCCTGAACATTTTCAATCCACTCCTCTAACAATGCGGCGTAATCCTCTACGGTAGAATTTGGATCTCCAATTACCTGTCTGAACTCTTCTGCATCGCCATACTTGTCTACGTATTCCTTCGGTGCAATAAAGTACATCAGGTTTGCAGCACGCTGATAACTGGGTACAATGTAAATATTGCCATCGACAGAACCAAGATCCCAGATCCAGTCCTCAAACTCATTCTTCAAATCCGGATACTCCTCGAGTAAATCATTCAAAGCAATAAATGTTCCGTTATTTACTTCGGAAGCAAAATCCAGCTTGTAGGTCTGAATAATATCAATCTGCTGACCTGCCCCCTGTGCCAATGCTACACTGTTTGCGTGATCCGAGCTGCCGGAAATATTCAGATGAACCGTAACATGTTCCATTCCCTCGTAGGTGTGCAGCAGTTCATTAAATGCCTCTTCTACCAGTTCTGTATCCCTCTGTACACCTACACCACCGTAATACCATTCCAAAGTAACCGGCTCCTTCGTGTCTTCAGCCGCCAGCGTCTGTGTATCCACCGTCGCTGTGATTCCCATAGCGAATGCCATGGTCGCTGCAAGAGATGCTGCGAAAAGTTTTTTTCCGTTCATGTTTTTTCCTCCCTTGAAAAAATTTTTATGTATCTTAACTTTCATTGATACCCTTTCCTTAACCCTTCACTCCGCCAATTGTCATACCCTTTGAAAAGTATTTCTGAAAGAACGGGAAAATCACCAATACCGGGCCGGCAGCCACTACTGCCATCGCATACCGATAGCTCTCCGTCGGGAACACCTCATCGGCCAAAACCATACCCTGTCCGGCCATTTGCTGCAAATACTGTGCTTCACGTAAAATTTTCTGCAGCAAATACTGAAGAGAATACAAATCAGGATTTTTGATATACAAAAGCGTTGTATTCCAGTCATTCCACTTACTGACTAAAAACAGGAAGCCTGTGCTTGCCAGTACCGGTGTACTAAGCGGAATCATCACCTTAAAGCAGATATAAAGCTCGGTTGCACCATCAATTTTCGCCGCTTCTATCAGTTCCGCAGGCAGATTTGCGTAATTCGTACGTATTATCAGCAAATAATATGCGCTTACCAGTCCCGGGAAAATATACACCCATATCGTATCATTTAAATGCAAATATCGGACAATCAGCATATAATTAGGAACCATACCCGCATTAAATAACATCGTAATTAATATGAACATGGTAAAAAACTTTCTGTATCGAAAGCCTGGCCTTGCAAGCGGATAAGCCGATACTGCCATAATTACAATTGACAGTATTGTGGCAATCACGGTGAAGATAATGGTTACTTTATATGACTGCAGCAGCTGTGTCATATCACCAAATACCAGTTGATATGCTTTTAAGGAGAACTCTTTTGGAATCAGTGAATATCCGTACTTTGCGATTGCACTTTCATCCGTAAGGGATACTGCAATTACCAGCCAGAAAGGAATCACATACATACAGGATATGATAATGAAGATTACATGCAGGATAATCTGCCCTCTGTTTTTTTTCTTTTTTAATCCAGCCATTCGAATTCACCTCCATCAATATAAGCTGTTTTCCGGACTTATTCTTCTGACAATGGTATTTGTAATCACAACCAGTATCAACCCCATGAGTGACTGAAACATTCCAATTGCCGTAGACTTTTCAAAGCTTCCATTCTGCAATGCCCGGAATACGTAAGTATTGATAATATCGGTTGTTTCATACAACATACCTACATCCTTCGGTACCTGATAGAACAAACCAAAATCACCGCTGAAGGACTTACCGATTGCCAGAATTGCGATTACTACCATAACCGGAATCAGATGGGGAATGATAACATATCGAATCTGCTGCCATTTGTTCGCGCCATCCAGTTTCGCCGCTTCGATCAAAGACTCATCTAAACTCAATAAAGAGGAATAATAGAACAAACTATTCATACCTACGCTTTGCCATATATGTACAATAATGAGAATAAACGGCCAATACTCTGCCTTTGAATACCATTTCAGTCCTGTTCCTCCAAGTGCCTCAATCATATTGTTTGCCAATCCATGGGAAGGACTTAATATAATATACACGATGAATGCTACCAGAACCCATGATAAGAAACGTGGCAGCAAAACAATTGTATTATAAATTTTAATACCGCGCTTCGAATTTAGATGATATAAAAGCAGTGCCAGCCCAACTGCAAAAATCAAATCAACCATCAAAAATGCCAGGCTATATCCCAATGTATTACGTATCACTCGGATGGCGTCCTTAGATGTAAAAAAGAATTTGAAATTCTCCAGTCCGACAAAAGGACTGTCAAAAATACCTAAATTGGGATTGTAATCCACAAAAGCCATATACACTCCGATAAATGGTGCATAGTTAAATATTAACAGCAGTATTGTTGCCGGAATCATTAAAATCAGAAGCTGTTTGTTTTCTTTTGCAGCCACCTTACTGTATTTCTTTTTTTCCTTATATTTTTTCACTAAGCCGTACCTCCTTGCTTATCTTAATCTTATTGTAGTTCAGTCTCCTGCTTCTATCCAGATAAAATAAGTGACATTCTGCTCGGATTTATTACCTCTTTCTGGAATTGTTTGAATACACACAGCTTCGTGTGGTATACTCACTGCATAAATACAAAGGAAACCCGGAGGTATATCATGTATAACCTGATCATTGTAGAGGACGAAAAAATCGTAAGAACCGCACTTGAAGAATACATCACCGAAACCAGCAGAGATTTTACCATATGCGGATCTTTTTCGAATGGTGAAGATGCCCTGCACTATGTTCAGAAACATCGTGTCGATATCGTTTTGACCGATATTAAAATGAATAAAATGGATGGCCTGACCCTATGCTGTGAACTTCACCAGAATTTTCCACACTGTCATGCGATTATTATCAGCGGCTTCAGCACCTTTGACTATGCCAAAAAAGCACTTCAGTACGGTGTTAAAAATTATCTGTTGAAGCCCATTGACTTTAAAGAACTGACGGACTGCCTGAATTCCGTCCGAAAATCCCTTGATGCAGAAATTGCATTTGCCGATTCAGCGGAAGAAGATGCAGCACTTTTCTTTACAGAACTTGTTTCCGGCAGTATGAAATCTCCGAAACAATTGGACGAACAGATATCCCGACTGAATTTACCATTTCTCTCAGATGATAACAATGGTTGTGTGCTGCGCCTTTCTCTTTGCGCCAATGATTATGCCTCCACCTGGCGCTATGAAAAAGACCGTTTGCCTTACACGTTTGCCAATATTCTCCGCATGAAGCTTAAAAATGTCTATGTAAACAACTTTTTTTCTACCGGCTCCTATTCCTATTACATTGTAATCTTCTTGGATAAAGGCCTTCGGGTATGTCCACAGGAACTGGAAGAAGACATGTTAGAGTTACTTCACATCAAATGCAATATCACTTTCGTTTGCCACTTTGCGAATCTGACTCATCTGTCTACCCAAAGGATACTGGAAAATTTATCCACTTCACCTGAGGACAGCAATACAGACGAAAACACTGTTATCAGAAAGATAAAGGACTATATTAATCAGAACTACTATAAAGACATCTCCCGTCAGGAGCTTGCAGATATGTTTTACTTTTCTACCGCCTATTTCAGTAGATTTTTTAAGAAAGAAACAGGCTTAAATTTTATTGATTACCTCACTACCACAAGAATGGAGAAGGCAATTGAGTTATTAAATTCCAGGACTTCTATCGACGAAATAGCCAGAAAAGTGGGATACAAAAGCAGAAATCATTTTATCTTAAATTTCAGACAGTATACCTCTATGTCACCAACAGAATATCGTAAACAAATACTAAAACTGAAATGAGGAATCCGTTATGCTGAAAAAATGGTTATATTCTTTGCGGCACATACAACCGATGCTGCAGAACAAATACTTTATTAAGAACCTGACAATCCTGATCGGAAGTATCCTGCTGTTATTTTTCGCGTCCACTTACATGGTAAACAGTAATTCCCGGAAGATTCTGGAAAACGAATTACTTGCCTCTGACAGAAACTATATAGAAATTGTAAATAATTCTGTTGATTCTGTATTATTCGATATGCGATATATTGCTGCGACTCTTAATATTGATACTATGGTAAGCACCTTCTTATTATCCGAGCAGCCGGAGGACATCATTTCAGACTTTTATCTCAGACTTCAGGAAAAGCTGGATGGTTACGTAAACAGTTATCCATGTATTCACTCCATTTACCTTTATTCCGGAATAACCGATACCATTATTACCTCTTCCGGAAAATTCTCTGTATCCACCTTTAAGGATTTAAACTGGATGGAGTATTTTACAGAAGAACCAGAACCCTATATTATTTTTTCACGATTAGGGGAAAAAAATTACCCCAACTTTTTGTGTATTATGAAACAGATTAAACTAGAAGAAAGCACTGCTGCAATCGTAATCAATATCCAGTTAAAGGATATTCCGATCCTGTCAGAAACGAAACAACGTTATTCCGACATCTACATTATAAACGATGACTCCCAGGTAATATACCATGCAAATCAACGCTATCTGCTGGAACCTTTAAGTATTTCAGACAACTTAAAGCATTTTTCCGCAGAGGCAGACGAAGCCTCTCTCCTTTCCACCTCAGCAGAAAAGACCTATGCCTATACACAGCTTCACTCTGCCGAATATCCTTTCAGCTATGTACTGATTACCAATTTAGAAAATTATTCGGAAGAGCTTTCCAGCAGGCAGACCATCTTTTTTACTATTTTCATTGGGTTATTTTTGGTTATCGTACTTTTATCCATGATTATGGGACTTCGGTTTTTTAAACCAATCGAGATGCTGACTCAGCTCTTAAATGAATCCTCTGATTTCATTGAAAATACAGATTATCCAAGTCAGGAAATTTCCGACCTGGCAAACAAAATTATTTCCTATGCGCAGACGAACAGACAGCTGGCAGATGAACTGGCAGCCAGTCTTCAACGTCTGACCCAATCCCAGATGCTTGCATTGCAGGTCCAGCTCAATCCACATTTTCTGTTCAATACTTTGAGCATTATCCACATAAAGGAATGTCAGGAGCTGGGTTATACACACCCATTACCGGAGATGACTTTGAAGCTGAGCCGCATTCTCAGACATGCGATCAGCTCCACCGATATGGTTACGCTTCAGTTTGAACTGGAATATATCAAACAGTATATTGATTTAATGAAATTCCGGGATTTAAATGAAATTATCATTCAATATGATATTAATGAAAAGCTTTTGGATACCATGGTTCCAAAGCTCTTTATTCAACCTCTTATTGAGAACGTTTTCCTGCATGCCTTCCCGGAGGATTATCGAAACGATAATCACCTGATTCTTTCAATCCAGGAAGAAAATAATAATTGTGTCGTGATACTCTCAGACAATGGGATTGGAATGACACCTGAGAAATGTAATGAAATACTTAATTACTTCGATGAAGATTCCCTGCCGGTTAACAGTATTGGCGTCAAAAATGTAATCAGACGAATGAAGTTGATTTACGGGGACTCTTTTACCTTAAAACTGCACAGTAAAGAAAAAGAGGGAACCAGCTTCTGCCTGATTTTTCCGAAGAAGGGAATATAAAGGAAAAGCGACCGACATGAGGAAGTCGGCGCTTCCCTTTGTTTTTTACAAAATATCGTATCTATAGGTCTTCATTTTACTTCACAATATCTACACCTATCACACACGCCTTTAACAACGAAACAGGTGTGAACATGTTTCTATTTCAAAGGAAATACAGACATATCCACACCTATCTTTCAATGTATTCAATTACAATACGCAAATTTGTTATGAAACCATCACCGCGTCAGCATCGTCCCATAGCTTCCCGTCTCCGCCATCTTCACAATTCCTTCCACACCGCAGCGAACCATGCTGTCCACCGCCTGTTCCGTATAGAACGCCATGTGCTGGGTCATGATGACGTTGCGGAACTGATGGAGATAGAACCAGTTCCGGTTGGAGATGATGTCGGTTCTGCGGTCCGCATGGACAATGCCTTCTTCGCCCTCGACCGTATCCATGCCAAGAGCGCCGATCTTCTCCGTTTCAATTCCGTCCACCAGCGCATTGATATCCGTCAGTTCGCCTCTGGCACAGTTAATGAGAATCACTCCATCCTTCATCTTTGCAATGGTCTCCGCATTAATAATGTGTCTGGTAGACGGCAGAAGCGGCATGTGGAGAGTAATAATGTCACATTCGCGGTAAATTGTTTCCACATCCACATACTGCGCCATGCTTTTGGCTTCCTCGTTCTGATAGACATCGTATGCCAGCAGACGGCAGCCGAATCCGGACAGGTTGCGAAGCACCTGCATGCCGATCTTTCCGGTTCCCATGACACCCACCGTCAAATCTTTCAGGTCACGGCCCTGCAGTCCGTGAAGGGAGAAGTCGTTGACCTGTCCTCTCCACATCGCCTGCTTATAGTGGCGCAGACACATCAGAATCATCATGACCGTGAAATCCGCTACGCCGTTGGGCGGATAGCAGGCGTTGCAGACCAGAATTCCCAGTTCTTTTGCAGCTACCAGATCAATGTGATTGAAACCGATGGTTCTGGTGGAAAGGCAGCGAACGCCCAGCTTCTGATATGCTTCCAGCAGCTCCCGGTTCAGTTTTCCCATGCCAAGAGTCGTTACCCCTTCACAGCCCTTCACCAGCTCTGCATTGGCAAGAGTCGGCACCTCAGAAGACATGATCACCTCCACGCCGCACTCCGCCGCCATCCGGTCAAAAGCTTCCCGCTCGTCAGCTCTTACTTCAAATGCATAAATTTTCATGATTCCCATCCCTTTCCTTCTATATTAATGAGTGAACTGTCTATAACCGGCAATTCCGCCGCAAACCGCTGCCCATGCCGGCAGCCGACACGATTCTCATCCGCGCACCTTCACGCCGCCTTTCCAGACCGCCGCCGGTTTACAGATAAGCCCGGAACCAGTCCACCATTTCCTGATAATACAGCTTCTGCAGCTTCGGATGAGACGGCTGCTCGTGACCGGTGTGGGGGAAGATCACCATTTTTACCGGCAAATCCGGATGCAGATCCTTCACCGCCACAAAAAACTGATGGGCGCCCTCCACCGGTGTGCGGTAGTCATCCGTTCCATGGAGAATCAGCAGCGGCTTATCCACACGTTCCGCATAGGAAACGGCCGATTCCTTCAGCTTTGCCACCATAAAATCCTCATAGCTGACATAGTCTGTACTCTTTCCCTGCATATCCGAATTCGCGTAGGAAATCAGCTCATTGGAAATGCTTCGCTGGGTCACATAGGCTTTGAACTTCTTCGCATGAGTCGCCATGTAATTGGTCATGTAACCGCCGTAGCTGCCGCCGGTCACACCAAGCCGGTCCCCGTCGATCCAGTCGAATGTCTTCACCGCTTCATCCACGAACTGCAGCAGATCATAGTAAGCCGAACCATCAAAAGCCCGTTCCATGTTCTCATGCGCCCAGCCATAGCCGCTGCTTCCGCGGGGATTGCAGTAAAGAATGCCGAAGCCCTGCGCTGCCAGACACTGAAACTCCATGGTCAGTCCATAGGTATAGAACGGATGAGGGCCGCCGTGAACATAGAGAATGGTGGGATACTTCTTTCCGTTTTCCCGTCTGTGAGGCGGGAAAGCCCAGCCGTGAACCATGCTCTCGCCGTCCAGTGTTTCAATCCACAGGTCTTCCGGTCTTCCAAACTCCACCTCTTCCAGAAGCGCCTCCGCTGACTGCGCCGCCTTCTGCAGCACTTCACCGGTCACCGCATCCAGAATGTAGTAACCTTCCGGCAGATCCGGTTCTGATTTTGCAACCATCATCCGTCCATTCTGCACTTTGCTGATTCCGTGGCAAACCTGCTTTCCTC
Source organism: Lachnospiraceae bacterium (assembly GCA_017472605.1). GTDB lineage: Bacteria > Bacillota > Clostridia > Lachnospirales > Lachnospiraceae > Anthropogastromicrobium. The sequence goes on from JAFUPV010000002.1 coordinate 253,636, forward strand.
CTGCAAGAAGCCTTGCATGGCCGTCTCCTTCCAGATCCAGACAGAACAGCGCTCCCTGTCCCTTCCAGCCGCTGACAAAATAGACATATCTGCCGTCCGGACTGATCTGTACCTTATCCATGCCCCAGCCGCAGCCTGCGTTATAGGGGAACTGTACACACTGATAACAGGTTTCATCCCCAAAGAATACCTGTGTCTTCTCTCCCGTTTCCACTTCAAACCGGAAGAAATAGGCCTCCGGATATCCGCGGTTCGCATTCACCATCTCCGGGTTCAGAATTCCGGCAATTACGGCCTTTCCATCCGGCGTAAACACAGGACGGATGGGGTTGGGATAGGACACGATCCAGCTTCCTTCGGAAAGCTTTTTCGTCTCTCCCGGCTTCTCAGCGGCATTGATTAAAAGAAGATCATATCCGATGGATTCCTGTCTTGAACGGAACCGGTTGCTGACGCAGACAATCGTCCTGCTGTCCGGCGCCCAGTTGGCATGGAGATAGTCATATCCCCCTTCTGTCAGCTGAACCGCTTCCCCGCCGGCAGACGGAACGACAAACAGCTGCCAGTGATTATCCGGCGTGATAAAGCCCATCCCGTCAAACTTATAACCAAAATCTTCGATTACAACCGGCTCATCCGGGCGCTTTTTCGCCGAAGCAGCACCAGACTCACCTTTCTTTGCGCCTGCGATCATGCCAAACAGAATCTTCGTTCCATCCGGCGACCAGATCGGTTCCATGGCTGCGCCGCGGATCTGCGTCACCTGACGGTTCTCTCCCGTTTCCAGATCATGGCAGAAAATCTGCCGTCCCTGTCCCTTTACAATGGAAAGGAACAGAATCTGACTGCCATCCGGTGAAAAAGACGGATTTGCTTCCCCGCTTCCTCCTGCGGTCACAAGCTTTGTCTCCCCGGTTTCCAGATTCTTTACAACAATTCCCTTTGTCTGTGCCGAGGCATAGCAGACAAGATTCTTCTTCTCACAATAATCACCGCCGTTAAAACGTTCCAGCTTCTGACAATCGGCAAATTCCGGCAACCGCTTACTCATCCGTTTCACCACCTTTCTCAGTTCTCTGCGCCTCAGGCTCACACGCGTCCGTGCACGTCGCCGCCGCACCATTCTCACCCTTACACGGCTCCATCTCCGTCTGCACCGACATATCACCGCCAAAACGGGGCGCATTTTCATCCAGATACTTCACAAACCAGTTTACCATCTCCTCCAGATGCCGGATCTGATGGTGCAGCTTTCCGGTTCTGGTCATTCCATGGTTTTCGCCCGGGAACATCACCAGACGAACCGGAATCTCCGGATTCCGCTCCTTCATCGGGATGAACACCTGCTCTGCCTGCTCAAATCCGCAGCGGTAATCCTCATAGGCGTGGAGAATCAGCAGCGGAACCTTGAAATGATCAATGTAGGAAATGATGTTTCCTCTTGCGCGGTTGGTCAGATAGTCCAGCATCCGGAAATCCTTCGGAATCTCCCTTGCGGAAACAAATCCCATGTCTCCGGTTCCATAGGAGGTCGCTGTGTTGGCAAGACAGCGCTGTGTCACCGCAGCGGCAAACGCCTTCGTGCGTCCGATCAGCTTATTCGTCATGTAACCGCCATAACTGCCTCCGGTTACTCCGACTCTCGCCCGGTCAATCCAGCCGCGGCTTACCGCGTCATCGACAAACTGGAGCAGGTCATCCATGGCTTCTTTTCCCCAGCAGACCTCATCTGCCAGATACTTCCGTCCAAAACCGGCGCTTCCTCTGGGCTGACCGAAGATCACGGCCATTCCCGCTCCTGCCAGCGCCTGGAACTCATGCCAGAAGGTCAGACTGTACATCGTCTCCGGGCCTCCCTTGATGTCCAGAACCGCCGGATAGACCTTACCTTCCCGCCATCCTGCCGGGCGAACCAGGAAATACTGCAGCATTGCCTTTTTGTCCCTGCTGGTCAGATTCACTTCCTCCACATCCGCCAGCTCATAGTCCTCCAGCCAGGAATTGCTGTCTGTCCGAAGGCTTCCATCCTTCCAGATCTCACAGGGTCTCTTCCAGGAAGACATGCATGCCGCGATCTGACCGCTGCTGTTCATTCCAAACTCATGGAGATCCGTCGCGCCTTCCGCAACCATCTCCACCTTCGCCGGCCGAAAGCCGAATCCGCCTGCCGCTTTGCTTCCAGACGCACCTTTTGCGTTCACTCCAGCCCCACTTACCGCTTCTGCTCCGATCCCACTTACTGCTTCTGCTCCGGCCTCACTTACCGTTTCCGCTCCAGTCTCACCGGCCGCTTCCGCTTTGGCCTTCTCTGTTTCCCCATACACATTCACCCGGTACAGGCTGTTCTTTCCGCGGAATCCGGAGACAAAATACAGATACCTTCCATCCGCTGACAGCTTCATGTACGGAGACTTATCTCCCAGATCCAGTCTTCCTGCCCCTGCCGGATGCAGGCCAGAACAGATCGATTCATCCCACTCGCCAATCAGGAACTGTCCCTGTCCGTCTTCCAGATCCACACACCAGGGCAAAGCCGCATAGCTGCCATCCTCATACATCTGATACGCAGCCGTAATCACCGCGTCGTCCTCCGCCGCAAACACAGGCGCATGATCCGCCGTGAAAACAGCTCCCTTCGTCACCTGACGCAGCCCGCTTCCGTCCGCGCCGCAGACAAACAGCTCCACACGACGGCCTTTTGCACCGCCGTACGGATAACCAAAGAACGCCACCATTTCCCCATCATGGGAATATGCCGGATAAATTGCCTCCATCCCGTTGGTATTAATCACCTGGGCTCCGCTTCCGTCCAGATTCACCGTTCCAACGTGGGAAAACTCTCCCTTGCGCATGCCATGCCACTCGTCCATCTTATAGGTCAGATCCGTCGCGTAGTATGGCCGCCAGTCCAGCTCCTCTTCCCAGTCTGCCTTCTCCTGCGCGTTCATCTCCACGAATTCCGTTCCCGCTTCCAGTTCCTCCGGCCACAGCGTCGCCTCAAACGCAAGGGCTGTCTGCGCACCGTTCAGCTCATAGCGCAGAACGCCATGGCGCAGCGTCGTAATCTGTCTCGTCCCGCCTGTTTCCAGATTGCGCAGAAAGACCTGATACTCGCCGGTCTCATCAGAAAGATACGCCATGTGCACGCCGTCCTTCAGAAAAACAGGCTGTTTCTCGGAATGTCCGTCTGTCGTCAGGCAGATTCGTCCGTCTGTCCATCGCAGGTTCTCCTCTGCCAGTCCCCCATCTTCCAATCCAACCTTCACTTCCGCCGCTTCCGCGCCTTCCAATCCGTTCTTCACCGACGCCGCTTCCATGCCTTCCAATCCGGCCTTCGCTTCTGCCGCTTCCGCGCCTTCCAATCCGTTCTTCACCGACGCCGCTTCCGCGCTTTCCAAATCTGTTTCTTCTATATAATATATCTTCGAAGGAAAGGTTCCCCCTTCCTCCTCTCCATGATAATTTACCCAGGCAATCCTGGTTCCATCCTCCGAAATTACTGGCCATGTCACATAATTAATATGCTTCATGGAATCCGGCTTAAACTGTTTCTTCATAATTATCTGTCCTTTCGCACCGGCCATTGCAACTTCTCCCGACTTCACCGGGCTTCAATCGGCACCATTTCCGGCGTTCATTCCTTCACAACCCACTGATAAGCCACAACCGTCTTCCCGGTATCTGCCTCCGGCATTTCCTTCTCAACGATGTCAAAATATCCGCCAAAGCTTCCCTTCGCCGGCACAATATGCACACCGTCTCTCATATCTTCCAGATCCTTCTTCACATCCAGTCCGGAAATTTCCTTCACCACGTCAAGGAACACCTGATTTCCCAACGTTACACCGGCACGGTCCTTCTCCAGAATCATCAGCATCACATCGTCAATGCTGAATTTACCATGGGTCGCCCTGCGGATCGCCGCATCCACATTGGCAATGAAGATCATGCCGCGGCCATAGGGAATTTTTTGCGCGCGGCGGTCTTTCCAGCAGATCCTGATGGATTCCATGTCGCTCAGATACCTGGTTGGATTGGTGTAGTACTGATCTGTCCGCTTCTGCAGTTCCTCCTGCACCTCCCGGGGCGTGATCAGCCCGTGGCGCAGCGGCAGCATCATGCTGTAATACTCCGCCATGCCCTCGGAATACCAGGTTGTTGTTCCATAGGGATTGTCATTCAGCTGAGGCCAGTTGTGTACCATCTCGTGGGCAAGGATATACTGCCGTTCCTTCACCTTGCAGGACTGCGTCTCATTCCAGCCGAACATGTAGGAGCGCAGAAGGGCGGTTCCGCCGCTGCTGGTAAACGGATCCTTGCGTACAAAAATCCGGTAAACAGGATTGGTATCACGGAAGAATTCCTGCATTTTCGCAAACAGCTGACGGGTATAATCCGCAATCTCCTGCATGTCAAAGGTCGGCTTTGCCAGCCAGTAGAAACCGAACTCCCCTTCGCTGATCTCCTGAATGTCTCCCATTGCATAGTAGCCCTGCTGAAAAAGCTCCAGACCGCCATCCCGTTTCACATCCCCCACTCCGTAGGTGCAGACACCGCGGCTGCCATCCGGCATCCTGCTCAGATCCCAGTGAAGAGCGACCGTTCCGTCAGCTCCCTCAACACGCGGCAGAAACGCCAGACCGGAGCTGTTTGCGCCGCCATCCTCGTTGCGGAAATCGAAATATGGTCCGCAGGTCTCCTTCCCGGTCATGGCACGGGGACGCACCGTGTATTGAACGGTAACTGTGCCAACCGTGTCCCGCTCCACCGCCCAGTGCTTCAGCTCATAGGGATAGGGACTGGACAAAGATGTGCTCACGGCAACCGTTCCTGCTTCATCAGCGACACGAAAGTTTTCCGGATCACAGCCGGGAATGGAAACCGTTACCAGCTGCATGGAGCAAAGTTCCTCTCCCGCTTTTCTCGAAAGACCGTCGAACGACAGCGTCACGTCCATCTTTTCCACCTGGCGGTCTGCGCCATACGGCTTTAAAATCAAATTTACTCCGCACATATTACTGAATACTCCTCCCATAAATACTTGATTTCTTTCTTCATTTTCGTTATAGTAAAAGAAAGTTATCCCATCCGGTACAGATATTACTGCCATTTGCAGACAGGAGCTTCCATGAAGAAAGATGAATTATTTCTATTATTAAATACGATCGCCAAAGGAATCGCCGACACCTTCGGTCCGGACTGTGAGACTCTGATCCAGGATCTGGACACCACAGATCACCGGATCCTTTCCATCTACCATGGGCATGTCAGCGGCCGTCAGACCGGCTCTGTCACAGACATCCTGGGCTCCACCTCCGACTCCAGTCTGGATCTGTCCAGGCTGCAGCAGCCCCACGTGGGAATGCTGGCAAAGCGGGGCGGACGGAAGATCAAATCCACGACCCTTCCTTTTGCGGCAGAAGACGGAGTCCTCGGTCTCGGCATCAACTTTGACTACACCAATCTCGCCCTGGCGGAGCAGGCACTGAAAGCACTGACCGCCGTCAACGGCTACCTATACGACGATATCCGAAAAAATCAGCCGTCCCACATCGACGCTCTCCTTCAGGAAGCTTCCCGGAGCCTGTCATCCCCGTTAAAACAACTGAACAAAAAAGAACGGCACCAGCTTCTGACCAGACTCCATCTCAACCACTTCTTCGAACAGCAGCGGGCGATCCCCTATCTGGCAGAACAGCTGGACGTCTCCCGCTACACCATCTACAAAGATCTGAAAGAGCTGGGATTCAGTGACTGAGTCCGACCGAACATGTCACTGGCACGTTCGCCTGGATGCATAGGCAATCCGACCGAACATGTCACTGGCATGTTCGCCTGGATGCAGAAGCAAAACAGGCAGCAGAAGCACGATGACACTGAGCGTCCCTGCTTCTGCTGCCCATTTACACAATTTCGTCCCAGACAAACGCGCCGGCTTCCTATACTATAACATTAAAGCATAGTTGTCTTTTTGTCAAGCAACCATTTTTTTACTTCACTTGCCGACTCTTGATTTATTTTAATCACAGTGCAAGACACTTCCGTATATTTGTGATTATTTGCATCAAATTTTTCTTCACATGTACCTTTTCTTTCTGCTTCCGTGCTGCAAGCTCAGTTGACAATTTGTTGCCTTACCGGCTTGCCTCCACTTCCATGATCCGGTCCACGTTCTGACGTTCAACTGCGGACAGCATGCCCTCGTTAAAAGCCTCCGGCGCAACTGTTCCCTCATACCAGCTCTGTGCGTTGAAATAGTTCTGCAGATCCGCGTTCTTGAACGTCCTTCCATGACGGGCATAGATCTCATTTCTTGCAAGACGAAGCTCTTCATTGGAAAACGCCATCAATTCTGCCACAGAATACAGACGGCTGCCGCTGTCCGGAAGGATGTATCCGCTTAACGGAGTCAGGTTCTCAATCCAGTCGTAGCGGACAACCCAGCCCTCGCCCAACTGGAACTGGTCTCCGAACTTTGCGGTATCCATCCACTGATAATAACCGGTATAATCGCCATTTCCCTTCTGGATTACCTCAACTACAGGCACCGGATCCGCTGTGTAGGACATGGCAGTCAGACTGCCGCTTACAACACCGTCCAGATCAATGGAATTAATTCCCAGCTTCGCGAAGGACTGCGGAACATAGGTATCGAACTCCGCCGATCCGGCACAGGAAAATCCATTGAGCCACTTCATCGAAGCTCCATCATACTTATAGTAATCACAGGCAAGGGTAATGCCATCCGCGCAGAAGCTTGCCAGTTCCCAGCTGTAGCGCACGATCACCGGCCCCGCATTCACATCCTCATAGAGATAAACCTGAATCAGACCTTCTTCCAGCGGGTAAGATCTTCGTCCCGTGTTCAGGGATGCCGCCAGCTGCACCTTTCCGCTGCGAACCTCATAAATATCAAAAACCATGGTTTTGTAGGGATCACCGGACGCGGAACGAACCATCAGCATTTCCCGTCTTCCATCCTGGTCATAATCCTCCAGGTGAAATGCCTGCGCCGCATCTGCCAGATGAGTCTGAACCGGCCAGTAACCGGAATAGTCGCCGCCCGTCGCCTGGTCATAGGAAATCAGGACCGGATACACGCTGTCCGTTACCCAGGTCTGGTTCCATGCGTAGTTCTGCAGACGAAGTGTTTCCTGCAGATGACTTTCCGCCATGGTCATTCCTTCTTTTTCATCGGTCCAGGTCAGCACATCAATTCCATTGGAAACAATGGCAGATGCCGCGCTTCCACCGGCTGCCGCTCTTCCGCCCGGAAAGATGCAGATCTGATTTCCTTCATCCAGCGCATAGCAGCTGTTGTTTGCTGCCAGATAGTCTGCCATCGGAACCCAGTCCGTCGAGTTCCCCTGAAGCAGAGTTTCTTTCTTCAGACCAAGTGCCAGATCCAGCCAGTTCTGATCCACCCAGACAACGCCGTCGGAAATCTTCACCTGCTGAAGCAGCATGCTCTCGCCCCTTGTCCATCCCGGAAACGCATCCTCCCCCGACGCGTTCTGCGCTCTGTCCATGACAGAAAACATGCCATAGACATATTCCGTTTCTGTTGCCAGCGCTGTCACGGAAGGGATACTTCCTGTCAACACCGCCGCAGCCAGACACATTCCCATCACCTGTTTCCGCCTTTTTCTCATATCATGCTCCTTTCTGCACAAACGAATCATTACAACTACCATAATTTTATCAAAACTGATAGGTGATGACAACGTTTTTTCAACATTTTATTTACGAAAAAATGGGAATGTTCCCGAATTGTCATTGACAGTTGAGGGAATTTCCTTTTAAGAAAATCGGGGTTGTATTATAATAACCCTATAACTAAAAATGAAAGGACGATGCCTATGACCCTCAGTAAGCGCTTAAATCAATATCTTGAGCTACTTAACTGTTCCGCCAGGGAACTGAGTGAGGCTTCCGGCATTTCTCCTGCTGCGCTGAGCCGCTACCGTTCCGGTGAACGTGTCCCGGACCCGGAAAGCGCCAATTTTGAAAAGTTAATACACGGGGTCGCCCTGCTTGCAGAGAAGCGCGGGCTGACCGAAATCACCAAGGAATCGATACGAACCGAGCTGCTAACCGTATCCGACAAGAAGAATATCGATTTTCCAACCATGGCCGCCAATTTCAACCGACTGATCTCCGTTCTGCAGATCAACCTGAATGAGCTGGCCAAAGATTTAAATTTTGATGCGTCATATCTTTCCCGTATCCGCTCCGGTCAGCGGCGTCCAGCCGACCCGGAAGCGTTCGCAGAAGGTGTGTGCCGTTTTGTTCTGCGCCGCTACTCCAGAGAAACCGAAAAGCATTCCATCGCCGATCTCATCGGCTGTACCTCCGACGACACCGTTTCGATGCAGACCCTGTTCCAGTGGCTTTGCACCGGAGCAACCGAAACAGACGACTATGTGGGTAACTTCCTGCACAGACTGGACTCCTTCGACATCAACGAACAGATTCCGTCCGATCGCCTGGAAGCGCTGATGCCGCCGTCTGCTCCGTTTCCCTTACCGCCATCCAGGAACTACTATGGCATTGAAGAAATGCAATGCGCAGAACTGGAATTTTTCCATTCCACCGCCTGTTCCCCTTCCAGCGAACCCGTTTTCATGTGCAGCGATCTTCCTGGCACTGCTGTCACCGATGAAACCGGATTTTCCGGCAAATGGACAACAGGAATTGACATGCTTCTGAAAAAAGGTCTTCACCTGAACATGATCCACAACATCGAACGTCCCTTTAAGGACATCATGCAGGAAGTAGAAGCCTGGATTCCGGCCTACATGACCGGTCAGGTCTCCCCCTACTATCTGAAAGGATCGCAGAACCACATTTACTGCCGCCTGAACTATGTTTCCGGCAGTGTTGCACTCAGCGGTGAATGTATCTCCGGTTTCCACGAAAAAGGAAAGTTTTATCTGACCTGCGATCCGGAAGAAACCGCCTACTATAAAGAAAAAGCGGCTCACCTTCTTTCCAAGGCACTGCCGCTGATGGACATTTACCGTCTGTCCTCCCGTACATCCTATTCCTCTTTCCTGAAATCATCGGCTCTCGAACGGGGAAAACGACACAACATCCACTCCAGCCTTCCCATCTACACGATTCCGGAAGAGCTTCTGGTGCGGATCCTGCGTGAAAACCAGATCACAGACGGCGAACGGGACATGATCCTGACCTACGCGGCCGAGCAGCGGGAGCTGATCAAGACAGTCCTGAAAAACGACCTGATCCTTGACGAGATCTGCGAACTGTCCGCCGAAGATTTTGCCGCCTCGCCGTTGGCGCTGTCGCTGGCAGACCTGTTCCTGGAAAAGGAAATCTTCTATACTTATGAGGAATATCTGGAGCACCTGCGCCACACAAGACAGGTCGCTCAGAACACGCCGAACTACTCGGTCAAATGCAGTTCCACCCATGTGTTCAAAACCATCCGCATCTCCATTCTGGAAGGAAAATGGGTGCTCATTTCCAAGTCCACCTCGCCGGCAATCCACTTCGTGATCCGGCACCCGAAAATGCGCAATGCGCTGGAGAACTTTATTGTTCCAGCGGCTGAGCAGACGATATAATAACACCCCATGATACCAATCAATCGAACTGGTATCATGGGGTGTTTAGCTATTAGGCAACCATTTTTTTCAGCAGACAAACCGCGAGTTCATTTGCCTGCTTTTTTTACTGTGACCATGTTCCTTTTATTCTATAATCCTCATACGCTCCAACAACTGCCGGATATGCAGATAAACAATACGACTGTTCCACACCTCCATATCCTGTGTTCCACGTAAATGTACTTTTTACTGTATTACTCTTTGCAATAACATTGGTAGCCCGTATCGAACTTTTCTTTTGCACTGAAATGAAATAGTTTGTTGAAATGGTAATTAGTCCCGGTTTTACATATGCATTTCCAGACTCAATTTTCTGATAAAGTTCCGTAGACTGCATACTTCCGGGCAACGGATACGGAATTTGCATTTCGTAGTCACGTGCAAATACCATGGTAGAGCAGGTAATCATCACCAAAAGTGCAGACAACACAGAAGCCAAACGCCATAAACGTCTCATAAAATTCCTCCTTATCTATTTCAGTTGCCTACTCGCAAGACAACTATATTTTCTCTCATTATTACCTGACAATCACTTCTTACGACTAAACAAATGCCCTCCATCCATCTCATATACAGTATCACATAACACCTCAATATCCTCTGCGTAATGAGATGACAGCAATATTGTTTTACCCTCCTTCTTCAATGCCAACAGCAGTTCACGAATATCCTCAACCCCCTGCTTATCCAGACCATTCATCGGTTCATCCAGGATCAACAGTTCCGGATTCTCCATAATCGCCTGCGCAATTCCAAGGCGATGCCGCATACCAAGCGAATATGTTCCAACATGCTTTTTTTCCTTTGGATCAAGTCCTACAAGCTTTAAGGTTTCAATAATCCGTTCGTCTGCAATACATTTCTTAATCGATGCCAGAAGTTTCAAATTCTTAAATCCACTTACAGAGCCAATAAATCCGGGATCTTCAATAATAATTCCTATATCCTGCATTACTGCCGGATTTACTTTCTTTCCATTTACAATGATTTCTCCTTCATCCGGCTTCATAAATCCACAAATACACTTGAACAAAACGGTCTTACCGGAACCATTTCTCCCGATTATTCCGTGAATTTTTCCTTTTTCAAACGTAACTGTCACATGATCTAATGCAATCATCTGCTTAAATCGTTTTGTCACCCCTTTTACAACGATCATTTCATCCACAGCTACATACCTCCGTCTGTAAGCATAATATCCTTTTTGCAGAATCCACAGCATCCTGCTGCTGCAAGACATACAATTACAATCACATAAATCAGAACCGCTCCCTGTGGCTTCTGGGAGGTTCCTATATCAAACCAGTCCAGATAACTGATGCAGCTCCAATTCACAGGTGAAATGCAGTACATCCACTCCCCATAAGATAAGCGTCCGAGATAGCAGGAAAAATAAGCAAACGATGTCAGCGCCCCACAGATTGATATACCGCTCATCTTTCCAAAGTGAATATGAAAACACAGGATAATCATTCCACACATCGCAGCACAAAGCCAGAACACTGCAATTGCTGTCGCCATTGCAAGCTTCGGCGATATCAGTTCCATAATTGCCGCATAGGGAGCAAATGCCTGGTTTGCACCTGCCAGCCGAAACACCTCCGGGCTGGATGCGATTGTATATAATGCCTGTCCCCATTCCGCTTCATAAGCAACACACGGGCTTATTATCAGCAGGGAACAGGCGCAATTCCATAATGTATAGATGAAGGAAGATACAAGAATTGTTATTACCTGACCAATAATCCAATTTCTTTTTCCAACCCTTATCATAACAAATGGTGACTGCCTGTCCCAAAAAGGAGCCTTACAAAACAGAAGAATCGCTAATGCTCCATAGATAATGAACAAAGTGGGAGAGCCAAGAAAAAACGGAAAAACCCATGGTGATACCGTAATCTCCAAATACTCACAGATTAAAGGAATACTGTCAAACGTGTAGTAATGAAAAATAAAACAAATGATATATACTGTTAATACCCGGATACTCGTAAATTCCTTTCTCAGACTCATGCCAACACATAAACAAATCTTTCCTGCGCTATTCATGCAGCAACCGCCTCCTCACATTAATTCCTGCAAGTACTCCCATTATCACGCATAATGCCAATGATATTCCAATCTTAATTATTATCGTTTCTCCTGCCGTATCTGCATAATACATTCCGCTGTTCCAGTTAATCGGATCCAAAGCTGCCGGTAACGGAAGTCTCCCTGTAATGCGAAGCAGAAAAAAATAGAGTACAAGCGGTGCTGCCGCTGCCGCAAATGGATCCGGTATCATAGAAGAGAACCACATGCTGCACACGGAAGTTAAGCCCCCCGTTATCCCATGATGAATCATATATAGAAGCATTCCAATTATTTCCATATTTTGATCTGCCAGCAGCTCATACGGTGAATCGGAATACATAAATGTATGTATCGGAAAAAACGGGAGCAATAGAATTGCAAACAGTGCAATTCCAATAAACACCACAAGAAAGCCCGACAGAAAGCTGATCGCCACCTTTGAAAATACATACAGATTCACGCCAGTACGAACCATCCAGAAACGTTCTGCTTTCTGCATCCATTCACTGGCATAACTGATTCCGAAAGCAAATACCGGCAAAATGCAGAAAATCAAAGTGGTCGTTCCACTTCCCTGAATTGATAAATCCATCAGATACCAGACAGATGCATTTTGTGTCTCCATACCGCCAATTGCCATTAGCATCATTCCTGCAACCCCAAGGATCCCGACCATGAATCCCCATGAAGTAACTGCCCGTTTCAAGTCTGTCAGGAGCACTTGCTTTAATCTCCAGAAATTCATCTCTACCTCCGCCATTACTATTCGACTGCCGTAAGCATCTGTTCACCTGTGACTGCGTTTACTACAAAATGTTCATATTCCTTTATGGTAACCAATTCCCCATTATCAGGATCTTCCCATTCTTTTTCCCTTGCAATACAAAAGATCCAGGCCGGAATCAACTGCAATTCTTCTTTTTTTACATATATTACATAATTCAACTCCATTGATTCTATATAAACAGGAGTGACATTTATTTGCTTCTGCAGATTCTTAATCAATAATTCTTCTGCAGCCTGCGGTGAAAGCAACGCTTCCTCTTCGCCTTCCTCTATCACCTCAACCGCTCCCCACATTAATAACTGATTCAATCCATCTTCCGAAATCAGTGCCTGAATCCTTGTTTCTGCAATGACATTCTGTACAGATTCATTCCATTTATGGTTTACCAGCGGTATTCCATTAATAATCTGAGATCCATAAATCAGATACGCTTCTTTCTCCGCCATTTTCGCATCTGCATCCGGATGTCTCTCAACATATATTTTACCATGTTCTTCAAGCGTTTTCACATCCAATGCATACACTACATCAACTTCTATATCAATGTCTGTTAACTCACTGTTCAATTCTTCTATATATTTTACTGCGTCCTGCAGATCCTTAAACCCCAGCGATACGTTTGTCTGAAAATCTGCCCGGTTTTCATATCCGTATAGCTGTTCTACAATCCCTGCATGCCATGAATTCACAGCAACCTGACAACTATAGTTGTTACTTGCTTCCCCATTGTTTTCAAAGAGAGCATAAGAAAAACCTCCATAAATTCCGCTCTCCGCTCCATTTTCATAAATCGTTAACACTTCTCTTGAATACGCATCTGCATTCACATCTGCCCGCTCCGCATATATTGTTCTGCCAAACGCATTGTCACCCTCACCTGTAATCTGCATTGTCATCAGAGTCTTCAACATCTCCTCATCTGTTTCATACCATTTCGCTTCATAGCATGATGCATATTCCGGGGCATCTATCTCACTGAGCTGATACTGAAAAAAAATGTTTTCTAACTCTCTTTCTAACTGTTCTACCGGAATACTGCAAGACTTCCCCATGCACACGAAAGCGATCATTCCTGCTGCTGCGCAATTCCATCCTCTCATCGTTCATCTCCCGTTTTATTGTGCAGGCTGCGAGTCTGCCTGCAGATATAATTAATTGGACCATACCCCTTTCACTACATAAGCATCATATTCTCCATTTACTGCTGGATATGCTGACAAACAATAATGATTACCCACTCCACCATATCCTTCATACCATGTAAATGTACTCTTTGTCGTGTTGCTCTTTGTAATAATATCCGTTGCAAGAGTCTGACTATCCCCCCATGGTGATACAAAATACTTCGTTGCAATTGTATTAATGCTTGGTTTAAAATAAGCAGCACCGCTTGTATCTTTTACATAAACTGGCGTAGACTGTAAACTTCCTACGTAGGGATATGGAATTGTCATTTCATAGGAACGTTCTGTTGCAAAGACAGGCACAGACATCAATATCAATGCTCCTGTCATTCCAATTAGGCTGATTTTTCGAATGTTTCTTCTCATTCTTCCTCCTATCCGCAGATATTTACTCGCTCAATATCCGCATTCTTTTTTGTATATAAAAACTGTTTGCTCAGTTTCTATCGTATTATTCACATTAACTTTTATTTATTCATATTATAATAGCCGCTATTTTTAAAGTAAATGACGTAGAGCTCCAATTTTTAACGACTTTTTTGAGCTCTACGTCATTTACTTTAATTACTTTATACATTAAACTAATGGCACATTTTGCAAATCACATTTACATAGGAGGATATTTCGTATGAAAACAAAAACGCGTAACCACTTATTCCTTACAGGCTGTGCACTTCTTTCTTCCGCCTGCATCGGACTTGCTTTTCATGCAGCTGCAGCTGTTTCATCTGCCGAGTTTGACCGTGAGCGGGATTTTACAGTCGAAGAAACAACCGCAGAAGAACTGGTAATTGTTCCACCTTTACCTGAACTTCAGCCACACGGTGATAGAGGTCCTAAGGACAACCAGTAATTGATTCCACATATTCATACTTACTTTTTCTCGCCTGCAGAAAAAGAAGAAATTCCCGATTCCCTTCCAGTAATGCCTTATGCCAGGACAACGCAAAGAAATGAGTGCTGCTTTCCTTCTGAAAATCTCCCCGTTTCTCAATCTCCTTCAAATCCCAGGCGATTTCATACAGTGCTTCTGCCATTCCTTTTCCACAGCCAAGCATCAGCATCATTTTCAGGATTTCGTCACTCAATGAAATCGCCTCCTGCGTCTTCCCAACAGCGCCAACCTTATTTGCCAAATTGTTCAAAATCATTTCCAGATAACGCAATGGATACTTCTGATTCACCTTCCGCTGTTCCAGATTCTGTCTGCACTTTTCATAAAGCGTAATCGCCTCCTCATCCCGTTCCATCATTTCATAATAAATGGCAATGGCATTAACCAGAACCACCTCATTCCGCGTCAGGAATGTACGATCCCAATTAATATCCGGGTAACCCGGCAGCGTCATCCGCAGCAATTCCAGATATCGCTTCTCCATCGCCTCATCTGCCTTGATCCGATATCGCTGCTTCTGTACCGTCATTTCATAGCACTGCAGCAGCTGACGATTCACCACGCTGTTCAGATCCAGTTCCCGCTTCCAGCACCGGATCTGTTCCATTGCCGCACCTGGCTGCCACGTTCCCAGATGCGTTCCCAGCTTCCAAAACCGCATCACAGTCTCCACCTGGTCACTTTCAACAAGAAGCCAGATTTTCTTCGACTTCATCCCCAGACGCTCCAAAAGCTTCATCACCGTACTCCATCTCAGACGAAGCTTTCCCGATTCAAACCGGGACACAGTCTCTGGCTCCACAATCCCGTCACTCAATTGCCGCTGTGTCATTCCCAGGCTCACCCTGCCCCGCTTCACAGCTTCGCTGGCAAGAATCCCATTCTCCATCGTCATCATCGGATAAATTCCATAGGGATTTTCCCCATATCTCTGATACAGTTCCAGCAAACAGTCTCTTTGCGCTTCCAGTTCGTTCCTTGATGTGGAATATCCGCTCCCTTCCTGCCAGTTCTCCAGCATAAAATCCATCAAAGCCACTTCACCGCGCAGACTGTGCGCCTCAGCCAAAAGTTCCATTGCTTCTGCGCACAGAGCAAAAGCGATATTCCGATTTCCCTCAGCTGCTTCCAGCTGCGCCAGGTATCGAACTGCATAGGGGTAAATCTTTACCTGTTCTTCCAACTCCTGTTCATGATGACCACGGTAATTCCAGATACGGTACAAAAGCGTTTTCGCCTCTCTTCTCTTGCCCTCTGTCTCATAAACATGTGCGGCAAGCATCAGACATTCCAGTTCCATTGCAGACAAAAACGGCCACTGTTCCTTCTCCATCAGTGCTTCAAACGTCTCTGTCCGCAAGAAGCTCCATGTTTTCTCAATCTGTTTCCTCCGCTCATTTCCATTACCGGATTCGGAACTCGCTGCCGTTTCTGCCAGCAGCAAATATGCTTCCATCATTCCGGAAAAGAACTGATGAACCGAACCGTCCGAAACAAACCGATCCCCCAATTTCTTCCAGCTGGACTGATAGCGCCTGACTGACAAATACCCCTCTTTCACCAAATCCGGTACCTTTTCCAGCTCCCGCTTCCGGTACAGCTGTTCCAGAATCTGATTCACCTTACAGCGAATTTCCATCCGCTGGTCATACAGTTCCAGCTCCTGATCGGATATGTAGCACTCATAAAAAAGGCTAGAGAGCCCCGCGCGCGCCAGCAGAAAGTCCATCGTCATCTTATCTGCATGTTTTATTCCCTCTTCCAGTTTCTGCAGCACATTCCCGGATACAATTCCTGCGCCAAAATCTTCTCTTGAAATTTCATGTTCCCTGCGAAACCGTCGGATCAGTCTTCCCAGTGTATATTCTTCCAATGATGACACCCCATTCTTGTGCATGATGTCATTATTATAAATCATATCCTCCAAAAGTGCAAGTCCCCCTGCATTCCGGTAAAGATTCGGCAAAGATTTCCCATTTCTGATTGAAGGAACACCCCATCAACGGTAAAATCAATCATATCACTACATTGATAAGGAGAGGAACCCATGAAAAAAACCTACACCCAGTCCGCGGACGAAGTCCTGCGCGACCTCGGCGTGACGGCAGAGGGACTGACCAGTGCTCAGGCGGCAGAACGCCTGGCAAAATATGGTCCCAACAAGCTGAAAGAAGCCGAGAAACCGACCCTGCTTCAGCGTTTTGTTGCCCAGCTGAAGGATCCCATGCTGATCATCCTGATGATCGCTGCCGCTGTTTCCGCTGTTACCAACCTGATCGCCGGTCACAATGAGATGGCAGAAGTTGCCATTATTCTGGCCGTTGTTCTGCTCAACGCCGTCCTCGGTGTGCTGCAGGAGAGCAAGGCGGAAGCAGCCATTGAAGCACTGCAGACGATGACTGCCGCAACCTGCAAGGTTCTGCGTGACGGAAAAATGACCGTCCTCCATTCCGATGAACTGGTTCCCGGCGACGTTGTGCTTCTGGAAGCCGGCGATGCCGTTCCCGCGGATGGCCGAATCATCGAAAACGCTTCCTTAAAGATTGAGGAAGCAGCCCTGACCGGCGAATCGGTTCCGGTCAACAAGGTTCTGGAAGCCCTTGGCCTGACAGACGAACAGGATGATGTTCCTCTTGGCGACCGCAAGAACATGTGCTACATGGGCTCTACCGTTGTTTACGGACGCGGCAAAGCCGTTATCACCACCACAGGTATGGACACGGAAATGGGTAAGATCGCCGGTGTTCTGGCTTCTACCGAAGAGGAACAGACGCCGCTGCAGCGCAAGCTGGATGAGCTTGGCCAGATGCTCAGCAAGCTGGTTCTCGGCATCTGCGTTTTCATCTTTGTGTTCAACCTGATCATGGCAGGCGACTTCCATCTGGAAGTGATTCTGGAAACCTTCATGACCGCCGTTTCTCTGGCTGTTGCAGCAATCCCGGAGGGTCTGGCGACAGTTGTTACCGTGGTTCTTTCCATCGGTGTTACGAAAATGTCCCAGCGCAACGCGGTAATCCGCCGCCTGACCGCTGTTGAGACCCTTGGCTGTACACAGGTCATCTGCTCCGATAAGACAGGTACCCTGACCCAGAACAAGATGACGGTTGTGGATCACATAGGCGAGACAAAGCTGGTTGCCACCGCCATGGCTCTCTGTTCCGATGCAAACCTGAACGAGTCCAATCAGGCAGAAGGCGAGCCGACCGAATGCGCACTTGTCAACTTTGCCTATTCCGTTGGACTGAAGAAACAGGATCTGGAAAAGGCGACACCACGTGTGGATGAAGCGCCGTTCGATTCCGGCCGTAAGATGATGTCCACCGTTCATGACCTGGGCGGTTCCTGGATTCAGTATACCAAGGGCGGTCCCGACGTGGTTCTTGCCTGCTGTACCCACTACTATGAAAACGGTCAGTCCAAACTGATGACTGATGCAAAGCGCGCCGAGATCATGGCTGCAAACAAGGCCATGGCAGACAAGGCGCTCCGTGTGCTGGCTGCTGCGAAACGTGACTGGAAGGAAAAGCCTTCCAGCAACACCCCGGAATTCCTGGAGCATGATCTGATCTTCCTTGGTCTGACCGGCATGATCGACCCGGTTCGTCCGGAGGTTAAGGCTGCGATTGACGAGTGCCGCAGTGCCGGAATCCGCGCAGTCATGATCACCGGCGACCACAAGGATACCGCCGTTGCGATTGCAAAAGAGCTTGGAATCATCAAGGATGCCTCCGAAGCAATCACCGGTGCCGAACTGGACAAGATCCCGGAGGATCAGCTGAATGAGGCGATTAAGAAATATGGTGTCTATGCCCGTGTTCAGCCGGAGCATAAGGTTAAGGTTGTTACTGCATGGAAGGCAAACGATGCCATTGCCGCAATGACCGGTGACGGTGTCAACGACGCCCCGTCCATCAAGACTGCGGACATCGGTGTCGGCATGGGAATTACCGGTACTGACGTTACCAAAAACGTTGCCGACATGGTTCTTGCGGACGATAACTTTGCAACCATCGTTGCCGCCGTTGGCGAGGGCCGCCGCATCTACGATAACATCCGAAAGGCGATCCAGTTCCTTCTTGCCTCCAACATGTCTGAGGTTCTCGGTGTCTTCTTTGCAACATTAATGGGATTCACCCTCTTAAAGCCGGTTCACCTGCTGTTCATCAACCTGGTTACCGACTGCTTCCCGGCGCTGGCTCTCGGCATGGAAGAGGTGGAACCGGACACCATGAACCGTCCGCCCCGCGATTCCAAAGAAGGCATCTTCGCCGGCGGTCTCTTCGTGGACATCGCATATCAGGGTATTCTTGTTACTGCCCTGACGCTGATCTCCTACCTGATCGGCAGTTCCTTCGAATTCGGCGGAAGCTTCTTCTCCCAGCTGCGTGAGCTTGGCGCTTCCGACCACGGCATGACGATGGCCTTCCTGACCATGTCCATGTGTGAAATTTTCCATTCCTTCAACCTGCGCTCTCAGAGAAAGTCCATCTTCTCCCTGAAGGGCCAGAACAAGTTCCTGTGGGCTGCCATGATCGGCTCCTTCGTGCTGACAACCCTGCTGCTGGAGGTTCGCCCGCTGGCAAATGCCTTCGGCTTCACCCCGATCGGACTGACGGAGTACAGCATCGCCATCGTACTGGCAATTATGGTAATCCCGATTGTTGAGGCGGTTAAGTTTGTGCAGAGAAAACTGGCGAAAAGCGCAAAGGGATAAGCGCTGCGCCTGAATGCATATGCAATCAAAAAACGGCTGTGGAATTTGATATGTTCCACAGCCGTTTTCTGATTCTGTTGTTTACCGTTCCCGTTCGTCCCATTCCAGTTCCGCGCACACCGGATAATGGTCAGACAGATACACACCATTTTCCATTTCTTCCCATTTGTACACCCGGCTGCATCCGGCAAAGCCCTTCTGAAACATGTAGTCGATGGTCTGTGCATCCCTTCCATAGTCGTGGAACGTTGCGCCAATCCCTTCCGTCACATTCACAAATTCCGGCTCCTGTTTCATCATCTGAATCTCCGGGCTGTCCGGCTCTGCATTCAGATCACCCATGAAAAGAACTGGCACGTCGCCAAAACTGCATCCGTTCTTCAGATGGGCCATGATCTGTTTCATTCCCTGCACTCTGGCTCCAGAACCAAGATGATCCAGATGGGTATTCAGCACACGTACCACCCGACCGCTCTCCGTTTCCACAAACATGGCATCCGTGCAGGTCCGCGGGCAGGTACTCTGATCTTCATAGCGGGATCCCGGCACACGCGGTGTTTCGGAAATCCAGAAGGTATCCATGGCAATCAGATTCAGCCGGTCTTTCCGGTATGCGATCGTTGCCTGTTCTCCGCTCAGATCCTTTTCCCGTCCGCAGCCGATCACACAGTAACCCTCCAGGTTATCCCGAAGCCACGCTGCCACATGGGGCAGTACCTCCTGGAAACCGATCACATCCGGCATCTCTTCCCGGATTTTCTTTAAGATATACTGCTTACGAAAGGAAAAATTGTTGCTGCCGTCCTGTCCGTAGTCACATCTGATGTTAAACGTTACCGCTTTTAATCTCATCATTTCTCTCCTCCCTGACGGGCACGCTCCGTCAACCATTGTTCCAGCAGCCTTCCGGGGAACGCTTCGTCGCCCATTGCCCCAGCAGCCTTCCGGGGAACGCTTCATCGCCCATTGCCCCAGCAGCCTTCCGGGGAACGCTTCGTCGCCCCATTGCCCCAGCAGCCTTCCGGGGAACGCTTCGTTGCCTGTTGCTCCGCGTCCATCCGCGGAACGCTTCTTCACTCAATGCTCCGCTGCAATCCGGTCTGCACCCTGCGTTTCCCGCCTGCGTCCTTCCTTCTCATTCTCTGCCTCATCCTTCTTCAGCTTCCAGAAGAAGGATCCGGTCAGTCCAAGAATTACCAGTACCGCCGCCAGATCGGCAATCGGTGCCGCATATAAGATTCCATTAATGCCGATACCAGCCATCTCCTTTTCCAGCATCCGGGGAAGAAACAGTGCCAGCGGTGTAAAGCAGACAATATCACGGATCAGGGATGCAACCACCGCATGAACGGACCGTCCGATGGACTGAAAAAATACAGCAGTCATCTTAACCAGACAGGTGATTGTCATCAGCGACAGATAGATCCGGAATGTTTTCACTGCAAACTCCTGATACAGCGCATCACCGCTTCCGAAGATTCCGATGACTGCTTCCGGGTACAGCTGGAAAATCAGCGTGGAGGCCATTCCTACCGCCAGCGTGGACAGCAGTACCATCCGATAGGTCTCACGCACTCTTCCCATCTTTCCTGCGCCATAGTTATAGCCGAAAATCGGCTGACCGCCCAGCACAATTCCCGTTACAATGTTGCAGACAACGGTATATACCTTCGTCTGAATGCTGAATACGGAAATCGGAATGTCCGGTCCATATTTGGATAACTCACCGTAGCGGAACAGGGTCATGTTGCAGACCAGCGACAGCACTACAATTGAAATCTGAGTCACAAAGGTCGCAGCACCAAGCGAAACCGTGCTTTTCAGAACCTCCCTGTCGATCAAAAAGCTTTTCTTCGTCAGCACAAAGCTCTTCGGCTTACGGAAATATACTGCGCACACCAGGAAGGAAGCCGCCTGACCGATGGCCGTTGCCCATGCCGCGCCTGCGATTCCCCACTTGAATCCAAAGATGAACAGCGGATCCAGAACCAGGTTGGTGATGGCGCCGACCAGCATCGCGCTCATGGCATAGGCCGGACTTCCGTCAGCGCGGATCATGCTGTTCATCACATTCATCAGCAGGTAGCATGGGAAAAATGCCGCAACGATCCGAAAATATTCCACTGCCATTCCCATGGTCTGTTCCGATGCACCAAACAGACCCATCAGCGGCTCTGCAAACACCTCACAGATTACCATCAGCAGGATGCTGATCAGAAGGGTTGCTGTAATTCCCGTTCCAACACATTTATGAGCACGCTCCGTATCCTTGCGTCCGGAGCAGATGCTCAGATAGGACGCCGCACCGTCACCGACACACCACGCAAAAGCATTGGCAATGCAGATAACCGGAAACGATACACCGGTTGCCGCATTTCCCAGATAACCAAGCTCACTGTTTCCAATAAAAATCTGATCCACAATGTTGTACAGAGCACTGATCAGCAGACCCATGACACATGGGATTGAGAATTTCAGCAAAAGGCTGGAAATTTTTGCTTCACCTAACATTCTGTTATTCTGATTCATTTTTTCAACCTCCTCTATTGAAACAATGATAAATCAGCAGCCGCATGGACAAAAAAACACCGCAACAGTTGCCGATCGATCTTCGAAAAGACTTATAGCAAAACTATTACGGTAGTTTGTAGAAACATTCACCCAATTGTGAATCTATATAAGTATCTGATTTTTTTACCGACCTATCATACCACAGACATCGGATTTGTGCAAGGGATTTCTGAAAACTTCCATGCGTTTCCTTCGCTTATACAACCGCTTCAACCAATCTTTTTTCACCAACAACAATCTCATGAACTCCAATTTTCTTTTTCTTATTAAAGTTAAAGCTGACCATGTATCCTTCTTTTTTATGATATGCATCCAGATAACCGACCAGTTGTTTTTCTCCACGGGTGTGATACTCATCACCATGCCAGATTTTCATTTCAATAATATACTGTTCTCCCAAATAGTCCACAATAATGTCAGTTCGTTTTCGATCTCTGGTTCTGGATTCAATGTAATAGTTTCCTGTCCCATTGATAATCGGTCTTAAATACAAAAGAAAATAACGTCGTCCTTCCTCTTCAATAAAGGTCTCGTCCCTGTCTCCATATAAATCCGTGAAATGCACCACAAATTTCTCCAAAACACGCCGGAGATTCAAATGACCATTCACTATAAACTGATTTTTCTCACGCAAAGAGACTGCATATATATCTGAATTCTGCATCTCCGCCGTAGACAAATACCAGTTATAAAGCCAGGTTTCAAAAATACGGTTCGATACAGCTATCACATTATTTTGATTCTTGATAAATCCAAACAACGTAGCAATATTGATCGATGGTTCGTAAAAATTATAGACAATCGAATTTCCCGCAAAAAGAACATTACAAAGCATCGAGTTCAGCACAGGGTCATTAATCAGCTTTTCACTGAACGATTCAAACAGTGTATTCTTTTCCATCAACAACAGCTTAATCGCTTCATGAAAGCCTTTCTCTGTCCACACATCTCTCCTTGCCACAAAGCTGTCCTTCCCCACAAGCTCCTCATCCATAAGCTTACAAAGTCTGGATACAAGAAACGGATAACCCGATGTATAATCGAAAATATTTTTTGCCATCATACTGATATTCATACCTGTATGATAATCATCCTCATATTCCTGCAGCATTCCGGCAATTTCCGCTTCTGAAAAACTCATTTCAACCGTAAAATCTGTCGCAATGTTCCACGGACTGTTCACCTTTCGATCTCCATCTCCGCGAATCTTCCGCTTCAGATTCTTCACATCATAAACTCCGGCAAGTATCACAGACTGAAACGTAGGATTAATATCCCTGTCAATATAGTACGCACGCAGCATCGCCAGAAAATCAAGAAACACCTGATTATTGGTGGCACTGTCCACTTCATCAATCATCAGCACAATCGGCTTGTCTGCACCAATACAAATCTCGTTTAAACATTCGAATAATTCCGGCAGTTCGAAGTCCGGATTTTTCTCCTTCATCTGTCTGTCAAGGCTGTTGATTCCATTCACAAAATCATCTTTTGCAGACATCTGGTTCGCTTTTAATCCGCGCAGAAACATTTTGGAAAAAGACAACGAAAATGAATTTTCGCTCTCAAACTTCGCATGACTGATTTTCTGAAAATCCATCAGCACTACATAATAATCATTCTGTAAATAGCGATTCAAGCATCGAAGAAGCGTTGTCTTTCCATACTGTCTTGCCCGGTTAATGGTAAAATATGCGCCGTCGTCAATCATTTCTTTCATCGCCGCAAGCCGTGCATCAAGGTTGACCATATAGTGAATACCCGGCTTACAATCTGCCGTAATATTAAAAACTTTTGCCATGATTCCACACTCTCCTTTCCTTCAAATGTGGTTACAAGTACAATTATTATGGAAATATTCTATCACAAATATCAACCTGCATCAAGTAGTCATCTGGCAGGCGCCTCCTTACTCCTTCACCGATCCCTCTTTTCGAACCGGAACCTCATCTTCTTCCGCTAACCGTTTCGGTAATTCAACCTTTAACCAGTACCCGACCATCAGAAGTATCACAGTCAGTATCAGTACCGTTTTTATCCCATTTTGAAGACTTACATCATATATGATCGTTTCTTCTCCATCGGCACCGATCATGACCAGCTGGGAATAGGAAAATGCGAAACCATTTAATATCCCCAGATTCTTCCTCATGACATATTTCCTGTCTCCCACCGTTTTTTTTCTCATGGCATCCAAATAGTTTGCATATGTATTATTTTCTCTCGTATCCAGAATATCCGCGACCAGTTCCACATCACCCTCCGGATTAATCCGAATCATAAAATCACCTCTGACCAGATAAAGGATCAGATCCTCCTGATCCAGCTCCAGACGAAAGGCTCCGGATGTCTGAAACCGGTATCCATACCGAAAGATACCTTCTGAATCGTAGATGCCAATCGCTTTATCGTTTGTCCGGCGAAAGCCAATGGCAATGCTTCCCTCCTCATTCACATCAAATCCTGTCATTGAAGCGCTCTCCGGCTCCGCGTATATTCGAATTAAATTCACCTGCTTCAGAATTTCCTCGGCCCGCTCATCACTCACCTGCACCGTTTCAAAACCGGTTCCCGGATCCACAACCTCCCGATTCACTGCGCAGGCTTTCATCATCACAACAATCGCCAGAAAAAACAGACCATACCACAGCATAACAGTCAATTCATCTTTTCCGCTCATTCATACTCCCGCTTTCTGCACGCTCGCCCGGCTCGCTGCCCGCGTAAATGAGAAGAAGCACGCGTCTCAAGTTCTTCTCGTTATCACGGCGCTCGTCGAATGAGTGCGCAAGCGCCCTCGCCCGACTCGCTGCCCGCGTAAATTCAAAAAGAATCCTTCTGCTTCTCAAGCCGCGCTGCACACAACAGCAGTCATCCGGAAACAAAAGGATTCTTCCTGTTTACTTCAAAATCATTCCAACCGCATCCTGCCAGCCGCCATACAGCTTCTGTCTGGTCTCTTCCTCCATCTGAGGCGTAAACGGTGCATATTTCATGCTCTCGAATACGCTGGAATCATAGATTCCGGCGCCAAGTCCCGCTGCGTAAGCAGCGCCGATGCCGGAAAGCTCCTCTGCCTGCGGCACCTGAACACGACAGTCCAGGATGTCGCTCTGGAACTGCATCAGGTAACGGTTTCTGGTCGGACCGCCGTCGACGCGAAGCTCCACCTCGGCGATTCCTGCCGCTTCCTTCATCAGGCGGACAATGTCCGTGATCTGGTAAGCAATGCAGTCAAGTCCTGCCTTCACGACCTCCGCTCTGGTGGTGGTGCGGCTCATGCCAACAAGGGCAGCAGACACATCACTTCTCCAATAGGGCGCACCAAGGCCGGAGAATGCCGGTACCAGATAGGTGCGGTCAGCCGGATTTGCCTCCCTTGCCAGAGCCTCTGATTCACCGGCACTGACAAGCAGACCCATCTGATCCTTCAGCCAGGTGATTACAGCGCCCGTGTAGTTGATGTTTCCTTCCAGAACATAGTTCACCCTGCCGTTTGTCTTCCACGCAAGAGACGTTACAACGCCAAGGTCGGAGAAAATGGGCTCCTCACCGATGTTCATCATGATGGAAGAACCGGTTCCGTAGGTGGTCTTCATCATACCCCGTTCCAGACAGCCCTGACCAAACAGCGCACCGTGGGAATCGCCCAGCACGCCGTGGATCGGGATTGGGTGAGGCAGAAGTCCTTCAAAATCCGTCTCTCCAAACAGTCCGTCGGAATCCGTCAGCTCTGCCATGCAGCAGGACGGAATGCCGAAGGTTTCACAGATTTCCTCATCCCAGCGCAGTTCGCTGATGTTGAACAGCTGGGTTCTGGACGCGTTGGAATAGTCGGTACGGAACTCTTTTCCATCGGTCAGCTTAAAAACAAGCCAGCTGTCCACCGTACCGCAGCAGATATCCCCCTGCTTTGCCAGTTCTTTTACGCCGTCCACCGCTTCCATGATCCATGCCAGCTTTCCGGCGGAAAAATAAGGTGACAGCTGCAGACCGGTCCGCGCCTTGATCATGTCCGCTTTTCCCTGCTTCTCAATCCGGTCACAGATTGCAGCTCCGCGGGCACACTGCCACACAATTGCGTTATAGACCGGCTTTCCTGTTTTCCGGTTCCATGCAAGAGCTGTCTCGCGCTGATTGCTGATGCCCAGCGCGCAGACTTCGCCGCGGTCGATGCCGGACTTCTCCAGAAGCATCTTTACCACTTCGATGGTGTTTGCGTAAATCTCCTCCGGATCATGCTCCACCCATCCCTTTTCATCAATCAGCTGCGCATGGCTCTTATCGGTACGCAGAAGCAGAGCGCCCTTCTCATCAAAGAGCATGGCCTTTGTTCCCTGCGTACTCTGGTCAATTCCAATGATATATTTTGCCATAGATTTATCTCCATTCCACTGCCGGTTTCTGTCCGCGCAGACGCTCTCAGCACCTTCGTCACACAAAGACTTCTTCATTCACTTGCCGTACCGTTTTTCACGTTCCGGGAAAGACTGAGATGACACACGCACCAGACACTCATCCAAGCAGTTCAACCACTTTCTTCGCAATGCCTTCCCCATTCAGTCCATAGTAATCAAAAACTTCCTTCGAAGTTCCCGTGATTACCGGCGCATCCGGCAGTGCCAGGTTGCAGATCTTCGTCGGGCAGTTTGCGCCGACCACCTGAGCAACCATGGAACCGAGACCGCCAAACGGTGCATGCTCCTCAACGGTGACTACCAGCTTTGCCGGTTCTGCCGCCCGAATCACAGCAGCGGTGTCCAGCGGCTTCACACAGTACATGTCAAGAACCGTTGCAAAAATTCCCTGTTTCTCCAGAATTTCAGCCGCTTCCTTTGCCGGGCGGACCATCTCGCCGCAGGCGATGATCGCAACATCCGTACCTTCCTTCAGAACGGTAGCCTGATCCATCGCAAACGGAACGTTGTCCTCTTCATAAATATCTTCAACCGGATTTCTTCCCACACGGATGTAAGCCGGCTTATTATCTTCCAGCAGTGCTTCAACCAGCTTTCTTGTCTGGTGACGGTCACTTGGCAGATACACTCTCATGTTGGGGATTGCGGACATGGCTGCGATGTCCTGCGCGGAATGGTGACTCATTCCCAGCGCGCCATAGCTGACACCGCCGCTGATGCCGATCAGCTTTACGTTGGTATTGGAATAGGCAACGTCAACCTTTGCCTGCTCATAGCTTCTTGTGCTTAAAAAGCATGCAGGGGACGCCGCGAAGGGCTTCTTGCCGCACTTCGCCAGACCGGCGGAAATGCTGACCAGGTTCTGCTCTGCAATACCAACCTCAACAAACTGCTCCGGAAACGCATTGGCAAACGGAGCCAGGGAAGCGCTTCCTCTGGAATCGCTGCACAGCACCACGACATCTCTGTCATCCTTTGCTCTCTCCATCAGCACCTCGCAGATGGCCTGTCTGTTCGGAATCTTATTCATGTAACGCTGCCTCCCTTCTCGCTTCCAGATCTTTCATGATCTGCTCATATTCGTCCTGAGACGGAACCTTATGATGCCAGCCTGCCTTGTTCTCCATCACCGGAGAACCGCAGCCCTTGATCGTGTTTGCAATAACCACTGTTGGCTTGCCCTTGGTCGCCTTTGCCTCTTCGAAGGCATCATGAAGCGCCGAAATATCATTTCCGTCCACAGAAATCACATGCCAGCCGAAGCTTGCCCAGCGTTCCTCCTGAGAATCATGGTGCATCACATCCTCCGTGGAACCGGAAATCTGCAGACGGTTTCTGTCAACGATGGCACACAGGTTGTCCAGCTTGTAGTGACCGCCTGCCATTGCGCCTTCCCATACCGATCCTTCTGCCAGCTCGCCGTCACCCATTACTGTGTAGACGCGGTTGGTTCTTCCATCCATTCTGGATGCCAGCGCCATTCCGATGCATACCGGCAGACCATGACCCAGCGAGCCGGAATTCATCTCGATGCCCGGCAGCTTGTTGTTCGGATGACCGATGAACTTGGAACCGAATTTGGAGAAGTTCTCCAGAACCTCTTCATAGGAGAAAAATCCTTTTTCCGCCAGAACCGCATAGTACGCCTCAACGGAATGCCCCTTACTGAGAACAAACAGGTCACGGTTTGGATCGTCCATGTTTTCCGGAGAAATGTTCATCTGGTCAAAATAAAGGGTTACCAGAATATCAATCACACTCATATCTCCGCCGATGTGGCCGCCCTTTCCGGCCATGATGATATCCACCACATGCTTGCGGAGCTCATATGCTTTTGCTTTTAAATTTTCCATTGCTGTCTCCTCCAAATCTCACTCAATCCAATCACTTCGTCGGAGCATAGATCTCAGCCTGAACCTGATCCTCAATCGGATCATAGAGATCCGGCTTCACACCGATGTACTTGCAGGCCTCATAGAGAACCGGCACAACATCCTTGTGGATACCGACACAATGATGGATGTACGGACCGCAGACGATCTTGTTCTCCAGACGGTTCAGATCCGCTACTTCTACCCATACATAAGTACCCTTGGTGTACGGTCCCTCAACGCCCTTTGCATGGCCAAGCAGCAGGGAGTAGTCACCATTGTCGCCGTCGAAGCGGCAGAGGGTCATGTCGCCATATTTCGCCAGTGCCTCCACAGCGCCCGGATGGTCGAATGCCAGAGGATAGCCGATGGTTGGCTTCTCCTGTGCAACGGAAATCGGCCACGGACCGCAGTGCTGCAGCAGCTCACCGTTCTCATTGTCCGGATGGCGAACCGTCCAGTCCGCGAAGAACGTACGGGCCTCGTCCATTCCGGCTGCCTCTGCCATCAGAGCAGTGATTGCACCGTGGATGTCCGTCTCACAGACAACCGGGATTCCCTCTTCATTCAGCAGGGAGTTTGCCGCACACGGCATGATGCCGATTTCACCCTGAAGCGCATTCCAGCACTGGATTGCAATGGCGTTGCAGCCATATTTCTCAGCCAGGTTCTTCATGGCAACCTTCAGCGCAGCCACATTCTCCAGCTCATTTTCTTTTACTTTAATGCACATGTTGCAGTGGCAGTATTCAACCACTTTGGAAACTTCTGTTCCCTCTTCCTTTACCTTCTTCATTTCTTCCGTCAGCTCCGGCAGCGGAATCGGGGACAGCTGGATGTTAAACTTCTCCAGAAGCTCGCCCTCATTGCACATGGTGGACCAGAAGTCGAAGGGACGCGGTCCGATCTGGAGGATTCTGGTGCGGCGGAATACCTTAACTACGTTACACACGGCAAGGAAGTTACGGATACCGTACTCAAACTCCGGATCGGTCAGACGGCAGTTGGTCAGGTATGTAAACGGCACACAGAATCTTCTGAGAACCTTGCCGGTAGCAAACAGACCGCACTGGCTGTCACGCAGACGGATACCGTTCTCATCCGGACGCTCATCTCTGGGACCCCAGAGCAGAACAGGAACGTTCAGTGTCTTTGCAAGACGGGCACAGACATATTCCGTACCGAAGTTGCAGTGAGGAAGGAACAGACCGTCAACGCCTGCTTCCTGGAATTTCTTCACAATCTTTGGAAGATCCTTGTCATCGTAGAGCAGACCTTCTTCATTGATATCGTCGATGTCCACAAACTCAACACCCAGCTCTTTGAGGCGCTCCTTTGTCAGTCCTGCAAACTTTAACGCATCCGGTGCGCTGAAAATACTTCTTCTTGTCGGGGCAAAGCCCAGTTTAATTGTAGCCATAAAAAAATCTCCTTTCTGTTTATCAATCCGTTCAGAATGAAATCGCTGAATTCTATCTTAATAATACTAAACATATTTGAATATGTCAACTGAATCTTGACTCTTTCCTGGTAAATTTCCCCTTTTCTTTACGCAAACGTTTCCGACTGAAAACGCAGATTAAATTCACATTTAAATTTAGTTGAATTTTTCTGAATCTGCAATTGACGTTTCACCTGAAATCGGTTATGATAGACATAATAATAAGTCAGCCGCAGAAACAAAAGGAGGAACGCTCATGGCTATATCAGCAAAAGAACTGGCTCAGATTCTGAATCTCTCGCCTGCCGCCGTTTCCATGGCGCTTAACAACAAACCGGGCATCAGTGAAAAAACCCGTGAAATGGTCATCGCCGCCGCCAATCAGTACGGCTGCCATCTGACCCGCAAGCAGGAATCTTCTCTTGGAAAATCCATCCGCTTTGTCATCTACAAGCAGCACGGTGAAATTGTCTCCGACACGCCTTTTTTCTCCCAGATGACAGAGGGAATCAACACCGGCTGCCGAAACGCCGGATATGAACTGAAAGTTTCCTATTTTTATGAGCATGAAAACCGGGACGAGCAGATCCGCGCTCTGGCCGATACCAACTGCAAAGGAATGATTCTCCTGGGAACGGAGATGAGCCGTGAATTTTTCCAGCCTTTCTCCCAGCTGAAGATTCCCATGGTTGTCCTGGACACCTATTTTGAAGAGCTGGACTGCGACTCCGTTCTCATCAACAACGTTCATGGTGCCTACATGGCAACCAACTACCTGATTGAAAACGGTCACAAAACCATCGGATATCTGCGCTCTGCGTCCCAGATCGGCAACTTTGCCGAGCGTGCAGACGGCTACTATAAAGCCCTGCGCCACCACAAGATCCACACGGATCACCCCTATGTCCACCGGCTCACTCCTTCCATGGAAGGCGCCTATGCCGACATGAAACACATCCTCGCCGCTGATCCGGAAATCGCCGATGCCTATTTTGCCGACAATGACCTGATCGCCGCCGGTGCCATCCGGGCTTTCAAGGAATTCGGCTTAACCATCCCGGACGACGTCTCCATCATCGGCTTTGACGATCTGCCGATCTGCGAATTTCTGGAGCCCTCGCTCACCACAATGGCCGTTCCCAAACAGTACATGGGAGAACTGGCCGTCGAGCGGCTCATCGGAAAGATGAACCAGCAGACGCCGGTGTTCATTAAAACGGAGGTCAGCGCACAGCTGAAGGTAAGGGAGAGTGTGAAGAAGGCGGAGTGATCGGCTGATTTCTCAAATACAGGTAACGCTGATTTCTTCCGTGGGCCGCTCAATAGCGGCCCACTTTCTTCAGTGCTGAATCTTCTCCCGATTCTTCTCCGCTTCCTTCTTCATCGCCGGTCCCACAACCTTCGCCGCCATCGGTACCAGCTTCTCATCAAAATTACAGCGAACCTCCGTCAGCCGGTCAAAGATCATCACATATTCTTCGTCCGGCGTACATGCCTTCCACTCCGGAACCGCATAAGTATTCGGATTTCCGGTCCGTGCAAAGGCCATCACGCTGTCAAAGATCTGCTTTTCCACAATCTTGCTGACCAGCGGCTCGTTGGCATAAGGAACCAGATCCGTGTTGTGGAAGAAAAACGGAATGTCCGCACAATGCCACGGCGTACTTCCGCCCTCAATCGGCATGTCCAGGTTGAACAGATAGGAATAGGTGCAGTCATTCAGTGCGCTTCTCTGACGGACATACTGCTGGGTTGGAAGACGGAAAATGAAATCAATCATCAAAAGATCCACCGGATTTCGTCTCGGATATGCCTCTTTGAACAGAGCCAGAATTTCTTCTGCATCCGCGCCAAGCACATCTCTTACGATCTTCTCCCCTTCCTCTGCCGTCATTTGAGGCTTTCGGTACGGTGACTGGGCAAAGGACGTAAATTCTCCGTAGACCGTTCCCACCATCAGCGGAACATGAGCCGTTTCCTTACGGAATCCGTTTGTCTCCGGCATTCCTGCATAGAAATCGTTGGCTCTTGGCATTCCGGCCGCATATTTTCCGTGGTCTGCAAATTCATGTTTTAATTTCATGTAAGCCGCGGCAAGCTCCGGATAGGGAACGGTCTCCATCTCCTTCACCGTCTCCACACCCAGCTCCTTCATCATCGCCAGCGCAAACTCCCTTCCACTGCCCGCGCGGTCTGCCAGAATCGGTCCGATGACACCGCTCATGTTGATTCCCTTTGCAAACAGTCCATCCGCCGCCGGTGTCTGAAGCAGAGCCGTCACCTTTGCGCCTCCGCCCGACTGACCAAATACCGTCACATTCTGAGGATCACCGCCGAAGGCTTCAATGTTCTCATGGATCCATTTCAGGGAAGCCACAATGTCATCCGTTC
This sequence comes from Lachnospiraceae bacterium, assembly GCA_017472605.1. Taxonomy (GTDB): domain Bacteria; phylum Bacillota; class Clostridia; order Lachnospirales; family Lachnospiraceae; genus Anthropogastromicrobium. The sequence continues at coordinate 285,610 of JAFUPV010000002.1, forward strand.
CCGCATTGGCGGAATTCGCATATTCCTCTCCAAATTCCGACAGGTCAAAATAGCCCAGCACATTGAGCCGATGGTTAATCGTAATCACCACCACATCGCCCTCCCGGCTCATGTTTTCGCCTTCGTAGGCGATGTGCTCAATGGCAGAACCGGCTTCAAATCCGCCGCCGTGCAGCCACACAAGAACTGGTCGCTTTTTGTCATCCAGCCCCGGTGTCCACAGGTTCAGGTTCTGACAGTTCTCGTCCATGATCCAGTAACGGTGGGGAACTCGCAGCTCGTTGCGCGGCTTTGGCATTTCCGGCAACGGGCAGACATAGCCAAAGCTGTCCGCCTCCAGCACGCCGTCCCACGGTTCTACCGGCTGCGGCGCGTGGAAGCGCTTTGCCATCGCATAGGGAATTCCCTTAAATACATAAAGACGATCCCAGTAATAACCGCGGATCTTTCCCTGCTTTGTATCGACTACTGCTGTTTTCTGATTATAAATAAACTGATGATTCATCCGTTCTCCTCTCTGATAACTTATCTTTTCCCTTCCATTTGAACCGTTGCAGAAAATACAGAAGTTCTCTCTCAGACAAGCTCCCCCTTTGAATAAATACTTTTATGTGCCTTGAATTTCTACCGCTTCATCTTCCCAATCTGCGCCAGACGTTCCAGCGCAGCCTTCAGCGTCTCATCTTTCTTTGCGAAATGGAACCGGATCAGATGGTTTACATCTTCCTTAAAGAAGCTGGAACCGGGAACTGCGCCAACACCAACCGTTCTCGCCAGTTCCTCACAAAACTCCAGATCACTTGCATATCCAAATTCCCCAATGTCCACCAGAACATAGTAGGCGCCCTGAGGCTCCGTAAACGTCAGCCCGATTTCCCGCAGTCCGCCGGTAAACAGCTCTTTCATGTGGCTGTAGTGCGCCTGAAGTCCTTCATAATAATCATCTCCGAACTTCAGACCGGCAACGGCTGCCTCCATCAGCGGCGCTGCAGCGCCGACCGTCAGAAAGTCATGAACCTTTTTCACCCGGTCAATCACCTCGGGAACCGCGATCACATAGCCCAGGCGCCAGCCGGTGATGGAATAGGTCTTGGACAGAGAGCTGCACAGAATTGTCCGCTCTCTCATTCCCGGCAAAGTGGCCATGTAAACATGGCGGTGGGGTGCATAGACGATGTGTTCATAGACTTCGTCGGTAATGACCCAGCCGTCATAGCGGATCACAATCTCTGCAATGACTTCCAGCTCTTCCCTGGTAAACACTTTGCCGCAGGGATTGGACGGATTGCAGAGCACAAGCGCCTTCGCCCCTTTGCGAAACGCATCCTCCAGCACATTGGGATCAAACGAAAACGCGGGCGGATTCAGCGGAATGTAGATCGGCTGTGCCCCGCAGAGGATTGTGTCCGCACCATAGTTCTCATAGAACGGGGAAAAAATCGCGACCTGATCTCCCGGGTTCGTCACGGACATCATGGCCGCCATCATTGCTTCCGTACTTCCGCAGGTCACTACAATCTCCTGATCCGGATCCACCTTCATCCCGGAAAAGTGCTCCTGCTTTTTCGCCAGAGCCTCACGGAAATTCTGGGCACCCCAGGTAATCGCATACTGGTGCGGTCCCTTTCCTGCCGCCTCTGCAAGACGGTCCGTAATCTCCTTTGGCGGATCAAAATCAGGAAAGCCCTGAGACAGATTAATTGCCCCATGCTGATTGGAAATCCGTGTCATACGCCGAATCACTGAATCGGTAAACGCCGCGGTGCGGCTGCTTAATTCTCTCATACTCACTCCTCCAAACTCCATCTCATCTCTACCCGATAAGCTCCGCCGGCATCAAACCCAATCCAGTTTCCGACTTTTCCGTTAATCCGGATTTCCATCCTGTGCTCTGCCTGACCATCCTGTTTTGTTATCTCCGCATCCGCTCCGTCCAGACACAGATCCAGCACCACATTCCGAATCCGAAGCCCTTTCAGACTTACCGCTCCCAGCCCCTCAGGCAGACACGGAGCAAACGAAATCCCGTTTTCATGCAGCGTCACGCCAAACAAGCCAAAAACAATCATCCGGATCAGGCCGGTAGCCGACCAGGTCTGATCTGCTACGGAATCCCAGTGTCCGCCGCACTGCCAGCCGCCGTCCGGCTCTTCCGTCTCCGGATTGTAGATCTCATAAAAACAGCCGCCGCTCTTCTCCACCAGCTGCGAAACATGTGTCAGTTCTTCGCCAAGAAGATCGGCTCTTCCCAGTTTCGCCGCTGCGGAAGCAAAATATCCGTTTACAAACGGCCAGATCAGATTGTTGTGGCGAAGCGGCTTTTCAATGGAAGAAATCCCATCAAAGGGCGGCCAGATGGAAACCAGTCCGTTTCTGCTGATTTCCACATGATCCAGGATCCGCTCTGCCCGTTCCCGGTCGCAGAGACCAAACAGAATCGCAAAAGAAAGACCACAGCCCTCCTGAGACGCATCCACCCGTCCATCCGGATACACAAAATATCCATATCTTCCCTTTTCCTCCAGCCACAGAAAACGGTTCACCGCCGCCTTCACCGCCGCCGCTTTCTGCCCATATCCCGCACACAATTCCTCTCTGCCAAGAATCCGGCTCATCTTTTCCAGCACACAATAGGCATGATAATACAGGCAATTGGTACTCAGTGACATGATACCGGAAACAGCCGGGTGATCGCCCACGAAGGACGATTCATTTCCCTCCTGATGAAGTTCTGCCGGATATCCGGTAATCCCGTCGTTAAAAAACGAGCCTCCTGCAAACAATCCAAACGCCTCCCGGTACTGCGTCTTCTCCAGAAGCGACAAAGAATAGAAAATCGTTTCATATGCATCCACCAGAAACTCATGGTCTCCGGTCGCCAGATAGTACTCCCACGCTCCGGCAGCCCAGATAATCTTATCCCAGCTCTGGTTATCCATCTGAAAGCACAGCTTCCCGTCCACCCGCTCACAAACCGCCCAAAGCGTATTCTTTGCCACCTCCGGTTCCAGAAAACATGCCGCATTCATCGTGTTCACAGCTGCATCCCGTGTCCACGGTGTCGGATAACCGCCCCCGGCACGGATCATCAGCCCCGGCGTGGGACTCCACAGACCGGTCCGGTTGTAGGTTTCAGGCGGACAGCTGACGGTGCTGATGTTGAGAATAGTATGGATTGCCCGGTTCCATGCAGATGCAATCGTTTGATTGGAAACAGAAAACTCCGGTGCCCGGTTCATTGCCTCTCTGATATATTCATTTCTTGCCATATCCATTCTTCCTTTCCTTATCGACTGACGGGGAAAAACAGCCTGCATGATAGTCGCCCAATTCCTTTCAGCAGCTATCATACAGGCTATTTGATTCCTTATCACTCAGCATAACTGCTGTAACTTCCCGCAGATGATTCCACAGATCAAAAAACAGTCCGTCATCAAAGACGTCACGTTCCATTTTATCTCTTTTCGGACTTATCTCGCTCCATGGTCCACCCGGAACTGCAGCTGATACAGATCCGCATACATGCCATTCTTCGCAATCAGCGTCTCGTGATCACCCTGCTCCACGATGTTTCCGTCCGCAATGACGGCGATCTCATCCGCATTCTTAATTGTAGAGAGACGATGAGCCACAACAAGAGTCGTTCTTCCTTTGCAGAGCTCATCCAGTGCCTGCTGAATCAGGATCTCGGTCGTGTTGTCCAGCGCGCTGGTCGCCTCATCCAGAATCAGAATCGGCGGGTTCTTCAGGAAGACACGGGCAATGCTCAGGCGCTGCTTCTGACCGCCGGACAGACGGACACCGCGCTCGCCGATCTGCGTATCATAGCCACTCTCCAGCGTCATGATGTAATCATGGATGTTGGCGCGTTTTGCCGCTTCAATGACTTCTTCCTCTGTCGCGTCCAGCTTGCCGTAAAGAATGTTCTCACGGATACTGGCATTAAACAGATAAATATCCTGCTGCACAATTCCGATGTTTCTGCGCAGAGATTCCATGGTCACCTCATGAATTTCTTTTCCGTCAATAAAGATCTTTCCGGAATCAATATCATAGAAATGCGGGATCAGGTGACAGATTGTTGTCTTTCCGCCGCCGCTTGGGCCAACCAGAGCAAAGGTCTTTCCTTTTTCGATGGTCAGGTTTACATGCTTTAAGACATCCTTTTCCTCATCATAGCCATAGGAAACATCTTCAAACACGATTTTTCCTTCCACCTTTCCGATGTCAACGGCTCCCTCAGCGTCCTTCTCCGGCTCCGAGTCCATGATCTCAAGGAAACGGGAAAAACCGGTAACACCGTTCTGGTACTGCTCCATGAAGTTAATCAGCGTATTGACCGGAGACAGGAACAGGTTAATGGAAACAACAAAAGCGGAATAGTCCGCAAAATTGATCTGGCCGTCATACATCAGCAGACCGCCGGAAATCAGGATCACCACATTAAAGATGTCCGTAATGAACGCCGTGGACGAATGGAACTGACCCATTGCCTGATAGGAAAGCTTTCTTGCGGAAATGAAGCTCTTGTTTCCTTCTTCGAATTTTTCCGATTCCTTTTTGGCATTGGTAAATGCCTTGGTCACACGAATGCCGGAAATGCTGCTCTCCAGCGCGGCATTGATCTGGGCGATGGCCTGTCTGCTCTCCATGAACGCCTGACGCATCTTTTTGCGAAGCACCAGCGACGCAACCGCCAGAAACGGCACACAGCAGAACACGATCATCGTCATTCCAAAATGGATTGTTGTCAGATAAAAGAAGGATACCAGAATGGAGATCGTACAGATCAGAACATTCTCCGGACCATGGTGCGCCAGCTCACTGATGTCCATCAGATCGTTGGTCATTCGGGACATGATCTTACCGGTTTCCCGTTCATCATAGAACTTGTACGGCAGTTTCTCCAGATGATTGAACATATCGCTTCTCATCTGTGCCTGAATCTTAACACCCATCATGTGACCCTGATACTGGATGAAATAATTCAGCATCATGCGAATTCCGTAGATTACCAGAAGTGTCAGTCCGAAGACAACAATCATCTGATATTTCCGGTTCGGGATCAGGTCATTGAGCATGGTTCTTGTTACAATCGGATACACAATACCAGTCAGCGCAACAAGAAGTGACGCGCCCATGTCCAGGGCAAACAGCTTCTTATGAGGCTGATAGTATTTCATAAAACGTTTCAGCATCTGTCTTCCTCCCACTGATTTCTGTTCGAAAAGATAGAAACGTGTTTCAACCTTTCGGAAGAGATTCAAACACGTTCCTCTCTATCATAGCTGAATTTTCCTTGAAAAACAATGGAATTTCGTCATTATTTTTCTATCAGCCCTCCAACTTCCACCCATAATCATCGTGATATATCATCTGTTTCGTCATTCCTCCGTCAATGCAGATATTTTCACCGGTAATAAATCCGGCTTTGTCGGAGCATAAAAACAGAATCATGTTTGAAATATCCAGTGGATTTCCCACACGTCCAACCGGCTGCTGCACCGCATCCGGTCCTTCATATTCCTTAAATGACGTATCGATCCAGCCTGGAGAAATGGAATTCACCCGGACCTTTCCCGCCAGGCTCACCGCCAGCCCATGCGTCAGAGCCGCAATTCCGCCCTTTGCTGCCGTATAGCTCTCCGTCTGCGGCTGGCTCATCCGGTCTCTGGAAGAGGAAATGTTCACGATGGAAGCCCCTTTTGCAAAATACGGCAGAAAAAGCTTCGTCAGATAAAACGGAGCCGTCACACCTACCTTCAGGGAGTAGTTAAACTCCTCCCATGTACAGGAATCAATCCCTTTCGACCGTCCCATCGCATTGTTAACCAGCACATCCACATGCCCATAGTCGTCAATCACTTTTACGGCAAATGCCTCCAGCACCGCCTCCTCAGCCAGATCTCCCACAAAATATTCATTGGGCTCCTTATCGATCACACAGACATGAGCCCCCTGCTTTCGGAATTCCTCAGCAGTTACCCTGCCGATTCCCCGGGCTCCTCCTGTAATCACAACAACCCTGTTTTCAAAGCCATTTTCCTTCATATCGTCTGTTATTGCTTCCTTTCCGCGCTTATCTCTCTTCTTCCATCTCCACACAGCTGTCCACGCACACAAATTCCTTCACATGCCGCAGAATGCCCGGCGCTCCGCCTCCGTCACAGCCCTCCATGCGAATCTGCTCCATGCAGCTGTCCTCCAGTCCGGTAAACAGAAATCCTTGTCTGGTGTTTCTTCCTTTCACGTTTTCCAGCGTCAGATTCCGCAGTCTGGGAAGCTCATCTGCCGGATTCACCACATTTGTCATTCCGCCCTTGGAATGGTCAAAGCTGAACCGGGCAATCGCGTTTGCCGTATCCACTTCCATATCCCGGATCTGGATATTCTGAGTCAGCCCGCCTCTCCAGCGCAGTGTCTTAAACCAGATTCCATTCATAGCGGAACGTTCCACATGAATATTCTGGATCAGCACATCATGGGTACCTCCTGCGTTTTCCGATCCCACGCCGAAACCGCCAAGGGATCCGGCTGACGTGCAGTCTGTAATCCGGATGTAGGCATTTGGCTTGTCCATCTCATTTCCTTCTTTATTCCGTCCTGATTTCACTGCCACCGCGTCATCTCCTGTTGTGAAATAACACTGGCAGATGTTCACATGCACACAGCACTCCGGGTCAATTCCGTCGCCGTTTAAAATGTGTCCAAGCTGTCTGACATCCTCCGTTCCCATTCCAATCTGACCGTTGCCCTGTGTCACCACCTTCACCTGCTCATAGGTTGCATTTTCACAGAAAATGCTGTGAACGCTCCACGCAGGAGAATAAGCCACAAGAAGATCCCTGACAAACAGATTCTTCACGTTATGGGTACTGATCGCCCTTCCACGCAGGAAAGACGTTTTAACCGGAGAAACCTTTGTTACATGATAATATTCCTTACAATCCGGTTCCTGAATCGCACCGCACGGTCCCTCGTTGTAGCTGAGACTGAATCCGTTGGCATTGATCTGTCCGCATCCGCAGATCACCAGATTTTCCAGATGATACGGCGGCAGCTCGCCCGGATTTCCTTCGTCATAGGTACCTGCGTTAATCAGGCTGGATCTTGCGTAAATATTGTAGGGCATGTTGGGATAGGCATTGGGCCAGTCCGCCTGATTCAGTGAACGCCATCCTTCCCAGCGGCTGATGATCCGCGGATAATCGGTGGGATTATCGCTTCCAATCAGAACGCCATCCACCTGGAAGGTCATGTTGCTCTTGAGAAACAGGGCGCCGGAGCGGAACACATGTCCTTTTGGCAGATAAACGGTTCCGTTTTCCGGACATTCGTTGATTGCCCTCTGGATTGCAAAGGTATCACATGTGCTGTCGTCTCCCCTTGCTCCATAGTCCAGAACATTGAGAACCTGTGATTTTTCCTTCGTTGCCGCCGAAACCGTCTGCTCACACAGGACAGTTTGATCTGCTCCGATTGCTTTTACCGTAAACCGGTATGCAGTTTCCGGCTTCAGATTCCTTACCGGGTAACTGAGCGCAGAAGTTTCTCCGAGGCAGGTGCCGCGGCCTTCCTGATTCATCCAGATTTCATAATGATCCAGTTCCGCCGCCTGCAGCATCGAGGCTCTATTCCACAGAAGGCTGACGGAATGATCTGTGACTGTCTCTACCGGCACATGAAGATTCCGCAGACAGGGCGATGATTCCCGAACAGTAACCCTGCAGCTTCCCCAGACCGTTTGATCCAGAACGGCTCTGACCGCTTCCTCTGAAACAATCCGCATCTCTCCCAGCGCCAGAACCGCTGCACATTTCTCCTCAGACAGAGAATCTCTGGCAACCGCATAGACCGTAATCGTTCCCGGCCGGTATCCCTGCACCGTTCCTTCCCGGTCAACCGTCGCTATCTCTCCGTCCGTTCCAATCCACAGCAGCCTTCCGTCCTGCGCATCCTCCGTTCCCTGCGGCGCAAAGCGATACACTTCATCCACGTCCAGCGCTTTCTCCGGCTCAAGCACAACAGCGCCAACCTTCACCGGTTCCGCCGTAACCTTCACCACACAGCAATCCGACTTACCGCCGCAGCTCGCCGTGATCACTGCGCTTCCGCATCCGCAGGCGCGCACCAGAACCTGTCTTGCTCCATAAACCGTATCCGCAGCAGGCGTCACTTCCACAACCGCGCTGTCACTGGTTGTCCACTGAATCTCCGGCAAAAGCCGACTTGACGGGCCGAACACCGCAGTCATGCAGATTTCCCCGTTCTGCGTCAGCGTTTTCCTGTGCATATTCATCTTCACAAACGAAACTTCCGTCTTCGCAGCCGCAACACATACTTCAAATTTCGCAGCTGCACCGCCATCCTCCGCCGTCGCATAGATTGTAACCGTTCCCGGCTCATAGGAAACCTGAAATCCATCCTCCGAAACAACCTGCCGGTCACTGGAGGAATATCCGGTCACAACGCCGTTCTCATCCACATCCGCCACATATCGGTTTTCCGACCGCCAGATGATTCTGCTGTCTGACTCTGCCTGCAGACAAACCTGCTCACCGACTGACAGCGCAGCCGTTTCTTCCCTGACACATCGGATTTCGCTCTTCTTTACCTGATCCTGAACCGTAACTTCACACTGTGCCCGTCTTCCCACGTCCTTCGAGATCGCCGTGATCACCGCGCATCCATTTCCGACCGCTTTTACCCGTCCGTTCGTAACCACTGCCACCGACTCATCCGAACTCTCCCAGCTCACGGAAGAATCCAGAATCCCATTCTGGAAATAGTCCTTCGGATACAGAATGACACGAAGCTCTGCTTCCATTCCGGCAGAAAGCTTCAGCCGATCCGTCTGAAATTCCATCGTTCTCACCGTCATTCGCGAGGTATTGTCAATCACCGTCACACAGCACGATGCCTTTTCTCCATCCGGCAGCGCAGCCGTCACCACAGCCACACCGGTCCGTCTTGCGCAAATCTCCGCCGTCGCCTCAGTCACACCAGTCTGTCCCCCGCAAGCCGCAGCCGTCACCTCAGCCGCACCGGTCTGTCCCTCGCAAGCCGCAGCCGTCACCTCATCCGCACCGGCCTGTCCCTCGCAAATCTCTGCCGACGCACTGCCAACTCTGACCGCCAGTACCTCCGGATCCGATACCGTCCAGACGACATCCTCGGCACCATATTTTTTCGATAATATCTCTGCCTTTACGATAAACGAACTTCCAAATCCGTCCCACTCCAGGAAATCCGTAAAATTCTTATTTCCAACATATAACGCGTATTGCGTTCTGTCCAATGCAATCCCCAATTTTTCCGACATTCTTTTCTCCACCTTCCCGTTGAAATGAAAATACTTCCTGAACAGTTTACCATATCTGCCGCCGAAACAAAAGCAGGTATTCGAAGTACAGAAAAAAAAGATTGCAATCTGGTAATATAACTTTATCCTCATTTGTGAAAGAATCCCTTGCCATATTCCGTTTTCTGTGTTATACTCGATATGGAACATGCATTTTATTCTTCGAAAACCTGTTTTCAGCAAGAATCTGCGGAATTCTCTCTGTCACTGTACGGAGGTTTCTGTCATGAAAAATTCTAAGCTGAACAGAAGAAAAAAGAACAGAAATTCCAAAAGAAAAAAGCAGACAAGACTGCTGGCATCCGTCAATGGTGCAAACAGCAAAATCTCTGCTAACCATACAAAAAGAGAAAATGGAAATCCTTCCATCACTGCGCAAACGAAAAAATCAACCGCAGACTATGTTCATAATGCCGCTGTCCATTCACAAAATGCAAACAGCCGCACTCTTTTCAAAAATGCAACACTGACCTGTCAGTTTTTGAAAAACTATACCAATCTTTCGATTTTCAAGGATCTGAAACCGGAAGATATCGAGGATGTTACAGAAAAATATCAGGCTTTTCTTGGCATTGAATTCGAATCCGATACAATCAAACGAATCCGAATTCAGCTCAACGGAAATGAAGAATCCATTTTTGTAATTCCTCTCATTGAACATAAAAGCTCTGTGGACTATGACGTGGCCATGCAGCTTCTCCGCTATATGACCGTGATCTGGTACGACTATCGAAACGAAGAGAACGCGAAAAAAAGCGGTTTCAGCAGGCTGAAATCGTTTCGCTACCCTCTCATCATTCCTCTTGTCTACTATGAGGGCAGCGCGAACTGGACAGCTGATCTCCATCTGCGTGACCGGATCAGTCACTGGGAACTTGCTGAACAGTTTGTTCCCGATTTCACCTATCAGGTAGTTCGTGTACATGACTATACAAATGATGATCTGAAAAACAAAAGCGATGAGTTTTCACTCGCTTTAATGTTTAATCGCTTACAAACGGTAAAAGATTATACAGAGTTCGTTGAAACATCCAGGGACTTTGTGAATCGAATCTACGCAAACGCACCGGAAGATATCAAAAAAATCTTTCAGGATATTCTCTGGTCCCTGCTGATCAAAATGAACGTCCCTACGGACGAAGCACAAAAGATGGTTGAAGAAATGGAGGCGGACGGTATGGGATATCTTTTTGAAAACATGGAAAAAATAGATATACAGGCAGAACGCCGCAATACCATGCTTGCGCGAAAAGACGCAGAGATTGCCAGACTGGAAGCAGAGATCGCGAAACTTGAAAAAGAACAGGCATCACACGATGCCGAGCAGGCAAAACGTGATGCCGAGCAGGCAAAACGTGATGCCGAAATCGCCAAGCGCGAAACAGAGCAGAATAAAGCTGTTTTAACAGCTATTTTCGCCCCGCTGATTGCCCAGTGCAAGGCAGAACAGCTTACCAGAGAAGAAACAATCAGCAGACTTCTGGAACTCTATCCGATGATTTCCAGAAACGCGCTGGAACGACTCCTTGATACCAATTGAACATGATAACGAATTGTAACAGAGAGTAATTTCGTAACAGATGCATGTACCAGGCAGCCATTTTGCAATCACGCAAAATGGCTGCTCCTGTCTTTGCCGGCAAAATTCCCAGGAACACACCGTAACTTGTCCGATTGCATCCCTCCAGTCCGGACACAGATTCCACACCACAAATAATCTGTCAAAACCGGTTTTCATTTTCCGGATTATCAGTTATAATCAGGGTAACATATCTGCAGCAAACCAGTCACTTTTACTGATGCAGATACTTAAAACGCTACAGGAGGCAAGACTTATGTTAAAAGGAAAATTAGCTGTCGTAACCGGCGGCACAAGAGGGATCGGATACGCAATCGTTAAGAAGTATCTGGAAAATGGCGCAAAAGTAGTTCTCTTCGGTTCCAGACAGGAAACCGTTGACAAGGCACTGGCATCCCTCAAAGAGCTGAACGCAGACTGGGAAGTAGAAGGCGACTGCCCGAACCTGACCGATCCGGAGTCCGTAAAAGCGGCGATCCTGAAAGTAAAGGAGAAATTCGGTAAGATCGATATTCTGGTAAACAATGCCGGTGTTTCCGACAGCACCAAGATCGACAATTACCCGCCGGAGCAGTTCCAGAAGGTAATGAACCTGAACGTCAACGCAATCTTCAATGCCATTCAGCCAACGGTTGCCATCATGAAGGAGCAGGGCGGCGGATGCATCCTCAATACCAGTTCCATGGTAAGTATCAGCGGACAGCCTGGCGGTGTTGCTTACCCGGCAAGTAAATATGCAGTAAACGGCCTGACCTGGTCCCTGGCAAGAGAACTTGGACCGAGCAACATCCGTGTAAACGCAGTTGCTCCCGGAATCACCAGAACTGACATGGTTGCAGCTCTGCCGGAGCAGATGATCCAGCCGCTGATCAACACCATTCCACTGCGCCGCGTCGGCGAGCCGGAGGACGTTGCAAATGCCTTCCTCTTCCTTGCAAGTGATATGGCAAGCTATGTAACCGGTGAGATCCTTTCCGTTGATGGTGCTGCACGTTCCTGATCTTAACAGGCAGCTCTGATATCACAATATCAATCAAACGATTCTTGTTTTTTCAACATCAGGCAGCCAGAAGAAATCTGGCTGCCTGATGCTTTGCTTATGAATCCGATTGAACGTTCCAGTGACACGTTCAATCGGATTCCTTTCATATCAAATCAATCTTTAACCTCTTTCCAAGCGACTCAGCCACCTTCGTCAGAAAATCCAGACTCGGATTATAGTTTCCACTCTCCAGCCTGGATATATTGCTCTTCTGCGTTCCGACTCTGCGGGCAAGTTCCGACTGTGTCATGTTCTGTTCTTTTCTGGCTGCAATAATCTGTTCAATTGCTTCATATCTTGGCTTCAGTTTTTCATACTCAATCCGAAACTCCTCGTCTTTAAGCATTTCTTCCTTTACCAGCTCAAATGATATGCCAACTTTACTCACTTCTACTCCTCCTTCGATAATCTTCCATATATCTTTTGTATGTTATCGTATATGATAACTCATGTCAATCAGTTCATTCTCTCACTCTATCATTTTTACCCATACTCTTCAACAAAAATCCATCTACTTTTTTCGCACTTATTGACATACTTAGCCTGAATACTCAAAGATACAACAATGAGAAAAACGCACTACGGAAATTTCCCGCAGTGCGCTCCTTTCGCCGACATTACACCGATTTCTTCTTTTCCTTTCATTCCTTCACTCTGCGAATCTGAATCGCCATATACTGCCGTCCCGGCAGCTCCACCCGGTGTCAGCTCCTCCGGAACCGCCCGCGCCTCATCCCACTCCGCCTGAACCGGAGCCAGACCGATACCCGGCGTCTCCTTCATCACATCCAGCAGAAACTGAAACCGCTTATGGCTCTCTCCGTGAAGCTCACCGCCATGCGACCACCACAGAATATCCTCCGGGTGAAAATATGTCTCTCCATGACCCGGATAACCGCCCCTGCAGACCGCTTCCCAGAACCGCCGCACCATTTCCTCTGCCGTGATGTTGCCCCAGCCGAACTGGATGTTTCCCTCATAGGCAATTTCATCCATCACCACCGGCTTGCCGTAACGGGTTCTCCACTCTGTCACCATCTCCGAAGACTTATACAGATCCACACGCTGAATGCTGCAGTGCGTGATCCACGGTCTGGTGTAGTCATAATGCTTTGCACAGTTATGGATGGAACGCATGTGATGATAGGGATCCTTTTTGCAGAGAATTGCCGCGTAACGTTCCCAGTCCGCAATTGTCTTGTGGGGCATCAGATCATATTCATTAGCAAGAGACCACCAGACATTGCTGTAGGCACTGAATCTTGCAGCCGCATAGTTCCAGTACCGGTCATCCGCCTCTTTGCTCATCCGGGAAAAGCCCCAGCGGTCATAGGGGTGCATCATGATCAGGTCCGCTTCAATTCCCAGTTCCTGCAGCTTTCTGATGCATGTCTCAATATGCCTGAAATGCTCCGGATTAAACCTTGTAAAATCCCACTCATTTCCCTCTGTCTTACCCGTGTAACTCCAGAAATTCTCTTTCGTCAGGACAGAAGAATCCATAGGTGTTCCCACATAGGGATAGGAACGTGGCTCCCGCAGATTATAGTCGTAGTGCTTGGGGAAAACGCAGAAACGGATCTTATTAAACGCGCTTTCCTTCAGGGTCTTCAACGTCGTTTCAATCAGTTCATCGCTCTGCAGTTCCCATACATAGCAGGTGGTTCCGATGGAATAGTAGGGCGTTCCATCCTCATATGCCATGTGCCAGGTGTTGGCAACACGAACCGGTCCGTGATTCCATCTTTCCGGCTCCGTTACCTGAAATCTTCCCTCGCAGGGATTCCCCGCCTCCAGAAAGCTGCTTTCCACACAAAATGTATACTCTCCCTCAAAGGATGGCATAAACCGCACTCTGTAAATTCCATCGCCATCATAAAAACCGTCGCAGGAAACCGTTTCATTCTGACTGTGGAATACACCGCGAATCCATTGCTCTGTAAACGGATTTCCTTCTTCCGGTCCATGTATCGCTGCTTCAAATACACCAAAACGATGGCATTCATTTCTGTAAATTAACTGATTCAAAGTAATTCTCCTTTTCCTGATTTTCAGATAGCTCCAGTATATCAGAAAGAATTTCATTTCACAATGAATAATCACAAAGTCAAAAAACGGTTCCACTCTGATTTGCTTCCTCATATTGACGATTCCATTTCGGCGATTTATAATGAAACCAATTGGTTTATTTGCTTAACGTATGAAAGCTGATTCCATGCGTTCCCCGCTGCCAATCAACTTTACTCAGAAAGGAATTCGATCATCATGGAACTGAAAGCAAGAAAAGATGTCCCGGTGGAACTCACCTGGGACCTGTCCTTAATTTATGAAACCGAAGAAGCAATGCTCGCGGACGCAGACAGACTGAAAGAGCTCTGCGCTCACATCGAAACCACCTACAAGGGAAAACTGAACACACCGGAAACCATCAACGCCTGCCTGGATGAATACCGCGAGGTATACCGCCTTGTTGTCCTCACCGGAAACTACTGCGACCTGGCAGCCTCCGTCGATTACTATGACAGCTACAATCAGGAACGCAACGAAAAAATGAACCGCCTCACTTCCGATGTCTTCAGCCGTCTCAGCTTTATTGAGAGTGAAATCAGCGAGCAGAGCGTGGAAACCCTGAAGGCAACGATCGAACTTGCATCCGCAAACAGACTTTACCTGCAGGATATCCTTCGCAACAAGCCCCACCTTCTCCACCCGGAGACAGAGCGTGTTCTTGCAGCTCTTTCTCAGACCATCCATGCGCCGTCCCAGATTTATAACATGGCAAAACTGGCTGACATGCGTTTCCCGTCTTTTACCGTGAATGATAAGGAATATCCCCTTGGCTATTCCCTGTTCGAGGACGACTATGAATATGAATCCAATACTGAGGTTCGCCGCGCCGCATTCGAAACCTTTTCCGCAAAACTGAGACAATATGAAAACGTAACCGCCGCGGCTTACAACACCCAGATTCAGACAGAAAAGACCATGGCAACCCTGCGCGGCTTTGACTCCATTTTCGACAGTCTCCTGTTCCCGCAGAAAGTCACCAGAGAGCTTTACAACCGCCAGATTGATCTGATTACCGAAAAGCTGGCTCCTCACATGCGCAAATATGCCCGCCTGCTGAAGAAAATCCACAAGCTGGACAAGATGACCTTCGCTGACCTGAAAATCTCCGTTGACCCGGAATATGATCCGACCGTCACCATCGAGCAGTCCAGAACCTATATTAAGGAAGGACTTTCCATTCTTGGCGAGGAATATGTTTCAATGGTAAATGAAGCCTATGACAAGCGCTGGGTTGACTTTGCCCAGAATGCCGGAAAATCCACCGGCGGTTTCTGCGCAAGCCCCTACGGAAAGGGTTCCTACATTCTTCTGAGCTGGAACAACCGGATGGCAGATGTCTTCACCCTTGCCCATGAACTTGGTCATGCCGGTCACTTCAAGGCCTGCAACAGCGCACAGTCCATCTTCGACACCGATGTTTCCACCTACTTCGTGGAGGCTCCGTCCACCATGAACGAGCTCCTTCTGGCTCACCACATGCTGAAATCCAATCCGGACAAACGGTTCCGCCGCTGGGTACTTTCCTGCATGATCAGCAAGACCTACTACCACAACTTCGTCACCCATCTGCTGGAGGCGGCTTACCAGCGCGAGGTCTACAAGATCATCGACGCAGGCGGCAGTGTTCAGGCAGAAACCTTAAACCGCATCAAAAAGGAAACACTCCAGAAATTCTGGGGCGACGATGTGGAGATCATTGACGGCGCAGAACTGACCTGGATGCGCCAGCCCCACTACTACATGGGCCTCTACTCCTACACCTACAGCGCCGGCCTGACCGTGGCAACTCAGGTCTGCAAGCGCATCGAAACAGAGGGCCAGCCGGCTGTGGAGGACTGGAAAAAGGTTCTTGCTGCCGGAAGCACAAAGACCCCGATTGAACTGGCTCAGATGGCAGGCATCGACATCACTACCGACGCGCCGCTGCTGGATACCATTGAGACAATCGGCGGTATGATCGATGAAATCTGGAAGCTGACGGAGGAATTGGAAGGATAATCCGATCAGACGTGTCACTGGCACGTCTGCCTGGATGCATAAGCAATCCGATCAGACGTGTCACTGGCACGTCTGCCTGGATGCGAAAGCAGCATAAAACACAGGAGCACCAGCCATAACCATTTGGCTGATGCTCCTGTCATTTTCGATCCATCTCGTTTAATCCGGCAATTCCTGCTCCCTTACTTCCTTCAATCGACGATAAAACGTCGAGCGCGAAGAAATTCCTGTTCGCTTCATAGCCTCCTCTTCCGTAACTTTCTTTTGTTCAAACTCTTCTGAAACCTGCCGCAGCAGATTCCAATCCACCGCAATCCGCTTACGCCCGGTATATTTTCCTTCCTGCTTTGCCCGCTCAATCCCTTCCGCTCTCTGCTCTCTGTTATGCCTTCCTTCCAATTCCCCCTGAACCAGAAGCAGTTTCAGCAGAATGCTGCACTCTTCCTTTGAAAGCTTCCGCTCTTCCGACTGATCCCAGATCTGAGCGCCGCTGCGCAGAACCTGCATCAGCAACAGGCGAAGCTGCCGGTTCGTATCCGCCATCTCCCGCATACTTTTCATTTCAACCCGGTCCCCCGGCTGTAAATCATCCGGAAGCAGGCACCCTTCGCCGATTACAAAACACCTTGGCTCCACGGCCCGTTCCACAATCAGTTGATCGGTTCCGCAGCGCATGTCGGTGCGAAGCAGCCATTCAAACCGGTCATAGTAATCAAGTCCAACTGCTTCCAGCAGTTCCCAGAGATCCTCACGGCCTTCACCGGGTGTACGCTCCAAGATAAAATGGGGCGTCATGTTGACCCGATAGTAACGCTCCAGACGAAGAGACATGTCAAGCCCCGGAATCCCCTGGAAAATGGAAGCGGGAAGCGCATCAATCACACTCCATTCCGGGGAAAAAATATACTGAAAATTCTGCTCATCAAATCGTTCCAGATCAACCTGACCAACCGCATATCTGCATCCGTGCTGATCCACAGCATAAATGATGCCGCTGCTGCGATTGTATGGAATTCCGTCCAGGGGAGTGGTATATATATTCTTCACTTGATTCTCACAGAATACCGACTTCATCTGTCCCGCCTCCTTCGTTTCATAACTTATGGTATGTGAACAATAAGATTTTCTCATACCGCTGCTGCAGCATTGTCTGATAAAATTTTTTTCGTAAGTCCGAGATTCCTTCTATCTCATCAATGATCCGATTAATCCTTTGAAAATCAATTCGGGGAACAATCCGCTTCAACGCTTCATTACAGGCTTCAAACTGCACGCTGCTGATTACTTCAAAGTAAGAACTTTTTCAATGACTATTATCGCGCCGATGAAACAGCCATCACCGCAGCAGCCGGCAGCGAAACGGTAACGGTTCGTCAGCAGGACAACATGCTTGTCTTCACACCAAACCATCCAACCGCAGGCTTCATCCCCTATCCGGGCGGTAAGGTTGAGTCTGCCGCCTACGCACCGCTCATGCTGGAACTGGCAGAACAGGATGTTCTTTGTGTTCTGATTGAAATGCCCCTGAACCTTGCTGTGCTGGACAGCAAGGCGGCAGACGGTGTTCTGAATCTGGAAAAATATCAGAAATACCTTGCAAATCTTCCGGAGAATACCACCGAAACAATCATCGAAGGCGGTAATCACGCCGGATTTGGAAGTTATGGAAAGCAGGAGGGGGACGGAGAAGCCAGCATTTCCGGTTCTGAGCAGATTCATAAGACGGTTGAATTGCTTCTTGATTTTTTTGCCGCATAATATTTAAAAGCCAACAGACAGAATTTCGGATACAAGATCCTTTCTGTCCGTTGGCTTTCTTTTTCTTCTGATTCCGTTCACTTCGACAGAATTTTATGCGTCAGCAAATTACCTCAAACGAAATCGGCCACTCTCCCCCTTCATACAACAACCCAACCGCCCCATCTTCCATCTCCGTCAGACAGGAATAGGCAAAGCGTTCCGCTTCCCCGGTGATTTCCTTCTTCCCACACCACTCCATTTCCCCGTCTTTGCCAATCCGTGCCGCGAAAACGGTTCCATGAACCCGTTCCTTCGCATCAGCCGGACAGGACACCAGAATCACCTGTTTCCCGTCTGCGGACCGTTTCCGTGCAATTACCGAAATCTGGCAGTTGGAGCAAGCGGTGATTTCCGTGCGGACAAATGGCTCCCACCGGTATCCCTGCTTTGTTTTCCACGCATCCGCATAGCAGACACGTTCCAGATTATTCCGGAAAAAACAGCGAATCCGTCCGTCTTTCAGTTCCACCAGCTGACTTTCCCCGGAATAAATTGTCTTTGTCGCATCTTCTGTCCGTTTCCAGCTTTTTCCATCGTCGTCCGAATAAATGAAGCTGGAGCGCTGCCCTTCCACACCGTCATACACATAGCATGGAAACAGGATTCGTCCTTCTTCTGTCACCAGTCCGCGCCCCGGCCCGACTCCATAAAAACTCTCCGATGCATGTTTCACCTGCGGATTCAGCATCATCGGAGCTGACCAGCTCCTGCCGCCATCCTCTGATTTTGTCAGGTACAGATAACTGGTCGAAACTACCTTCCAGGGAGAATCCGCAAAAAACAGATTCCCTTCGGGCCTGATTTCCTGATCTCCACCGGTTCCCTGACCCGATTCCCATTCCTGACCCGACTGTTTCCCGTAAAACAGCGTTTCTTTCGCCACAGGTTTCCCCCGATACCAGTTAAACCACCGGTCCACCCAAACATCACGTTCCTCAGAAACAATCCCGGAAGCTTCATCCCGACAAAGAATCACCGCCCATCCATCAGTCCAGTCACTCAGAAAACAGCGGCAGGACTCCTCGTCCGCCCGCTTCAACAGTAAATGCCCATTCTCATCATAGCCCGTTCCGCGAACCGCATTTCCAATATAAATCCCACCCGGATACAGATCCACCAGCAGATAAACCGTATTTCCCTTCACCGCCATCGCCGGATCAATAAAGGCGGTCGATTCCGGATGATACCGGTCTCCATTATCACCCAGATAATTGACAAAGGAATAATTCCATGTATTTCCTCCGTCTGCGGAACAGGACACCATCGTATCAATTCCAAATCCGTCTCCCATGTGATTCCATCTTGCATCAGCAGCGGCAAGAAGGGAACCATCCGGCAGCGTCACAAGCGACGGAATCCGGAAACACTGGCTTCCACCGGTTCCGCTGACGAACGGCTGATATGTAACAGTACCTTCATCTGGTTTACACTTCATCTTGCTCCCTCTGCTCTGGTAATCACTCCTTCCTCTACCAATTCGCATAAAATCTTAATTCTCCCTCTGACTTCTGCCTTATCCAACGCTAAACATGTCATCGTTTTCTTTCCTCCTTTCTCATCCATACCATCGAACATCTTTTTATAGCGTTCATCTCCC
Source organism: Lachnospiraceae bacterium (assembly GCA_017472605.1). Taxonomy (GTDB): domain Bacteria; phylum Bacillota; class Clostridia; order Lachnospirales; family Lachnospiraceae; genus Anthropogastromicrobium. The sequence continues at coordinate 305,057 of JAFUPV010000002.1, forward strand.
GTTACCGCCGCCATCAGTTCCATCACCGCCTCCACATGCTCTATTTCTTCCTGCTTTGGCTCATAGTCCCGATTTTTTCTCATCTGCACAAAATAATCTGCAACGATTCGAAAATCACTCTGCCCTTTCATTATATTCTTTTTTCATAAGCAGCACAAGATTATTTTCCTCATCTGCGTACGAACAAAATCCATTTTACCATACAGGGTCGATTTACGCAATCAAAACTCGTCGTATTTTATCGACATAATTTTCACCAAACATCCTGTTAAATTCTTTATTTCGACGGCAATTTCCACACCATATCCGTCTTCTCATAAAAAAGAATTGCGAAAGGAACAGACAATTGCCCATCCCTTTCACAATGCTCCGTCTCATTCTTTATTCCCTGCTACAGGTTCTCTCCATTCTCCCGAATTACCTTCCCATACCACTCTGCTGACTCCTTCATCGTCCGCTTCTGGTCCCGGTAATCCACATGGATCAGTCCAAACCGCTTATCATATCCACAGGTCCACTCAAAGTTATCCATCACCGACCAGTACTGGTACCCGATCAGAACACAACACTCACCTGTCCTCTGATGTCCTTCACAGACGCACCGACAAACACGTCATACCTGCCCTCTTCCAGGCACATGCGCCGCTCCTGCTCATCATAGTACATCAAATCCTCCTTCGTCAGGCAGAAAAGAACCTCTGCTTCCTCTCCCGGTGCCAGATTCACCTTCTCATAGCCTTTCAGCTCCTTCGCCGGCCGCTCCACACAGCTCTGCGGCTTATGCACATAGAGCTGCACCGTTTCCTTACCGGCGCGCTCTCCCACATTTTTCACCCGGCAGCTGATCGTAACCGCAGCATTCTCTCCATCCCCGCAACAGACTGCCCGGCAGTCCCCGTAAGAAAAAGAAGTATAGGAAAGTCCATGTCCAAAACAGAACGAAACAGGAACATCAGCCGTTTCATAATGCCGGTATCCCACAAAAATCCCTTCCCGGTAATCCGCCAGTTCCCGGTCACCGAAAGTGCCAATGCTGTGCGCGCTGCAGTCCATGTGGGTCACCGGGAACGACTCCGGCAGCTTTCCGGACGGATTCACCTCACCAAGAAGAACCTCCGCCAGAGCCGTGCCGCCCTCCATTCCGGCATACCAGTGCCAGACAATTGCCTTTGCCCTGTCCGCAAACCGGTGCATCTCAACCGGTGATCCGGCATTCATGACAAGAATAGTATCCGGATTTGCGTCCAGCAGCGCCTCAATCAGCTCATCCTGTCCGTAGGGAAGCTTCATGTCTCTCCGGTCCTGATCCTCCAGATCAAACTGGTGATTCAGTCCACCGATAAAAATCACATCCTCATACTCCGCTGCCAGCGAAACCGCCTCTTCCAGAAGCGCCTTCCGTTTTGCCGCGGTTTCCGGTGTCACCAGCTCTTCTGCCGCTGTCTTTCCTTCCCGCTCCTTCAGACTCTCCTCCTGCCAGTTTTCTGCCTGCTCCCTGTTGTCCGGAATGTAATATCCAGGAACATAGGTAACCTCCGTGTTTCCTCCAAGCAGACATTTCAGTCCCATCAGCGGCGAAATTTCATAAAGTGCCTTAATCTCCGCGCTTCCGCCGCCCAGGGAATGGAGACAATCCGCGTTGCAGCCCACAACCAGCAGTTTTTTCAGCTTCTCCTTCTGCAGCGGCAGCCTGGAATCCTCGTTCTTCAGCAGAACCACCGACTCCCTTGCCGTCTCCAGCGCCGCCTGACGATGGGCAGGCGCATTATAGCAGCCGCACTTTCTTTTCCTTCCACTGCTCCTGTCGTCTCGCATCGTATGCCAGTCTGTCCGTTCCTCAGCTGTACCGCTTCCGTTCTCATTCCCGTTCATCTGTTCCGCGCCATCCAGCATATGAAGCGCCATCATCATGCACAGAATCCGGTACACCTTCTCATCAACGGTCTCCTCTGCAATCTCCCCATTTTGAACGGCTTCCAGAAGCGGTTTCGCAAAAAAGTACTCATCAAAATTGGAATAGATCGACATTTCCACATCCATGCTGACACAGGCAGACTCCTTCGTCCTCAGGATTCCGCCCCAGTCCGAGATCACAACGCCGTCCCATCCCCACTCCTTTCTCAGGATCTCATCCAGCAGATACTCATTCTCACAGCACCGGCTGCCGCGCACCAGATTATAGGCACCCATCATGGACAGAGCCTCTCCCCGTTCTGCTGCCGCCCGAAACGCAGGAAGATAAATCTCGCGAAGCGCCCGCTCCTCCACCTTTGTGTCCACCCAGAGCCGGTTCCGCTCCTGATTATTCAGGGCGAAATGCTTCACACATGCTGCCACATCATTCTCCTGAATGCCCTGGATTAACGGAACACACTGCTCCGCTGTCAGATAGGGATCCTCACTCATATATTCAAAGTTCCTGCCGCACAGTGGGCTTCGCTTAATGTTAATTCCCGGCGCAAGGATCACATCCTTCCCCCTGCCCCGCGCCTCCGCACCAAGAACCTTTCCGCTCTCATATGCCAGCTCCCGGTTCCAGGTTGATGCAATGGCGCTGTTTGACGGAAGGTAGGTCACATAATCATCCGTATTCCCCGCCGGTTCCCAGGAGTCCTTCCGAAACTCCCTGCGGACTCCCATCGGCCCATCCGACATCTTCAGCGGCGGAATGCCAAGACGCTCCACACTTCCCGTCTCAAACAATCCCGCGCCATGTATCATGCAAATCTTCTCTTCCAAAGTCAGCCGCTCCAGAAGCGCTTCCGCCCTCCGGCGCTGCTCCTCACGTATCTTCATTCCGTTTTTCCCCTTTCCTGTCAAACATAATCACCTGTCTTCATTCGCTTCCATCAAGCAGTGAGACAGCTCCGTCAGACCGCAAAACCGATATTCCCACTTTTCACAGCCTTCCGTACAATCCATCACGCCAGCACAGCTGAAAACTCATATTCCCCGGACTCCAGCTCCCTCTTTGTTCCATCCGGCAGCACCAGCGTCGCCGTAGCTCCAACCGGAATCCGGCAGCTGTAATGAAGCACAGATCCGTCCTTCTTCCATCCGCTGAAAATCCTTCCATAGGGACTCGCCACGCTTCCCTGCGCAAATTCCAGCATCCGGGCCGACGGCTTCAGCAGAAAATGCCGGTATCCCGGGTATTCCTCCAGCCTGCGAATACCAAGAATCCACTCATACATCCAGGACAGTACACTTCCCAGCGAATAGTGATTAAAGGAATTCATGGAATTGTACTCCCCGAATCCATTCTCCGTCGTGTAAGAATCCCAATGCTCCCAGATCGTTGTCGCCCCCTGGGTCACCGGGTACAGCCAGGACGGAAACTCCCGCTGCAGCATCATCTTCCACGCATCCATCCCATAGCCATGTCTGCTCAGCGCCTGATTCAGCAGACCGGTTCCAAAGAATCCGGTGCCGACCCGATATCCGTTCTCCCGCACCTTCCGCGCCAGATGAGCCGCCATCTGCTCCGACTTTTCTGTTACGCCATATTCGATGGCAAGGGCATAGGATGTCTGCGTATCACAGAGTTCACCGTCAAGAGTACATGTCTTTCCGCTTTCTGCCTCCACAAACGTCTGATTCCAGAACGCACGAATCCGACGGCTCAGCGCCTCAAACTGCTGCCTGTCCTCATCCATACCAAGAACGGCGGCTATCCTCGCCATCAAATCCGCCTCCCGGTAATAAAATGCATTCCACATCAGCTGCGGATCCGTCTCCTGAAACGCCAGCCAGTCCGCCAGCGGTCCGATCACCGCCGGATTTCCCCAGCCCGGAAGACCTTTATCCTCCATATATGCCATATATTTTTTCATTCCCGGATAGAACCGTTCCAGCGTCCGCTTATCTCCATACTGCTGATACAACTCCCACGCCATAAAAATCGTCGCGCATTCATAGGTAATTCCACCGAATCCGCCGCCGATAGGCGCAATTTCCGGGTATCTGCCCTCTTTTGTCTGCAGATCTGCCATCGCCTGCAGATTTCTCTCATAAAACAGCTTCAGATCTCCATGATGAAGCGCGGTGTGACAGAACACATGCGTATCTCCTGCCCAGCCCATGCGCTCATTCCGCTGCGGACAGTCGGTAGGAATGTTAATAAAATTGCAGAGCTGAGACCACTTCACATTCTCCGCAAACCGGTTCAGCACCGGATCCGAAGACTGGAAGCTTCCCTGAAACTCCGTCACAGAGGAATACTGCAGCGCCTTTACCTCATCCAAATCCGGCAGATTCACAGCTCCGGTAATCTCCAGATACCGGAATCCATGGAACGTAAACCGCGGCCTCCATGTCTCTCCTCCATCCAGTCCACAGCAGATGTAGACATCCGTACTCTCCGCATCCCGGTAATTCTCTCTCATCAAAGTTCCGACATTTTTCCCATACCGCGGCAGATCCGGATACAGCATCTCGCCATAACGAATCAGAATCCGTGTTCCTTCCTTTTCATGGAACGTAATTTCAGGCACACCGGCCATCTCCTGCTCAAAATCATAAATGCAGCTGCCGTCTTCCTGCCAGATCTGCTTCTTTGCCGTCCGCTCCTCCACGACAGCCACAGGCGCGTCATAACCGCCAATCAGCTCCGGTTCCTGGGCGTTCACCTCGGGCCACGTTCTTGCGAACCCCGCATTCCATTCCGGAATCACCGTCGTTTCATAGACAACCGGCTTCTCCCACCCGGAATCATCAAAACCGGGACAGGAAAACGCCTTCCCGATCCATCCCTTCCGCGCATCATACTGTTCCCCCATAAAATAGCTTGCATATTCATATGGACCGTCACCAAAATATTTCCACTGCTCCGGCTCGGAAACAATCACCTCTCTGGATCCGTCCTCATACTCCAGCACCAGTCTGCATAAAAAGGCCTCTCTGTCACCGAAATAGTTATAGTTGCACACAGTAAAGGTCTGCGCATCACTCCACCAGCCGGGAGCCAGAATCACTCCCAGTCCATTTTCCCCTTCTTTCAGAAGCTTTGTCACATCATAGGTCTGGTAGTGAATCCGCTTATCATACTGCGTCAGCCCCGGCGCCAGCAGACTGCCCGTCATCGCCTTCCCGTTCACATACAGCTCATAAATTCCTCTGGCAGTCGCGTAAATCCGTGCTCTTTTCAGCGACTTATCGACAGAAAATCCCCTGCGAAGCATGGGAATCTGATTCAGTCTCGGATAGGTCAGCACATCGTTAATGCCCCGCGGATTCAAAACTCTGCCGCCGGGACCGCCGTACCATGCCGGAAATGAGTCAACCAGAACCTCATCAAACCAGGCCATCGCCTGATTGCCGGATACCTCAATCATCAGCGTATGAAACTGCTCCCGGTTCTCTCTGGTCAGCAGCAGTCCTCCCTCCACGTTTTCACGTTCTTCCGGCTTCTGATTCCCTTCTTCGTCTCCGGAACATACCGCATCCATCCACTGCTTTGCTTCTCCGGAACCTGCCGCATCCGTTTCCCGTCTCAGCTCCACACTGGCAAACGGAACCTGATCGGAATCCTCTTCTGCATATCCAACCCGATAAATGTCCAGCCTCGGTGCATCCGGATCCTGCCCATTCACCTCATATCGGATGTAATTCTCCCCAGCTAATCCATATTCATTGAGATGACCATTCATCAGCCGCTCATCCGCTGCGCCGAACACAATTCCCGCGCGGTCTGCGCCCTCGGCAAAACGGAATGTCGAGGTAATCCGGAACACACCGCGGGCTCTTGCCATCACCGTATCTTTCGGTGCGGCAATCCATTGCGCACCCTCCCAGGCACGGATATCCGGATCCATCATTCCTGTTTCAAACCGGCTGGCTGGCTCCGTCATCTCTCCTTTTTCATCCCATATCTGCAGAAAAATCCCATATCCGGTACAGGGTTCCAATTTCGCCCCTCCGTAAACAACTCCGGCTGCCGATCCATCTCCGGCAGCTCCGCAGGCATCTCCAGCGTCTCCGCAACCAGTTCCGGCTTTCAATCCGTCTCCACTGTCCTCACAACCGGTTATCACCTTCCCCGAATCCCACATCTCTTCTCCATCCGTCTCTCTGCACACCCGGATCCGGTACGCGCACGGCTTCGCGCCCTGCCGTTTCGACTCCAGCAGCCACGAAAAACGCGGCAGCGCCTCATCCAGTCCCATCGGCTGTTCCTGATATTCCGTATAAATCTTCTTAACCTTCATAGAGCTCCTCCAATTCTTCCTGCTGCTTCCGACAGTTACCCATCTTCTGAAGTCATCATACACGCAATGCCCCTCTTCTCACAATAGAACGATTTAAGCAATTTTCTTATCATTTTTTATCCTTCCTATTGCCCCCGCCCTGCTTTTCTGCTACACTGTCTGCATATCCAACTGTCCGGAGGTTCTCCATGAACATCGAAATGATCCTGAATTCTCTCAATGCATACAATGAACATGAACGATTCTATCAGGAATACTATGATAAAAAGAAAAATCCCGATGAGTTTGCCCGTTTTCTCCATTCACTGGATCCACAATTTGTCCGTGACAGCTATCTGGTCGTTCCCGAACTTTCCGCCTTCGGAAATCCGGGAGAAACACCTCTGCAGGAAGACTACTATTTCAAAATGTCTCCCCAAAAAAGCATTTACCTGACCAAACACAACCGCTGCACCCCACCCTTTGAGCATACCCACACCTTCTTCGAGATCATCTATGTTCTGCGCGGCACCTGCCAGAACACCATTTCCGGTACCGAATGCAGGATGCAGGAAGGAGAATATGCGGACCGGCTGATCAGTACCATGTTAATGATCTTCTTTGCAAAAGTTGTCCGCAAATACAAAGATACCGCGGAATCCCCCATGTATGGGACTAATAATCTGTACCAGTCCTCCCGGCTGATCAGCTGTATCCAGGAAGACTACCGAACCATCTCCCTGAGCAGGCTGGCCGATAAACTGGGCTACTCCGTTCCCTACTGTTCCCGCTACATCAAATCCGTAACCGGCTTCACCTTCCAGCAGCTGCTCAAGCAAGTCCGGTTCCAGAAAGCGGAAACACTTCTAACCAACACTGCCCTGAGCATTCAGGCCATCAGTGAACGGCTGGGATATGAAAACCCGGAAGGTTTTATCCGCCTGTTCCGCGAAGAATATGGGATGACACCAAATCACTATCGGCAAAAGCATTCCTGATATCTGCCCATTCCGCTCACACAACACATAAATGCTTCCGTCAACCAATCACCATCCATCGCAAAATCACGAATTCTGCTGTCAGAATCTGTCGTAATTTTACGATGGATTTTTGTTGCGCAAATCGACCTGCCACGTTATAATCGATTTTGATAGTACGCAGTTGAGGAAAAATTCCTTGCGATACTCTCGAAAACATATTATAATGAAAGGGCAGGATATGTCTGAGAAGGATGTCACCGAAAAAACGCTGATGGCATACAATGATGTGTTTGCGGACATCGTAAACGTCTTGTTGTTCAACGGCGAACAGGTTGTACATGAGGATGAACTGGAGGATGCGTTGCCGAAATCCATCTACAAGGCAAAGGGAATCGTCCGGGAGCAGGAACGTGACGTGGCGAAATACTGGAAGAAAAACGGAGTCCATATTTCGTTCTGCGGAATGGAGAACCAGACAGAAGCGCTTGCTGATATGCCGCTTCGGGTCATCGGATACGATGGCGCGGCGTACCGCGGGCAGATGCTGCGTACCAAAGAGAAAGAAGAAACAAACGAAATATACGGAAAGAATACAGAAGAACTGGCTGCCTGTGAGGAAGCAGCCGCAGCCTGCATTGGCAGCGATTCCGCTGCAGTCTGCATCAGCGGCAAATCTGCTGCAGCCGAAGAAAGACCAGAAGAATCCGGGAAAGAAAAACAGACAGTCGTTCGCTATCCGGTCATTACATTAGTTTTGTACTATGGCTACAAAACCAGATGGAACACCGCAAAATCCCTGAAAGAGCGGCTGGTAATCCCTGAGCAGATAGATCCCTATGTCAACGACTACCGGATCAACCTGTTCGAGCTTGCTTTTCTTTCCGAGGAACAGGCAGCGATGTTCCGAAGCGACTTCCGCATTGTTGTGAACTACCTCATCCAGATGAGAAAGAACAACGACTACATACCGGAACCCAGTGAACTGAAGCATGTGGAAGAAGTCATGGAACTGATGGCCGCAGTAACTGGAGATGATCGATTTGAGAAATGTCTGGAATCAAACGACAAGAAAGGAAGGAAGCATATGAGACTTGACTGTGCTATCATGAATCGTGCAGAAGAGCACGGGATTGCAATTGGCATGGAGCGTGGTATGGAACGCGGCATGGAACGCGGCATGGAACGCGGTAAGCTGACCATTCTTCACAAGTTTGTCACCGAAGGACTGATCACGCCGGCAGAAGGCGCCAGCTACGCTGATCTGACGGAAGAAGAGTTTACAAAAAAATGTAAAGAGCTGCCGGAGCAGACGGAAACGAAATCCGACTAATCGGTTCGTTCCTGCGCCAGAGAGACCTGCTGCCAGCATGTTTGTCCGAATACATAAGCACACCGCAACGAGAAGAACCACGCTGATTGCGTAAAGAGCGGGAGGCTGTGAACCACGTGGTTCACAGCCTCCCGCTCTTTCTCATTGTTACTACATCCAGGCAAACGTGCCCGTGACACGTTCGGTCGGATTTCCGCTATCCTATTTCTGCAAAAACTCCTCCGGCACGTCCTCCAGCGTCTTCCATTTCTCCATGGCTTCTGCCAGCGGCATACCGTCATTCACCGCCTGTCTGCGAACCGCATTGACAGACTGAATCTCCCTCATTCGCTCACCGGACAGGGAATACCGGTGCATCGCATACTGAGTCAGAATCCATGCCGCCATCGGAAGGATACAGAACAGAACAATCACCACCCACTTCATACCCGGCATGTAAGGCGTATTGGTGTCCGGCAGCGTCTCGATTCCAATCATCAGAACAGCAGCTCCGACAATCGTTGAACCAAGAGAAGACACCAGCTTGTCCACCAGACTGAACAGCGTTCCCATGATACCCGGCACATAATTACCGCTGCGGTACGTCTCATAGTCCGAACAGTCCGCCACCATCGGAATCGGCATGTCCGCGGTCGAATAATAAGCACCATAACCAATCGCATAAAACAGAATAAAAGCAATGGTATAGAGGTTCAGATTCTTCAGCGACAGCATCGTCGCTCCATTTCCCTGATTCCAGAACACCAGAAGCACCAGCACGCCAATGTAACAGATCAGAGCAATTCTCGTATAAAGAGCCAGAGCCGCCCGCTGTCCCTTCTTCTGCGCCGTCTTCACGCTCAGCAGGAAAAACGGAACCGAAGCCACATAACAGATTACATAAATCGGCAGATACAGACCATTGTAATCCTGCATACATAAAAATCCCCCACATACACAACCACTGTCTGCTTCTTCTATTCTACTACAGATTTTCGATTTCTCCCAGCAGAATTTCTCCCAACCATAATCTTTTCGAGAAATCTCTTAACTTTTTCGAAAGTCTGTTGACCAGACTGGAACCGGGAAACGTTCCCGGCAGACAGGATTTTTCTGCTGAGCAATCCCATCACTCCACAAAACAAAGCACCGGAGCTCTGGTACTCTCTGGTTGAACTCATGAAAAAAGGAAGTCAGGTTATAATCCAGACTCCCTACATCATCTGCAGCGATCCCATGTATCAGGATCTTTCTTCACTGACCCAATCCGGCTGCCGGATTCAGGTCCTCACCAACGCCCTTGAGAATGGTGCCAATCCCTGGGGCTGCTCCGACTACCTCAACGAAAAGAAAGCAGGCTTCTATCAGTTCCTGAAAACAATCCTGCCTCCCTTCCGCCATTTACTGTAGCTCCTTATATGAAAAAAGACCCCTGCAGGGATCTTTTTTCATACTTCTTCCTGATGGTCGTGCTCCATTCCTTCCAGCATCATCATTCCTTACTTAAAGACCTTCGTCACCCCATGCCTGTCCAGATACCGGATCAGCGAAAGCAGAATCGGGAATCCAAAAAGACCAACAATGCCCAAAAACTGAACACCTGCAAACATGCTTGCCAGCGTCACCACCGGATGAAGACCAAGCTGACTTCCCACCAGCTTCGGCTCGATGATGTTGCGGATCACGGTAATGATCAGATAGACCAGGAACAGGCCAAGTGCCAGTGTGAAATTTCCCTGGAACAGCGTGATTGCCGCCCACGGAAGCATAATTCCTCCGGTACCGAGCACAGGAAGAATGTCAAAAAAGGAAATGCAGAGAGCAATCAGCACCGCATAATCAATGCCGAGAATCTTCAGACCGATGGACAGTTCAACAAACGTAATGAACATGATGATCATGTAGGAACGGATGCAGACCCACAGCGTTCCGACCACATATTCCTTAACCTGAATAAAAATCGTTCTCGCTTTTTCGTTCAGCTGCCTCATGCAGAACCCGGTCAGCTTCTCATAGTCAATGGCAATAAAAAACGTAGAAATGATCAGAAGAACCAGATTGATGATTGTACCGGGCAGAGAAGAGACGATGTCCGAAGCAAGCGCCATGGTTCTGACCGAGATGCTGGAAACCATCTGACCCATCAACTGCAGAATCTGCTTGCTGACATCATACAGAGCGGTCAGCAGATCCGGATCCATGTCCTGAAGAATCGTCTCCATGTTGCTGAAAATATCATTCACAACAGGAAGAATCTGCTCCTCATAGATCTGCGGCACACTTCCGACCAGCGCCGTGATCCCGGCAATGACCCGAATTCCAAACATGGAAATCAGGACGGCGACAATCCCATAGAAAACAAGCACCGTCAGAATCGCCGAAATCTTCCACGGCAAGCGGAACACGTTTGTGAGCAGCTGAATCGGTTTCTTCAGAAGAAACACAACCACACAGGCAATCACAAACGGCATCAGAATCGGAACCGCATATTTCAGCAGAACATACACTGCCGCAAAGATAACTGCATAGTAAGCAAAATTAATTAAAAAAGACTTTCGTTTCTCCATCCTTCTTCTGTCCCTTCAATCATCATTTTCCAATAAAATCTATTATAATATGAACCCGCTTTTGAATCAACCATGTTTTTCCTCCCATTGGTAAAGATCCGATAAACTCTTTTTTAACATTTCTTAAACAATTTGATTTTCAAACATTGACATTCAAATTGATTTCTTCTATAATGCCAGTACATCATTTCGAAAACACCCGAAAAAACGGTGTTTTTCAGGATTGTTGTTTCAGCACCACAAAGGAGATTTGATTATGAGTGTAAGAATTATTGTTGACTCAACCGCCGATCTCACCCCTGAGATTCAGAAGCAGGTTACGGTTGTTCCGCTGACCATTCACTTCGGCGATGAAGAATATTATGATGGCGTGACCATCAACCAGAAACAGTTCTATGAAAAACTGATTGAAAGCGATGTCCTTCCGAAGACAAGCCAGCCGACTCCGGCTTCCTTCGAAGAAGTCTTTCAGAACACCGTCGATGCCGGTGATACCGCCGTGGTTCTCACCATCGCGTCCAAACTCTCCGGCACCTTCCAGAGCGCGTCCATCGCAGCTTCCGAATTCCCGGGAAAAATCCATGTCGTTGACACAAACACCGTTGCCATCGGTTCCGGAATCCTGACTGAGCTGGCACTGCAGCTGGCTGCAGAAGGAATGGAGGCAGAAGCTATCGCAGCGCGCATCACCGCAGAGCGCGACAACGTCTGTCTCGTTGCCCTCCTGGACACCCTGGAATACTTAAAGCGCGGCGGCAGAATCTCCAAAACCGTCGCTTTCGCAGGCGGTCTCCTCTCCATCAAGCCGGTGATCCATGTCAAAGACGGCGAAATCGGAATGCTCGGCAAAGCCCGCGGTTCCCGTCAGGGCAACAACCTGCTGGTAAAAGAAATCGAAGCCGCCGGCGGTGTTGACTTTCGCAAGCCTCTCCTTCTCGGCTACACCGGTTTAAGCAATCACCTTCTGGAAAAATACATGCAGGACAGCGCCGCTCTCTGGGAAGGCAACGTGGACGAACTCCGCTACACCTGCATCGGAAGCACCGTTGGCACCCATGCAGGGCCGGGCGCGGTGGCGGTGGCTTTCTTTAAGAAGAACTGATTTCCGAAAAGTTTGCGAAAAAAATCCGCATGAAGCTCTGTTCCAGACAGGCTTCATACGGATTTTTCTTATGAATTTCCCAACCAATACAAATACACATCTTCCAGATCAATATCCTCATAACGTCGCTTAAATTGTCTGGGTAAATCATCACCAACAACCCGTAAAACAATCCCGTCCTTCCGCTGTCGGACATTCCCTACCCGGTACTGCTTCTGCAGTCGTTCCAGTTCCTCCGGCAGACAGGAAATTTCCGCCACCTTTCCATGGAGATCCGCAATCAGTTCCTGAGGTGTTCCCATCGTAACCAGTTTTCCCTTCTGCATCAAAATAACTTCATCGGAAATACATTCAATGTCACTGACAACATGAGTCGCCAGCAAAATAATCTTATCTCTGGACAGCTGTGAAATGTAATTTCTTATGTTAATCCGCTCCTTTGGATCCAGACCGGCTGTCGGTTCATCCAGAATCAGAATCTCAGGATCTCCCAGCAATGCCTGTGCCAACAGCACACGCTGCTTCATACCGCCCGAAAAACTCCCAATTCTTTCATCCGCTTTTTCATACAGATTCACTACCTTCAGCAATTCATGAATCTGGCGATTGGCTGATTCGGACGAAATCCCCTTCACAGATGCAATATATTTCAGAAACGCCCTTACCGAAAAATCTTCATAGTACCCCTGCTGCTGCGGCATATATCCGACCATCGCCCGAAACTTTGCTCCAAGCTTTTTAATCTCAACCCCATCATACAAAATCTGTCCGCCCCGTTTTCCCCGATCCCTCGGAACATTATCTGTAATCAGATTAATCAACGTACTCTTTCCTGCACCATTAGCACCAAGAATTCCATAAACACCGGAATCAAACGTGACTGAAAAGTTGTCCAGGGCTGTTTTCGTTCCATAGGTCTTTGTTACATTTTTAATTTCTAATTTCACTGAATCTTCTCCTATTCCATGTCGCCAATCCATGTCATTAAAACGAATGCTCCGTTCTTTGGAACCTCCTGCACCAGTCTACTGACAACACCAGCTCCGATAAGAACCATAAACACCCACAGCACTGACCGCAGGCAATAAAATCCCCCCTGCAGTCAACAGAATCACACTTCCTCCTATCGTTCCGCTTATCATTCCTTCTGCCAATACAAACACCAGAACAAAACCAACAATCAATACCGGAACATACATCTGATTTTTTACGTTCGCACAGGATGATATAAACAGAGTTGCTGCCATTGCAGCCAGAATCAGCTGAATCCGGAACCAGACTGCCAGCAGCCAATACAGACCGACAGAAATATTTATTGATTCCCCACTCAAAAAGGTAAGGCTCTGTATCGGTGCCTCCAGATATGGAATTCCATACCGAAAAGCCATTGAAAAGGATTCAGCCAGATAGAACAATGCCGCTCCTGCGAACACAGTCAGAGAAATACACACAATCTTCATTCTCCAGATCCAACCGATTCCCATTCCGGAACACCGTAAAACCGGTTTGATATGAGATGAGGTTTCCAATCCAAACACCCGCGCACTGAAAAGAATCGTCAAGACCAGCAAAACTGCTCCGCATACCCATTCCCGCACCAGACTGTTCTGTCCGAATATCTCCTGATAACCGCGTGAAGACATGGCAAACGTTTCAATCCCTGTTTCATCCATTACCTGCTGATGCAGCTCCTGCTTTTCCGTAAATTCCTTCAGATACATGAAAATCGTATTGGCTCTCCGTTCCAGTGCCAGAATCTGCTCCATCGATTCCGCACCAAGTATTCCGCTTTTTATCTGTGCCTTCAGTTCATCTACTTCATCCCAACACTGCTGATACTCTTCCTGCAGTTCCTCCACATACTGATCAAACTGCTCCCACCGGTCACCGCCCCATACCCTGTAGCTCTGGTCCATTTCGAGACGAATATCCGTATAAGTAACCAGTGTATTTCCATATGCAAATCTCAAAACCAGAATTCCCGCAGCAACAAAAAGCAGGCCTTTTTTCAGAATTACTGTCTTGTACCATTCTTTCATTCCAACCGGCAGCCATGCAAGCACTCTCTGGTTCCATTTTTGAACCATTGCCGCCAAACGAACCCAGACGCCAAATGCTCTCCGTGGATATTGCTTTGCATAAACAATCACTGCTCCCAAAAATGAAGCCAGGAAAAATACAATTCCTGCTGCATATACCGGTACAGATGCTGAAATCGCCCGACCAAACAAATCCAGATTCCGGTAATCCTGATCCAGTTTTCCAAGATCAAACAACTCGAAGAGATTCAGATAGCGAAGCATATTCCAGTTACTCTGCGGTGTGATTTTCAGCAGATTCCATTCCACCGTCAGAAAAATCAGCAATACAACAACCGCAAGATTCCGGTTTCCCACAAGAACAAACAGGAAATAAGAAACCATCACCACGGCTGTCATTGCCAGACTGTTCCTTAGAAAAAGCAACAGCAGATACACTCCCTTTGACATCATCTGCGGATACTTTTCATAGGCCTCCAGTGTCTGAATCGCACCGCCAAAATCATCTGCGCCATAAAACAGGCAGGAAAACAGAAGATTGGAACCAAACATAATCGCATAGGAAACAACCGTGATCACTACCAGACTGCCCCCCCTGTCAGCAGCCAGCTGATACCTTCCTCTCTTCATCGAATGCGTCAGTTCCCACATTCCATTTTCTTTCTCACGCAGCATTTCATAAAGAATGTAAATCATAAAAGCGAACACAAAAAACGACACATAGGAATCGGAAATCACATGACTGGTTACCCGGTCCCGGTCAAGACCCGGCTGAAATCTCGCCATCTTCTCAAAATCCTTTGCTGTCTTCTGCACATTTTTACTGGAAAAGCTGTCATTTGCCTGAAAGATGCTGAAGGAAGAAAGATTCTTCGCATTCGCCTGTATCTGCTCCATTTCCTCCGGATATCCCATCAGATATGCGATTTTTCTCCGCAGTTCCTCTCTCAGTTCACGCTGCTCTTCCGATGAAAACTCCTCTGCAGCCGCCTGCGGCTGTTCCAGCGCGGCTTTGCTCCATCGATCTACAAACTGATTATACGACCGGTTCATCGCAATCTGATTTACAATCCCGGCATCATTCAGCTGGACTGCCGCAAAACAGAGCAGCTGCAGAATAAAAATCAGACATCCTGTCAGCAATACCCTTCGGTTCAATAATCGCTTTATGTTCATATGCGTTCCCCATCGATTCCACTCACTCGTTTATTGAATTGACTGGCTCCCATTCTACTTCCGGATCAGCAAGCTTTTCTTTCGGGATCAGTGCCCATGAAACCTGATCATATTCAGGCCCATACCAGTCTGCCACCATATTCTCTCTGTCAATGATCTGCACATCTCCCAGACCTTTTACATCCATATCAATCTGATTTACCAGGTTTCCATCCTTGTCCACAACCGTGATCTGATAAGGAAACTGTTCTTTATCAATCAATGCCGCGTACCAGTTACTCAGATACAGATACTCCCCATCATACGCAAGCTCGGCAAATCCGGTACTTTCATCTGCTTCCCAGAGAAGCTCTTTTGTTCCTTCCGCCCGGTCCAGTGAATAAATCCCTTCATCCGTTACATACAAATAAAAATGATCGGAATCCTCAATTGCATATCGATAGAACTCTCCGGAATAAACCTCCTCAATCTCTTCCTTTTCCGTATCATAGCAGAGAAGACGATCCGTCTGATTTCCCTCTTCATCCAGTTTGGATTCCCGAAAACAAATTAATCCGTCATATTCCCTTACCAAATAAATATTCAGATTTTTTCCTTCTGCCACATACAATTCTTCAATCTCACCCGATTCCAGATCAAAAGACTGAACCGACACATGATTATTCTTTACGTTCATTGATGGTTCATTATAAGAAAAATACATGATATTATCATCCAACACATAGGTATAATAGGAACCGGTATCAGGTGCCTGACCAATCACCCCCAGGTTCTCATGCACACTTCCGTCCATCGAAATCCGCTGAAGAGAGACATCGGAAGTCATCTCGTCATATCCAAGCACATAGACATAAGGATCCTCATACACAACCGAACAAGGAAGAACCGTACCTACATAAGCGTTACAGGACCACAATTCTTCTTCTGTCACTTGATAAAAAGGCTTATCAAATTCTGCATGTTTACATTCCGGATTTCCGCAAAGGTAAATCAACTGATTATTCTCTTTTGAAAGAAATTTCAAATATGCATAGTCTAAAATATAATATCCCATCGGACTGGACGCCACGGGATTGATCGTCCCAAACAAATAATTTTCACTGCAGAACTCTTCTTCCTCCGCATGTGCATTCTCTGATAAACCAGACACACTCACCATAAAGCAGCACGCAAGCAGAGAACAAAACACCTTTTTTCTCATCTTTCAACCTCCCGATTCCAATTGTTGTACATTCGTAATACCATAAAAATGCAGGAAATGACAGACAATCATTAAAAAAGTGATTGCCTGCCATTTTCTTATTCGTTAGTTGAAGCAGTCATTGTCCTTTCCCATGTAACATTATTGGAACTTGTTACAGTGAATGTACACTTATTCTTCGTAACATAACCGCTAAAATACTTACTCGCTTCTCCATATGTACTTTCATCCATTGATTTGGTAAAAGTAATACTCTGACTTAAACCATTATTTAAATAGGTTGCTGTACATACCATCTTGGCATATACATAGTCGCTGGCTGATACCTTTGCGTATGCAAGCGTATCGCTGATACCAACACCAATTGAAACTGAGGTATTACCAACAACCGTAGAATCCGGTACATAAGCGCTTGCTGCAAAAACAGTACCTGTTAATGCAAGTGCGATTCCACCTGCAAGAACAGCATTTCTTACTCTCTTAAGCATATTTCTCTCCTTTCCAAACAGTCCTCTGTTTTCGTACGCACGACAGATCTGTTTTATTTTTTATAGCAACCTGTCACTGTGGCCACAAATGGCAGGACACTAACAACATTTCGTGAACTGGAATCTTGTAAACAGCCTTACTTGTTATTTCAGGCGTTCTCCTTTAGCAGAATTTCTATTTTCTAATCTATTAGTTATTTTGTGTTAAAGGAAAATGAGCCTTCTCCTCATTTCCTTCCCAAACCATCAATGAATTACATACATTCCATTCACAGTGATAATCACATCACTGCAGTTCTGAACAAAAACCCGATAATTTCCTGATTCATCAATTGCAAAATCATGGCTCATCCCGGATGTCCCTGTCACATATCGCAGTGCACCATCTGAATCCATAATTCCTGCCATAACAACACTATCTGAAGGATCAACTCCTACCGCTACGAATATTGTCTCCCCAGCCTCCAGATAAATCTCCGATGACCGCTTTAACGTCAGTTTATTAATCGCCCAGGTAAAATTACCACTTGTCCCGGCCCGGTTCATCAAAAGCTCGCCATCCTCTACAAGTACCCCCGAAGCAACGGATTCCGCTTCAAACTCCTGCATTTCTTTTACCTGTGGTTCTTCTTCAATCATTACCACCGTCTCCCGGTACAAAGCCGTATATCCCTGCGCCAGCGCCGAAGAAACTGCAAACACACACATCACACTGATTGCAACAAGGGAAAGGCAAATCTGCTTCACCCATTTTGTATTGTTTTTTGTCCGTTTCACCATTCGTTCCATCCTCCTTACAAGTTCCGCTCTATTCTCCAACAGATTCTGGACAAGCATTCCACCCAGTCCGCTCCACTCCTCTGCCATCTTCTCGATTACATGCCAATATTCTGCTTCATCTCTCATGAACTGAACGGAATAGTAGTCACAGGCATATTCACTCCACCGTTCCACCTGACGGTGCAGCAGCCAGACAAACGGATTGAACCACTCCAGAATTTCAATCAGAATCACCATCCGCTTCATCAGCACATCCCATTGTCTGCAATGCGTCAGTTCATGAACAAAAATCACGCGCAGTTCCTTCCCGGTATACTCCCGATCCGGCAAAATAACGCTCCGCCGGATTCCTCCGACTGCACACGGTACAGAAATCTGAAAGCTCTCATACAACTGAATCCGTCCTGCCGGAATCCCCATTTCTTCACAGACCCGCTCAAACAGTTCCCGTTTCCACCGAACAGCAGCTGTCCGGTTTCGAAGCTTTCTCATCAAAGCATAGTTCACACACAGATAATACAGAAACGTCAGACCTGCTCCAATTGCCCAGATGATTAAAAAAATCTCACATGCACGAGTAATTGGCGGCGTCGGCAAAAACAGAATTCCGTACCATCCTCCCTTTGCTGTTGTCAGCCATGAGAACAGAAGATAAATTACCGGAACCAGAAAAAACGGGATCAGCAGTCGAAAAAAATGGAATCGAATACCATGATATCCCTTCTTTTCCAGAAGCAGACCAATCAGCTGCCACAATCCCATCAGGACACTTCCCGTTGCCGACGTAAACACAAGAAGGCAGGTCATCGGTACCGGATCAATCTGCAGCGTTTCCATCCAGTTCATCCAAAATCTCCCTCATTCGCCTGATATCTTCCGCATCCGGTTTTTCTGTTCCAAACAAAGCAGCCAGAAAGCCCGATCCCTTTCCCGCAAACCAG